>DATIXY010000098.1:0-4075 GCA_035518115.1 Gaiellaceae bacterium | reverse complement strand
CGCATCCTGCGTCACGAGGTTGAAGATGGTGTTGAACACGAGGTAGACGACGGCGAACTCACCCGTGACACGCGTGCTCGCGAAGTCGCCGATCGCAACCTCGATGCTCTCCGCTCCCGGCTTCGTGCGCAGGCGCGCGACCATCGCCTCGGAGCTGTCGATGCCGGCGACCCGCACGCCGCGCTCGGCGAGCGGCAGCGCGAGCCGGCCCGTGCCGACGCCGAGCTCGAGCGCGGCGCCGTCGCCGGCGAGCTCCGCGAGCAGGTCGACCGCCGGCCCGACGACTTCCGGCGCGAACATGCCGGCCGTGCGCTCGTCGTAGGTCGCTGCGACGTTCTCGCCGAAGAAGCCCTGCTCGTCCGTCAAGTGCCGAACCAGCGCGCGCGCCGGGAGGCCCCGAAATGCTCCTTCTCGGCGACCAGCGCGTCCGACGGGGCCTGAAACGTTCCGGTCGGCTTCGGGCCGCCGAGGAAGTCGACGTCGACCCGGCCGACGCCGCCGCCGCCGAACTCGATGTAGCAGGAGCCGCGCCCGTCGTAGAGAGAGGCCTCGTCGCCCCCTCGCCGGCGCGCGATCAGCGAACGCGCGACGACGCGTGCTGCGCCCTCGGCGAACACGCCCGCCTTCGGGACGCCGACCGTCGCGACGTCGCCGACTGCATAGACCGACGGGTACCGGGTCTCGAGCGTCCGCGAGCTGACCGGGATGTAACCGTCCTCGGTCATCCCGCTGGCGATCACGACGTCGGGCGCGCGGTGCCGGGGCACACCGAGGAAGAGGTCGTAGGGAAGCTCGGTGCCGTCATCGAGCACAACCACGCCGCGCGCCCCGTCGAGTGACGCGACGCGACGCTGCGGGATGAACTCGATACCGCGCTCCGCAAAGGCTTCGACGAGCGCCCGCGAGGTCTCGGGCGACGGAGGGACCGGGGTTCCGAACGGGATCACGAACGAGATCTCGCAGTCGTCGCGCACGCCGCGCGTGAGGAGGTGGTCGTGCAGGAGCAGCGCCGCCTCGCTCGGCGCCGGCGGGCACTTGAACGGCGCACCGCAGACGCCGACGACTGCACGCCCCCTGGAGAACGACGGCAGCAGCCCGGCGAGCCGTTCGGCGCCGGCGACGGAGTAGAACTCGTTTCCGGCCTCGATGAGCCCCGGCGTCGCGTCGAAGTCGTAGTCGGCCCCGAGCGCCACCACCAGCACATCGCCCTCGTGCGATCCGGCGTTCGTCGTGACGCTCCGCTGCTCGGGATCAATTGCCGTGATCGTCTCCTGCAGGAAACGCACGCCCGGCTTCGCGAGATCGCGATACGGGAGCCGAACGGCGTCGAGCGTCGTCCGGCCGAACATGACATCGAGCTTCGAGTATCCGAAGACGAAGGCGTCGCCGTCGTCGACCAGCACGACGTCGATGTCGTCTCCGAGCGACTCGGACAGCGTGGTCGCGAGCTCGAGCCCGCCGAAGCCCGCGCCCAGGATCAGCACGTCACAGCGCATCGCTGCTCCCCGCTAGCGCCGCTTGCGCTTGCGCGACGCGGTGCCGCCGCCGGTCGGGCGTCCACCACGCGACTGCCGCTCGATGCGCCGGCGCTCCTGCCGGCCGATGTTGTCGAGCGAGCCGTCGCCCTGCTGCTCACGAGCCGCGTCCATGTACGCCCGGCGCTCGGCAGGGGTGAGGCGGCTCATCGCCTTCTGCATCGCCTGGGGGTTCGGGTTTGCGGCGACGGTGTTGATCTTCTTCAGCGCGCTCGCGAGCTCAGGATTCTGGCGCTCGATCGCCGCCGTGCTCATGCGCTGGAACATGCGGCGAATGAAGCCGATCTTCGAGAGCTGCGTGACGATCGGGCGCAGGAGCGCGCCGTTCCGGAATCGGCCCAGGAAGACGAGCAGCCCGAAAACGATCAGGAGCGAGGCGAGAACGATCAGCGGGAGCCACAGCCACCACACGGCGTCGGATCGTACCTCGTCGGCTCGGGCCTAGTGCCTCGACGCCAGGACGACACCGGCCGCGACCACCACGAGCAGGGCGATCACGAGCCAGACCCACAGCGCCAGCGACCCGGTCGGCGGCGGGACGGGCGGGGCAGGGCGGATGTCGTCGAAGGGCGCCACGACCGGCCAGGGTTCCCGCTTCGGATGAGCGCACCGTCGGTCGCCTGTAAACATTCCGGAAGGGGTTGACCTGCCCGCCGTCCCGGTTAGAGCATGGGCGAGACGGGAAGGCGCATGACATGACCCACGATCCGATCGGGCTGCTGCTCGAGCACGGCGACGACCACGGGTGCGTGCACCTGACGGAGCTGCGCGAGATCACGCAGCGGCTCGAGCTCGACGAGGAGGACGTGGAAGCGCTGGTCGAGCGCTTCGAGTCACGCGGGATCGAGCTGACCGACGACTGCTCGCGCGCGCTCGACGAGCCCGTTCCGTACACCAACGACCAGATCGCCTCGGCGACGACCGACTCGCTGCAGCTGTTCCTGAACGAGGCCGGGCGCTACCCGCTCTTGACGGCCGCCGAGGAGGTCGAGCTGGCGAAGCGGATCGAGCGTGGAGACAAGGAGGCGAAGGACCTGCTCGTCAACTCGAACCTGCGCCTCGTCGTGTCGATCGCGAAGCGCTACCAGGGGCACGGCCTCGTGCTGCTCGACCTGATCCAGGAGGGGATCATCGGGCTGATCCGGGCGGCCGAGAAGTTCGACTGGCGGAAAGGCTTCAAGTTCTCGACCTATGCGACGTGGTGGATTCGCCAGGCCGTGCAGCGTGGCGTCGCGAACAAGGCGCGCACGATCCGGATCCCGGTGCACATCGCCGAGCGGGAGCAGCGGATCTCTCGCGTCGAGCGCGAGCTGGTCGCCGAGCTCGAACGGGCGCCGACGGACGACGAGATCGCAGAGCGGTCGAAGCTGCCGCTGAAGCAGGTGCAGGAGGTGCACGCTGCCGCCCGCGCGGTCGCGTCGCTCGACAAGCCGGTCGGCGAGGAGGGATCGAATGCGTTCGGCGAGATGTTCGCGAGCGACGAGGCGACACCGGAGGAGCAGGTCGAGGTCGAGCTGACCGAGCGGGCGCTGCACCGCGCGGTCGACGAGCTGCCCGACCGAGAGCGGCAGATCCTGAAGATGCGATATGGGCTGGGGGAGAGCGTGGAGCCGAAATCGCTCGAGGAGATCGGGCGCGTGCTCGGGCTCACGCGCGAGCGCGTCCGGCAGCTCGAGTCGGGGGCCCTGCGTCAGCTGGCGGAGCGGCGCGAGATCGCGGCGCTCGTCCCCGCTTAGCCCTACGAGCCGACGACCTTGCAGACCCAGCGGCGCGGCCGGGAGCGGTCGAGCTCGATGAAGAGTATCCGCTGCCACTGGCCGAGCTCGAGGGCGGCATCCGCCACCGGGACGGACTCGCCGGCCGACCCGAGGAGCATCGACATGCAGTGGGCGTGGCCGTTCCCGACCTCCATGTCCTCCTCGCAGATGTTCTCGGTGCGCCGGTCCCAGTCGTCGTGGGCGTAGTAGGTCTCGTGCGGGATCAGCCGGCGGAGCAGGGCGCCGAAGTCCTCGAACATGCCGCGCTCGTACTCGTTGACCCGAACGCAGCAGGTCGTGTGGGGCGAGTAGATGCAGCAGATCCCGTCGACGACCCCGGACTCGCGGACGATCTCCGCCACCTCTTCGGTGATGTCGGTGACGTGGAGGCCCCCGGTCGTCTGGAAGTGGCGCTCGGCCTGGAAGACCTTCATCGGCAGGGAGTCTAGCCCTGCGCTCGCAAGCGATTACGCTGGAACCGCGTGGGCCCGTAGCTCAGCGGTTAGAGCAGCGAACTCATAATTCGTTGGTCCCTGGTTCGAATCCAGGCGGGCCCTTTTTGCAGGTCAGGCAACG
The DNA here is from genome assembly GCA_035518115.1 of Gaiellaceae bacterium. Taxonomy (GTDB): domain Bacteria; phylum Actinomycetota; class Thermoleophilia; order Gaiellales; family Gaiellaceae; genus PALSA-600. The sequence continues at coordinate 207 of DATIXY010000098.1, read as the reverse complement.
AGCCGTTTTGGGTTGGATGCCCGTGTCGGGCATGCCCGGGGGAGGGTTTGACCGTCCCGTGCCCCTTGCCAGTATTGGCCTGGACGCGCGGACTTCGGGCAGCCGCAATCGGGGCCGACCCCGATGGCGGCCAGACGTCTCCGCCCGAGACTCGAAGAGCAAAGGAGGTGTGGACCATGTCGACCATGTCGCACGAGCCTGCTCGCG
>DATIXY010000097.1:0-37341 GCA_035518115.1 Gaiellaceae bacterium | reverse complement strand
CAGCCGCTCCCCATCCCGGTCAGACGAGATCCGCGCATACACCCCGATACGCACCGGAACCGCCCGAGCGGCTGTCGCCATTCAGGGAACATACACAAACACTGGCTTGCGCCAGCATGGGACCCGCCCGAGCCCACCCAGCCAGAAGCTGTCCGGTTTTCGAGGGCTCCTATCTCCAGCCGGCGCGCCGGCCGTTGTTTCCGGTCTCCGTGTAGGGGTGTCCGGATTTGGAGCCGCTATCTGCTCTCCCGGCGCCCAGCTAACAGCGCCGTAACCAGGGGTCTTTACACTCCCGCCCATGGCGGAGCCGGAGGAGACGACCGACGTGGCCGTGCTGTTCGCGCGGCTCAAGGAGGAGGTCCGCGCCGCGGGTCCGCGCGCGGCCGACGTCCCGCCGGCGCAGATTCGACTCAGCGTTCGCGACCAGGCCGAGCGTATGTGGCCCGTCTCGGCCGAGCGGCCAATCGTCGGGAAGGGCGGCCCGGTCAAGGCGATGCTACGGCGTCTCATGCGCTGGTACGTCGAGCCCGCGTTGGCCGACCAGCGCGCCTTCAACGACGCCGTGCTCAAGCTGATCGACGACCTGGACGAGCGCATCACCCGGCTCGAGCTCAACCAGCAGCCGTGAGGATCGCAGTCTGTGCGCCGCAAGTGCCGTTTGTGCACGGCGGCGCCGAGGTGATGGCCGACGACCTGGTCTCGGCGTTCCGGGCGCGCGGCCACGAGACGGAACTCGTCACGATCCCGTTCAAGTGGTACCCGGGCACACGTGTCCTCGACCAGGCCTTCCTGTGGCGGCTGGTCGACCTGACCGAGTCGGACGGCCGTCCGATCGACCGTGTGATTGCGACGAAGTTTCCTGCGTATTGCGTGCGCCACCCGAACAAGGTCGCGTGGGTGCTGCACCAGTTCCGGCAGGCGTACGACTACGACCGGACCGAACTCGGGCAGTTCTCCGAATCGCCCGAGGACCGTGCGACGCGACAGGCAGTCGAGCGGCTCGACGCCGTCGCGCTCGGCGAGGCGCGCCGTGTCTTCGCGACCTCGCAGAACGTCGCCGACCGCCTGCGCCGCTTCAACGGCATCGACGCCGAGGTGCTGCCCCATCCGCCGCAGTCGTTGCCCTACCGCACGGCCGAGCCCGAGGGCTTCGTGCTGTCCGTCAACCGGCTCGACCGTGCGAAGCGCATCGACCTGCTGATCGAGGCCGCGCGTTCGGAGCCGTCGCTCCGCATCGTGATCGCAGGCGACGGCCCCGACCGCGAGCGCCTCGAGCGGCTCGCCGGCGGCCTGAACGGCCAGGTCGAGTTCACCGGCCGCGTCGAGGACGACGCGCTCGCCGACCTCTACGCGCGCTGCCTCGCCGTCTACTACGCGCCGGTCGACGAGGACTTCGGCATGGTCCCCTACGAGGCGTTCCTGTCAGCGAAGCCCGTCGTGACGACGGCCGATGCGGGCGGTCCGCTCGAGGTCGTGCGCGACCGCGAGACCGGTGTCGTCGTCGCGCCCGAGTCGGCGTCGCTGGCTGCTGCGTGCGTCTACCTCGGCACCCACGTCGACGAGGCGAAGGCGCTCGGCCGGGCCGGCCAGGCCGTCGCGCGGCAGGTGAACTGGGACGCGTGCATCGACGCGCTCCTGCGGTGAGCCTGCGTGCGCGTCGCCTACTACTCGCCGCTCCCGCCGTCGCGATCGGGCGTCGCCGACTACTCGACGCTGCTTCTCCCGGCCCTGCGCGAGCGCGTCGAGGTGGTCGTCGCGGAACCGGGGAAGCGCCGGCCCGCCGCCGACGTCGCCCTCTACCACGTCGGCAACGATCCCGACGCCCACGGCTGGATCGTCGACGAGCTCCGCGCGAGCCCCGGCGTCGTCGTCCTGCACGAGTTCGTCCTCCACCACCTCGTCGCCGGGATTACCATCGGCCGCGGCGATCCGCGCGGCTACCTCGACGCGATGGAACGTGAGCTCGGAGTGCCCGGCCGCCTGCTCGGTCTCGGCGTGCTCGACAACCTCCTACCGCTGCTCTGGGAGACGCAGCCCGAGCGCTTTCCGCTCTCGGGCGTCGTCCTCGACCGCGCCCAGGGCCTGATCGTCCATTCGCAGTTCGTCGCCGCGCAGGCCCGCGCCGCGGGCTACGCGGGGCGGCTCTGGCACATTCCGCACCCGGCGTGGCCGACACTCGGCGTCGAGCCGGCCGGCGGCGTCGACGGCGACCCGCTGATCGGCTGCTTCGGCTTCCTGAACATGAACAAGCGCGTCCCACAGCTGCTCCAGGCATTCGCGTCCCTGCGCCGACGCCGGCCCGGCGCCAGGCTCCTGCTCGCAGGCGCGTCGGGTGAGCGCTTCGACCTCGACCGACGGCTCGAGCGGCTCGGGCTGACCGAAGGAGTCGAGCGGCTCGACTACGTCCCCGAGGAGCAGATGTGGTCGTTGATGGCGCGCTGCGACGTGCTCGTCAACCTGCGCTACCCGACGATGGGCGAGACGTCGGGCTCGGTGATGCGCGCCCTGTCGCTCGGCAAGGCGCTCGTCGTGTCCGACGTGGGCTGGTTCGCCGAGCTCCCCGACGATGCCGCCCTCAAGGTGCCCGTCGACGAGCTCGAGGTCCCGATGCTCGAGGCGGCGATCGCGTTCGCCGCCGAGCACGCCGACGAGCTCGGCGCCGCCGCGCGCGCTTACGTCGAGCGTGAGCACGCGCTCCCGCGCGTCGCCGACGCGTACGTGGCGGCGCTCGAGGTCGCCGCCGGCGGCGATGCCGTCGACGACGCGGTTCTGCGGCGAATCGCAGAGGCGGCAGCAGACGTGGGTCACGCCGACCCGGTCTCGCTGGCGCGCGCTGCCGTCGACGCCGGGATCGTGGGATGACCCAGGCGGTGGCCGGCGTGCGGGCCCGGGCCGTCGCCATCCCGGTGTGGGCGTGGCTCGTCGCGATCGTGGGCTGCTCCGCCGTCGCGCGCATCCTCCTGACGCGGCAGATCGTCGCGCCCTGGATCATGGTCGACGAGCTCGTCTACTCCGAGCTCGCGAAGTCGTTCGCCGCGACCGGGCACTTCGAGATCCGCGGTGTGCCCACGTCGGGTTACGGCTTCGTCTACCCGATGCTGATCGCCCCGGCGTGGCGGCTCTTCGGCCCGGTACCGCACGCCTACGCGGTCGCGAAGGGCATCAACGCCGTGGTCGTCTCGCTCACTGCGGTCCCCGCGTATTTTCTCGCACGCAAGCTCGTCGGCAGCGGCCTCGCGCTCGTCGCGGCAGTCCTCAGCGTGCTCGTCCCGTCGCTCCTCTACGCCGGGACGCTCATGACGGAGAACGCGTTCTACCCGCTCTTCGTGCTCGTGTGCCTCGTGCTCGTGAGCACGCTCGAGCGGCCGACGGTGACGAAGCAGATCGTCGTGCTCGTGCTCGTCGGCGTCGCCTACCTGACGCGCGCACAGGCGGTGGCGCTCGTGGGAGCGATCCTCGTCGCACCCGTCTTGCTTGGGTTGATCGAGCGAAAGGTGCGCGCGCAGCTGCGCTCGTTCACCGCGACGTATCTCGTGGTGGGGGGCGGGGCGCTTCTCGTGCTCGCAGCGACGGTCGCGCGCGGGCGATCGCCGTACAGCCTCCTCGGCGCCTACCAGGCCGCGACGGCGACCTCCTATTCGCTCTCGGCGATCGCGCACTACGCGCTCTGGCACGTCGCCGAGCTCGACCTCTATCTGGGCGTGATCCCGTTCGCGGCGCTGCTCGTGCTCTGGCTGAGCCCTCGCTCGCTTCCGCACGCCGGACGTGCGTTCGTCGCAGTCTCTCTGCCGGTGACGGTGCTGCTCGTGATCGAGGTTGCGGCATTCGCGAGTCGCCAGTCGCAGCGGATCGAGGAGCGCAACATGTTCTACGTGGCGCCGTTCGCGCTCGCCGCGCTCGTCGCCGTCGGCACTCGGGTGCCGCGCGGCAGGTGGCGCTACATCGCGGCGGCAGCGGTCGCGGCCGTGCTCCCGTTCGTGATCCCCTACGACCGCTTCATCACGACGAGCGCGGTGTCGGACACGTTCGCGCTGCTGCCCTGGTGGTGGGTCAACGACCACTACCTCTCGCTCGGCCAGATCAAGTGGGGCGTGCTCGCCGCCTGCGTCGCGGCCGGCCTGCTCTTCCTGGTCGTGCCGCGCAGGTACCTCGCGCTGCTCGCCATCCCGGTCGCCGCCTACTTCGTGATCACCACCGCGGCCGTGCAGAACGGCCGTCACGGCATTCGCATCGCGTCCGTCGGCTCGCTGTGGGCGGGCATTCGCGTCGAGCACCGCGACTGGATCGACCGGCAGGTCGGCCGCAGGGCGGACGTCTCCTTCCTGTGGGACGGCCGGCTCGAGCCGCACGCGGTCTGGATGAACGAGTTCTTCAACCGCAGCGTGCACACGGTCTACGACCTCGGCGGCCCCGTGCCGGGCGGCCTTCCCGAGACGCACGTGCAGCCGAGGTCGGACGGCACGCTCGTCGACGACGCGGGCCACGTCGTGCGCGCCCGCTTCGCGCTCAGCAGCGTCGGCACCGATCTCGTGGGCAAGGTGATCGGGCGCGATCCGAGAATCGGGCTCAACCTCGTACGCGTGAACGGGCCGCTCGTCGTGATCAAGACCGAGGTGCACGGCCTCTACCAGGACCCGGGCGACACGTGGTCGGGCAACAGCGTGACCTACGCCCGTTCGTCGTGCACGGGCGGGCGGCTGTCGGTGCTGCTCCAGAGCGATGCGAGCCTCTACCACTCGGATCAGGTCGTGACCGCGTACGTCGCCGGCAGGCGGGTCGGTGCGACGCGCATCGCTCCGACCGAGCTCGCGCGACTCAACGTGCCCCTCCGGCCGGGCCCTGGCCGTGTCTGCACGGTGCGGTTCCGGGTCGCCAGGACGCTCGTCCCGGCCCACGTGATCCCGGGGAGCACCGATACCCGGCCGCTCGGCGCGCACTTCCTGCGGTTCGACTTCCACCCGTGAGGATCGCGTTCGACGTCAGCCCGCTCTCGCACGAGCGGAGCGGGATCGGCAACTACATCCTCGGCTCGCTCACCGGGCTGTCGGCCGTTGCGACCGACGCCGAGATCATCGCCTTCGCGCCGACCAGCCCCGAAGGGCTGCGGCGCATCCCGGCGGCCGTCGAAGGGCTGCCGGTCGAGTTGAAGCTGCGCTTCCTGCCGTTCGCGCACTTCTGGCGGCAGGCCTGGAGCCGCGCCGGGCGCCCCGCCGTCGAGCGCTTCCTCGGCCCCGTCGACGTGCTCCACTACACCGACTGGATGTATCCGCCGCAGCGAGGCGGCATCCGGTCGACGATGATCCACGACCTCGTGCCGCTCCACCATCGCGAGTGGGTGACCGGGCGGACGTACTCGATGCACGCCGCCAAGTACCACGATGCCAAGAGCTGCGACACGGTGTTCGTCAACTCGGACTACACGGGTCGCGACGTCGTCGCCACGCTCGGCATCGACCCGGACCGCATCCATGTCGCCCCGCCCGGCGTCGGGACCGTGTTCACGCCGGACGGAGAGCGCGCCGACCTCGGCGGCGACTACGTCCTGACGGTCGCCACGCTCGAGCCGCGCAAGAACCTCGAGGTGCTGGTCGAGGCGCATGCAGTCCTCCAGGGGCGCTTTCTGCTGGCGGTCGCCGGCGGGCGGGGCTGGGGCGAGCAGCCTGCGCTCGACACGCCGGGGATCGTGAAGCTCGGCCGGCCGTCCGACGAGGAGCTGGCGCGCCTCTACCGGGGCGCAGCAGTCGTTGCGTACCCGTCCCGATTCGAGGGCTTCGGGATCCCGATCGTCGAGGCGATGGCGTGCGGCACGCCGGTCGTCGCCTCGTCGCACCCGTCGATGGACGAGGCCGCCGGCGGCGTCGCGCTCCGGGCCGACCCCGCCGACGCCGGAGCCTGGGCGGTTGCGCTCGCCGAGGCGGCAGCGAGACGCGACGAGCTCGCGCTGCGAGGCATCGAGCACGCCCGCCGGTTCACCTGGCAGCGCGTCGGCGAGACGATGCTGCGCGCGTGGGAGGCGAACCGGTGAGAGTGGGCGTCGATGTCGCCCCGCTCGTCCTCGACAACGCGGGCACGGCTCGCTACGTACGCGGCCTCCTCGACGGGCTCGGCCGCCGTGACGACCTGCAGGTGAAGCGGCTGACGTGGGGCGGAGCCGGGCGAGCGACCGCTGCAGCACGCGACATCGCCTGGTACCCGGCGTTGCTGCCGCTGCAGGCGCGCCGTCTGGACGCCCTCCACTGCACGACCTTCCGAGCGCCGCTCCGTTCGAGTGCCCCGGTGGTGGTCACGGTGCACGACCTGGCGGTCGTCCGCCACCCGGAGCTCTTCACCACCTGGACGCGCGCATACGCGCGGACTCTGCTCCTACCGGTGCTGCGCGCGGCGACCAGGGTGCTCGCGGTCTCCGAGTTCACGAAGCGGGAGGTCGAGGAGCTTGCCGGCGTCCCGTCCGAGCGCATCGGCGTCGCCTACAACGCCGCGTCGCCCGACGTCTTTCGCGCCGACGGGCCCTCGGCCGGCGGCGACTACGTCCTGGCGGTCGGCACCCTCGAGCCGCGCAAGAACCTCGAACGGCTCGTCGAGGCGACGGGCATGCTCGGTGTCGAGCTGCGGGTCGCCGGCTCGCGCGGGTGGGGCACGGTCGAGGTCGATGCGCCCCACGTGCGCTGGCTGGGTCGTCCCGACGATGCCGACCTCGCCGGCCTGATGCGTGGGGCGCTCTGCCTCGCATACCCGTCGCTCTACGAGGGGTTCGGCATCCCGGTGCTCGAGGCGATGCTCTGCGGCGCCCCGGTGGTCACGAGCGCCGGCAGCGCGATGGAGGAGGTTGCCGGCGGCGCCGCCGAGCTGGTCGATCCGCTGGAACCGGCGTCGATTGCCGCGGGCATCGAGCGTGCGATCAGCCGCCGTGACGAGCTGCGAGCGGCGGGCTTCGAGCGGGCACGGCGGTTCTCGTGGGACCACACCGCGGCCGCGGCGACGGCGATCTACGTCGAGGCTGCGTCGCGGTGAGCCAGGGTCGCACGGTCGTCGTCGACGCCGACGTGCTCGGCCGGCGCCGCACGGGCGACGAGACGTACGTCTCGAACCTGCTCGCCGAGCTCGGCCGGCAGGCGGGCGATCTCCGCGTCGTGGCGCTGACACGGCGGCCGGATCTCGTGCCGGCCGGCGTCGAGGCCTACCCGGTACCGACACGGGTGCAAGAGGTCCGCATGGCGATCGCCGTTCCCCGCGCGCTCCGGCGGATCCGCCCGGCGCTCGTCCACTTTCAGTACGCGCTGCCGCCGCGCCCGGGCGCCCCGGCGGTCGTCACCGTGCACGATCTGTCGTTCGAGCGCGACGCGGGCGTCATGAGCCGCCTCGACCGGCTGACGTTTCGTATCGTCGTGCCGCGCGCGGTCCGTCGTGCGGTGCGGGTGCTGACCGTGTCGGAGCGCACGAAGCGCGATCTCGTCGAGCTGTACGGCGTCGCCGACGCGAAGGTCGTCGTCACGCCGAACGGCGTCGACCCGGCGTTCGCGCCGGGCGAAGACGGCGGGTCGGGCGGCTACGCCCTGTTCGTCGGCGCGATCCAGCCGCGCAAGGACCCGCTGGCGGCCGTCGCCGCTGCGGCCGAGGCGGGGCTGCCGCTCGTTGTCGCCGGCCCCGAGCGGGATGCCGCACTCGCACGGCAGCTCCGTGACCGCGGCGCGGACGTCCGCGGGTACGTCTCCCAGGACGAGCTGGTCGCTCTCTACCGCGGCGCGGCCGCGCTCGTCTTTCCGTCCCGGTACGAGGGGTTCGGCCTGCCGGTCGTTGAGGCGATGGCGACCGGGACGCCCGTGGTCGCGACCGACGACGACGCGCTGCGCGAGGTCGCCGGCGACGCCGCCGTCTATGCGTCACCGGAGCGTCTCGGCGACGCGCTCAGACGCGCCGTCGCCGACCGCGATCGGCTCGTCGCCGCCGGTCTCGAGCGTGCGCGGCGGTTCACGTGGGCCGAGACGGCACGGCTGACGCTCGCCGTCTACCGCGAAGTGCTCGGATGACCGTCGCCGCGGTCGTCGTGTCGCACGCCAACGCGCGCGAGCTCGATCGCCTCCTACCCGCGCTCGCGCCCCAGGTCGACGAGCTGGTTGTCATCGCGAACGTGCCGGGCAGCGTGGGCGAGCTGCCCGCGTCGGCGCTGCTGGTCGCCAACGCCACGCCGCTCGGCTTCGGCGCCAACGTCAATCTCGGCGTCGCGCGGACGACCGCCGAGCTCGTCTGCGCGGTCAATCCGGATGCCGTTCCACGCGAGGGTGCCGTCGCTGCGCTGTCGACCTTCCTCGGCGGGCATCCGCGCGCCGGCGTCGCCGGGCCGCGCATGCTGTACCCGGACGGCAGCGTCCAGCCGTCGCGGCGGCGGTTCCCGACCGTCGCCGGGACGATCGTGCGGCGCACGCCCTTGCGGCGGCTCTTCGACCCCTACCAGCGCCAGCGGCGCCACTACTACCTCGACGAGGCGCCGACCGAGCCCGCGCCCGCCGACTGGATGCTGGGCGGCTTCCTGCTGCTTCGCCGCGCGATGCTCGACGAGCTCGGCGGCTTCGACGAGGGCTTCTTCCTCTACGGCGAGGACATCGACCTCTGCTACCGGGCAGCGCTCGCAGGCTGGGAGCGCTGGTACGTTCCCGCGGCCGTCGTCGATCACGAGCACCAGGCCGTCACCGACCGGCGCCTGCTCACGCGCCAAACGCTGTGGCACTGGCGCGGGATCGCGCGCTTCGTCCGCAAGCACCCCGAGCGCCTGCTGGCGCTCTAGGGTGTGGCGTTCGGCTGGAAGTCGAACCCCAGCTGGACGCTCAACTGCCGCAGGTCGTACTGCGAGGGCTGGAAGGTGCGGTTGGCGGTGACATCGATGTGGAACGGCGGTCGGACCGGGATGCGGATCGCGCGCGTCTGGCACGGCGTCGACCTGATCGTCGCCCGCCGCAGCGCGAGGAGACGGCCGGGAATGGGCTGGCCGCTCGTCTTGTCGATCGCGAGCCGTGAGACCCGGATCGTGATCTTCGCGGGCGGGACGTTCCCGCACGCAGCGGCACGGCTGAGGACGACGACCGCCGTGCCCGGACGCGAGCCCGGGCCGCCGAAGCGGTTGTACTGCGCGTTGGTCGACATCCATCCGTCCGGTGTGATGCCGAGCTCGGAGTCCGCCATGCGGATCGGCTTCGTCAGGCGGACGAGCCGGAGCCCGTCCGCCTTCTCGACGAGTTTGCCGACCATGTCGACCCCGGGAGTCGTGACCGCATAACGCACGGGGATCTGCGGGTCGACCTGGCCGTCGAGGTTCGTGTAGTTCGGCGTCACGCCGGGGCCGGGCGCCGGCACAGATGCATCGACCGACCAGACATCGCCGATCGACTGGTTCCAGAACTCGATCGACCAGAACGCATTCGAGCCTTGCAGCGACTGGCCGATGAACAACGTGCGCGCGCGGCCCGTCGCCTGGTCGATCCAGTCCGGCGGCGTCGGGAGCGAGCCGCGGAACGTCCGCGCGATCGAGTTCGACGCGTTCGCGGCGGCAATCTCGCCGGTCAGGTTCCACCCGAAGACGAGCGCTCCCACGAGGGCTGCGAGGATCAGGCCGGCGGTCGCGTACCGCGGCTTCGTGCTCCGCTTGCGCAGGACATGCGATGCGATCGCGGCGGCGACGGTGAACGCGAGGATTCCTAAGAGCAGGCGTTTCAGATCGGTGTTCGTGAAGTACCACGTGCGGTTCAGCCACTCGAGGATCGCCAGCCCGAACGCATCCGAGTACAGGTGCTCGTACGCGTGGTACGGAGTCGTCGCGATCAGGTACGCGACGGCGGCGACGCTGACCACCCACGCCCAGATGCGCAGCGCCCCCTGCTCGAACCAGCGGGCGGTAACGGCGAACACGACCGGGCTGAGGTAGATGAGATTGCGCTCCTCGACGCGGATCGCGAACTGCGTCGAGATGTACGAGGCCTTGACGGCCGTGTAGATCGCGAAGCACGCCACGGTGCCGACGAACAGGCCGAGCAGGACGGTCTCGTCGTACGTCCGGCAGCGCGCCCCGAGCGCCCAGGCGAGACTGACCACGACCGGGAGGATCCCGACGCCGATCGCGTAGGCGCCGATCGCCCAGAGGCCGTACGTGATGAGGCGATGGTGGAAGGCGGTTCCCACTTCCCACGAATAGGAATGGTGGGTCATGAACGCCCCCGCCCAGACTGCTCCGAGCACGATCAACGTCGCCACGCCAATTCGCTCCCGCACCGTCCACGAGCCGATGACGCGCCGTCCGCGCTCCGAGCCCGCGAGGGCGAAGCCTGCGGCGATGAACGACCCCGGTAACAGGACGGTGAGCTCGGAGCGGACGACGGGCGCGATCAGCAGCGACGCGATTGCCAGTGCCCCGGCTGCGCGGCCGGGGCGGAGCAGCGCTCGCGCGACGAGCCAGATCGTCAGGGCCGACCAGAAGTACGCGAGCGACTCGGGGATCAGCATCCCCGAGTACGCGATCGCAGGCGTTGCCGCCGCTGCGAGCCCGACGACCATGGCAGCCGGCCGGCTCGCGAAGAGCCGCGCCAGCAGGTACGCGGGGAACAGCGTCGCGGCGACCGCGCAGACGTTCAGGTACTTGGCGGCCGCGTAGGCCCGCGCGGTCGCACCGAGCCACCAGGCCGGCGCCAGGAAGTAGGTGTAGAGCGAGTGGAAGGCGGCCGGGTGGCTGCGCAGCTCCGGGCGACCGGTGTGCGCGACCCCGCGCGACAGTGCAGCCCACTGCAGCTCGTCGACGAAGTTCCACGGCGTCGGGTGCTTCGAGACCTGCCAGCCGTAGAGCATCAGGAGCAGGACGTAGCCCACGACGAGCGGGTAGACGGCTGCGAGACGGTCGAACCACGTGCGGTCGTGGCCCGCGAGCACGGCTGTCTCGGCGCTCACCTGGATGCGCGGAGGACGGCCTTGGGGTCCAGGTCGGCGTCGCGCCGGACGAATCGGCACGTCACGTCGAACCGGGCACACGTGTCGACGATCTCGTCGAGCGCAGCCCGCGGCGCGTCGGGAATCGTGACGAGCACGGTGTCGGGCTGCACGCGTTCGACCGCGGTGTCGAGCGATCCGACGCCGCCGAGCACCTTGACGCCTCCGAGGCGCCGGCCGATCAGGCTCGCGTCGTCGTCGACGAACGCGACGACGCGTTCCCCCGGCGTCTCGCGCAGCTCGCGCAGAAGGCTCCTGCCGGACTTGCCGGCACCGACGATCAGCACTTTGCGCGCGTCGCGGCGGTGCGTGAGCTCGACGCCGCGCAGGATCGCGCGCTCCGCGAACCGGGAGGCGATGATCGCCGCCGTGCAGATGAAGGCGTCGATCACGAAGACGTCGCGGGAGAACCCACTGGCGGGCTCCTGCGTCAGCACGAGCAGGCCGACCGCGAGCACCGAGCCCATACAGACCGCAAGCGCCGCCCGGACTGCGTCACGGGATCCTGCATACCGCCCGACGCTCGCGTACATCCCCATGGGGACGAAGACCACGTAGCGGCAGAAGAGCAGCATCGGCAGCGCGATCAGGAAGTACTGGCGCTGGTAGATCGTCCCGATCCCGTCGTAGCGGAGCAGATACGCGGCGAGGAACGACACGGCGATGAGGGCGCCGTCGACCATCACCTCGATGATCCTGCGCGTGTACACGAGCAGCGGGCGCCGCCGCGCCAGGTCGCCGCGGTCGGCGTCTGCGAGGAAGCTTCCGAACTGCACGATCAGCACGAACGTGATGAGCACCCCGATCGCGGCGACGCGCCCGTTGCCGAACGCCTCATAGGCGAGGCTCGTTGCGCCGAGCGCGAACGAGACGACGGCAAGCAGGATGACCGCCGATGTCTCCGACGCGCCCAGGGCGACGAGGCGGTGAGAACTGTGGTCGCGGCCGCCCTGCGTCACCGGCCGGCCGTCGAGCAGCCGCACGATCGTGACCAGCGTCGTGTCGAGGATCGGGACGGCGAGAACGATCACCGGCAGCAGCAGCGTTGCGAAGGTCGACGAGGCGACGGTGTAACTCGATGCGAGGCCGAGCGACGCAAGCATGAATCCGATCAGGAGCGAGCCGCTGTCTCCCATCCAGGCAAGCGCGCGACGGCCGGGGCGGAGGTTGAACGGCAGGAACGCGATCAGCGCGAAGGCCAGGGCGATCGACATCACGAGGACGAGGCGCGACGGCTGGTACCAGATCGCCGCGACCGCGAAGAAGAACGCCGCGATCACGGCCAGGCTTGCCGCGAGTCCGTCCATGTTGTCGAGCAGGTTGAACGCGTTCGTCATGCCGACGATCCAGAACAGGCCGATCGGGATCCCGATCCACTCGTTGTGGATCAACTGGACCGTGGTGCCGGTCGCCAGGACGATCGCCGCACCGGTGATCTGCGCCGCCAGCTTCCAGCGCGCCGAGAGCGACCAGAGATCGTCGGCCAGACCGGTGAGGAACAGCAGGGTCGCGCCCGCGAAGAGGCCGACGATCTGCGTGCTCGGCCTGAGCGGCCCGACGGCGACGGCCAGCCAGATGCCGGCGGCGATGCCCGCGTAGATCGCGATCCCGCCGACGAGAGGGGTCGCGTGAGTGCGCCAGCGCGACGCCTCGGGCGCCGCCCGGAGCCTGACCGCGATCGGGCTTCGCAAGAGCAGCGCGAGCGTGCACGCGGTCACGGGGAATGCGGCAATTGCCGCGAGGCTGCTCACGGGCGGAAGACTAGTCGGCCGTTGTTAGGACGGTTTGTTGACCCCCTACACTAGAGCGCGCTCCAGATGACGGTCTACGCCGATCTCTATCGCTTCCGCGAGCTCTTCGCGAACCTGTTCCGCCGCGATTTCCAGGCGAAGTACAAGGGCTCGCTGCTCGGGATCCTGTGGTCGCTGCTGAACCCGCTTCTGCTCCTCTGCGTCTACCTGGTCGTCTTCGGCGTCCTCTTCAAGAACAAGTCGACCGTCCACTACCCGATCTACCTGCTCAGTGGGCTCGCGTGCTGGCTCTTCTTCTCCGTCTCGCTCCAGTCGGCGGCGCGCTCGATGATCGACAGCGGCGACCTGATCAAGAAGGTGCGCTTCCCGCGACAGCTCGTCGCGCTCTCGATGGTCGCGACCCAGGCCGTCACGTTCGCCGTGATGCTCGCGATCCTGATCGTCCTCTCGTTCGTGTTCGTCCCATCGGCGCGTCCGTACTCCTGGGCATCGATTCCGCTCGGGGTCGTCTTCCTCGGCTTCGTCGCGGGGCTCGCGCTCCTCGTCGCATGCCTGAACGTGCTCCTGCGCGACGTCGAGCACATCCTCACCGCGGCGCTGCTGCCATGGTTCTTCCTCACGCCGATCCTCTGGGGGGCGAGCAGCCTGCCGGAGCACGCGCAGCAGCACCATGTGCTGCTCGACATCCTGCGCTGGGGCAACCCGGTCGCGCCGCCGATCTTCGCGATCCGCGATGCGATCTGGTCGGGTCACGCGCCGCAGGCGGCGGACGTGATCTACCTGTGCGTTGCGGCGGTCGCGGCGCTCGCGCTCGGCGCGCTCGTCTTCCGCCGAGTCGACGATCGCATCGCGATCGAGCTGTAGGCGATGCTCGGCGCGCCATCCTCGCCGGGCGCAGTCGGCTGGGCGCTGATCGCACTCGGGCTCGTCCTGGCCGTTGCAGCGCTCGTCAGGTATCGCGCCGCGATCCGGCGTCAAGCCCCGTCGGCCGCCGCCGCGATCGTCGTCCTCGTCGCCGCCGCGGCGGCGACGCCGTTCGTGGTGTGGCGGATCGTCGACGACCTTCGTTACACGACGACGCTGCACGGCTATGACCGCGCGGCGGCCGGCCCGGTGCAGGCTTACCTCCCCGGCTACCTCGTCGACGGCGCGTCCCGCCTGATCCCGCCGGCCGCGACGTACGCGACGGTCGTCTCGCCGAAGGTCCCGTGGGCGCCCGCGCGCTCGGCGTTCGGGGCGCTCGCGATGGAGTCGCTCTTTCCGCGCCGGTCGGTCGCGACCCCTGCCGACGCCGACTACCTGGTCACCTGGGGCGTTCAGCCCGCGAGTGTCGCGCACGTCCAGCGGGTCTGGACGCTGCGCAAGGCCTTCGGGCAGAGCCCGACGGTGTACGTGGCAAGGACACGACACTGACCGCCGACCTCTTCGGGCTGCTGCTCCTGAACGGTTGCTTCTTGGCCGCCGGGATCGGCGTCACCGGAGCGGCCGGCTGGTGGCATGGGGGCCATGCACTGCTCGGCTCGCTCGGGCTGTCGCTGCTCTGCGGGGTCGCAGCGTTCGGCGTCGTGGCCCAGCTGCTCTATGTGCTCGGCGCCTCGCTCGCCCGCTGGCAGGTGCTGGCCGTCTGCGCCGTTCTCGCCTGCGGCGCGCTGCGCGGGATCGGGCCCGGGCCGCGGGCCTCGCCGCGACCCCGGACCCGCCTCGACCTGCTTGCGATCCCGGTCGTCCTCGTGCTCGTCCTGCTCGCGGTCGATCTCTGGTACCAGCCGCTCTGGGCGTACGACTCATGGACGTTCTGGACGCCGAAGGCCCACGCGCTCTACGCGCTGAACGGGCTCGACCCGGGGTGGTTCACGTCGGCGGCGCTGATCAGCAAGGACTATCCGATCCTGCTGCCGGCGCTCGAGGCGGCGGGGTTCCGGTTCACGGGCTACGAGACCGGCCTGCTCGATCTCCAGTCGTGGCTCATCTACGCCGCCTTCCTCCGAGCCGTCTACGAGATCGGCGTCACCCGCGCGCGCCCGGTCGTGCTGTGGGCCGTGCTGCTGATGCTGGCCGTCGCGCCGTCTGCGCTCGATCAGCTCGCCGCCGCCGAGGCCGACATCCCGGTCGCGGTCTTCTTCGCCGCCGCCGGCGTGTGCGCCTGGACGTGGCTCGCCGACCGCCGTCCGGCCGGGCTCGTGCTCGCCGCCGTCCTCGCGGCCGGCGCGACGGCGACCAAGGTGGAGGGCCTGATGTTCGTGGTCGGCCTCTTCGTCGTGGTGGCAGCAGTCGCCGCGCGGTCGTCGTGGCGGCGCGCCGCGGCGGCGCTGGGCGCGGGAGGTGCGGCGCTTGCGGTCGGAATACTCCCGTGGCGGATCTGGGTCTCCCATCACGACGTCGCGAACCAGGCCTCGTTCGGCCGCGTCACCGGCGCGTCGTTCCTCGCCCGGCACGCCGCGCGGCTGCCGGTCTCGGTGGGCTACCTGGGCGCGAGGCTCGTCGATCCGCGCGCGTGGATCCTGGTCCTGCCGCTCGCGGTCTTCGTCGCCGTCGATGCGTTTCGCCGCGGCCGCCGCCGCGACGTCACCTTCGTGGTCGGCGTCGCCTGCTTCGCCTTCGCGGGCCTCGTGCTCGCCTACTGGTCGACGCCGTTCCCGCTGCACTATCAGCTCGCGACCTCGGCCCGCCGGGTGATCACCGCGATCGTGCTCTTCGCGGCGGCGATGACGCCGATCCTGTCGGCGGACTCCGAGCCCGAGCCGGGCTAGCGCCGCACCTGCAGCACGATCCGCCCGTCGTAAAGCCACGGCTCGTCGCGAGGCGCTGCATAGGCCGGGAGCCCGGCGACGTCCGCGAGCCGCTCGAGCGACACACCGTCGAGCACGGACGGGCACAGCAGCGGCGCTGCGAAGCCGGGCTGTCGGCCGCTTCCCGGCACGTACGGCGCGAGCTCATGGGGCCGCCGGTGCGCGGCTCCGCCCTCCCACGCGATCGATCCCGCGACGACGCCGTAGCCCTCTGCGTGCGCCGCGCGGACACGCTCCGCCCAGTCTGCGGCCGGTTCGACTCCTGGTGGGAGATCGGCGCTCGGCCCGCC
Organism: Gaiellaceae bacterium; assembly: GCA_035518115.1. Taxonomy (GTDB): domain Bacteria; phylum Actinomycetota; class Thermoleophilia; order Gaiellales; family Gaiellaceae; genus PALSA-600. The sequence goes on along the minus strand of DATIXY010000097.1, from coordinate 21,543 downwards.
CGACCGCGGTCCTACCTCGACGTCGATCGTCAGTGGTGCATCCCCGAGCTCCGAGAACCAGGCGCGGCCTTCGGCGACCAGGTCGAACGCCAGCCGGTACGGCCCGGGGGGAATCGGCGCCCGCACTCGTGCGCCGACGGACGCACGCTCCCCGGGCCCGAGCGGCGGGAGGCCGGTCCTGATCCCGTCCCACACGATCGGGTTCCCGAGCAGGTCGAGCCAGTGGTAGGCGAGGAGGACGCGCTCGCCCCACACGATCGTCCCGGTGTTTCGAAGTTCCACCGTTGCCTCGCCGATCGCGCCCGCGCGCGGAGGCTCGAGCGTCGCGCCGCCCCATTCGACCGACAGCGGTCCCTTCGACACGGGCGGTTAGCCTACTCGGCGGTGGCTCCGCTTCTGACGAGGGCAGCGCGCTGCGAGCGGGTCGAGCGGACGCCCGTGTGGTTCATGCGTCAGGCCGGCCGCTCGCTCCCCGAGTACCGCGCGGTCCGCGAGCGCCACACCTTCTGGGAGGTCGCAGGCACGCCGGAGCTCTGCGCGGAGGTGACGCTGCAGCCCGTCGAGCGGCACGGCGTCGACGCGGCCGTCCTGTTCGCCGACATCATGACCCCCGTCGTAGGGATGGGCCTCGACGTCGAGCTCGTCGAAGGCGTCGGACCGACGGTCGCGACGCCGGTGCGCTCGGCCGCCGACGTCGAACGCCTCCGGGTTCCCGATCCGGAGGAGGCGTTCGGCACCGTGCTCGAGGCGGTGCGGATCGTCCGCCGGGAGCTCGCCCCCGATCGTGCGGTCGTCGGCTTCTGTGGCGGCCCGTTCACGGTCGCGGGCTACCTCGTCGAGGGCCGTCCGTCTCGCGACTTCGCGTCGGTCAAGGCGCTGATGTACTCGCGGCCGGACGTCTGGCGCGCGCTCCTCGACAAGCTCGCCGACTGCTTCGCCGGATACGTCGCCGCGCAGGTGCGCGCGGGCGCGGACGTCGTGCAGCTCTTCGACTCGTGGGTCGGGTCGCTGTCGGCAGACGACTACGGCGAGTTCGTCGCGCCCTGGTCGGCGCGCATCCTGGCCGCCGCCGGAGCTCCGACGATCCACTTCGGTACCGGAACCGCGACGCTGCTCGAGGCGATGGCCGCGGCGGGAGGCGACGTGATCGGCCTCGATTGGCGCATCCCCCTCGACGACGGCTGGGCCCGCGTCGCCGGTCGCGCGGTGCAGGGCAACCTCGATCCGGCCGTGCTGCTCGGGCCGTGGGAGCTGGTGGAGGCCCGCGCGCGCGACGTGCTCCGGCGTGCGGCCGGCCGGCCCGGTCACATCTTCAACCTCGGCCACGGCGTCCTTCCGGGCACGCACCCGGAGACACTCACGCGGCTCGCCGCGCTCGTCCGCGAGCACGCGCTCGAGACCGCTCCGTGACGGCACCGCCTCCGGTCACTCGGCTACCTTCCGCGACATGACCGACGCTGTGGTCTTGATGGCGTACGGGTCACCGGAGCGGCTCGTCGACGTGCCCGCCTACTACGCCGACATCCGCGGCGGCCGCCCGATCGCACCGGAGCACCTCGACGATCTCGTGGCCCGCTACCGGCGGCTCGGGATCGAGGACGCGAACCCGCTGAATGCGATCACCGAGCGCACGCGCGCGGCGCTCGAGCGCGAGCTCGGCCTGCCGGTCTTCACCGGCATGAAGCACTGGGTGCCGCGTATCGCCGACGCGGTCGAGTCGGCTCGTGCGGCCGGAGCGACGCGCCTCGTCGGGCTCGTGCTCGCACCGCACTACAGCCGGCTCTCCATCGGCGGGTACGAGCGCCTGCTCGACGAAGCGGTCGGTGGTCGCGAGGAAGTGTTGTTCGTCGCGAGCTGGCACGACGACCCCGGGCTGGTCGCGGTGCTCGCCGACCGCATTCGCGGAACGAGCGCACACGTGGTCTTCACGGCGCACTCGCTGCCGGCGCGCATCCTCGGCGAGGGCGACCCCTACGCCGACCAGCTACACGAGACGTCTGCGCTCGTCGCGCGCGCTGCGGGCATCGACGACTGGTCGTTCTCGTACCAGAGCGAGTCACCGACGGGTGAGCCCTGGCTGAAGCCGGACATCCTCGAGCACCTGGCCGAGCTCCACGGCCGCGGGGTCGACGACGTCCTCGTCTGCCCGGTCGGGTTCGTCTCCGATCACCTCGAGATCCGCTTCGATCTCGACACGGAGGCGCAGGAGCTCGCCGCCGAGCTCGGCATGCACGTCGACCGCATCGAGATGCCGAACGACGACCCGGAATTCATCGATGCGCTCGCCGGCATCGTGCGCCGCACCCTCTCGGCGGTGGCTGCATGACGCCGGGCCGCATCGTCGTCGACCGGGCGTCACGCACGTTCCGCGTTTATCCGAAGGCGCAGCGGACCGTGAAGGAGCTCTTCGTCTCCCGTGGGCGCTCCGGTGCGCGGGAGGTGCAGGCGCTGCGCGACGTCTCGCTGACCGTCGAGCCGGGTGAGGCCGTCGGCCTCGTCGGCCGCAACGGGTCGGGCAAGACGACGCTTCTGCGGCTGATCTCCGGGATCATCAAGCCCACCTCCGGCCGGGTCGAGGCCGACGGGCGGATCGCCTCGCTGCTCGAGCTCGGCGCCGGCTTCCACCCCGACTTCACCGGACGCGAGAACGTCTATCTGAACGGGTCGATCCACGGCCTCTCCCGCGCGCGCGTTCGCGAGGCGATGGACGAGATCGTGTCGTTCGCCGAGCTCGAGCGCTTCATCGACCTCCCCGTGCGCACGTACTCGTCGGGCATGTACATGCGCCTCGGCTTCTCGGTCGCCGCTCACATTCAGGCCGACGTGCTCCTGCTCGACGAGGTGTTCGCGGTCGGCGACGAGCAGTTCCAGCGGAAGTGCTTCGGCAAGGTGGCGGAGTTCAAGAACCGCGGTGGCACCATCCTCTTCGTCTCGCACGACGCCCCGGCAGTCGAGCGGCTGTGCGATCGGGCGGTGCTGTTGCGACAGGGCGTCGTCGAGTTCGACGGCGACACGCGTGAGGCGATCGCCTCGTACCGGCGCCAGCTCGCCGCCGACGCCAACCCCGACGAGCTGCGCGCGGGCCTGCGCGAGTGGGGAAGCGGCGAGGTGCGCATCGTGGCCGCCGAGCTGCTCGACGAGGACGGCGACTCGCGCGTGCAGTTCGCGGCTGGAGAGCCTGCGACCGTTCGCCTGGTCGTCGCGGCCGACGACGTGATTGCACCTCCGACGGTCTCGCTCGAGCTCCGCGACGACGGCGGCATGGTGCTCGGAGCCGCCGCCCAGGACACCGCCCCGCTCGGCTGGAGCGGGGCCGGCGAGTTCGAGCTGCGCTTTCGCATGGCGATGCTCCCGCTCGCAGACGGCCGGTTCCACCTGCGGGTGAGCCTCGTCGACGCACAGGGCGACCGGCTGCTCCACACGCTCGAGGACGCCCTACGCTTCTTCGTGTTCCCCTCCGGCGCGGAATCGGGCGTCGTGCTGCTCGACGGCGAGTGGACGCTGCAGGAGACAGCCGGGCGCGCGCCAAGTGTGCCGGCGTGAGCTCGCGCGCCTGTCCCGACTGGCCTGCCCTGATGGAGCTCGCCCCCGAGCTCACGTTCCGGCACTACACGCTCGGCGAGGTCCACCTCCCGGCCGAGGCATTCGTCCAGGTCGAAGGGATCCCGTTCGACGCGGTCGCGGTCTGCTGCGACATCGATGCACACGTCTTCAATCCGGACCACACGGATCCGCGCATCGTCAGTGCACTTCAGGGCACGCATTGGATTGACGTCCGCGAGATCGCCGGCCGGCAGGAGTAGACCCGGGCGCACATCGCCCCCTCGGTAGTGTCCGAGGCGATGGCGAGCGTCATCGTCCCGTTTCGCGGCACCGACCCCAAGAGCCGCCTCGATCCGCTCGACCGCGGTGCGCGGTCGACGCTCGCCGCGGCGATGCTCGCGGACGTCCTCGAGGCTGCCGGTGCAGTCGGCGCCGTGGTCGTGGTCGCCGTCGAGACGCCTCCGCTCCCCGGCGGCGTGACGCTCGTCGACGACCCACGGCGCGGTCTCGGGGCCGCCGTGCGGGCAGCGCTCGACGCGGCGGCCGACCTGTCGCTGCCGCCGCCGTTCCTGGTCGTGAACGCCGATCTCCCGTGCGCGACCGCGCGCGACCTGCTTGCGCTGGCCGGCGCCGTTCCGGAGGGCGGTCTCGCCCTGGTGGCGGCGGCCGACGGCACGACGAATGCGCTCGCACTGTCGGGCGAACGGCTCTTCGAGCCGGTGTACGGCCCGGGTAGCGCCGCACGGTTCGCCGGGCTCGCCGAGTGCCGGAGGCTCGATGCCCCGAACCTGCGCGACGACGTCGATACGCTCGCCGACCTCGCGCGCGTCGCTCGCCGCACCGGCTCGAACACGCGCCGCGTGCTCCCGTCGCTCCGCCTCGGAGCAGCCGCTTGAAGGTGACGGTGCTGTCGGGCGGCGTCGGCGGAGCGCGGTTCCTGCGCGGACTCCTGGCTGTTGTCAATCCGGTCAACGTTGCCATCATAGGAAACGTCGCGGACGACATCGAGATCCTGGGCCTGCACGTGTCGCCCGATCTCGACAGCATCCTCTACACGCTGTCCGGCCTTGCCGACGACGAGCGTGGCTGGGGACGCCACGGAGAGACGTGGCGGGCGCTGGAGGCGGTGGCCGAGTTCGGCGGCCCGTCGTGGTTCGCGCTCGGCGACCGGGACATCGGCCTTCATCTCGTGCGGACGGAACTGTTGCGCGAGGGGCAGAGCCTGTCCGAGGTGACCGGGCATCTGGCGCATGCCGCGGGTCTCGAGGCGACGCTGCTCCCGGCCACCGACGACTCGGTGCGCACCTTTCTCGAGACGGAGGCCGGAACGCTCCCGTTCCAGACGTGGTTCGTCGCGCGCGGGCACCGCGACGAGGTGGACGCCGTCCACTACGCGGGGGCGCCCGAGGCGACGGCAGCGCCGGGAGTCCTCGCCGCGCTCGTCGAAGCCGACGTGATCGTGATCGCGCCCAGCAACCCCTACGTCTCGATCGGCCCGATCCTTGCCGTACGCGAGATCCGTCACGCGCTCGAGCAGCGCACCGTGCCGTGCGTCGCCGTCAGCCCGCTGATCGGGGGCCGTGCGGTCAAGGGGCCTGCCGACCGGATGCTCGCGCGACTGGCGGGCGGGACGAGCCCGGCCCACGTCGCATCGTGTTACGAAGGCCTGATCGATGTGCTCGTCGTCGACGAGGTCGACGCAGACGGTGCACTCCCGTCGGCGGTGCGCGTCGTCGGCGCACAGACGCTGATGCGCGATCACGAGGCGGCGCGGCGGCTGGCGGCCGCAGCGCTCGACGCCGCCGGTGCGCTTGCATGAGAGTCGCCGTGCTCGGCGGCACCGGCAGCTTCGGCCGCGCGCTCGCCGTGCGGCTCGTCGCGGGCGGCGGCCACGAGGTGGTGATCGGCTCGCGTGACGCCGCGCGGGCTGCCGAGGCGGCCGCCTCGCTGGAGGGCGCGGTCGGCGCTGCGAACGAGGGGGCGGTTCGCGGTGCGGATCTCGTCGTCCTCGCCGTGAAGGCGGACGGAGCGCTCGAGACGGCGAGAGCCGTGGCCGGCGCGCTGGGCACGACGCCGCTCCTGTCGGTGGCGAGCGCGATCGAGTTCCAGAAGGGTGTCGGCGCACTTCCGGACCCGGATGCGCGCAGCCTCGCCGAGCGGATCCAGGATGTCGTCGATGCACCCGTCGCCGCAGGACTGCATTCGATTGCCGCCGCGTCCCTGGGCGAGGCGCGACCGGACGAGGATGCACTCGTCTGCGGCGACGATCCAGGCGCGAAGCAGCTCGCGCTCGACCTGGCCGCCGAGCTCGTCGCGGGGCGGGCGCTCGACGCCGGTCCGCTGCGGAGCGCACGTGCGCTCGAGGGTCTGACGGCGGTGATCGTCAACCTGAACCGCCGGTACCACGCGCATGCGGGACTCCGCGTCACCGGCGTCGACGGCGCGTGATCCGGCTCATCCCCGTCACCGGCCTCCCCGAGATCCGGCAGGGAGACGACCTTGCGGCGCTCGTCGTGGAGCGCATCGACCTGGAGGGCGGCGACGTGGTCGTGGTCGCGCAGAAGGTGGTCTCGAAGCTCGAGGGCCGGGTCGTGCGGATCGACGAGATCGAGCCGTCCGAGAAGGCGCGGGAGCTCGCCGGGGACGAGCGGGATCCGCGCGAGGTGGAGGCGGTGCTGCGCGAGGCGAAGCGCATCGTCCGCGAACGCGGGCCGCTCGTGATCGCAGAGACGCGGCACGGTTTCATCTGTGCGTCCGCCGGCGTCGACCACTCGAACGCGCCGGAGCCCGGGACGCTGGTGCTGCTGCCCGTCGACCCGGATGCGAGCGCGCGGCGCTTACGGGAGCGGCTCGTCGAACTGGGCGGCGCGCCGGTCGGGGTGATCGTCACGGACTCGTTCGGCCGGCCCTTCCGCCAGGGGACCACGGACGTCGCGATCGGGGTCGCCGGCGTCCCGGCGTTCGTCGACCTGCGGGGCACGACCGACCGCATCGGCTACGAGCTCAAGTCGAGCCGGATCGCGATCGCCGACGAGATCGCCGCCGCTGCCGATCTCGCCCGCGGCAAGGCGGAAGGCGTGCCCGTCGTCGTGGTGCGCGGCCTGCGGCTCGAGGGCGACGGCAGCGCCCAGGAGATCGTGATCGAGCCCGAGCTCGATCTCTTCCGTTAACAAATTCCTCACTGTTGCCTTTCCTGGCGCCAACGATCCGCCAGCTACCCTCATCGGTCGTTCGGCGGCCGTCCTCCTTCCGCAGCGCCGCCGTTCCTCCCTCCCCGACAGAAATCGTTCCCGGACAAGGAGCAATCCCCACGTGCTGGTACGACTACCGCTTGCCCGACGACAGCTGGCTCTCTCGCTTGCGACCGTCGCCACCATCGGGGCGATCGTCGCCTCGGCTCTCGTTGCCGTCCGGGCGGCGCACGCTGCGCGGCCGAGTGATCCCTCCCCGTCGCTGAAAGCCCTGCGCGGGCTGGTCGACCACTACCGCACGGTGACCTGGACGTTCGAACAGGCGGCGCACGTACCGCGCGTGCCGAGCACCTATACGGAGCGGCGCACCCGAGATCGCGCGTATCTACGCTGGGCGATCGACCGCTGGACGCGTCGTGCGTACATCGCGCGCTCGCAGGCGATCCGCTCGTTGCACAGCCGCTTCGCCGTCAAGCTGCCCGATCCGCCCGCTCTGCGCGCGCCGCTGCCGGCCACACTCTCCTACAGCAGGCGGCTCGCGCTGCGGCTGCGCGGCATCTATCCGGGCCGGGTCTCGCGTGCGTTCGCGGACGCGCGCGGGCCGAACGGCCGGGCCGTGCTCCGCACGTGGCAGCTGCGGAGCGCGGTCGCCGCGCTCGCCGTCTCGCAGCACGCCGAACGGCGCGCGGCCGTCCCGGCATGGCTCGTCCAGGCGCTGACGTGCATCCACCACTACGAGGCCGCCTGGAACGCGAACACCGGGAACGGCTACTACGGCGGCCTGCAGATGGACGTGCCGTTCCAGAGCGCGTACGGGGCGGAGTACCTCCAGCGGTACGGGACGGCCGACCGCTGGCCGGTCTGGGCGCAGCTCGAGGTCGCGGCGAGGGCCTACCGGTCGGGCCGCGGCTTCTGGCCGTGGCCCAACACCGCCCGCGCCTGCGGTCTCCTGTAACCCGTCCGGGGCCTCAAGCGCGGCCCCGGACGCGCCGATGTAGCGGGAGATGATCCGGCAAGCTGCGGCGGCCGGGACGCCCCTGACACGGGCGGTGGAGTCGAACGGTGCCGGCCGCCCAGAGGCGCTCGTCGAGTCGTACCGCCGGCTGGCAGAGGTGTTCCACGAAGTGCTCTCGGAGCAGACTCTCGAAGCGCTGCTCGAGCGCATCGCGGCGACGCTCGGCGATCTGATGCCGTACGAGGCGCTCCACATCTACGAGGCCGACGACGAGCGGCGCCAGCTCGTGCCGATCCTCGCGCGGTCGGCCGAGTACGAGGAAGAGATCATGCGCGACCGGCCCTCGTACGGCGACGGCCTGACCGGGTGGGCCGCCGAGCACCGCACGCCGGTCTGGACGAATCAGGCGCACCTCGACCCGCGAACGCACGTCATTCCCGGCACGCCGAACGACCCCGAGGCGATCATCGTCGTGCCGCTCGTCGCGCGCGGCGCGCTCAAGGGCGCGCTCAACATCTACCGGATCGGCGAGGACGCAGCCTTCGTCGAGCACGAGTTCGAGCTCGCCAAGTGGTTCGGCGACGCCGCCGCGCTCGCGCTCGACAACGCGCAGACACGCGCGCGCCTCGAGCACCTCGCACAGACCGACTCGCTGACGGGGCTCTACAACCACCGCTACTTCCACGAGCGCCTGCGCTCCGAGCTGACGCGCGCCTCGCGCGAACACGAGTCGGTCGCCGTGCTGATGTTCGACCTCGACGACTTCAAGCGCGTCAACGACGTGTACGGCCACGGTGCCGGCGACCAGCTGCTGACACGGGTGGGGCGCATCGCCCACGACACCGTGCGCGGATCGGATGTGGTCTGCCGGATCGGCGGCGAGGAGTTCGCAGTGATCATGCCTTCGTGCGACGCCCGCGCGGCACGGGCGCTCGCGCGTCGGCTCGCCGACAACTTCGCGGCCGAGAACTTCGAGCCGGCCGGTGCGATGACGGTGTCGATCGGGATCGCACTCGGCCCGCAGCACGCGATGAACCCACGCGAGCTCGCGGCGTGCGCCGAAGCGGGGATGATGACCGCGAAGACACGCGGCAAGAATCAGTTCGTCCTCTACGACGAGGACGGCGCCACCGAGCGCCCCGAGCCGGCGACGACCTCGACGCGCGACCTGCGCTCGATCGCCCACCTCAAGATGCTGCAGTCCCTCGCCGGGAAGCTCAACCGCCTGAACGACGTTCGCAGGATCGGAGAGACGATCGCCGAAGAGCTGCGGCTGCTGATCGACTACCACAACTGCCGCGTCGTTCTGCGCGAAGGCGACGAACTGCGCCCCGTCGCGTTCGTCGGCGAGACCGCCGGCAAGGGCGCCGAGGCCTTCGGCGTGAAGGTCGGCGAGGGAGTGACCGGGACCGCGGTCGAGCGCGGCGAGTCGCTGCTCGTCCCCAATGCGCTCGAATGCGAATTTGCGAAGCGGATCCCGGGCACCGACGAGCTCGAGGAGTCGCTCGCCGTCGTACCGATGCGCTACGGCGGCCGGGTCACGGGCGCGATCGTGATCTCGAAGCTCGGCACGAATCAGTTCGACGACGACGACGTGCGGCTGCTCGAGGTGCTCGCAGGGCAGGCCTCGGTGGCACTCGAGAACGCATTGCTCTACGAGCGCCAGCGGCACGAAGCGGAGAACGCAAACGCGCTGCTCGCGTTCGTGGACGCCGTCTCGCGCGCGCAGTCCTTCGACGACATCTGCACGCTGACGGTCGCCACAGCTGCCTCGCTCTTCAGGACGGAGCGCGTGTCGCTCTGGCTCGACGAGACCTGCACGGCGAGCTTCGGCGAGCCGCTCTCCGAGGGAGTCGAGGCGCTACTCGTCGAGGGCGACGGCGTTCTCGGACGGCTCGTGCTCGAGCTCGAGCAGGACGGGGACGACCAGCAGCGGCTGCTCCAGAGCTTCACCTCGCAAGCATCGGTCGCACTGCAGAAGGCGCGGCTCTACTGGAAGCAGCTCGAGGCGGCCGAGATCGCAAGCACGCTGCTCGAGGCGAGCCGCGAGCTCGCGACCGCCGAGTCTGCGGCCGAGACGCTCGACCGCTGCGTCGACGTGACGCGGCGCGCCTTCGGCACGACCCGGGCCGCGCTCTGGGTGCAGGAAGAGCGGTCGTCGAACGACCTCGTCTCAGTCGCCTCCTACGGCATGGACCGGTCGACTTCCCGCTATCCCGCCGAGCTCGCGCAGCAGTGGCTCGCCGGAAGCGAGCCGTTCGTGCTCGAGCGCGACATGGTGGTGGAGGTCTCCGGCATCGATCCGGAGCGGGCGGAGCGGTTCGTCGTGGCTCCGCTCCACCTCGACGGCGGCAGGGTCGGTGCGCTCACCGCGCTCATCGGAGAACGGCGCGTCGGCGAGCGGGAGCTTCACCTGTTCGCCGGCCTCGCCCGGCAGGCGAAGCTCGCGATCGAGAGCGCGGAGCACTACGCCGAGCTGGAGCGCACGTTCGTCTCCACGATCGCAGCTCTCGCAAATGCACTCGAGGCGAACGACGAGTACAGCTCCTCCCACGCCCGGTGGATCACCGACATGTCGCTGCTCGTCGGCCGTGCGCTCGAGCTCGACGGCGATGCCCTGAAGCGGCTCGAGCTCGGCGCGCTCTTCCACGACATCGGGAAGATCGGCGTGCCTTCCGAGATCCTGCAGAAGGCGGGGCCGCTCACCGACGAGGAGTTCGAGATCGTCAAGACGCACCCCGAGCTCGGCGAGAAGATCCTCGCGCCGATCGAGCGGCTCGCGGACGTTCGGCCGATCGTCCGGGCCTGCCACGAGCGTTGGGACGGGATGGGCTATCCCGACGGACGTAAGGGAACCGACATCCCGCTGGAGGCGCGCATCGTCCTCGTCTGCGATGCGTTCCACGCGATGGTCACCGACCGCCCGTACCGCTCCCGGCTGCCGGGGGACGAGGCGGTTCGCCGGCTCGCCGACGCATCGGGCGCCCAGTTCGATCCGGTCGTCGTGGACGCGTTCCTGCGCCTCTACGACGCCGGCGACGTGCCGTCGTTCTAGGGCCGGTCCTCGAGGCGGTCGAGCGCGCAGACCTGCTCGAAGCCGAGGTGCAGGAGGATCGGATAGGACGTGCTCGGCTGCGCGTGCGTCGCCAGCGCGGGTGTGCCGCGCGCGACCGCGTACTCCCACCGGGCGCGCACGAGCGCCCGGTAGACGCCGCGCCCCCGCGCCCAGCGTGCGGTCGAGCCGCCGATCAGGAACACGCCGCGCGGAGACGGGATGGCGCCCGCCGAGCCGGCGACCTTCCCGTCGAGCGTGGCGACGAACCACACGGGGACGCCGACTCGCTGAGACTCCTCGAAGTACGCCGCGAAATGCTCGCGCTCGTTCTCGCGCCGCTCCTCTGGGACGTCGAAGACGTCGAAGCGGAGCTCACAGGTCGCGACGTAGTCGTCGAACGTCTCGACCAGGCGAGCCTCGACCTCGGGCGCGAAGGCGGCCGGCTCGTCGGCCGTCGCGAGCGCGTACACGAGCGGCACGCGGTCCTCGGGCTCCCGGATCCCGAGCTCCTTCAGGCGCACGACGATGTCCGCAGGCCGAGCCGACGGCCCGATCCACCACGACGGGCGCTTCTCGACGTCCACGATCCCGCGAACGTCGGCGAGCAGCTGCTCGACCTCGTCCTCGCGAACGTTCGGAGCGCAGACCGACGCGAACGTCGGTCCCTGGATGATGCAGACCCGCCCGTCGTCGTACCGCGTGACGAGGCCATCGTCGACCATGTCGACGAACCGGTCCGGGCTCTCTGCGAACTCCCTGAGCTCCGCCGTCAGCGGCACGGGCCGAGGGCCCTCAGGCGACGAACTCGTCGGCGACCGACAGCGCTTCGTCGAGCGCGTCGATCCCCTCGGCGAGCTCATCGCGCGTGATCGTCAGCGGCGGACAGCACATGACGACGTTCCAGTGCGTCATCAGGTACAGCCCGCGGTCGAGCGCACGCTTCGAGACGGCGCCGATCGGCTTTGCGTCCTCGCCCGCGGCGTTGAACGGGACGAGCGGCTCGCGGGTCCCGCGGTTCCGCACGAGCTCGAGCCCGAAGAAGCAGCCGAGCCCGCGCACCTCGCCGACCGAGGGATGCTTCTCCGCCAGGCGGTCGAGCTCGGCGCGGAACACGTCGCCCGTCGCTGCGGACTGCTCGACGATGCCTTCCTCCTGGAACGCCTCGATCGACGCGACGGCCGACGCACAGGCGAGCGGGTGGCCGCTGTACGTGAGCCCGCCGGCGAACAGCTTGTCGCGGACCCACTCGGCGATCGGCTCGCGCACGATCATCGCGCCGAGCGGGACATAGCCCGAGTTGATGCCCTTGGCGACGGTCATGATGTCCGGCACGACGTCCCAGTTGTCGACCGCGAACCACTTGCCGGTGCGGCCGAAGCCCGCCATCACCTCGTCGCAGATGAGCAGGATGCCGTGGCGGTCGCAGGTCTCGCGGATCGACTGCAGGTAGCCGTCGGGCGGGACGATCACGCCGTTGGTGCCCGTCACCGTCTCGAGGATCACGGCGGCGACCGTGTGGGCGCCCTCGTACTGCAGGATCTCCTCGAGGTGCGGGCCGCCGCTGCACACCGGGCACGGGTCCGGGTGACCCGCCGGGCAGCGGTAGGTGTACGGATCGAACATCCGCACGACACCGGGGATCCCCGGCTCCGCAGGCCACCGGCGCGGGTCGCCGGTCAGCGTGATCGAGCCCGCCGTCGCGCCGTGGTAGCTGCGGTAGCGCGCGACGATCTTGTGGCGGCCCGTGTACCACCGCGCGAGCTTGACCGCGTTCTCGTTCGCCTCGGCGCCGCCGTTGGTGAAGAAGCTCATCGAGAGGTCGCCCGGCGTGACCTCCGCCAGGAGGCGTCCGAGCCTCGAGCGGCTCTCCGTCGCCATCGGCGGACCGATCGTCGCGAGCTTCTCGGCCTGGTCCTTGATCGCCTGCACGACCTTCGGGTGCGAGTGGCCGATCGAGACGTTCACGAGCTGTGACGCGAAGTCGAGGTAGCGCGCGCCGTCGTACGTGTAGAAGTAGCGCCCCTCGGCGCGCTCGACGGCAATCGGGTTGATCTGGTCCTGGACGCTCCACGAGTAGAGGACGTACCGCTTCGCGTCCTCGACGATCTGACGTCCGAGCTCGGTGTTCGTATCGGTGGTCGCCATGAGCCTGATCCTACTGCGCGCGATACGCTCTCAGGACCACTCGAGGAGGACGCGATGACCGAGACGATCGACGCTCCAGCTGCAGTCAAGCCGATCAACCACTGGATCGCCGGTGGCTCCAGAGCGGGCACATCGGGCCGGACGGGACCGGTGTTCAATCCCGCGACCGGCAAGCAGACGGGCGTCGTCGACTTCGCGAGTGTGGAGGAGATCGATCAGGCGGTCAAGGCGGCGAAGCGAGCGTTTCCGGCGTGGCGTGCTCTCTCGCTGGCCCGGCGGGCCGAGCTCTTCTTCGCGATCCGCGAGCTCGTGCACGAGCGGCGCGAGGAGATCGCAAAGATCCTGACCTCCGAGCACGGCAAGGTGCTCTCGGACGCGATGGGCGAGGTCACGCGCGGGCTCGAGGTGATCGAGTTCTGCTGCGGCTTGCCCAACCTGCTCAAGGGTGGGATGACGGAGCAGGCGTCGACGGGCGTCGACGTCTACTCGATTCGCCAGCCGCTCGGGGTGGTGACGGGGATCACGCCGTTCAACTTCCCCGCGATGGTCCCGATGTGGATGTGGGCGCCTGCGCTTGCCTGCGGCAACACGTTCGTGCTCAAGCCGTCCGAGAAGGATCCCTCGGCATCGGTCTACACGGCGGAGCTGCTCAAGGAAGCCGGGGTCCCGGACGGCGTCTTCAACGTCGTGCACGGCGACAAGGTCGCCGTCGATGCGCTGCTCGAGCATCCGGACATCGCCGCGGTGTCGTTCGTGGGCTCGACGCCGATCGCGCGGTACGTCTACGAGACCGCGACGCGCAAGGGGAAGCGCTGCCAGGCTCTCGGCGGGGCGAAGAACCACATGATCGTCCTCCCCGATGCCGACATCGACATGGCGGCGGACGCCGCGGTGTCGGCGGGGTACGGATCGGCAGGCGAGCGCTGCATGGCCGTCTCGATGATCGTCGCGGTCGGCGGCGTCGCCGACCCGCTCGTCGACGCGATCAAGCAGCGGATCCCGGCGGTCAAGGTCGGCGACGGAATGGATGCGTCGAGCGAGATGGGCCCGCTGATCACGCGCGAGCATCGCGACAAGGTCGCCGGGTACATCGACGATGGTGGCGGCACCGTCGTCGTCGACGGGCGCGAAACCTGCCCCGACGAGGGCTTCTTCCTCGGCGCGACGTTGATCGACGACCTGAAGCCCGGGATGCGGGCGTACGACGACGAGATCTTCGGGCCGGTGCTCGGCATCACGAGGGTCGGCTCGTACGACGAGGCGATCGAGCTCGTGAACGAGAACCCGTACGGCAACGGTACGGCGATCTTCACGCGCGACGGCGGGGTCGCCCGCCAGTTCCAGATGGACGTTCAGGCGGGGATGGTTGGCGTCAACGTGCCGATCCCCGTCCCGGTGGCGTACTACAGCTTCGGCGGCTGGAAGTCGTCGCTGTTCGGCGACCGGCACATCTACGGCCCGGAAGGGATCGACTTCTACACGCGCACGAAGGTCGTGACGGAACGGTGGCCCGACCCGGCGACGTCGAAGGTCGACCTCGGCTTCCCGCAGACTCGCTGACGATGAAGGTTCTCGTCGTCGGGGCGGGTGGCGTCGGCGCTGCGGCGGCCGCCGTCGCCGCGCGCCGCGACTTCTTCGAGCACTTCGTGCTCGCCGACATCGACCCGGCGCGGGCGGAGCGCGCCGCGGGGCCGCTCGGGGCGCGCGGCGGCTCGGCGCAGCTCGACGCATCGGACGCGAAGGCGATCGCCGAGCTCGCGCGCAGTGAAGGCGCGGACGCGATCCTCAACGCGTGCGATCCGCGGTTCAACCCACCGATCTTCGAGGCTGCGTTCGACGCCGGCTGCACGTACCTCGACATGGCGATGACGCTCTCGCATCCGCACCCGGAGCGTCCGTATTCCGACGTCGGCGTGATGCTCGGTGACGAGCAGTTCGCCGTCGCCCACCGGTGGGAGGACGCAGGCCTCCTGGCGCTGGTCGGGATCGGCGTCGAGCCGGGGCTCTCGGACGTCTTCGCGCGGTACGCAGCCGACGAGCTCTTCTCGGAGATCGACGAGGTGGGGATTCGCGACGGCGCGGACCTCGTCGTCGCCGGCTACGACTTCGCGCCGTCGTTCTCGATCTGGACGACGATCGAGGAATGCCTGAACCCACCGCTGATCTGGGAGCGCGAGCGCGGCTGGTTCACGACGGAGCCCTTCTCCGAGCCCGAGGTGTTCGAGTTCCCGGAGGGCATCGGGCCCGTCGAGTGCGTCAACGTCGAGCACGAGGAGGTCGTGCTCGTGCCGAGGTGGGTCGACTGCCGCCGCGTCACGTTCAAGTACGGCCTCGGCGAGGAGTTCATCGACGTGCTCAAGACGCTGCACAAGCTCGGCCTCGACTCCACCGATCCCGTGACCGTGCGCGGCGTGCAGGTCTCGCCACGCGACGTCGTTGCCGCCACGCTTCCCGATCCTGCGACGCTCGGCGACCGCATGTCGGGGAAGACGTGTGCCGGGACGTTCGTCACCGGGACCGGGACGAACGGCGCGCCGAGAGCGACGTACCTCTATCACGTCGTCGACAACGAGCAGGCGATGCGGGACTACGGCCACCAGGCGGTCGTCCTGCAGACCGCGATCAACCCGGTCGTCGCGCTCGAGCTGCTCGACTCGGGCGCCTGGGGCGGAAGCGGCGTCCTCGGGCCTGAGGCGTTTCCCGCCGCGCCGTTCCTCGAGCTGCTGGCCGACTACGGCGCGCCGCACGGGATCGAAGACCGCTAGCGCGCGCCTCCTGCAGTCGAGTGCCGGGAGGGATATGGTCGCCGTGCCGCGGTCGAACGCGGCACGAGCGAGAGGAGTTGCGGCATGAACGCGAAGGAGACCTCGACTCGGATCATCGAGGAGATCTTCGGGGCCGGGAAGTACGACCTCGCCGACGAGCTGATCGCAGCCGATGCGATCGGCCACGACGCGGCCCTGCCCGAGCCCATCAAAGGCCCGGAGGGCCTGAAGGAGGCGGCGCGGAGCTACCGGGAGGCGTTCCCCGACCTGAAGATCGCCGTCGACATGGCGATCGCCGACGGCGACCACGCCGCGGTCCGCTGGACGGCACGCGGCACCCACAAGGGCGACCTGTTCGGGATCGCGGCGACGGGAAAGCAGGCAACGGTCACGGGGATCACGATCGACCGCTACGACGGCGGCCAGGTCGTCGAGTCCTGGACGAACTGGGACACGCTCGGTCTGCTGCAGCAGATCGGTGCAGTGCCGAGCGCCATGCAGGCGGTCTGACCTGGCGCAGGGGCGGGCCCGGCAACGGGCCTGCCCTGCGGCCCTCACCTTTCGCGAGGAATCTGCCGATGAAGTGCGTATCGGAGAGCGCCGAGCGCGCTCAGACCAACATGTCTTTCGCGTTTCCCACACCCGACCACATGCCCTGTCCGTCGTGCGGCGCGTCGGTCGCGATCGCCGACGACTTCGGCGCACACGTGTGCGAAGACGATCGCCGCGTGGAATACCGCCTGATCGAACTCCGCGCCGAGATCGACCGCTTCCCGGACGAGCTCTCGGCCTGGCTCGGCTCACCGCACGGGCGCTTTGCGCAGTGGCTCGCCGAGCGCGAGCGCTGAGCCGCTTCGCTAGCGCATCCCGAGGCGCATGCCGAGCACGCGCGGCACCGCCGCGATCGCCCGAGCGGCGTGCGGCGCACGCAGGCCCGCTTCGTCGGCCTCCTCGCAAGCGAGGATCGCGCGCCTGATCGTCGCGCCGCCCACGTAGCGGAACGGCTCCGGCGGAACGCCGCTCCCGCGCTCCCGCACGATCGGGAGCGTGCTCCACTCGTCCAGACGGCCGGTCGCGAGCGACCCGAGCGCCTGGCCCGCGAGGTATGCCGGGCCGACGCCGTTGCCCGAGAACCCCGCCGCGTAGTGGACGGCGCCGCCGGCCGTCGTCCCGACGAACGGGATGTGATCGGCCGAGACGTCGATCGGGCCGCCCCACGACCGGACGACCCGGGCCGGGGCAAGGCCGGGCAGCAGCCGCCGCAGGCCGAGCTCCGCGCGCGCGGCCGTCGAGCCGTCGTGCGTGAAACGGCGGTCGATCGAGTTCCCGAAGCCGATCGGGCCGGAGCCCGAGCCCATCAGTACTCGACCGTCGTTCGTCGTGCGGAAGTAGTGGAGGAACATCCGCGCGTCGACGATCGCCTCGCCGCCGGTCCATTCGATCCGCTCGAGCAGCTCCGGCGCCGGATCGGTGAGCACGACGTAACTCCCGAAGACGGTCAGGCGTCCTCGTACCGGTCGCCAGTCGGTCATCGACGCGTTCGTGGCGACCACGATCGTCTGCGCACGCACGACCCCGAGCGGAGTTCGTAGGCGGCCGGGCCCGTCCGAGCGCGCAGGCGTTCCCTCGTACACCCGGGCTCCGCGGGCGATCGCGACCCGGCGCAGGCTCCGCACGAGCCGCGCCGGCTGGACCGTGCCGGTGTCCGGGAAGAGCACGCCGCGGCGAAAGCGCGGCGACCGGCACCGTTCGGCAACCTCCTCGCCCGACAGGGCGATCGCCTGATCGGGGCGGCCTACCGCGGCCGCCGCCGCGACTGCGCGGTCGAGCACGCGCTCCTGGAGCGCGGTCGTCGCGACCATCAGCATCCCCGACTCGCGCAGCCAGACGTCGTCGCCGAGCGCGCGCACCGCGGGGCGAATCGCCTCGCCGGCCGTCGCCAGCTCGACCGCCCGCTCCTTCCCGAACAGTTCGACGAGCTCGGCGAGGGCGGGCCAGTAGCCCTCGATGAACCCGCCGTTGCGCCCGCTCGGGCCGGCGCCGCAGAACGCCGCCTCCAGCACTGCGACGTCGGCCGCCGGCTCCCGGTCGAGCACGGCGAGCGCCGTCCAGAGCCCGGTGTAGCCGCCTCCGACGATCGCCACGTCGACGCTGACGTCGCCCGTCAGCGGCTCGGTGTCGACGCGGCCGCCCTCGGCGGCGAACGCCTCTTCGAGCCACCAAGGCGGCGCGCCGCCGGGCGCGACGCTCGGTTCCATCCCGCGCTAGGCCGCGCTCGGCGCGAGCCGTGCCGGCTTCAGCTCGTCGCCGAACTTCGCGCGCTTCACGAACTGCCCGATGCCCGGCTTCGCGACGAGCGTGTCCCCTTCGACGAGGACATTGCCACGGAGCAGGACGACCTCGGGCGACCCCTGCACCTCGGTTCCCTCGAACAGGTTGTAGTCGATCTTCGAGTGATGTGTCCGCGCCGAGATCGTCACCCGCTTCTCGGGGTCGAAGACGACCACGTCCGCGTCGGAGCCGACCGCGAGTGTGCCCTTGCGCGGGTACAGCCCGAACAGCTTCGCGGGGTTCGTTGCCAGGAGCTCGACCATCCGGTTGAGCGAGATGCGGCCCTCGCGGGCGCCGAAGTGGTGGATCATCTGTAGGCGGTTCTCGATCCCCGGGCCGCCGTTCGGGATCTTCGAGAAGTCGTCCTTGCCGAGCGTCTTCTGCCCGTCCCAGTTGAAGGCGCAGTGGTCGGTCGAGATCGCCGAGAGCACGTCGTTGCGAACCGCGTTCCAGAGGACGTCCTGGTTCGCCTTGTCGCGCGGCGGCGGCGTGTAGACGAACTTCGCGCCCTCGAAGTTCGGCCGCTCGAGGAACGTGTAGTCGACGAAGAGGTACTGGGTGCACGTCTCGCCGTAGACGTCCCAGCCCTTCTCGCGTGCGAGTGCGATCGGCTCGACCGACTCGTGGCACGAGACGTGGACGACGTAGAGCGGCGCCCCCGCGACGTGCGCCAGCTGAATCGCGCGGTTGGTCGCCTCGCCCTCGGTCTCCGGCGGGCGCGTGAGCGCGTGCCAGTGCGGCTCGGTGTGCCCCTCGGCGAGGGCGCGCTTGACCAGCACGTCGATCGCGTCGCCGTTCTCGGCGTGCACCATGACGAGCGCACCGGTGTCGGCGGCGACCTCCATCGTCTTGAAGAGCGTCTCGTCGTCGACCATGAGCGCGCCCTTGTACGCCATGAAGAGCTTGTACGAGGTGATCCCCTGGTCGGGCAGCGACGCGAGCTCCTCCAGCGATCCGCCTTCGCGGAGATCCGTGACCGCAATGTGGTAGCCCATGTCGATCACCTGCTTCCCCTCGGCCTTCGAGCGCCAGTCGGCGAGGGCGTCCGAGAAGCTCGAGCCCTGCGGCTGGATGCAGAAGTCGACATGGCAGGTCGTGCCGCCGAAGGCCGCCGCCGTCTGGCCGGACTCGACGTCGTCGATCGTCACCGTTCCGCCGAACGGCATGTCGAGGTGGGTATGCGGGTCGATGCAGCCGGGCAGGACGTACTTTCCGGTCGCGTCGATCACCGTGTCGGCGGGGATGTCGAGCGACTCGCCGATCAGGGAGATCCGCTCGCCGTCGATGAAGACGTCGGCGATGTAGTCGTCCGCCGCCGTGATGATGCGGCCACTTCTGATCAACACGGACATAGCGGATCTCCCTTCGTTTCGGTCGCCGGTCTCTTACCACACCGCAAAGGCGGCTGTATTCTCGCCGCGTGCCGCTCGATCCTGCACGCACGGTCGAGGAGCTCGAAGAGCTTCGCGCGCTGACCGGGGACGAGAACGGCGCGCAGCGCGTCGCATGGACGCCGGCCTGGGAGACGGCGCGGGCGTGGCTTCGCGACCAGGTTCGGTCGACGGGTGCCGCCGAGACGATCGATGCCGCCGGGAACCAGTGGTTCACCCTGCCCGGCCGTTCGGAGCGCGCACTGCTGATTGGCGGGCACATGGACTCGGTGCCGAACGGTGGCTGGCTCGACGGGTGCCTGAACGTCGTCGCCGGCGTCGAGGTGCTGCGCAGGATCGCGGAAGACGGCCCGCCGCCGCTGACGGTGAGGCTGGTCAGCTGGGCCGACGAGGAGGGGGCGCGCTTCGGGCGCTCGCTGTTCGGGTCGTCGGCCGCCGCCGGCTCGATGCGCGACCAGGACGAGCTGCGAAAGCTCTCGGACCGGGACGGCATCGCCCTGCCGGACGCCCTGCGCGAGCACGACGTCGACCTCGACGGCGCGCTCGAGGCGCGTGTCGAGCTCGAGAGCGCGGCGGCCTACCTCGAGCTGCACATCGAGCAGGGCCCCGTGCTCGAAGGGCTGGGCCTTCCGCTGGGCGTCGTCCTCGGGACGTTCGGCGTCGAGCGCTCGCGCTTCACGTGGCACGGCCAGGCGGCGCATGCCGGCTCGACGCCGATGGACGCGCGGCGGGACGCGCTGGCCGGTGCTGCGAAGCTCGCGCTCGCGATCCGCGAGATCGCGCGCGAGGTCGGCGGCGGCGCGGTGTGCACGTCGGGCGGCGTGGTCTGCCGTCCTGGCATCGTCACGTCGGTGGTCGAGACCGCCGAACAGCTGCTCGACCAGCGCCATCTCGATGCAGCCGAGCTCGCGCGGCTGCTCGCGCTCGCACGCGAGGCGGCCGACAGGTTCGCAGACGAGGAGAATCTCACCGTCGACTGGGAGCGGATCTGGAGCATCGAACCGATCCTGTTCGACGAGCACTTGATCGAGCTCGCCGACGAGTCGATTCGCGAGGTCGCGGGCGAGTCTCACCGGCTCCCCTCGGGCCCGCTGCACGATGCCGCTGAGGTGTCGCGCGCGGGGGTACCGACGGTGATGCTGTTCGTGCAGAGCCTGCGCGGCCTCTCGCACACGAAGCTCGAGGACACGAAGCGGGAGCATCTCGAGCTGTCGGTTCGGGCGCTCGACAGGCTCGCAGCGAAGACGCTCGCGCTGCACGCATAGCCGGCCCGGGCGGCATGCCCCGTTCGAGGGACGCGGAACGGCGTCCGGGCTGTCGATGCGAGGGGCGTGTCGCAGGCAGACCATCCACTCGCCGACCTGTACGCGCGCCCGCTCGGGCCGATCGTGCCCGGGCCCGCGCGCCCGGCGCTCGGCTCGGACTACGACTCGCCGTCGGGCCGCGCCCAGTGGACGCGCTGGCTGCTCGGTCTGGCCGTGGCGGCGAACATGGGCTCGCTGCTCGTGCTCGGGCTGCAGCGCTCGATGCTCGACCGCGGCTTCGGCGGGTTCACGCTCGCCGAGTGGGAGTCGAGCCGCGCGCACGTGAACGACATGGCGAGCGTCGACCTTCTGGTCGCCATCGGCACCGGGATCGTGTTCCTCTGCTGGCTGCACCTCTGCTACCGCAACCTGCGTGCGCTGGCCGTCGACGATCCGCCGTACACGCCCGGCTGGGCGGTCGGCTTCTGGTTCGTGCCGGTGCTGAACCTCTTTCGGCCGTACCAGGTCGTCGCGGGGCTGTGGCGGACGACGGCGGTGCCGGGGACGGAGGGCGGCGATTGGCGGAGGCGCCCGGCGAGCGGTCTCGTCGCCGTGTGGTGGCTGACGTTCCTCGGCGGCGGGCTTCTCTCGCGCCTCGCGTCGGTCGGCGGGACGTCGACCTTCGCCGACGTGAAGCGCGAGGGCGCGGTCCTCTTCGCCGCGCACCTGCTGTACGTCGCCTCCGCGGCGCTCGCGTTCCGGCTCGTGGGCGCGCTCTCGCAGCGCGAGGACGCCCTCGCCGCCCGGCTCGCCAATTCGGCGTAAGCGTGGCCCCCGGGGTCAGACCCGGGTCTGACCCCGAGTGGCGCTTCCGCCGTGGACGGGCGGGACGATGTCGAAGCCGCGTGAGCAGGCAGTTCGTC
>DATIXY010000096.1:0-36666 GCA_035518115.1 Gaiellaceae bacterium | reverse complement strand
CTGCCGATCGAGAGCTCGCTGATCGGGCCGATCGCCGAGACGCACGACCTGCTCTACCGTGCGCCGCTGTCGATCGTGCGCGAGACGTCGCTGCCGATCCGCCACTGCATCGTCGGTGTGGCCGGGGCGACGCTCGGTACGGCGACGACGCTTCGTTCGCACCCGGCGGCGTTCGACCAGTGCCGGGAGCTGCTCGCCGAGCTCGACGTTCGCTGTGTCCCGGCTGCGACGACTGCGGATGCCGCCCGTGAGGTGGCGGAGTCGGGAGATCCGGGCGAGCTCGCGATCGCGAGCCGCGAGGCGGCCGAGCACTACGACCTCGAGGTGATCGCGGACGACGTCGGCGACCATCCGACCGCATTCACGCGCTTCGTCGCGCTCGCGCCGTACACGCAAGTCGCCGGCGCCGAGGGGTGGCGCACCGCTCTCTCGTTCGTCACCGACCACCGGCCCGGCGCACTGTTCCACGCCCTGGGGGCGTTCGCGCGCTACAACGTCAATCTGGTGCAGCTCGTGTCGCGCCCTCTGCCGAACTCGCCCTGGCGGTACCGCTTCGACGCCGTGCTCGACGGGCACGTGTTCGACCCGACGGTTCGCCCGGCGCTGCGCGACCTGCGCGCCGAGACGCGCGAGCTTCGGCTGTTCGGTTCCTATCCCGCGGAGGTCAAGTGAGCGCACGCACGTTGTTTCGCAAGATCTGGGATGCGCACGTCGTCGAGCAGGCGCCCGACGGCCCGGCGCTCCTGTATATCGACCTGCATCTCGTGCACGAGGTGACGAGCCCGCAGGCGTTCGAATCGCTGCGCGTCAACGGGCGGCCGGTCCGCCGGCCCGATCTGACGGTGGCGACGATGGATCACAACGTCCCGACGCTCGACGGGCCGATCACGGATCCGTTGGCGCGCGCACAGCTCGAGGCGCTGCGCCAGAACTGCGAGGAGTTCGGCGTCCTGCTCTTCGCCACCGGCAGCGGCCGGGAGGGGATCGTGCACGTGATCGGGCCCGAGCTGGGACTCACGCAGCCCGGGATGACGATCGTCTGCGGCGACAGCCACACGTCGACGCACGGCGCGCTCGGTGCGCTCGCGTTCGGCATCGGCACCTCCGAAGTCGAGCACGTCCTCGCGACGCAGACGCTGCCGCAGGCGCTCCCGCGCACGATGCGCGTCGACTTCGTCGGCGAGCTGCCGTTTGGCCTCGCCGCGAAGGACATGGTGCTGGCGGCGATCGGCCAGATCGGCGTCGCGGGCGGCCAGGGCCGCGTGATCGAGTACACCGGCGACGCAATCCGGGCGCTGTCGATGGAGGGCCGCCTGACGGTTTGCAACATGTCGATCGAAGCCGGCGCCCGCGCAGGCCTGATCGCGCCGGACGACGTCACGTTCGCCTACCTCGAGGGCCGGCCGTGCGCCCCGAGCGGAGCGGCGTGGGAGGCGGCACTCGGTGCCTGGCACCAACTACCGTCCGACGAGGGCGCGGTCTACGACGACGCGGCCACGATCGACGTGTCGCGGCTCAAGCCGCAGGTGACCTGGGGCACGAACCCCGGAATGGTCGCGCCGGTCGACGGCGTCGTCCCCGACCCGTCCGACTTCTCGGACCCCGACCAGCGCGAGGCGGTCGAGCGTGCGCTGCGCTACATGGACCTGGCGCCTGGCACCCCGCTCGTCGAGGTCGCGATCGACAAGGTGTTCATCGGCTCGTGCACGAACGCCCGGATCGAGGATCTCCGCACCGCGGCGCAGGTCGTCGCGGGCCGCCGGGTCGCCGACGGCGTGCACGCGATCGTCGTCCCCGGCTCGGCGCACGTGAAGCAGCAGGCCGAGGACGAGGGGCTCGACGCGATCTTCCAGGCGGCCGGGTTCGAGTGGCGGCGCGCCGGCTGCTCGATGTGTCTCGGCATGAATCCGGACATCCTCCGGCCCGGCGAGCGCTGCGCATCCACCTCGAACCGCAACTTCGAGGGCCGGCAGGGTGCGGGCGGACGGACGCACCTGCTCTCCCCGGCGATGGCCGCCGCGGCCGCGCTCAAGGGCCGCTTCGCCGACGTGCGGGAGCTGTCATGAGAGCGCTGCGCACGGTCACCGGCCGCGCCGTCGTGCTCGATCGTGCGGACGTCGACACCGACCAGATCATCCCGAAGCAGTTCCTGAAGCGGATCGAGCGCACCGGCTATGGGGAGTTCCTCTTCTTCGACTGGATGCGCGACCCCGATTTCGTCCTGAACCGCGAGGAGAGTCACGGTGCCCCGGTGCTGATTGCCGGCCGCAACTTCGGCTGCGGGTCGTCGCGCGAGCACGCCGCATGGGCGCTCGAGGACTTCGGGTTCCGCGTTGTGATCGCCCCGTCGTTCGGCGACATCTTTCGGACGAACGCCGTGAACAGCGGGCTCGCGCCGATCGCTCTGCCCGCCGAGGACGTTGCCAGGCTGCGCGAGGCCGTGGGCCGACAGAACGAGCTCACCGTCGACCTGGAGCGGCTCGTGATCTCGCATCCGAACGGCCTGCGGATCGAGTTCCCGTTCGACGCGCACTCGCAAGAGACGCTCGTCGAGGGGCTGGACGACATCGCGCGCACGCTCAAGCGCGGCGAGGCGATCGACGCGTTCGAAGCGAGCTATGTACCGAGGTTCGATCTGGCGCGGATCTCGTAGCTCGGCCTCGGTCCGCGCACGCGGTCCACGCCGAGGAGGCCTCCGGCAGGCATCCCACCTGCCGGCCAAGCGCACCGCCTGAGCGGTGTCGAGCATCAAACCCACCGCGGTGTCCTCCCGACAGCTCCCGCGGCGCCGTGCGACCGCACGATCGCACGGGCGGGCTCGCGCCGCATCGTCTGTGGACGACTTGTCGCAGTTTGGTCACACGGTGCCTGGCCCCGGGGCGCTGCTCAACCGGTGTTGCGGAGGGCGGCCGCGATGCCCGCGATCGAGCGCAGCAGCGGCAGCTGTGCGCTCTCGTCGCCCGCGCGGAACCGGCGTAGCAGGCCGACCTGCACGGCGTTCATCGGGTCGACGTACGGATTGCGGAGGTCGACCGAGCGGCGCAGGATCGGCTGCCGCTCGAGCAGCCGCGCCAGGCCGGTCGCGGCGAGGACGCCTGCCACCGCCCGCTCGTGCTCGGCGGCGATCACCTCGAACGGCGAAGGATCCTCGACGAGCGCGAGATAGCCCCGCGCGATCGGTAGGCTCGACTTGGCGAGCGTCATCTCGAGGTTGTCGACGACCGTGCGGAAGAACGGCAGCCGCTCGTAGAGATCGCGCAGCGTCTCGGGGCCCGCCGACTGGAACGCCGTCCCGCACCCGAACCACGCCGGCAGCAGCACCCGGTTCTGCGTCCACGAGAACACCCACGGGATCGCGCGTAGTGACGCGAGAAAGTCCGCATCGTCCGGTCGCCGCGCTGGTCGCGACGCGATCTCGAGCAGCGCGAGCTCCGACACCGGCGTGAACGACCGGAAGAACCCGACGAACCGGTCGTCCTCCCACACGAATCGCCGGTAGGCACGACGCGACTCGGCCGCCAGGGCGTCGAGGATCCCGCGATCGGCGTCCGTCGGCACGCTCGCCGTCACCTCCGGGAACGTCGCGAGCAACGTGCCGGCGAGCGCGGCCTCGAGATTGCGGCGCGCGAGCCCTTCGAGCCCGTACTTGAACGAGATCGTCTCGCCCTGCTCCGTCAACTTGACCCGGCCGGGCGGCTGCCCCGGCGGCTGTGAGGCGATCGCCGCGTGCGTCGGGCCACCGCCGCGACCGGCGCTGCCGCCGCGCCCGTGGAAGATCGTCAACTCGACGCCGCGTTCGCGCGCGACCTCGGCGAGCCGTTCCTGGGCGCGGTAGATCGCCCACTGCGCCGCGAGATACCCGCCGTCCTTACCCGAGTCGGAGTAGCCGACCATCACCTCCGCCTCCCCGCCGTGCACCGCGACGCGCTCGGCGAACCGCTCGTCGGCGAGCAGGTCGTCGAGGATCGCCGGCGCGCGCTCGAGGTCGTCGATCGTCTCGAACAGCGGCACGACCGACAGCGGCTCGTCGGTCAGCGCGAGCGCGCGCAGGACGTCCGTCGCGCTCGACGTCCCGGAGACGATCAGCGTGTCGACCGCGCGCGCCCCGTACCGCTGCCGCGCATCTCCGGCGGCCGATACCGCCTCCCGGGCGCGCTCGTCGCCGAGGTCGCGCGCATGCAGCCGGACGTCGAGCGACGCGACGTGGAAGCCGAACAGCTCGACCATCCGCTCGAGCCGGCCGACGCGGCCGTCGGCGATCCGCGCGCCTCCGTTGGCGGCGAGGCTCTCGCGGATCACACGCAGGTCGTCGAGCAGCTCCTTCGGCCGGCCGTAGCCGCCGTTGCCGAGGCGCCACCACATGAAGGAGAGCTTGCGGCGGTAGGGCTCGAGCTCGTTGCGTGCGCCGATCTCCGCTGCGTAGCCCGGCAGCTCGACCTCGTCGCGCGCCAGCGACGCCTCGAGCTCCTCGGAGATGTGAACGAGCGAGCGGGCCGGCGCGAGCTCGACTGCGAGCGCGCGCACCTCCGTCCGGTAACGCTCGAAGGCGAGCGCCCGTGCGCGCTCGAGCGCCTCCCGGATCGATGCCTCGCCGGTGGCCGGGTTGCCGTCGAGGTCGCCGCCGATCCAGGTGCCGAACGCGATCGGCGGCGGTGCGCCGGGCAGCCGCTCCTGCCACTCGCCGAAGAGGTCGGTGGCGGCCGACATGAGGCTGTACTCGAAGAACCAGAGCCCGTGCCGGATCTCGTCAGTGACGCGAAGCCGGTCGTGGCGAACCTCGTCGGTCTGCCAGAGCAGCGTGATCTCCTCCGCGATCCGCCGCTGCACCCCGCGGCGCTCGGCCGCGGACAGGCGTGGGTCGTCGAGAAGGACGAGTTGGTCCGCGATCCGGATGTGCGCCAGCAGCACCGTCCGTCGCGTCGCCTCCGTCGGATGCGCCGTGAGCACGAGCCGGATCGACGTTCCGCGCGTGCGATCCAGCAGCGCCTCGGTCGGCACCGGCGCGAGCCTCCGGAAGGCGTCGTCGAGCGACTCCCGCGGGACGCGTCCCTCGTGCGCGTCCTCGCGCCGGCGCCGGAGCCGGTGATGCTGCTCGGCAAGGTTCGCGAGCTGGAAGTAGAGGCCGAACGCGCGCAGGACGAGCGCCTGCTCCTCGGCCTCGAGCTCCTCGACGACGTCGGCGCTCGCGACGGTGCCCTCGCGTCGCGCCTCGCGCGCAGCACGCCGGATGCGCTCCACCACCTCGAGCAGCCTGCGCCCTTCCTGCTCGACGAGCACGTCGCCGAGGATCGTCCCGAGCAGCCGGACGTCGCGGCGGAGCGGTGCGGCGGTGTCGGTCATCGCCCGGCGGTCAGGAGCGCAGCCCGAGCGCCTCGAGCACGTCGCGCGCGTCGGGCCTGACCGTCGTCGCGCGCGACTCGTCGCCCTTCGACGGCTCCGGCCTCGCGCCGGTGACGACGAGCACGACGAGCGATCCCGGCTCGATGTCGCCGCGGCGGACGGCATCGACCAGCGCGGCGAGCGCAGCGCCGCCGGAGGCGTCGGGCACCACGTCGCACGTTGCGGCCAGGAGCTCCGTCTGCGCGCGGATCTCCGCCTCGGCTACGGCGACGATCCGCCCGCCCGTGGCACGGGCCGCCCCGATCGCAAGATCCCCGTGCGACGGGTCGCCGACGGCGAGCGAGGCGAACGCCGTGCCCGCCTCGACGCGCGAGATCCGGCGATCGTCGGCGAACGCATCGGCGATCGGGCTCGCACCTTCCGCCTGCGCGGCGAAGTGGCGGGGCAGCACGCCGTCCGCCAACCCTGCGCGGACGAGCTCGGTGAATCCCTGCGCGAGCTTCGAGACGAGCGTCCCGCTCGCCGCGGGGCAGACGACCGCGTCGGGCAGCCGCCATCCCAGCTGCTCCGCGATCTCGAAGGAGATCGTCTTCGCGCCCTCGGACGCGTAGGGGTGCAGGTTTCCGCTGACGAATCCCCACGGGAACAGGGACCCCAGCTCGAGCTCCAGGCGCCGGCAGTCGTCGTAGGTGCCGTCGACTGCGAAGACGTGCGCGCCCGGGTGCCGTGCTGCAACCGCGGCCGACTCGCCGCCGACCGGCGCGAGCACGACCGCCTCGAGGCCGGCCGCGGCCGACGCCGCGGCGACTGCGTCACCGAGGTTTCCCGTCGACGAGCAGCAGAGCGTCGTGACGCCGTGGTCGAGCGCGGCCGACACCGCGATCGCGGCGAGCCGGTCCTTGTACGAGCGCGTCGGGTTGCGATCCTCGAGCTTGAGCCGGAGGTCGATGCCGAGCGCGTCCGAGAGCCGGCCGGCCCGCCGGAGCGGCGTCCAGCCGGCGCCGTGCTCGATGCGCGCCCCGGCCGGTAGGAGCGGGTGATAGCGCCAGAGCGATGCCGTCCCACCGGCGATCGCCTCGCGCGTCGCGAGCCGCGAGACGCGCTCCCAGTCGTACGTCACGTCGGTCGGGCCGTCGCAGCGCCGGCAGGCGTCGAGCGGCTCGGGCGCAGTGACCTCCTCGCACACGCGGCAGCGCAGCGCGAAGGGCGTCATCTCGGACCGCCTAGCCGGCGCCGCCGGCGACGGCTGGAAGCAGGAGGATCGTCGAGGCTGCGTTGACGGGCGTCTCGAGGCCGTCCAGCAGCCGGACGTCGTCGCCGTCGACGAAGACGTTGAGGAAGGTCGGCACGCCCTCCCCGTCCAGCACCCGGCTCGAAAGTGCCGGGTACTCCGCCACGAGCCGGTCGAGCGCCTCGCGGACCGTCGACGCGTCGACGGCGACCGAGCGGTTGCCGGCGGCTTCGGGGCGGAGCACGGGTGGGATGCGTATCTCCGTCATGACGCTTCAAAAGATAAAGGATGCGCGGAGGACTCCCGTCGATCTACAGCCCGCCGAGCAGGTCGCGGAGCGCACGGGTGTACGTCTCGAGCGCTGCCCGGCCTTGGCGTGTGAGGGCGATCGAGGTGCGGGATGCCCGGCCGTTTCCGGTCGTCTCGCTCCTGAGGTAGCCGGCGTCCTCGAGCCTGCGCAGGTGGGTGATCAGGTTGCCGGGCGTCAGCCCGAGCATGTCCTGGAGGCGGGTGAACGACAGGCTGTCTCCGTCGGGAAGCGCCGACAGGGTCGCGACGATGCGCAGCCGTGCCGGGGCGTGGATCAACGGATCGAGCGGCTCGGCCGTCACGCCCGCACTGGCGCTCGGCGCTGCCGCAGCACGTCCGCCGCGGCGTAGCCGACCATGCCGATGAAGAGGCCGACCCCGGCTACCAGCCAGGCGCCGCTGGGGCCTGCGAACGCGGCCGCGACGCCCGCGACGACGACGGCGAGCGCTGCCCCGAACTGCCGCCGGTCTGACTTCGCGGCAGCGATCCCCAGCACCGTCGTGCCGACGACGATCAGCGGGGCCGCAGCCGGGATGACCCCGTAGACGATCGCATCGCTCGCGCCGTAGTGCTTCATCGCGCCCTGCAGCACGGGGCTGCCCAGGACGAACGACACCAGGATCGCGATCCCCTCACCCCGCTGCTGGCTGAACGACGGCCCGCGCACGCCGGAGGTGGCGCGCCGGTAGATCTTCACCGACGCGGCGATCGCGACTGCCACCCCGGCGTACACCAGCCCGACCACGCCGAGGCTCGGGCCTTCGTATGGATGCTGCCCACGGGTCGAGAGCCACAGGGCGCCGTAGGCAACGAGGACAACGGCGCCCGTGACCACGGTGAGCCACGCGGGGCTCAGATCGAACTGACGCTGCGCCTCGCGCTGGGTCCGCGCGAGCAACTGCGCCGCCTCGCGCGGATCGAGTCCGTCGCCGTCGTCGGCTTTCGCGGGCTGGTCGATGTCGTTCGTCCCTTGCACGGTGCAGCCTCCATTCGCTTTGCGATGCAAAGTTAAAATACTTTGCTATTCAAAGTCAAGGCTTTCGACGACCTGTGCCGCGGCGACGCGCTCGGCGGCACGATCGACAAGCGCGCCCACAGCCCGGGGCGGCAGACGGTCCAGAGGCGGACGTTAGAGTGTCGAACGTGGGTCTCGTCGTCCAGAAGTTCGGCGGGACGTCGGTGGGAGACCCCGAGCGGATTGCAAACGTCGCCCGCCGCATCGCGGCGACCGCTGAGGCCGGTGCCGATGTATGCGTGGTCGTGTCGGCGATGGGCGCGACCACCGACAATCTGCTCGACCTCGCCCGGCAGCTCTCGGGCGCCCCGAACCCGCGCGAGCTCGACGTCCTGCTGTCCGCAGGCGAGCGGATCTCGATCGCTCTCCTGTCGATCGCCCTCAACGAGCTCGGTCTGGCTGCGGTGTCGTTCACGGGCGACCAGGCGGGGATCGTCACCGACGGGGCGCACGGCCAGGCGCGGATCGTCGAGATGCGTGTGGAGCCCGTCCGGGAAGCGCTCGGGGAGGAGAAGATCGCGATCGTCGCCGGCTTCCAGGGAATCTCACCGGGCCGCGACGTGACGACGCTTGGCCGCGGCGGCTCGGATGCGACGGCGGTGGCGCTCGCCGCCGCGCTCCACGCCGACGTCTGCGAGATCTACACCGACGTCGACGGCGTCTACACGGCCGATCCGCGGATCGTCCCCGGTGCATCCAAGCTCGCGTCGGTCTCGTACGAGGAGATGCTCGACCTCGCTGCCTGCGGAGCCCGCGTGCTGATGTTGCGTTCGGTCGAGCTCGCTCGGAACGCGGGCGTCCCGATCCATGTGAGATCGTCCTTTCACACCGGCGACGGCACCTGGATCGTCAAGGAGGAGGACATGCTCGAGCGCGCGATCGTGTCGGGGGTCGCCCACGACACGTCGGAGGCGAAGGTCACGATCGCCGGCGTCCCGGACCGGCCGGGCATTGCCGCGTCCCTCTTCCGCCCACTCGCCGCGGCCGGCATCAACGTCGACATGATCGTCCAGAACGTCTCGGAGGCCGGACGGACCGATATCTCGTTCACGCTGCCGAAGGACGACCTCGAGCGCGCCGAACCGGTCCTGCAGGAGGCGGCCGCGGCGCTCGACGCCGCCGGCATCTCCGCCGACCGGCGGATCGCCAAGGTCTCGCTCGTCGGTGCCGGGATGAAGTCGGATCCCGGGGTCGCCGCCGACATGTTCGACGCGCTCGCCGACGCAGGCATCAACATCGCGATCATCTCCACGTCGCCGATCCGCATCTCGTGCGTCGTCCGCGAGGAGGACGTCGAGGCGGCCGTTCGCGCGGTGCATGCGAAGTTCGACCTCGACGACTAGCGCCGACCGTAAGCCGCAGCCTGCGCGCGCACCAGATCGACGAGGTTGCCGAGCGCGAGGTTCACGTCGAGCACGTGCAGGCCGATCGCGGGCTGCTCGGCGCGCTCGATCAGCGAACCGGCCGTGCTCGTTCGGCCGGTCACCTGGAGCCACGTCGCGTTGCCGGACGTCGTGCAGCGGCTTGTGAACCTGCCGGGGAAAGCGACCCAAGGCGTCGCGGGCGCCGGCGCGTTCGGCGCGAGCACGCGCAGCGCGAACGACGGTAGGTAGGGGTCGAGCGGCCCGGTGCCTCCGGACGGTGCCGCCGGGTTGACGCACAGGATCTGGAGCGAGCCCGACGTGCGGCGCGGTGCGAGCAGCGGGACGCCCGCGTCGGAGGTCGTCCGCGCGAACTGGCTGTTCGCGGGCGGCGTGCCGGCGAAGCTCGAGTACGCGACGACGCAGCCCGTCTCCGTCGCCGAGGTGCAGGCGGGGATGTGCTGGAAGTCGCCGCCGACGGTACGGCCCTTCGGCACCGTGACGTTGCCGCCGATCACGAGCGCCGACACGAGGTGGTGGCGGAGCGCGGCATCGTCGTCCACTTCCTGCTGGAGCAGCCTGATCAGGATCGTCGCGCCCTGCGAGTGCCCGATGAACACGATGCCCCGTCCATGGTTGTCGTGCGCGAGGTAGTCGCGGAACGCGGACAGCACGCTCCGGTAGGCGAGGCGCGCGTCGGCGAGCGTGATCCGATTCGGGTGGTCGAGCGCGCCGAGCGTGATCTGCCGGTAGACCGGAGCGTAGACCCGGCACACCTGCGAGAAGCGCGACGCCTGCGTGACGGCAACCGCGGTCTCCTGCAGCCCGATTGTGAGGTTTGCGTTGACCGTCGGCTGGTCGCTGACCGTCGGGTAGACGTAGAAGCAGTCGACGGGCGGTGCCTTCGCCGGCGCCGCCGGGACGACCCGCCGTGCGCCGCTCGGCCCGACCACTGTCGTCGTCAGCGCGCTCAGGCACGGGTCGCCGGCCTGGCCGGGGCGGCAGAGCCAGACCGTCGGCGCCGCCGACGGGCTCTGCGCGACCGTGGTCGCCGCGCGGTGCGAGGAGCTGCCGCACCCCGCGGCTGCGAGCGCGAGCAGCGCGATCGCGAGCCGCGTCCTCACGGGCGGCGGGTCACGACGACGTACTCGCGGCTCTCGTCGCCGACCGGCGTTCCGGCGAAGTCGCCGTCGAACGACTCGAGCTCCAGCCCGGCGACCTCGATCAGCCCGAGCCACTCGTTGCGCGTCGCCCACCAGAGCGAGCTCGTCCCGCCGCCGTCGAGCACGATGTCGATGCGGTTGTCGCCGACGGCGTACCGGACGGTGTGCGGCACCGGTTCGTCGTTGTGCGCCCCGTCCAGCCGGGCGGCGACCGCGTGGTCGAACGCGAAGACGTTCCACGCGAAGCGGCTGCCGGGCCGCAGCGACGCGGCGACCCGCTCGAACGTGCGCCTGCGGTCGCTCCAGGTCGGCAGGTGGAGCAGCGCGCGGAACGGGCAGTAGACGAGCGCAGCGGGCTCGTCGAGCACGAAGTCGCGCATGTCGCCGAGACGCAGGTCGAGCTCGACGCCCGCGCGGCCGGCTGCCAGGCGGGCCTGCTCGAGCATCGACGGCGACGAGTCGATTCCGACGACGCGCCGTCCGGTCGCCGCCGCAACGGGGATCGCGACGCGGCCGTTCCCGACCGCGAGCTCGACCACCGGCCCGTCGGCCTCCTTCGCCAGCCGGACGTAGAACGGCACGTCGTCGGTCATGGCCGCCGACCATTCCTCGTAGCGCTCGGAGAAGCGCTCGTCCCAGCTCATGGCTTCGATGCTAGTGGCAGCTGCGCCAGCCACTCGGCGACGGCCGCTGCGAGTGCAACGAGATCGGTGCGCAGGCTGTGGTCGCCGCGCAGCTGGACGACGGTCCGGTTCGCCGCCCCGGGCGGCATCCCGAAGCGGTCGCTCGCCCCTTGCAGGACGAGCGTCGGCACCGTCACCGCGTCGAGCTCGGGGAGCCGGCTCGGCGCCGGCGGCTTCCCGGCGCGTGCGGGCGGGACGAGCGGGAACGCGAGGCAGACGACGCCCGCGGCTCCGACGGCCGCCGCGGTCCGGCAGGCGACGCGCGCGCCGGACGAGCGGCCGCCGGTGACGATGGGCAGGCCGCGCAGCTCGCTCCCGGCGAGCGCCCGGACGACGGTGATCCACGCGGTGTCGAGCTGATGTGCGGGCGCCGGGCTGCGCCGGCCGGCGACGCGGTAGGGCTGCTCGACGAGCGCGACGGAGAAGCCGGCGGAGCGGGCGGCGCTCGCCGCGGCCGCGAGGTCGCGTGCGGCGATGCCGCCGCCGGCGCCGTGGCCGAGGACCAGCGCGCCGCGCGCGCCGTCCACCGTCGACACGTGGGCCGCCGCAGTCCCGTGCGGCGTCTCGATCTCGAGCCGGCGAGGAGTCTCTATGCGCTGTGGGTCAACTCGGCGGCGTGGTGGCGTTCGGCCGTCGCCTTGCCCGTGGGCCGCCGACGGCGCATCTGTGCCCGCTTCAGACGCCCCTCGCGGATCGCCTCGTCGAGCCACTTGGCGGCCGACGTCAGTGAAGTTCTCGGTGTCACCTTCGGTCCTCTCCCAAACTCGAAGTCACACGTCCAACGATTCCCCTGCGCGTGCGCGCAGAGTCTACGAAAAAGAAACGCAAATTGCGACTATCATCTGGCTCCAGCGGAATCCCTGAGCCGACTCCTCCTCCCGCGACCGGCGCGTGAGGAAGTACGCGATCCTCGTCGCGATGTAGACGGCGGCCAGTCCGACGGCGACGCGCGGCGGCAGCGCACGGGTCGCGATCGTCGTCGCCGTCGCGTTCGCCGTGTCGTGGAAGCCGTTCGTGAAGTCGAACACGACGGTCGTCCCCACGGTCAGCGCGACCAGCCAGAGGCTCACGTCCACGCGCCCTTCCTACCACCGTTCGTGGTAGACAACGCTCGCGGCGCAGGCGGTTCACCACCTCGAAACCACATCGAGGCAGCACGCAGACGAATGGAGCCGCGATGGTCACGAAACAGAGCCCGTGGTCGGTGGAGGAGACGGTGTCGCGGCTGACGGCGCTGCTGGAGTCGAAAGGCGTGAAGGTCTTCGCCGTGATCGATCACAGCGGTGAGGCTGCAAAGGCCGGACTCGATCTGCGCGATACCAAGGTGGTCGTGTTCGGCAGTCCGGCGGCCGGCACGCCCGTGATGCAGGCCGAGCCGCTCGCGGCGCTCGATCTGCCGCTCAAGGTTCTCGTCTGGGCGAACGGCGACCGAACGCAGATCAACTACACGGCGCCGTCGGAGCTCGCGGCGCGGTACAACCTCGATGACGAGCTGGCCGCGAGGCTCGCGGCGATCGACGTGGTGACCGATGCCGTGATCGGCGAAGGAGGACCCCAGGGATGACGAGCCGGGCATGAGCGCGAGTCACGTGCAGTCGAGGTACCTGGTCCTCGCCGCGATGATCTTCGCGGTCTCGATGACCTTCATCGACCAGACGATCGTCTCGATCGCCGCCCCGAACATCCAGCGCGAGCTCGGGCTGACGAGCACGGGGATCCAGTGGGCGATCAATGCATATCTGCTCTCGCTCGCGGCGCTCTTCGCCTACGGCGGCCGCCTCGCCGACACCGTCGGGCACCGGAAGATGGTCACGATCGGTGTGATCGTCTTCGCCGGCGCCTCGGCGCTGTGCGGCTTCACGCCGACAGGAGGCGTGGCCGAGGCCTGGATCGTCACGTTCCGCGTCCTCCAGGGCGTCGGCGGCGCGCTCATGTTTCCGGCGGCGCTCGCGATCGTCGTGCAGACCTTTCCACTGCACCAGCGCGGGCGAGCCCTGGCGCTGTTCTTCGGGATCGCGGGCGGGCTGACCGCGATCGGGCCCGTGCTCGGCGGCTACCTGACGCAGTGGACCTGGCGCGCGATCTTCTGGGTCAACGTCCCGGTGGGGATCGTCGCACTGATTCTGATCGCCGTCTCGAAGCCGGTGACGGACCATCGCCCGGCGCCGATCGACTACCGAGGGCTGGTGCTGATCGCGGCGGGCGTCGCGCTCAGCATCTTCGGCTTCCAGCAGTCGGGGACGTGGGGATGGACCGATCCGCGCACGATCGGCTGCGTCGTCGTCGGTGCGCTGCTGCTCGTCGCGTTCTTCTTCTACGAGCGGCACGTCGAGTCGCCGCTGATCCAGGTGAGCATCTTCAAGATCCGGCCGTTCTTCGTCGAGAACCTCGTGCTCGGTGTGTCGAACATGGTCTTCATCCCGGTGTTCTTCTTCGCGAGCGAGTACGCGCAGATCTCGCTGGCCAAGTCAGCCTCCTCGGCCAGCCTCGTCCTCCTCTATTTCTTCCTGGGCTTCGTCGTGGCCGCGCAGATCGGCGGCCGGATGCTCGACCGGATCGGCGCGAAGCGCCCCGTCGTGCTCGGCTGCGTCCTCGCCGGCGTCGGGTACTGGCTGTGGGCCGGGAAGGTGACGGAGCTCGACCTCTCCAAGCAGATCTGGTTCGTGGTCCTCTCCGGTGCCGGCATGGGCTTCATGCTCGGGCCCGCGAGCACGGATGCAGTCAACCGCGCGTCGCGGTTCGCCTACGGCGAGGCGACGGGGATCACGCAGACCGTGCGGAACTATGCCGCCAGCCTCGGGATCGCGATCCTGGGCAGCCTGCTCGTCTCGCAGCTCCACTCACGGCTCACGACGTCCCTCGTCGCTCAGGGCCTTCCGCACGCCGAGGCATCGGCCAAGGCCTCGTCGCTGTCGCAGTCGAGCTCGCCCGGCGGGACGGCGGCGATCCCGCACTTCGCGCGCCTCGACTTCGCCTACGCCGTGCAGTCGGTCCTCCACGCGATGGCGGTGATCATGGCCGTCGCCGCAGTGGTTGCGTTCGTCGGGCTAAAGCGGGGGGCCCAGACCGAGTCGGAGGGGGCGCCGGCCGCGGTCGAGGCGTGAGTGCGATGATCGAGCCGTGAGCGCTCCGACGCCACAGCAGCAGCCGACGACGCCGGCGCCGCGCAGGGCGCGGATCCGGATCGGCTGGTGGCTCGCGTGGATCGTCGGCCTCCTCGTCATCAACTACTGGATCGGCTCGCGTGCGACGCAGGCGCCGTCGCGCTCACGCGTGCCTTACAGCCCGTTCTTCCTCGACCAGGTGCAGGCCGGGCACGTGGCGGCGATCACCTCGAAGGGCACGACCGTGCAGGGAACGTTCACCGCGCCGCAGAGCTATGCGGGCGGCAAGGCGACCAGCCGCTTCAAGACCGAGATCCCGACCTTCGCCGACACGAACGCCCTCTCTCAACTGCTCCAGCGCAAGGGCGTGGTCGTCAACGCCGAGCCGCTGCAGA
This sequence comes from Gaiellaceae bacterium, assembly GCA_035518115.1. Lineage (GTDB taxonomy): Bacteria > Actinomycetota > Thermoleophilia > Gaiellales > Gaiellaceae > PALSA-600. The sequence goes on along the minus strand of DATIXY010000096.1, from coordinate 22,065 downwards.
CCGGCCCGGCCTGGTGGGAGAGCCTGATCGTCGGCTTCGGGCCGACGCTCCTGATCGTGGGGCTGATCTGGTACGGCCTGCGGCGCGCGGGCGGGATGCAGAACGTCCTCGGGCAGTTCGGCCGGTCGCGGGCGCGCCGCTACGAGCCGTCGGGCGACCGCGTGACGTTCGCGGACGTCGCCGGGATCGACGAGGCGAAGGACGAGCTGAGCGAGGTGGTCGACTTCCTGCGCGATGCGGGCAAGTACCGCCGCCTCGGCGCGCGCGTCCCGCACGGCGTGCTGCTCTCCGGGCCACCGGGCACCGGCAAGACGCTGCTCGCGCGCGCGGTTGCGGGCGAGGCGAACGCTCCCTTCTTCTCGATCGCCGCGTCGGAGTTCGTCGAGGCGATCGTCGGCGTCGGCGCGTCGCGTGTACGCGACCTGTTCACGCAGGCGAAGGCGGCGGCACCGGCGATCATCTTCATCGACGAGCTCGACGCGATCGGCCGTTCGCGCACGACCGGTCTCGGGGGCTTCAGCGGCGGCAACGACGAGCGCGAGCAGACGCTCAACCAGATCCTCACGGAGATGGACGGCTTCGACTCGTCCACGAGCGTGATCGTGATCGGGGCGACCAACCGCCCCGACGTGCTGGACCAGGCGCTCCTGCGGCCGGGGCGCTTCGACCGGCGGGTCGCCGTGCAGCCGCCCGACCGGAATGGCCGCGAGGCGATCCTCCGCGTCCACACGCGCGGCGTCCCGCTCGCAGCGGACGTTGATCTCGGAGCGATCGCGTCGACGACGCCGGGGATGGTCGGGGCCGATCTCGCCAACCTCGTCAACGAGGCCGCGCTGCTCGCCGCACGGCGCGGGCACGAGCAGGTCGAGGAGGCGGACTTCACCGACTCCCTCGAGCGCATCGTCCTCGGGGCGGAGCGCAAGGTGATGATGAGCCCGGAGGACAAGCGACGGACCGCGTACCACGAGGGCGGCCACGCGATCGTCGGCATGCTCACCGAAGGCGCCGACCCGGTTCGCAAGATCTCGATCATTCCGCGCGGCTACTCGCTCGGCGTGACGTTCGCGGCCCCCGATACCGACCGGTTCAACTACACCGAGCAGGAGCTGCGGGCGAAGATCATGGTCGCGCTGGGCGGCCGAGCCGCCGAGGAGGTCGTGTACGGCGACCTGACGACGGGCGCCGAGTCGGACTTCCAGCAGCTCACGCAGATCGCGCGGCAGATGGTCGGGCGGTGGGGGATGAGCGAGGCGATCGGGACGATCACGGTCCTTCCGTCGGAGTCTCAGGGACCGCTGCTCCCCGGTGCGGCCGAGGTTTCGCAGGAGACGCAGCAGCTCGTGGACGAGGAGGTCCGGCGCCTCGTCGGGGATGCCCACGTCGAGGCGGTGGCGCTCCTGCGCGAGCATCGGGACAAGCTCGACGCGCTGGTCGAGCAGCTGCTCGTGCACGAGACGCTCGACGAGGCCGATGCCTACGCTGCGGCCGGGATCGTGCGCTCGGCGGACGTCGGCGAGCCCGTCGCGGCGACGTAGCCGGAGCGTAGGAGTGCGACTCCGCACGTCGAACCGACGTCCCGAGTCAAAGAAGCAGGAAAGGTGGAGGTGGTAGGTGTGAAGGAACCGATGGCAGGCTGGATCGGCTTCGCGGCGATCGTGATGCTGATCATCGGAATGTTGGACTTCTTCGAGGGTCTGATCGCGGTCATCCGCGGCCAGTACTACGTGATCCACGGCAACCAGCTGATCGTGTTCGACACGACGACCTGGGGCTGGATCACGATGATCCTGGGCGTGATCCTCGTCCTCGCCGGCTTCGGCCTCTGGAGCGGGGCGGGATGGGCGCGCTGGTTCACGATCGTGATCGTCATCCTGAACATCATCGCCCAGCTCGGGTGGTTCGGGAACTCGGCGTATCCGCTGTGGGCGCTCATCGTCCTGGCGCTGAACATCGTCGTCCTCTACGCGCTCACGGCGCGCTGGGAGGGCTACCCCGAACGATCCGCGGTCTGATCCGCGGCAGCTCGTTGTGCACGGGGCGGGCGCCTGGTCGGGCGCCCGCCCCGTTCCGTATCTAGCCTCGAGCGAGCGCGATCAGGCGGTCGAGAATGCGGGCGCCGTCCGCGCGCAGCCCGTCGTGCTCGTACTCGTCCGTCAACCAGCGGCGGACGCTGCCCACTCGCCCGGCGGTCTCCTCGGAGAGGTCGCGCGGCACGTACATGTCGTTGGCGTAGACGAGAGCAGCGACCGGGACGTCGTTGCCGGCGAGCCGGCCGGGGTCGTACAGCGCCGGCCAGGGATGTCGTGCGACCAGCTCGGCGGCCTCGCGCAGCGGGCGGAGCGCCGCGTAGTCCTCGAACATCCAGGGATAGACGTGCTCGCCGGTGAACAGCTCGACGTCGTCGAAAGCGCTCGGCAGGGTCCGCTCCGCCGACCAGGCGGTGACGCAGCCGTCCGCGTAGCAGGATTCGTGCACTGCGGCGTAGAGCGGGTTGCGCGAGAAGTCGGTGCCGCGTTCGACCTCGTGCAGGAACGCGGGCGAGCCGGCCGGCAGCTCGAGGATCGAGTGGAGACGTTCGGCGCCGTCGCTCATTCCGAGCGCGTTGCCGAGCTGCCGGAACCGGCGTGACGTCAGCTGCTCGCCGGCCGGCAGCACGATCGATCCTTCGGCGATGCGGGCGTGGATCTCGTGGACGCGGTCGCGGTCGTCCGGGTAGCGCTCGTAGTAGCGGCGGCACCGCTCGGCGACCAGCTCGTACGTGCGCGCGTAGACGTCGTCGACTGCACGTCCGATCGGCGGCAGCCCGCCGCAGACGAACGCCTCGCGCAGCGAGCCGGGGAACATCGAGAGGTAGGCGAGGACGCAGAAGCCGCCGAAGCTCTGCCCGAGCACCGACCAGCGTTCGGCTCCGAGCGCCTCGCGGTAGAGCTCGGCGTCGCGGACGATCGAGTCCGCACGGAGGTGCGTCAGGTACCGGGCCTGTGCGGCCGGCTCGAGCCCGTCGAGCCGGCCGACCGGCGTCGAGCGCCCCGTGCCGCGCTGGTCGAGAAGCAGCAGCCGGAACTCGCGCAGCGCCCGGTGCACCCAGGTGACCGGCACCGGCTCGTGCAACTGTCGCGGCGCCTCGAACCCCGGGCCGCCCTGGAAGAAGACGAGGAACGGGAAGCTCGCCGCGCCCGGCCTATCGCCGACCAGCTCGCGCGCGAAGACCGTGATGCGCTCGCCCGCATCGTCGGCGTGGTCGAGCGGAGCCGAGAGCTCGTGCTCGACGAGCGTGAGGCCCGGGATCCGGCGGCGCACCGCCCGAGTCGACTGCGTCGCGGACAAGCGGCGATTATCGTTCACCTTCGATCTCGCCGCCCGGGCGAGCACCCCAAGGAGCGTTCCGATGACGACAGCGACGGGCGCCGTGAGCGCCTTCCCCAGCCCGTTCTCGATCGAGACGCCGCCTGGCTGCGAGGGCTGGCAGGAGCTCTATCCCTACTACACGCTGTTCACGGAGGAGCGGCGCGAGATCGACGAGGGGCGGCTGTGGTTCTGGAACTCGATGCACTTCCCGATGCCGATGCCGGCGTTCGACATCGTCTCGATCGACGGCCCGTACTACGCCGTCGGGGCGTGGCAGAACCGCGCCTTCGCGGTTCCGCCGGCGATGGGGGTCGACTACCGGATCGTCAACGGCTACGTCTACATCACCGTCAACCCGGTCACCGACCCGGCGAAGATCGGCGAGCGCGCGGAGTACTTCCAGCGCCGCGCCGGCCACTACTTCGAGAACTGGGACGAGCTGTACGCAGGGTGGCGGACGAAGATGGAGAACCTGATCGCGGAGCTGCACGCGATCGAGGTTCGCGACCTGCCCGAGTACGAGCCCGACGAGCTCGTGTTCGAGAACGACCACGTTTCGAGCTACGTCCCGCTGCTCGAGGGCTATCAGCGCACGCTGCGGCTCGGGGAGCTGATGTGGCACCACCACTTCGAGTTCCTGCTCCTCGGGTACGGCGCCTACCTCACGTTCTCCGAGTTCTGCCGCGCGCACCTCCCCGACATCCCCGAGCAGCACATCGCGCAGATGATCGCCGGGATCGACGTGCTGCTCTTCCGGCCCGACGCCGAGCTCCGGCGGCTGGCGCGGGTCGCGGTCGACTCGGGGCTCGCCGGCGCGTTCGTGCAGGGACGGACGCCCGCCGAGATCGAGGCCGAGCTCCAGGGCACCGACGCCGGCCGTGCATGGCTCGGCGAGCTCGAGCAGGTGAAGGACCCGTGGTTCAACATGGCGACGGGCGACGGCCTCTACCACTACTACCGCAGCTGGAACGACGACCCGACGATCCCGTACGCATCGCTCGTCGGCCACGTCGCCGCGCTCGTTGCGGGCGAGGACGTCGAGCGTCCGGTCGAGAAGCTGGTCGAGGAGCGCGAGCGGCTCGCAGCGGCATACGAGCAGCTCCTCCCCGACGACGCGAAGGCCCCGTTCGCCGAGCTGCTCGGGCTCTCCCGCACCGTCTTCCCCTACGTCGAGGAGCACAAGTTCTACTGCGACTACTGGTTCCTGACGAGCTACTACAACAAGGTGCGCGAGTTCGGCGCAGTGCTCGCGAATCACGGCTGGCTCGCGGACGGCGAGGATGTCTTCCAGCTCGGCCGCCACGAGGTGATGTCGGCGCTCGAGGAGCTCTGCCTGATGTGGGCGACGGGCGGTCCGCCGCTCGGGCCCGCCTACTGGCCGCCGATCGTCGCGAAGCGCCGCGCGCTGCTCACGCGCCTCGAGGAGTGGACGCCGCCGCCGGCGCTCGGCGCGATGCCGGAGTCGGTCAACGATCCGATGGCGGTGATGCTCTGGGGCGTCACGCCGCAGCGGCTGCAGGAGTGGGCGGCAGCGCTCGAGGGCGCCCAGCACCGGCTGCACGGAGCGGCGGCGTCGGCGGGCGTCGCCGAGGGGCGTGCGCGCGTCCTCAACGATCCGAGCGAGCTCGGCTCGGTGCAGGACGGCGAGATCCTCGTCTGCACGATCACCTCGCCCGCCTGGGCGCCGATCTTCCCCAAGGTGAAGGCGACCGTCACCGACATCGGCGGTGTGATGTCGCACGCGGCGATCGTGTCGCGTGAGTACGGCAAGCCGGCAGTCGTCGGGACCGGCCGCGCCACGGCGATCATCAAGACGGGCCAGCTGCTCCGGGTCGACGGTGCGGCGGGGGTGGTCGACATCCTGGACGAGGCCGGCTGAGTGCACGCGGCGACGGCGCCGCTGCACGAGCTCGGACTCCGGGACGAGGAGCGCTTCGGCGGCAAGAGCGCAGCGCTCGGCGAGCTGCTCGCGGGCGGGATCCCGGTCCCGGGCGGCTTCGCAGTCTCGGTCGAGGCCTACTCGGCGTTCCTCGCCGGCGCGGGCCTGCGCGAGACGGTCGACCGCTCGCTCGCGGGGCTCGACGCCGACGACCTCGCGGCGGTGCAGCGCGTCTCGGCCGCACTGACCGCCGCGATCGGCGGCGCGGAGCTGCCCGGAGACCTGCGCGCGGAGCTAGTCGAGCGGTATGCGCAGCTCGGCGACGATCCGCCCGTTGCGGTCCGGTCGAGCGCGCTCGGCGAGGACAGCGCCGAGGCGACGTTCGCCGGGCAGCAGGAGACGTACCTGTGGGTGCGCGGCGCCGACGCCGTCTGCCGCGCGGTGCAGCGCTGCTGGGCGAGCTTGCACAGCCCGCCGTCGATCACCTACCGGGCGCAGCTCGGCGATACGGCGCGGTCTCCCGCGATGGGGGTGACCGTGCAGCGGATGGTCGATGCGGAGGTCGCCGGCGTTCTCTTCACGTGCAACCCGGTGAGCGGGGACCCGAGCGTGGTCGCGATCGACGCGAGCTGGGGGCTGGGCCTGGCCGTCGTCGGGGGAGAAGTGACGCCGGACGAGTACCTCGTCAGCAAGGTCACGGGGGAGGTCGTGCGCAGCTCGGTGAACGCCAAGCTGGTCGAGTATCGCCCCGATCCGGACGGCGCCGGGACGGTGCGGATCGATGTGCCTGCGGGCCGCGCGACGGTGCCCTGCCTCGACGACGCTCACCGCGCCGAGTTGCTGCGCGTCGCCGGAGAGGTGGAGCGGCACTTCGGCTGCCACCAGGACGTCGAGTGGGCGATCGACGGCAGCGGGCGCACCTACGTCCTGCAGGCGCGGCCGGTGACCGCCGTTCCGCGGCCGCCGGCGCCAACTGCCCCGAGCGGCGACTCGGCGCTGGCACTCGTGATGTCCGCTCTCGGAGTCAAGCCGCCCGCCGGCGGCGGGAGCGCGTGAGATGAGCCTGAGCGACGACGACGTCCGCGAGATCCTCCGGCTGATCGACGAGTCGGAGCTCGACGAGCTGCGGATCGACACGCCGGAGCTGCAGCTGCACGTGCGCCGACGCGGTGAGGACCCGCAGGCAGGCCTGGAGCCGGAGGAAGAGCCGGCGCCTCCGCCTGGCGGGCTGCAGCCGATCGACAGCCCGATGCTCGGAGTCTTCTACCGAGCCTCGGCCCCCGGCGCGACTCCGTACGTCGAGCTCGGCACCCGTGTCGACGCCGACACCGTCGTGTGCCTGATCGAGGTGATGAAGATGATGAACTCGATCGTCGCGGGCGTCTCGGGAACGATCGTGGAGATCTGCGCCGAGAACGCCGAGCTCGTCGAGCACGGGCAGACGCTCTTCCGGGTCGAGTCGTGACGCGTTCGCCGATCGAGCTCGTCGACACGACGACCCGCGACGGCAACCAGAGCCTGTGGGGCGCGACGGGCCTGACGACGCCCGACGTCGTGTCGATCGCTCCCGTCCTCGATCGCGTCGGCTACCGCGCGCTCGACTTCACCTCGAGCACCCACATGGCGGTCTCGGTGCGGTTCCACCACGAGGATCCGTGGGAGCGGATCCGACTCATGCGCGAGGCGATGCCGCGGACGCTCCTCACCTTCTTGACGACCGGGATGCGCTTCATCTCCTGGGAGCCGGCGGATGAGGATGTGATCCGGCTCGCGCTGCGGCTCGTGATGCGGAATGGGATCCGCCGGGTGCAGATCGCGGACCCGATGAACGACCCGCGGGCGCTCGAGCAGAGCGCGAGGCTCGCGAAGCAGGAAGGCGCCGAGGAAGTGGTGATCGGTCTCACCTACTCGGTGAGCGAGGTGCACGACGACCAGCACTACGCGGTGAGGGCCGCCGCGGTCGCCGCGATGCCGGAGGTCGACCGCCTCTATCTCAAGGACCCGGGCGGGCTGCTGACCGTCGACCGTGTGCGCGAGCTCGCGCCGCTCTTCCTCGATGCGTTCGCGGGCCGGCCCGTCGAGCTGCACAGCCATTGCACGATCGGGCTCGCGCCGCTCGTCTACGTCGAGGGTGCGAGCCTCGGGTTCGGCACGCTCCACACCGCGGTGGCGCCGCTCGCGAACGGGACCTCCCAGCCCTCGACCGAGTCGACGCTGCGCAATCTCGAGGCGTCCGGCTTCACCCACTCCGTCGATCCGGAGGCATTGCAGATCGTTTCCGAGCACTTCCGACAGCTCGCTGTCGACCGCGGGCTTCCGGTCGGCACGCCGGCGGAGTACGACGTGGGCTACTACCACCATCAGCTTCCCGGCGGTGTCGTCACGACGATGCGGCGCCAGCTCGAGGAGATGCGGCGCCCCGAGCTCTTCGCGGAGTCGATCGAGGAGATAGGCCGCGTGCGCGCCGACTTCGGCTACCCGATCGTCGTGACGCCCTACGCGCAGTTCCTCGTCACGCAGGCGGTGATGAACGTGATGGCGCTCCACCGCGGCGACGAGCGCTACACAGACGTCCCGGACGAGATCGTCCGCTACTTCCTCGGCCACTTCGGCGAGCCGCCGGCCCCGCCGGCGCCGGAGGTCGCCGACCGGGTGCTGTCGCTCCCGCGCGCGGCCGAGCTGCGCAAGGTCGAGCCACTGAGCCTCGAAGGAGCACGCGCACGCTTCGGGGAGCGGATCTCGGACGAGGAGCTGCTCCTGCGGCTGACGATGCCGGCGGAGCAGGTGGACGCGATGGCGGCGGGAGCCCCGGCCGCGCGGGCTCCCGGCCAGCGGGGTCCGCTCGTGACCCTGCTCCTCGGGCTCGAGCGGCGCCCGGAGGTCACGTACCTGAGCCTGGTCAAGGGCGACACGAACGTGCTGTGGCGGCGCGGATGAGCGCGCTGCGGGAGGCGAAAGGGTTCGTGCTCGACCTCGACGGGACGCTGATCCAGCGCACGCCGACCGGGCATACGCCGATCGCAGGGGCGAAGGAGCTGCTGGCGGCGATCAGGTACTCGGGGCGGCCGTTGATGATCTTCACCAACGCGAGCCATGTCGCGCCGTCTGTCCTGGCGGCCGAGCTGCGCGAGGGCGGGCTCGACGTCTCGGACGACGAAGTGCTGACGCCGGTCTGCTGCGCGATCTCGTTCCTCGGCGCGCGCCACCCGGGCGCGGGGGTCCTCGGGTTCTGCACCCCGGCGACGCACGACCGCCTGGCGAAGGCCGGCATTCGCCTCGTCGGTCTCGACGACTCGGTCGACGTCGTCTTCGTCGCGCACCCGAGCACCTTCGACTTCGCCGAGCTCGAGCACGCGGCGCGCGCGATCACGCGCGGCGCCCCGCTGCTGACGGCGAGCTACGTCCCGGCGTACGCGGGAGCGAACGGCCCGATCTTCAGCCGTGGGGCGATGGTGACGGCGGCGCTCGCCAAGGTCGGGCGTGCGCGGCCGGCGATCGTCGGAAAGCCCTCGCGTCCGGCGGTCCGCGAGATCGTCGCCAGGCTCGGGCTCCCGTCCCGCGACCTCGTCGTGATCGGCGACGACGTCGCGCTCGACATCGCACTCGGCAACCTCGGGCGGTCGCACACCGTGCTCGTGCAGACGGGGATCACCGGCACCGCGTCGCTCCAGCGCCTGCCCGCGCTGCAGCGGCCGGGCGAGACCGTCGCGAGCGTCGGCGACCTCGTCGGCGTCATCTAGGAGCGAAGGTCGACGAGCACCTTGCCGACGGCGCCGGCCTCGACCGCATCGTGCGCGGCCGCGATCTCGGCGAGGGGGAAGCGCGTCGCCGGAAGCGGCGACAGCGCACCGGCGCGCAGCGCAGCGTCGATGTCCGCGACCGCGGCGCGCTTCGCCTCCTCTGGCATCGAGTAGACGAGCACGAAGCGCAGGACGGCGTTCGAGACCATGAGCTCGCGGCCGAGCACCACCGGGTCCGGCCGCACGGCGTACGAGACGATCGACCCGTTCGGAGCCACGACCTGCGTGTCGACCGGGAGATTCGCCGCGACATCGACGTCGACGACGCGTGCGACGCCGTCCGGCGCCCACGCGCGGATCGCAGCGACCACGTCCTCCGTGCGGTAGTCGACGACGAGGCCGGCGCCGGCGGCCGACGCCAGCCGCCCTTTCTCCTCCGAGCTGACGGTCGCGGCGACGTGCGCGCCGGCGTGCCGCGCGAGCTCGATCGCGGCGTGGCCGACCGCACCTGCTCCGCCGTGCACGAGGACGGCCGAGCCGGCGATCGCTCCGTCGGCATGCAGGCAGCGATGCGCCGTCATCGCCGGGATGCCGAGCCCGGCGGCCTGGTCGAACGCGATCCCGTCGGGCAGCGGCACCGCCCGGCTCCCGTCGATCGCGATCCACTGGGACGCCGTTCCCTGCGCCCGCTGCCACTGGCCCTCGAACACCCAGACGCGTTGGCCGAGGCGCCGCTCGTCGACGCCCTCGCCGACCGCGGTGATCTCGCCCGCACCGTCCTGGCCGGGCACCACGAAGTCGAGGCCGTCTGTCGTGCCGCCGCGCCGGCGCGACTTCCAGTCGGTCGGGTTGACGCCGGCGACCGCGAGGCGGACCAGCACCTCGCCGGGCCCGGGCTTCGGCCGCGGAACCTCGACCAGCTCGAGCACGCCTGCGTCGGGGCCGCTCGTCGCGTAGCGCGCCGCGAGCATCGTCTCCTCCGCCATGGCGTGAAACCTAGTTCCTAAGAACCCGCTTAGCCGGACGTGGCAGCGTCTCCAATGTGGCAGGCCGCCGTGGAGTCGCGCTCCGGACCGTCGCCGCTGCGCTTGCAGGCGCCGGCGCTCTCGCGGCCGCGGGCTGCGGCGGCTCGAACGACGGCAAGGCGACGCTCCATTTCCACTCGCGCCCCGACCTGACGCCGCCCGTGGTCACCGTCGCCAAGGCGGGGCCGGCTGCTGCGCCCGGCGACGTCTTCATCGCCCCGAAGCAGGATGCGATCCAGAAGGGCCCGGAGATCCTGGACGACCGTGGGCAGCCGGTCTGGTTCAAGCCCGTCCCGGCGCAGGCGACCGACTTCCGCGTGCAGACGTACCAGGGCCGGCCGGTGCTGACCTGGTGGCAGGGGCCGCCGGAGGCGCCGGTCTCCGGCTCCGGCGTCGGCCATGGGGTCATCTTCTCGAGCTCGTATCGTCAGATCGCCCGCGTCGACGCGAGCTTCGGCCCGAACACGGCCGACCTGCACGAGTTCCAGCTGACGCCGCAGGGCACGGCGCTGCTCACCGTCTACCGGATCGTGCCGTTCGACCTCTCGTCGGTCGGCGGCCCGGCCGGCGGGAAGGCGGTGGACGGGCTGATCGAGGACGTCGACGTCAAGACCGGCCGCGTGCTCTTCACATGGCACAGCCTCGATCACGTCGGGCTCTCGGAGTCGTACAGCCCGCCGCCGCAGGCCGGCGAGAAGGACGCGACGAAGCCGTACGACTACTTCCACATCAACTCGGTCGACCCGGAGCCCGGCGGCCGGTTGCTCGTCTCGGCGCGCAACACGCACGCGGTCTACGAGGTCGACGAGCGCACCGGCGCGATTGTCTGGCGGCTCGGCGGGAAGAAGAGCACCTTCCGCATGGGCGCCGGCACCCGGTTCGCGTGGCAGCACGATGCCCGTCTGCAGCCGGACGGGACGATCACGATCTTCGACGACGAGGCATCACCGCAGGTCGGCAAGCAGTCGCGCGCGATCCGCCTGCGCCTCGACATGAAGGCGAAGACCGCGACGCTCGTCAGCTCGTTCGCAAACGGCACGCTCGCCGGCAGCCAGGGCAACATGCAGGTGCTCCCGAACGGCGACACGTTCGTCGGGTGGGGTGCGATTCCGCGCGTGACCGAGTTCTCGCCGGCGGGCGGGATCGTTTTCGACGCGACGTTCACGAAGGGGGACGACTCCTACCGCGCGTATCGGTTCAGGTGGACGGGACGGCCGGCGACTCGGCCCGCGATCGCGGTGGCGAAGGGCGGCGGCGACAATGCGACGGTCTATGCGAGCTGGAACGGCGCCACGGCGGTCGCGCGCTGGCAGGCGCTGGCCGGGATCAACGCGGACAACCTGAGCGCCGCGGGGCCGAGCGTGGCGAGGAGCGGGTTCGAGACGACGCTGCAGGTGCCGACCGGCGCGCCCTACCTCGCGGTCGAGGCGCTCGATGCTCGCGGCCGCGTGCTCGCGCGCTCGGCCGCGGTGCCGCGCGGCGGCGTCGCTATCGGGTGAGCCCGAGGAAGTCCGGGACCGCGGCGAAAGTCGTACAAAGCGTCGCCTCGACGGGCTACACTGCCGCGCCCATGCCAAACAATTCCGCTGTTTCCGTTCGCAGGCTCGGCGCGTCGCTGGTGATGCTGGCCGGCCTCGCCCTGCTCCTCGTCGTCCCGGCGACCGCAGCCCGCCAGGGCGCGCTGCCCGATCCGTGCTCGGCCGTGTCGTCCGGCGCCGTCAACACCGCCTTCGGCGCCTCCTCCGACACACCCGAGTTCGGGACCTCCGGTTCCGCCAAGAGCCACGGCGTCGCGGCCAAGACCTGCTCCTGGACGTATGCGGCGGCACGGCTGGTCGTGACGGTGGCGCCGAAGACGTACAAGCCGGCGGCGTGGCCGGGTGGGACGAAGCAGAAGGCCGCCGCGGGCCTCGGAGCGGGCGCGAAGCTCGCGACGAACACGAGGCCGGGCACGACCTTCGTCGCGGTGACCTTCACCAAGGGCTCGCACTTCGGCGAGGTCTGGGTGAGCGGGGGCACGGGCACGGCGAGCGTGCTCAAGCTCGCCAAGCAGGTCTACGCGAAGCTGTAGCCGTCACGCCCTCCGGCCGCGGCCTCCTCGCCCGAGCCTCTGAAGTACGCTCGCCCGGGCAGGGCCGACGACCGAAGGGACGGACAATGGCGCAGGACAGGCTCCTCTCGGCCTGGGTTCGATTCGCGAATGCAGGCCTGGGCAACATCCCGGTCACGCTGTGGGTCGGCGGCTCGACCGTTTCCGGGACGCTCGTGAGCGTCGACGACTACCTCGACGGGATCGCAGCCGAGGCCGAGCAGGCCGACCTGCACGAACTGGGGGAGGCGTACCGCTCGCTCGCCGAGCAGGAGCGCGTTCAGGGGATCGAGCCGTTCTCGTTCCGGCTGCCGCCGGACACGCCCGACGTGACGTACGTGCACGTTCGCGAGTCGGGCGGTGCGGGGTGGTGGCGCGGCCGGATCGATGCCGTCGACGGCTACGCGTTCGGCCCGCCGGAGTCGTAGTGACTCTCGACGCTGAGCTCCTGTCGCGGTCGTGGTCGTGGACGCGCGAGCCCACGCGCTGGAGCCTCGACGACGGGGCATTGAGGTGGCGCTGCCCCGGCAGGACCGACTACTGGCGCCGGACCGAGGGGCTGCCTCCGGTGCACAACGGGTGCTCGTTCCTCACCGCGGTGGCCGGCGACTTCGAAGTCGAGCTGCTCGTCGAAGGGACGTTCGCCGACCGCTACGACCAGGTCGGGCTGATGGTGCTGTCGACCGAGGAGCGCTGGCTCAAGGCCGGCATCGAGCTGGACGGCGAGCTCTGGTTGTCCGCGGTGCACACGCGCGGCGAGTCGGACTGGTCGCGCGAGGCGTGGAGCGCCTGGCAGGTTCGGCTGCGGGCCGCTCGCACGGAGGGGACGATCGAGGTCTCCGTGGAGAACGACGGCGCGTGGCGGGTCTTTCGCACGCTCTATCTGGACGAGCCGGTCGCGGTCGGGCCGTACTCGTGCGCGCCGAAGGGCGACGGCTTCGAGGCACGCGCGAGCGTGCTTCGCGTCGAAGGCTGACGCCTCAGCGCAGCGGTTCGAGGACCTCGGCGGCGTAGTCGACGTCGGCCGGCGTGTTGTAGACGTGGAAGGAGACGCGGACCTCGCCGTCCCGGATCGCGGCCGCCACGTCGGCCTCCGCCAGCCTGCCGGCCAGCTCGCCCAGGGTGACGCGCACCGGGACGCCCAGGAACGACGAGCCGGTGGGCTCGAGCCCGAGCCGAGTGGCGAGCTCGGATGCGAGCGCGACCGACCACCCCCGACGCTCCTCGTCCGGGATCGTGTTGAGGAAGCGAAGCGACTCGACCGCTCCGACCCAGGCGTGCCATGCGAGCGAGACGTCGAAGCGGCGTGCGTCGGCCGCAAGCCGGTCGGCGCCGTCGCCGTAGAACGTCCGCGGGTCGACGGACACCCATGAGGCGCTGACGGGTGCGTAGGCGCGCTGCGCGTCCGGCGCGATGCGCGCGAACGCCACGCCGCGCGGGCAGAGCAGATGTTTGTAGGCAGCCGCCACGACGACGTCGAGGCCTCGCCGGCTCGCGTCGATCGGAAGCAGTCCGGCCGCGTGCGTCGCATCGACCACGACCCGCGCACCGACTTCGGCTGCGCGCGCCGCGACGGAGTCGAGATCCTGGACCGCGCCGCCGTTCGAGCGAACGTGGCTCGTCGCGACGAGCGTCGTCCGCGGGCCGACGGCGTCGGCGACCTCCGCGAAGGGCACCCGGCGCACGCGGGCTCCGCGCCGCTCGGCAAGCGCCAGCAGCGGGAGCAGGAGCGAGTGGAACTCGTCGTCGGGAACGACGAGCTCGTCCTGTGCGCCGAGTGCGGCCGCGACCGGTGCGATGCCGACGCTGACCGCGGGGACGAGCGCGATCTCCTCGGGCGGAGCGCCCAGCATCGGCGCGATCTCCTGCCGGCAGAGCTCGCCGGCGGGCTCCCAGTCCTCTTCCCAGTTCGCGGCACCCGTCTGCCAGTCGAGGAGGGCGCGCCGGAGCGCATCGACCGTCGGCCTGGGTGGGAGCCCGTACGTCGCCGAGTCGAGATACGCGCGCCTGCCGCTCTCGAAGAGCGCCAGGACCTCCGGGCTGCCCGGCGCGAGTCGAACCTGGGGGGCGTGGTTCGTCGTCACTGAAGCCCGGTACGAACCGAGGTGATCCGTTCGGTGTTGAAGCCGAGCCAGTGCATCCGCCCGACGTACCGTGCATGCTCGACCTTCAGGCAGCGGTCCATCACGACGTCGACGCTGCCTTGCTCGGCGATCCGCGCTCCCTCGAGGTTGATCACACCGAACTGGCACCAGAGGGCGCCCGCGTGGATCGCGGCCGCCTCTCGCGCGATCTCCGGTACGGCGTCGGCGATGCGGAAGACGTCCACGATGTCCACGTGCACCGGCACGTCGGACAGGCTCGGGTAGCAGGTCTCCCCGAGGACCTCGGTCTCGTGCGGATTGACCGGGATCACGCGGTACCCGTGGCGCTTGAGGTAGTAGCCGACGAAGTTGCTGGCGCGCAGCTGGTTGCCGGAGAGCCCGATGACCGCGATCGTGCTCGCCGTGTGGATGAGCCGTTGGATCGTCGCCGGATCCTGGTAGCGCTCGAGCTCGCTCATGTCACGCGCCCGAGCCCCTGCTCGAGGTCCCAGATCAGGTCGTCGATGGACTCGAGCCCGACGGAGAGCCTGATCGTCCCCGGGCCGACGCCGGCCGCCTCCAGCTCGGCATCGCTGAGCTGCCGGTGGGTGGTGCTGGCCGGGTGGATGATCAGGCTCTTTGCGTCGCCGACGTTGGCGAGGTGCGACCAGAGCGTCACGCCGCGGATCAGGTCCTGTCCGCCCTCACGGCCGCCGGCGCAGTCGAACGAGAAGACGGCTCCGGCGCCGCGGGGCAGGTACTTGTCGACGAGCGGCCGGTACGTGCTCTGCGGCAGGTCGGGATAGGTGACGTTCGCGGCGAGCTCGTGCTCGTCGAGGAACGCGGCGACCGCCGCAGCGTTCCGAACGTGGCGTTCCATCCTGAGCGACAGCGTCTCGAGTCCCTGCAGAAAGAGAAACGCGTTGAACGGCGACAGCGCCCCGCCCAGGTCGCGCAGCGTCTCCGCCCGCAGCTTCATCAGGTAGCCGTACACGCCGAACGTCTCGTGGAACTTCAGCCCGTGATAGGCGGGTGAGGGGTCCGCAACCACGGGGAAGCGCCCGTTCGACCAGTTGAACGTCCCGGCCTCGACGACGACCCCGCCGATGCTCGTCCCGTGCCCGCCGATGAACTTCGTCGCCGAGTGAACGACGATGTCGGCGCCCCACTCGATCGGCCGGCAGAGATACGGCGTCGCGAAGGTGTTGTCGACGATCAGCGGCAGGTCGTGGTCGTGGGCGATCCCCGCCACCGCCTCGATGTCGAGGACGTTCCCGGCGGGGTTGCCGATCGTCTCGCCGAAGAACGCCTTCGTGCTCGGGCGCACGGCGCCTCGCCACGCCTCCAGGTCGTCGGGATCGACCCAGGTCAGATCGATCCGCATTTTGCGGAGCAGATGCTTGAACTGGTTGACCGTGCCGCCGTAGAGCGCCGCCGAGGAGACGACGTGATCGCCGGGCTCGAGCATCGTGAACAGCGTGGCCGCCTGGGCTGCGATACCGCTCGAGAAGGCGACGGCGCCTGCTCCGCCCTCCAGGTTCGCCACGCGTTCCTCGAACACGGCGACAGTCGGGTTCATGATGCGCGAATAGGTGTTGCCGTACTCCTGCAGGTTGAAGTACGCCCCCGCCGACTCGGGGTCCTCGAACACGTAGCTCGTGGTCTGGAAGATCGGCACGGCGCGCGCCCCGGTATTCGGGTCGGGCCGCTGTCCGGCATGGAGCTGACGCGTCTCGAAGCCGAACGCGCGTTCTTCTTCCGGCCTCATGCGGGCTCTCCGAGAAACTTGCGGATGAGCGGAGTCTGCCGCGCCTCTTCGAGCAGGAAGCAGTCGTGGCCGTACGGCGCCTCGATCACGTGCAGCTCGACCGGCTTGCCGAGCCCGCGCAGCGCCTCCTCGATGTCGTGCGACGACGAGGGCGGGTACAGCCAATCCGAGCTGAACGCGATCAGGAGCGTGCGGGCCGACATGCCCTCGAGCGCGCGCGCGAGCGATCCGTCGCCGTACTGGCGTGCGAGATCGAAGTAGGTCAGCGCGCGCGATGTGTAGAGATAGGTGTTCGCGTCGAAGCGCTTGACGAACGAGTCGGCCTGGTAGCGGAGGTAGTTCTCGACCTGGAACTCCGGTTGTTCGAGCGTGTACCGGATGTCGTCGGCGAACTGGAGCCGCCGACCGAACTTGTCCTCGAGCGCGATCGCGGACAGGTACGTGATGTGCCCGATCATCCGCGCGACGCCGAGCCCCGCCTCGGGCGCATCGCCGGTCTCCAGGTAACGGCCGCCGCGCCAGGCGGGGTCGCGCATGATCGCCTCGCGGGCGATGGCGTTCCACGCGACCCCCTGCGGCTGCAGCGCATGCGTGCTCGCGATCGCGACGACCGCGTCGACCTGGTCGGGATACAGGATCGCCCACTCGAACGCCTGCATGCCGCCGAGCGAGCCTCCCGCCACCGCCGCCAGCCGCTCGATGCCGAGCTCGTCGAGGAACGCACGCTCGGTTCGCACCATGTCGGCCACGCTGATCACCGGGAAGTCGGGGCCATACGGCTTGCCGCTCTCCGGGTCGATCGACGAGGGCCCGGTCGTGCCGCGGCAGCCGCCGAGCAGGTTCGTGGAGACGACGAAGTAGTGCTCGGTGTCGAACGCCTTGCCGGGGCCGATCATCCCGTCCCACCATCCGAGGCCCTTGCCGGTCGTTCCGTCGCGGTCGTCCGCCCCGAACCCGTCGCGGGTGCTGCGCGCCGCCGCTTCCTTCGAGAATCCGGCGGCGTGCGCGTCGCCGCTCAGGGCGTGGCAGACGAGGATGACGTTGTCGCGGCCGGGCGCCAGTTCGCCGTAGGTCTCGTAGGCGATGCGAACCGGGCCCAGCTCGCGGCCGCAGTCGAGCGGGACCGGGGCCGGAAGGTCGAGGTAGCGCGTCTCGACCGTCCCGACCGAGCCGGGAAGCCCGACCGCCGGGGCCGTCATGTCGCCGCTGGTCTTCGGGTCATGGAGGTGTATCGTCTGCCGTTCCTTCGAAAAGTGAAGTAGATCAGGGACAGGAGAGGTGGGGAGCGATGACCGTCATCGATAACGGAGTCAACGTTCAGGCGCTGCTCGAGGCGCGCGATGTCCTGGCCGGGGCCCCCGACGCCGCGCAGTTCACCTGGCGCGCCTCGTCGCGGTGGGAGAACGGCGTCCATAGCACGACGTCGATCCAGAACTTCTTCGGGCTCGGCGAGGAGCAGAGCCACAAGACCGAAGCGGTGTTCGACGCCGATCATCCGGAAGTGTTCGCCGCGTCCGACAACGGGATCACGCCGATCGAGTATCTCCTCGTCGGGCTGGCGAGCTGCCTGACTGCCGGTGTGGCATCGGTTGCGCAGAACCGCGGGATCCAGCTCCGCTCGATCGAGTCCACTGTCGAGGGCAACCACGACATTCGCGGCATTCTCGGTGTCGACAGCGATGTCAGGAACGGCTTCAACGACGTCAAGGTCACCTTCAAGATCGATGCGGACGCCTCCAGACAGGAGATCGAGGCGCTCGTGGCACAGTCGCAGAAGCGTTCCGCGGTGTTCGACGCGCTCACGAACCCGACGGAGGTAACCGTCGAAGTCGACTGAGGGCCCTCGCCATCGAGCGCTTCACTGCCGTCGTCATAGGTGCAGGCCATTCCGGCCTCGCCGCCAGTTACTTCCTGACCCAGCGGTCGATCGACCACGTCGTCCTCGAACGTGGCGAAGTCGCGAACTCGTGGCGCCGCGAGCGCTGGGACTCGCTCCGCCTGCTGACGCCGAACTGGCAGAGCCGGCTGCCGGGCATGAGCTACGAGGGCGACGAGCCCGACGGCTACATGACGAGCGGTGAGGTCGCCGACCTGATCGCGCGGTTCGCCGAGCACGCTCATGCACCGGTTCGAACGAGCACCAACGTCACGGCGCTGCGCGCCGCCGACGAGGGCTACCACGTTGCCACCGACCGCGGCGAGCTCACGTCGCGCGTCGTCGTCATTGCATCGGGGGCGTGCAACCGCCCGAACGTGCCGGCGCTCGCAGCGGCTCTGCCGGCGGACCTCGTGCAGCTGACGCCGTTCGACTACCGCAACCCGGGGCAGCTGCCGGACGGCGGCGTCCTCGTCGTCGGGGCGTCGGCGACCGGGGTGCAACTGGCAGCAGAGCTCCGGGAGTCGGGCCGCCCGGTCGTGTTGTCCGTCGGAGAGCACGTGCGGCTGCCGCGGACGTACCGCGGCCGGGACGTGCTCTGGTGGATGGACGTCGCGGGCCTCTGGGACGAGCGTTACGACGAGATCGACGATCTCGAGCGGGCGCGGCGGCTCCCGTCGCCGCAGCTCGTCGGGACGGCCGCGCGCACGACGCTCGACCTCAATGCGCTGACCGCGCTGGGCGTCGAGCTGGTCGGCCGCTTCGCGGCGGTGCGGGACGGGCGTGCGCTCTTCTCGGGCGGCCTGCGCAACGTGGTAGCACTGGCGGACCTGAAGCTGGAGCGGCTGCTCGACCGCTTCGACGAGTGGGCCCGAACCGACGGCGCCGACGTCGAGGTCGGCCCTCCCGAGGGGTTTGCGCCGACCGGGGTGCCCGCGACGCCGAGACTGGAGCTCGACCTGGAGCGCGGTGAGATCGAGGCCGTCGTCTGGGCGACCGGCTACCGGCCCGACTACGACTGGCTCGAGGCACCGGTCGTCGATGCGAAAGGCCGGCTCCGCCACGACGGCGGCGTCGTCGACGGTCCGGGCCTGTACGCCCTCGGCCTGCCGGTGCTGCGGCGGCGCCGGTCGACGTTCATCTGCGGCATCGAGGACGATGCGCGCGCCGTCACCGACCGCCTCATCGCCTGCCTGGACACGTGACCCCGGAGCAATTTCTCAGCCGGCCGCTGGGACGGCGCCCATTTGCAGCAGCGGCGTGCATCGGTCCACCTTCGCCCGAATCTGCGGCGTGAACGGGAAGAGGCCCGCGGCCTTGATGTCGAACTTGGGCCGGCGATCGGTCGCGGATCGACTGGTGGGGTCGGGCCAGTTTGGCACCCCGTGGCGGCGCATGCACTGCGCGAACTGTCGGAAGTGCTGCCAGTCCTGCGTTATCTCGGCAGGTGTCTCGCCGTTGCCTCCGTTCGGGGCCAGGTGGCGGCAGGCGGCGTCGGCCGAGTCGAAGCGGGAAGGATCGTCCTTCTGCGCGTTCACGACCGTGTTCTTGGCGATCTGTCCGCTGCCGTTGGGGTCGGGGAACGTCGGCACGCCGTGAGTGCGCATGCAGCGGGCGTAAGCGAGCATCTGCGAGTTGGATGAGCGGCTCGCAGTCGGCGAGCCGAGCTGCGCCACCCGGCCACCGGGCGCGCTCCCGCAACCTTCTGCCAACATCGACAGCGCCGCCAGGGTGACAACGAAGCCGACAGCGGTGCTCCAGGGCACGTCCAGAGGAAACCACGCCCCCATGAAACGGCTCTAAAAACTGCAGGGCGCGCCAGTCAGGCGCCCGGGCTGACGAGGCCGGACTCGTACGCCGCCACGACCGCCTGAGCACGATCGCGCAGCCCGAGCTTGCGCAGGACGTGGCTGACGTGCGTCTTCACCGTCTCGTTGCTGAGGACGAGACGCTCGGCGATCTCGAGGTTCGAAAGGCCGGCCGCGACCAGGCCGAGGATCTCGAGCTCGCGGGGTGTGAGCGCGTCCAGGTCGTCGGGACGGGTTCGCTGTGGTGGGCGGAGCCGCGCGAACTCGGCGATCAGGCGGCGCGTTATCACGGGTGCGAGGAGCGCGTCGCCGGCGGCGACGACGCGCACCGCCTCGAACAGGGTCGCAGGAGGAGCGTCCTTGAGCAGGAACCCGCTGGCGCCGGCCTGTAGGGCGTCGTAGACGTATTCGTCCAGGTCGAACGTCGTCAGGACGAGGACACGCGGACAGGTCTCGTTTGCGGCGATGCAGATGCGGCGCGTCGCGGCGATGCCGTCCAGTACCGGCATCCTGATGTCCATCAGCACGATGTCGGGCCGTTGCTCGGTGCTCTGCTGGACTGCCTCTTCGCCGTTCGCGGCGGTCGCCACGACGGTGATGTCGGCCTGGGTGTCGAGGAGCGCGGCGAGCCCCGCGCGCACCGCCTGCTGGTCGTCGGCGACGACCGCGCGGATCATGACGGTGTCCGGGCGGCCGGCAGCATGACGTCGACCTCGAAGCCGCCTCCCTCGGCCGGAGTGGACGAAAACGTGCCGCCGGCGAGCGTTGCGCGTTCGCTCATTCCCAGCAGACCGTGGCCTACGACCGGCTCGGCATCGAGTGGCGGCCCGTGGTCCCGGACATAGAGGTGGAGCGCATCGGGACGATAGGAGATCTCGACGTCGACGTCCGCGCCGGGCGCGTGCTGCCGGGCGTTCGTCAGCGCTTCCTGCACGATTCGGTAAGCGGCCAGATCCGTGCTCCGCGGAAGCTCGGCGATTCTCCCCCGGCGCACGAGATTGATATGCGTCCCGGTGGCTCGTGCGCGGGAGATCAGCTCGTCGAGCTGGCCCAGCCCGGGCTGTGGTGCCCGGTCGGCCGCGCCTCCGGTGTCTTCACGAAGGACGCCCAGCAGCCGGCGGGTCTCGGTGAGCGCCTCCCGTGCCGTGGAGGCGATCGATTCCAGTCGGCCGGCCACGTCCGCGGAGAGCCCGGGCGTGGTCAGTCGCGTCGCCTCGCTCTCGATTGCGATCACGGACAGGTGGTGCGCGACGATGTCATGTAGCTCGCGGGCGATTCGGGCACGCTCCTCCATGGCCGTCTGTGCGCGAACGCTCTCCGCCATCTCGTCCTTCGTCGCGGTCAGCGCGACGACCGCGACCCTGCGTCTTCGGATCGACTCGCCGACGACGAGAGCGGCGACGAGGAAGAGCATAGGAGCGGTGCTGGCGAGGAGGGAGTGGCCCTCGACGGGTCGTGTGACCGCGAAGACGACGTACGGAAGTAGCAGCGGCGTGGCGAACAGGAGGCCGCGCCGGGTCACGAGGTGGGCGAGCAGGAAGGCGGATACGCAGAAGCTCGCCACCGCCAGCGGTGCCTGGTAGGTACGAAGGACGACGACGGTGACCATCGTGGATGCCGCCGCTGCAAGGGCAGGCCAACGGCGCGCGACGACCAGCGGGCCGACGGCCAGGACGTTCAGGACGAACGCCGCGCCCCGCGCCGCGTCATTGGACGAGTGAGGGAGGGCGGCTTCGTACGTTGCCGCCAGTGCGACGGCAACGATCAGTCCGAATTGCAGGGTGCGGTCGGAAAGCAGGCCCCGTGTGGCCTCGAGCAACCGCTCCGTCCCGGCGGACTCCACGGCACCATTGTGGTCGCTCGCGATGCCGCGTTGCGTCGCGCCGGCAAGCGATCTTCGGCTCACCCGGGAGGGTGAGGATCCGAAGCAACTCACCTGCCTGCGGCAGCCGAAAGACAGCGCTCGTGCGCGATGCGGCCGGGCGGTTGCGTCCCTACCGTCGGGCTCATGCCCGCCGTTGCCGCCGTCACGCGCCACACGGCCGAGAGCGAGCAATGCTTCCTCGCCTACGCGGCCCACGAGCTCCGCACTCCCATCGCAACGCAGCGAGCGCTCCTGGAGCTCGCCCTCTCCGACCCGAACGCCGATGTGACCGCCTGGCGGGAGATCGGCCGAGACCTGCTCGGCGTGTGCAGCCGGCAGGAACGCCTGGTCGAGTCGTGCCTGATCCTGGCGCGGAGCCAGGGCGGCCCGCAGCGTCGCGAGCCCGTCGATCTCGCGGCGATCGCCGCCGACGCGCTCGCGCTGCAGGACCGACGTGAGCTCGAGCACGTCGTCGACCTCGAGCCGGCCCGGACGACCGGTGACCCGGACCTGCTGGGCCGTCTCGCCGCAAACCTCGTCTCGAACGCGATTCGCCACAACGTCGAGGGCGGCCGGATCGAGGT
>DATIXY010000095.1:0-5748 GCA_035518115.1 Gaiellaceae bacterium | reverse complement strand
CACGATCGCCCTGCTCGCGGTCCTGCTCGTCTCGCTGTGGTCGCCGAGCGAGATCGCGGTCGTCGGGCGGCGCGGTGAACAGTCGGCGCTCGCCCTCGAGCTCGGCGCGAGCTCGTTCACGACGGGCGACCCCGAGGGAGGCTTCGACGTCGCCGTCGAGGCGGCCGGGTCGACGGACGCGCTCGCGGCTGCCGTGGCCGCGGTGCGACGCGGCGGTCAGGTGCTCAACCTCGGGCTGCCGCCGATGACATCGACGCTGCACCTGCCCGGCGACGTGCTCGTGAACAACGACCTCACGCTCGCCGGGAGCTTCGGTTACACGTCCGGCGCCTGGGCGCGGGTGGTCGACCTGCTCAACGGGGGCCGGCTGCGGCCGGCGCGGCTGATCACGCACGTGTTCACGCTCGACGAGTACGAGTCCGCGTTCCAGGAGCTCACCGCTCCCAGCGGGTCACGGGGCAAGGTGATGCTGGAGGTCGACGGTGGCTGAGATCACGCTCGACGCGCTCGAGAAGATCTACCCGGACGGGACGAGGGCGGTCGAGCAGCTCAGCCTCGACATCGCGGACGGCGAGTTCATGGTCTTCGTCGGCCCGTCGGGCTGCGGCAAGACGAGCGTCCTGCGCATGGTCGCAGGCCTCGAGGAGATCACGGCCGGCGAGGTGCGGATCGGCGGCCGCACCGTCAACGACCTGCTGCCGAAGCAGCGCGACATCGCGATGGTCTTCCAGAACTACGCGCTCTACCCGCACATGAACGTCTACGACAACATGGCGTTCGGGCTCCGGCAGCGGCGGCTGCCGAAGCCCGAGATCGACCGGCGCGTCCTCGAGGCGGCGACTGCACTCGGGCTCACCGAGCAGCTGCGGCGAAAGCCGCGCACGCTGTCGGGCGGCCAGCGCCAGCGGGTCGCGATGGGACGTGCGGTCGTACGAGAGCCGCAGGCTTTCCTGATGGACGAGCCGCTGTCGAACCTCGACGCGAAGCTCCGGGTCGAGATGCGCGCCGAGATCCTCCGCATCCAGCGCGACCTCGGTGTCACGACGATCTACGTCACGCACGACCAGACGGAGGCGATGACGATGGGAGACCGTGTTGCGGTCATGCGCCACGGCGTGCTGCAGCAGGTCGACCGTCCGCAGCACGTCTACGACCGCCCGGCCAACCTCTTCGTCGCAGGGTTCATCGGATCGCCGGCGATGAACCTCATCGACGCCGAGATCGCCGTGTCGGACGGCGGGATGGTCGCGTCGTTCGGCGAGCACCGGCTCCGCCTCGCCGACGGCGTCCCCGCACGGCCGGGCCAGGTGATCATCGGCATCCGGCCGGAGGACTTCGAGGACGCAGCACTGGTCGCCTCGCCGCGGCCCGAGTCGACGCTCTCGGTCGTACCGGAGATCCGGGAGGACATGGGCGCCGAGGTCTACGTCCATTTCGAGCTCGGCGTCCCGCCGGTCCGCCACGCCGAAGCCGCCGAGGCGCGCACTGCCGACGAAGAGCCGGTCAAGGCTCCGACCGCACGGGACCGCAGCCCGTTCGTCGCCCGACTCGGACGTGCCACGACTGCGGCCGAACGGCAGCCGCTGACGCTCGCCGTGAACGTCGACCGGGTCTACGTGTTCGACGCCGAGTCCGGCGAAAGCCACGCGCGCTGAGTCGGTTACCAGCCGCCGACCCAGCCGCTGAGCAGGCCGAGCGGCTCGGTCGCATCGTCCTCCGAACGACCGCGCAGGAAGTCGAAGTCGCACCCCTGATCGGCCTGGAGCACGTGCTCCAGGTAGAGGGCTCCGTAACCGCGCCGGTACGCAGGCTGCGCGGAGACGCGCTCCGCCAGCCGACGTTCGATCTCCGCGGCGGGAATGTCGAGGTCGAGGCGCTGCTCGTCGACGTCGAGCACGATCGGATCGCCGCTTCGCACGGCAGCGAGCGGGCCGCCGGCGGCCGACTCGGGAGCGACGTGCAGGACGACAGTGCCGAATGCGGTGCCGCTCATGCGCGCGTCCGAGACCCGAACCATGTCGGTCACCCCCCGGTCGAGCAGGCGCCTGGGGATCGGCAGCTGCCCCCACTCCGGCATGCCCGGTCCGCCACGCGGCCCTGCATTTCGCAGCACGAGCACGCTGTCAGCGTCGATCGCGAGCGATGGATCGTCGATCCGGGCCGCCACCTCGTAGACGTCCTCGAAGACGACCGCGCGTCCGCGATGCCGCAGCAGCTCCGGGCTTGCGGCGCTCCGCTTGATCAGCGCACCGTGCGGCGCCAGGCTGCCGCGCACGACGGCGATCCCGCCTGCGGCCTGCAGCGGCTCCTCCCGCGAGGCGATCACGCTCCGGTCGTGCACCAATGCTTCGTCGACAGCGTCGCCGAGCGGGCGGCCGGTGACGGTCACCGTCTCGGTGTCGACGAGGTCGCCGAGCTCGCGCAGCACCGCCGGAATGCCGCCCGCGTGGTGCAGCTGTTCGACGAGGTGCTCGCCGGCCGGCCGGACGTTGACGAGCATCGGCGTGCGCTGCGAGATCTCGTGGAAGCGGTCGAGCGTCAGAGGAACGCCGGCGCGTCCGGCGATCGCGAGCAGGTGGATCACCGCGTTCGTGCCGCCGCCAATCGCCATCAGCGTCGTGATCGCGTTGTCGAAGGCCTCGGGACGCAGGATCTGCGACGGCGCCGGCCCGTCCTTGGCGAGCGCGACCGCCTGCCTGCCGGTCGCCTCGGCCGCGCGCACGCGGGCCGCGTCGACGGCCGGGATCGTGGCGGTCCCCGGCAGGCACATCCCGAGCGCCTCGACGACGGCGGCCATCGTCGACGCCGTGCCCATCTCGTTGCAGTGGCCGACGCTCGCCCCCGACGCCTGCTCGAGCTCGGCGAACTCGGCCTGCGTCATCCGTCCTGCCCGCAGCTCGTCGACGTAGTGCCAGAGGTCGGTCCCGGCGCCGAGCTCCCGACCGCGGAAGACCGGAGGACGGGACGGGCCGCCCGTCAGCATGATCGCCGGGACGTTGGCGCTGGCCGCTCCCATCAGCTGGGCGGGCACCGTCTTGTCGCAGCCGCCGATCAGGACGACGGCGTCGAGCGGGTTGGAGCGAATCGACTCCTCCACGTCCATCGACATCAGGTTGCGGAAGAGCATCGCGGTCGGCTTCATGAGGTTCTCGCCGAGCGAGATCGTCGGAAACTCGAGCGGCAGTCCGCCCGCGAGCAGCACCCCACGCTTGACGGCGGCGGAGAGCCCGCGGAAGTGCAGGTTGCAGTGAACGAGCTCCGACCAGGAGTTGCAGATGCCGACGACCGGTCTGTCGCCGACGGCTTCACCCGAGAGCCCTTCGGCGTGGAGGGAAGTACGATGGACGAAGCCGGCGAGGTCCTGTCCGCCGAACCAGAGCCCGCTCCGCCGTCCACTCACGCCGCGAGCATCGCAGACACCATCGTCGCCAGAGGAGCCAAACAGTGCCTGACCGCGACTTGACGCTCATCGAGCGGCTCGCCCGTCTTCACCCTGCAGTGGTCGCCGACTGCCTCGACCGCGAAGGGCTCCGCCGGCAGGTGCTCGCGCCGCACATCCGCCCGCTCGCGCCGACGATGCGGGTCGCCGGCTTCGCCGCGACGGTTCACTGCGTCGAGGTCGACGCCGTGCCCGAGTCCCGCGACGACTGGTACCGAAACGAGCTCGCATCGGTGGATGCGCTCGAGCCGGGCGACGTGATCGTCGTCTCCACCTGCCGTGGCTCGTACTGGGGCGAGCTCCTCGCGACGGCGTCCGCCTTCCGCGGAGCACGAGGGGTCGTGGCGGACGCATACACGCGGGACACGCTCGCCCTGATCGAGATGGGCTTCCCGACGTTCGCTGCGGGGATCAACTGCGCGGATTCGCTCGGCCGGATCGACGTCGACGCCTTCGACGTCCCGATCACGTGCGGAGGAGTGGAGGTCGCGCCCGACGATCTGATCCTCGGCGACCACGACGGCGTCGTCGTCGTGCCCGCCGCGACCGGCGAGACGATCGTCACGCTCGCCGAGCAGAAGGTGCGCGACGAGGATCTCGTCCGCCGGGAGCTCGCCGAGGGCAGGTCCGTCTCCGAGGCATTCCGCGCGCACGGCGTGATCTAGCCGCCGGGCCCGAACGGCAGGTGCCTGGCACGGTTCAGGAGATCTCGTCGCCGACCGAGATCGTGCCGCCGGTGAGGATGTCGGCGCGCAGGCCACCGCGGTGGACGAGCGGCCTCAGCAGCCCCGGCCGCGCGAGCCGCTCGAGGTGCGCGCACGGTTCCGCGAGTCGCCGACCGACGCACTCCACCGGTCCGACCCGGAACCGCTTCCCGACGAGCGCGTTCAGCGAGATGCCCTTCGTGACGATGTTGCGGCGCGCGTCCTCCCAGGTGAGCTCGATCTCGTCGAGCACCTCGGCTTCGACGAGCGTGAGCTCGTATCCGAGGCCCGGCGCGTTGAACGTGCCTCCCCCCTCTCCGTACCGGTCCCCGGCGAGCCCGCGGCCGGCCACCGCCGCGGCATGCTCGACGCGCGCCAGCGGCGCCTCCGCCGCCGCGGCGACGAGAATCCCGGTCACCACTCCGACACCGGCTTCGCTCCCGTAGGGCTTCTTCGCCGGGAGATGCACGTCGAGCGGTGTCAGCATCCACCCTTCCACGATCCGCGCGTCCTCGGTGTACGCGCCGGCCGGATCGAGCCAGACGCCCGAGGGTGACCCGAACATGACGACGGCGTGCCGGCCGCCGGCAGCGTCGACGACCGCGATCCACTGCCCGGCCCAGTCGAACGACTCCGGCTCGGCGATCGGGACGAGCCCGAGGTTGCGTTCGGCCAGCCAGTGTCGGTAGAAGCGCAGCGGCTCGATCGAAGCAGCAGCCTCCGGCACCGGGCTGCCGAGAACCTCGGTCAGGCACTTCCGAAGATCATCCTCGAGCGGCAGAAGGCCGACAGCCTAACGGCACGCCCACGGGCCTCGATTCAGCCGGCGAAGGAATGGAATGCACCGAGCGGGTTCGGGAGCTTCGGCGTGAACGCGTGGAACGCGTATGCCTTGCTGGTGTCGAACCCGGCCTTGCCGGCGGCCGTCTTGTCGATGAACGGCATCAGGGCGGCGACGGCCTGGTCGATGTTCGTCCACTTCAGCGTCCGCTCGTAGCCGTTGTTGTTCGGTGGATCGACGCTCTCGGCCTTTCCGTCCACGCCCGTGATCGCCTCGACCGGGCCACCGTCCTTCTTCGCGACGCCGGGGGCGACGACGCGCGCGAGCGTGCGGTGGTCGCTCTCGATGCCCATGATGCGGGCGGCGGTGACACGCAGGTCGGCGGTGCTGAAGTTGCGGACGCCGACGAGGTAGGCGGCGATGAACGCATCCTCGAGGGTGACCAGCGTGTTCAGCGTCGTCTTCGCGACCTGGAACATCCCCATCGGGTAGTAGAAGGCGTTGTACGGCGACTGCTTCTTCGTCGCACCGGCTTCGAGCAGGTAGTGGGACATCTCTTCCTGGCGCGCAGCGATCAGATAGCCCTGGTCGTCGGACTCGAGGTTCTTGAAGAACGGCGCTGCGTCGATGATGTTCGTGTACGTCGTCACGGCGAGCGCCTCGGCGATCTCCGCCGCGGAGAGGATCGACACGTCACCGGCGGTGAGGCTTGCCGTCTGGCCCTTCAGCGCGGCCAACGCACTCCCCGGCAGCAGAGACGCCGTCGCGACGCCGGCGCCGGCAATCGCTCCGGCTCGCAGAAACGAGAGCCTCGTGCTGCGGGA
>DATIXY010000094.1:0-5179 GCA_035518115.1 Gaiellaceae bacterium | reverse complement strand
GCGGCTGCGAGGAACGCCTCGAAACCGTTTGCCGTCAAGCGTGCGTAGGTGCCGCGGCCGTCGTCCGCGCACTCGCGGCGCACGACGTAGTCCTGTCGCTCCAGCCGGTCGACGAGGCGTGTCACCCCGCTGCGTGTCAGTGAGAGGTGTTCGGCAAGTTCGGCCATGCGCAGCTCGTTGTCGGGAGCACGGGCGAGCTCGTGCAGCGCTTCGAATGTGGAGAGAGTCAAACCCGTCTGTGCGTGCAGTTCGCTCTCCAGCCGCCGCACGATCGCGGTATGGGTCGTGATGAACCGGCGCCACAGCTTCCATTCCTCATGCGTGAGCGGGCTCTCGTGGCCGTTGTGGCCGATCGACGGAGGCGCCGAGGGCACGGCTGTGGGCTTGTGGTTCACGGTCGTCTCCCGGCGGGCGTCTCGTCCGCGAGGCTGCGGAGCGTCGCGGTCACGGCCTTGGCCGAGTAGGGCCAGAGGTACAGCGCCCGGCTGTAGCCCTGCCCGTCGATGATGTAGGAGGCTTCCGTGTGGACGATCTTTCGGACGGTGATTCCGGCGGCGCGTTGGACGATGGTCTGGACGTCGATCAGGTAGTCGCGCCATGTGGTCGCGAGTCGTGCGCGGCTGCCGGTTGCCCAGGTCCACTCCGGGACGAGATGCCATCTCCGGGTGTCCAGTCGGAAGTTCGCCCGCGTGTCGGCCCGCGGGTTGACGCTGACGGCGAGGATCTGGGGACGTTGGGCGGCGGGCATCGCCTGCGTTGCACGGTTGAGCACTTGCGCTTCGAGCGGGCAGAGGTTCCGGCAGAGCGGATCGATGAACGTGACGATCGTGGTTCTCCCGTTTCCGATCCGCTTGGCAAGCGGTCTGCCTTCGGCGTCGACGAGCTCGATGCGCGGGGCGGTTCGCGTGTGCGCGGGCCAGGTGGTGCTGGGCGTCGTCGGGAGCGCGGTGATCGAGTCGGCGGCGTGCGTCGTCCTCGTACGAAGCAGCGCCACGTCCGCCGCCAGCGCGCAAAGACCGACGAGGCTGAGAGCGATCCAGAACGGGCGGCTCGGCGTCAGCCTCCGTCTCTGGGGACTCCGTCGTCGCCGCGTCAGCCGGTGGCGGCTCAACCAGAGAAGCGATGCGAGCAGGCAGACGGCAGCCGCGGCCACCGCGAGACGGGGCGCGTCCGTGGAATGACCGGTCTTTCTGCGCGATCCGGGCCGTGTCGGCGTCAGCGGGTGGCCGCCGGCCGCGGCAAGGCGCCGGACTGCGTCGATCGCCGCCGGCGCGAGCCCGCCTGGGCCGCTTCCGATCTTGAGGCCGGAGAGCGCGCGGCGTTCCTCGGCCACGGCCTTGCCGGCGTGATAGACGCCGAGACCGGCGGGCATGACGACGAGAAGTCGGCCGTGGAAGGCGAGCGAGAGCTCGATTCCGAGGAACAGCGCGTAGCGGCGGGGTTTGCCCCAGAGCGCGCCGACCGAGCCCAGGTCGTACGACGAGGGGATGACTGCGACCTTGATCGGGTAGCCCGCTCGTGCGCTGGCGGCCAGCAGGGCGAGCAGCTGCTGTTCGGCCGGGCGCGGGAAGGATGCGTCTGCGGGGACGAACATGCGCTGGGCGTAGAGGACGTCGCTCGCCGGGTCGCCGTCGGCGCGCGCCGACGGCGTGCACAGCGCGCACACGAACAGCGCGACGACGAGCAGGCGGACGATAGTCACGGCGACCCGCGCGCGACTGCCGGGGAAAGCAGCTGTTCGTAGATTCCGAGGAGGGTCTCGGCGAGCTTCGGCCAGGCGTATCCGCGCTCGGCCTCGGCGCGTGCCGACGCGGCGCACGCGCGGCGCGTCGTCTCGTCGGTCAGCATCGTGCACGTGGCGTTCGCCAGGTCTGCGTCGTCGCCGGGCCGGACGAGGATCCCGGTCCGTGCGCGGACGAGGTCGCGGTAGCCGTCGATGTCGGAGGCGACGACGGGTGTGGCGGCCGCGAAGGCGCGGGTGAGGACCATGCCGAAGCTCTCGCTGCCGAGCGAGGGCGCGGCGAGGACTTTCGCCTCTGCGAGCTCACGGTCGAGGTCCTCGGTCGAGAGGATCCCGAGCAGGTCGATGCCGTCGTCGGCGACCTGCTCGCGGTGGAGCAGGTGGCGGACGGCGAGCGGGTCGGCACCGACGACGCGCAGGCGGGCGCCGGTGCGGTTCCGGATCCTCGGCCACGCGCGGAGGAGGACGGCGAGGCCCTTGCGCGGCTCGTGGCGTCCGACGAAGACGACGTGCGAGCGGCGTCCGTCGAGCTCGTACCGCTCGGGGAGCCGAACGCCGTTCGGGATCAGGCGGTAGTCGCCGGGGGCGTAGTCGCGGGCGGTCGCGGCCGCCGCCTCGGAGACCGCGATCCTGACGTCGATGCGGTCGAGCAGGAATCCCCAGAGCGGCATCGCCGCCCGGCGCCAGCGCGAGTGCCCGGCGGCGTGGAAGGTGGCGACGACGGGCACGGTCGCCGATGCGAGCGCGGCGACGCCGAGTGCCGGGGTGAGCGGCTCGTGGACGTGCAGGAGGTCGAAACGCTCGCGCGCGAGCGTCCGACGCGTGGCGAGCACCGCGGAGGGGCTGAGGACGATGTTCGCGAGCGAGCCGTTTGCAGGGACGATCACCGATCGGCCGAGGGGGAGCACGTGCGGCGGCGGCCGCTCGAACCGGCCCGAGGTCGGATGGAGCACCCGCGAGAGCCGTCCGGGCGGGTCGTGCCCGATCAGCAGTCGCGCGTCCACGCCCTGCTCGATCAGCGCGAGTGCCTGCTCCTGTGCGTGGTCGACGACGCCGCCCCAGAAGGAGAAGCTGTACGGGACGACGATCCCGACCTTCATCCGGCGATGTACCCGATCGAGCGAAGGCGGAGGTCGACGAGTCGCATCACCTCGGCGTAGAAGCCGTCGGGGTCGACGCCGTAACCCCGGGCGACGAGATCGGACATGCCGCTCTTGGCCGTCTCGAGCATCTCCGCCGCGACCATCATCACGTCGTCGATCACCTCGCCGACGACCGTGCGTGCGTGGTCGGGATCCACCTGCATGCGCTCGCGCACGTACGACACGCCGATCCCGATATGGCGTGCCTCGTCGCGCGAGACCCGGCGCTGGCCCTCGACGAGTCCGGGGAACCCGTCGAGCTGCTCGTAGCGTGCGGCGGCGAGGTTCTGTCCCGTGCGGGCGATCACACCTTCGCCGAGCACGTGGTAGACGAGCACGGCCTGCAGGAACGTGTCGGGATCCTTGCGCTCGCGGAGCGGCAGCACCCACTCCTCGAGCTTGTCGTAGAGCAGCGTCTTCGAGACCGGGTCGAGGTCGCGGTCGGCGCGCTCCTGCGCGGCGTCGAGACCTGCGATTCCGAACACCTCGTCGTAGATGCGGAGCACGACCTGGCAGTGGCGGTGCTCGTCGGCGACCTGTGTGGCGAGAAGTGCGCGCATGTAGTAGTCGGGCGCCGCGTCGAGGAACGGCGCGAGCAGCCGCGCGACGTTGAACTCGGCGTGGAAGCGGTTCGCGAACATCCACACGAATCCGTCCTGCTCGGCCGGAGAGAGCGCACGGAACGTCGCGGCATCGGTGGCGAAGTCGAGGTCGAGCGCCGACCACTGGTGACGCTCCCAGTGGGCGTAGAGGGCTTCGCGGGTGCTGATCCCCTTCTCGAGGACATCGTCCATCGACGTGGCCTCGGCGTCCGATACGTGTACGTCGATGCTAGGCAAGTGCTCTCTCCCTTCCGGGCAGCAGCGGAAACGCGCGCTGTGCGCGCGTCGGGACCGCGTAGTTGGCACGATGGGTGACGAAGATGAACTCGTTGATGCCGTTGTTGACGGTGTCGGTGATCGACGGGTTGACATAGGAGCTGCGGGCCGCGTTCATCGCGGTCCGCGTCGCGACGAAGTCCTCGATCGTGCGCTGAAGCGAGACGAAGTGCAGTCCGGCGACGCCGTCGTCGGTGGTGTCGAAGTCACGGCGCAGGATCCGCGGCGCGCCGTTGCGCCGGGCGCGGGCGGCAGCCTGCGCGTGACCGACGACGCCGTACCGGCGCGCCGCGGCGTCGAGCAGTTTCGGGTGGCTCGGCGCGTCGGTCTCGAAGTGCGCGACCTGAGCGGGCGTGACCTGCGGTGCGAACATCCGCGCCACGCGATCGCGCTCGTCGAGGAGGCCGTACCAGCTGTCGAGGCTCAGCCGCATCCGGCTCACGTGCATCGTCGTCCCGCCGGCGAGCGCGCCGTCGGGGATCGTCACCGCGTCCTCGGACGCCTGGTTGTGGCGGTAGCCCGATTTGAAGCCCATGTAGAGCGGGGCGCTCGTCTGCACCGGCCGGCCGGCCGGGATGCCGCTCACCTCCTGATGCGCGGCAGGCAGCCGAGCCCCGACGAACCCGGTGCGCGTCTCGCGCCAGCCGAGGATCGGGCCGGCGGTACGGCGGAGCGTCTGCTCGGCCGCGCCGATGCGCGGCTCGTCGTCGCATGCGAGGTGGACGCAGAGGTCGTAGTCGTCCAGCGTCGGCAGCTCGAACGCCGAGAGGGGCCTCGGCCGCTCGACGGGCGAACGGATGCCGAGCGTGCGCTCGAAGTAGCGCGGCCCCCAGCCCACGAGGAACAGGAGACCCGTAGGCCCCCACGGGTGCGTCCGCTCCAGCGTCCGCAGCGCGGCTTCGAGCCGGCGTACGTCGTCGGCGCCGGGCTTCTGCTCGAGGTCGGCGAGGAGCAGCCGGTGGAACCGTGGAGCAATGGGGTTGCCGTGCTCGTCGCGTGGGAGCGTGCCGTTCCAGGCGTGCTGGCGTGTCGGGAGCCCCGCGGGCTCTTCGCCGAGCGGCTGCGCGATCCGGGAGGAGCCGCCGAGCAGCCGCTCGAGCGCGAGCCCGCCGCCGCCGAGCGCAAGCCCGGCGGCGGCGGCCGCTCCGATGAGGAATCGGCGACGGTCGAGCATCTCGCCGCCTATCCCTTGCCCTTCCAGGTGAACGCCATCGTCACCCGGTGCGGCTTGAGCCACACCTTTGCGTACTCCATGTGTCTCGCCGACTGCGGCGGGCTGATCAGGAGGCTCAGCTGATAGCTGCCCTTGCCCGGCAACGCGACGTCGTTGCCGTAGTGCGACCCCATGTAGCGCGAGATCATCGGCCACTGGCGTGCGTCGTAGACGACCGTGCTTCCTTTGCGGATCGTCGCCCACA
>DATIXY010000093.1:0-16411 GCA_035518115.1 Gaiellaceae bacterium | reverse complement strand
GCAGGTGTTCTCACGCCAGTTCGCGACGCTCATCCAGGCAGGCGTCAGCATCGTGCAGGCGCTGCTCATCCTCGAGGAGCAGACTGACGACAAGAAGCTGGCGGTCGTGATCGCCGAGGTGCGCGAGGACGTCGAGAGCGGCGTCGTGCTCTCACGCGCGATGTCGCGGCATCCCAAGGTCTTCAGCCGCCTCTACGTCGCGATGATCGAGGCCGGTGAGGCTTCGGGAACGCTCGACATCGTGCTCGACCGCGTCGCGATCCAGATCGAGAAGGACACGAAGCTCAAGCGGCGTGTGAAGAGCGCGATGATCTACCCGACCGTCGTGCTCACGTTCGCGTTTCTCGTGCTCTGCGGAATGCTGATGTTCCTGGTCCCGATCTTCGTGAAGATCTTCGCGCAGCTGAACGGTCAGCTGCCGACGATCACGCAGCTGGTCGTCAACGCGTCGAACCTGCTGCGGGACTACTACTGGATCATCTTCCCCGCCATCTTTCTGATCATCTTCAGCCTGCTTCGCTACAAGAAGACGCCGCAGGGGCGCGCGCTGTGGGACCGCACGAAGCTTCGGCTGCCGATGAAGATCGGCGATGTCGTCCTCAAGGTCGCCATGGCGCGTTTCTCGCGGACACTCGCGACGCTCGTCTCCGCCGGTGTCGACATCGTCAAGGCGCTCGAGATCACCGGGTCGACCGCGGGCAACTCCGTGCTCGAGGACTCGCTGGTCGACATCCGCCGGCGTGTCAACGAGGGCGCGCGAATCGCGCAGACCCTGCAGGAGAGCGCCATCTTCCCGCCGATGGTGAGCCAGATGGTGAAGATCGGAGAGGAGACCGGAGAGCTCGACCACATGCTGTCGAAGATCGCCGACTTCTACGAGGACGAGGTCGACACGGCCGTCGCGGCGCTCACCTCGATCATCGAGCCGATCATGATGATCGGTGTCGGCGCGATGGTCGGCCTGATCGTCATCAGCATGTACATGCCGATGTTCAAGATGCTGAAGCTCGTGCACTGAGCCCGGGCGACCGATCACCCCTCGACGACGCGGCGGCCTCAGGCCGCCGCTCGCCGTTCAAGGGACGGCAGCAGCGCGCCGATAGGTGAGGTGGGATGGAGTCCGCCGCCGCTGTTCGCACCCGCACCACCACGCATCTCGTCGAGCTGTCCGACGGGTTGATCCTCGGCGGTCTCATCGCCGTCAGCGCCTTTCTCCGCTTCTTCCTGACCGCGCTGCGACTACCCACGCCGTTCTACCTCCCCGATGAGTACACCTACTCGGCGCTCGCCCGCGGGATCGCTGAGACGGGGCGCCCGGTGATCCGCAACGCGCCCGCTCACTTTCCGGCGCTGCTCGAGCCGCTGCTCGCGGCACCGTTCTGGCTCACCGGGGACCCGCAGCTCGCATTCCGGCTCACGCAGGCAGAGCACACGATCGCGATCTCGCTCGCCGCGGTGCCGGCCTACCTGATCGCACGGCGAGTCGGTCTCGACTCACGCTTCTCGCTCGGCATCGCGGTACTCGTGCTCGCGTCGCCGAACCTGGTCTTCGGCTCGCTCGTCGTGGCCGACCCGATCGCCTACCCCCTCGTTCTCGGCTCCGTCTACGCGGCGATCGTCGCACTCGAGACGCCTTCGCGCCGGACACAGCTCGCCGTCGTTGGCCTCGTCGGCCTCGCGACGTTCGCGCGCGTCCAGTACGTCCTCTTGGTCCCGGTCTTCGTCGTCGCAGCGGTCGTCGTCGAGCGCGGCAGCATCCGCCGCGCCGCACGAAGCTTCGGTCTCGCGACCGCGGTCTTCGGCGCCTTCGCCACTGCTGCAATCGCCTCGGGACCGAAGCGCGTCCTCGGTGCCTACGACGTGATCTTCCATCTGCACGCGTCCCCCGGGACGGTGGCGAGCCAGATCGGGCTCCACGTGCTGCTGCTCCCATTCGCCGCCGGCGTCGTGCTCGTGCCCGGCGCGCTCGTCGGCCTCGGCCGGGCGCTCATCCACCCCAGTGCGAAGGCCGAGCGTGCCCTGGGCGCGATCACGACACTCTTGGCGCTCGGCCTGACCGCCCAGGCGATCTTCATCGGGGCGACGATCTCCGGCAATTTCGGCGAGCGCTATCTGTTCTACTTCTTCCCACTCTTGGCGGTCGCCTTCGGCCTCTATGCGCGCCGCGGCGGCTCCCGAGGCTTGGTGTGTGCGCTCGCTGGACTGCTCGCCGTTCTCGCGCTTCGCTTCCCACTCTCGCACTACATCCGGCGTAGCTCGGACTCGACGCTCCTCTGGGCGGCTGCGCGTCTGGTCACGTGGAGCGGCACGTCACGAGGAGCCCTGTTCCTCGGTGTCGGCGCAGCGCTACTCGCGGCGCTCGCGGCCTGGGTTGCCTGGCGGCCGCAGAAGCGGGGGGCGGTGGCTCTCGTGGCGGCGATCGTCGCGCAGCTGGCCGTCTCGGCGGTCGCAAGCTCGTGGGCGGTTGGTCTAAGCACGGTCGACCGGCAGGCACTCCCGGCCGATCTGCGTTGGCTGGACGACACCGGTCTCCGAAGCGTCACAGTAATCGCGCCGGTCGGCAACGACTCGGGCGCCGCTATCGAGGAGATGCTTTGGAATCGCTCGATCACCGAGGTCGCGCTGCTGCCGGATGCGGCTCTCGTCGACTCGCACGACAACGTCCGCTTGCACGTGGACGCGAACGGAACGCTGACATCGCCGGCCGGGCCTGTCGACGGCCCCGTGCTGGTCGACCGAGGCAGCACCTGGACGTCCTTCGCGGGGGCCAGGCTTGCCCGCAGCACGAGCGGCGGATCGGTGGCGCCGTTCGACCTCTGGATGCCGACGGGCACGCATGTCCGGCTGGCCGCCGAGGCAGTCGGGCTGCGGTCGGACGACTGGTTGATGCGCACGGGCTGGATCACCGTTTGGCCGAGCCGGGCCGCGAGACGGGTGACGCTGCGGGTGTCGCTCCCCGACGCAAGGGCTGCCGCCGACACGATCCACTTCTCCGGGGCGGTACACACGTCCTACACGGTCCGGCCGCTGCAGACTCGGACGATCACCTTCGTGGTCCCGGCAGGCACGCAGCCGTGGACCGTGCACTGGAACTGCGACCGCTACGGCTTCCGCGGCACCTCGCCGGTCAGCTTCCTCTCGGCGCCGCCCCGCATCACCGCGGTGAGCTAGGAACCGAGCCCGTCGAGCAGGCGCAGGGGCAGGCGCGCGAGCCCGTGCTGTTCGCCCGGCGAGCCGATCTCGCCGAGCAGCAGCCGCTCGACCGACCGCCACAGAAGGCGCGTGCGGGCGATCCGCCAGCTCGCGCGCGGCCACCGGTCGAGCGCCCGCTTCAGCTTCCACGACGCCCGGTGCAGCGGCGCGAGCTCGGCCTCGAGCGCGGCCGCGTACGGCTCGAGCGACGATGTGCGCCCGGCGAGCAGGTCGCCGATCGCGGCTGCCGCCAGGTCGGCCGAGACGAAGCACTCGTACATGCCGTCGCCCGAGACGGGGTCGATCAGCCCGGCAGCGTCGCCCACGAGCAGCGCCCGCTCACCGGCGACCGTCGTCCCAGGGCGGCGCAGCGGGAGGCGGTGGCCCCGCACGTTCTCGAGCTGATCCGGCACGAGGCCGTGTGCGGCGCAGACGCGCGCGAGGTGATCGCGCAGGTGCGGTCCCTCCTCCGCCCACGCGCCCACTCCGACGTTGACGTGATCGCCCTTCGGGAACACCCAGCCGTAGCCGCCGGGAATGTCGGCGAGCTCGACGACGGCCCGATGTAGGTAGCGGTCGGCAGGAAGCGCGCCGTACGGGACGTTGCCCTCGAGCGCGACGCCGTGGACGATCGCGCCGCCGAGCGACAGCGCCTTCGCGGTCTGCCCGTTCGCGCCGTCGGCGCCCACGATCACGTCGACGTCGATGCGCTCCCCGTCGACGGACACGCCGTCGCCGACCGCCACGCGCGCTCCCTCGCGGACCTCCGCCCCGGCCTCGCGTGCCGCGTCGAGCAGGAATGCATCGAGCCGGCGGCGCTGCGTCATCCAGATCACCGGCGCGTGCGCCTTCCGGACGACCGCGTCGTGGTACCGGAAGCGGAGCTCGACGAGGTCGATGCGCTCCTCGACCACGGGCGTCGGATCGACCGGGCAGCGGCGGAACGCGCGGCTCGTCAGCCCGCCGCCGCACGGCTTGTCGCGCGGGAACGTCGCCCGGTCGGCGACGAGCACGCGCGCGCCGGCCGTCGCGAGGCGATGAGCGGTGGCCGAGCCCGCGGGCCCGGCACCGACGACGAGCACGTCGAAACGCTGCACGGCCTGAGGCTACAATGCGCGCGCCTCGAGAGGGGGTGTGCCCGAGCGGCCAAAGGGAACGGGCTGTAAACCCGTCGGCTCAGCCTACGGAGGTTCGAATCCTCCCGCCCCCACTCACTCACTCACTCACTCACTCACTCACACTTTGGACTGCACCTTGGTCACGAGCCTGGACTAGTAACAGGCGGCTCGTTGTCGTAAGATCGCGCGCAGAGCCACTTCGTGGCTGTTGCGGCTAAGTGAAAGGAAACACAGGGGGAGGGGCGCTACGCGCGTTCACTGTGTCGTGAGCTTCCTCGCGGTCTTGATCGCGGGTGTTGTCATGGTGTCGGCCTCGGGGGCGGGCACGGTGGAGAACGTCGCCGGCGTCGACGTCTCGACATCGGCGGCGCTCGTCCAGTATCTCCGGTCGCTCGACGTCGACCCGACCGGGGCCGTGATCGAGCGGGGGGCTCGCAACTATGCGGGACCGAGTTGCCCCGGGGCCGGTTGGAGTTGCACGAGCACGGCGCATCCGGTGGTGCAGGTTGCTTCCGGCGGCGGCCAGAACACCTTCAGCTGCGGAGCCGGGGACTGTGTCGTCTTGCAGGTCGCGGCCGCACCGTCGACCGCGACGAATACCGCCAAATGCGTCAGGTCGGCCGGGCTGTTGCAGGTGTGCGCGATCGTCCAGTTGAGCTCGACCGCGAACAACCTCGCCGTCGTCTACGAACGCGAAGACGGCACGAACGGGGCTTTGCAGGCGGCGTTGTCGGACGCATCGATCGTCCAGAGAGCAACGGGGGCCTCGAACACGAACACGGCCTGCGTCTATCAGGCGGTCAATCTGCTCGGATCGCAGGAGGCCGCCCGGGGCGCCCTGAGCGTCTGGCTGGGAGCGCATCAGGACATCACGATCAGGCAGGACTCGGCCAGCGGCGGGAACTCCGCCCTCGATTCGGCGACGGCGAGCGGTGCCTGCGACGCAGCGAACCCGCTGACGCAGGACCAGACGCTGACGTCCACCGCCACCGGTCGCGGTTCGATCACCCAGAACGAGAACTCGGCGAACCTGGGTGCGAACGTGACGCTCGACGTCGAGCAGAACCAGAGCGCCGGGTTCCTCGGCAGCGCCAGAGGGCCGAACGCCGTGGTTTTCGACCAGAGCGACGTGCTGACGGCGATCGCCAACACTCAGAACGGGCCGGTGACGCAGACCCAGAGCTCCATCAACGGGGGGATCCTGGGAACCGTGAACCAGGACAGCCGCGACATCTCCACGGCGAGCGCGACGCAGACCGAGACGCAGTGCGAAGACGCCGCTTCTTCCGGCCTGACGTCCTGCAGCCCGCCGAGTCATCCCGCGCCGACGTACGCACTGACCCAGACGCAGTACGGCCCGGTCAGAAAGGGCGTCGGCACTGCCACCCAGAGCGGGAACAGCGGCGATCTGTTCACCGTCAACCAGAGCTCGACTCAGAACGACAACACCGGCAGCGGTCAGACGAACGTCGTCCAGGGCGACTGCAGCACCTCCGGCAACTGCACCGTCAGCCAGAACACCGACGTCAACGGCCAGGAGAACACCCAGACCCAGTCCGGCTCGAACCTGAACACATCGACGAACTGCACCGGCTCGAGCTGCACGACCGCCTGCACCGGCTCGAGCTGCACGACGATCACTGCGGTCAGCGCCGGCGACTGGCACACGTGCGCGTTGACGAACGGCGGCGGGGTCGAGTGTTGGGGCGACAACGCTTTCGGTGAGCTCGGCAACGGGACGACGACCGACAGCTCGACCCCGGTACCCGTCACCGGGCTCTCCAGCGGGGTGGTCGCAATCAGCGCCGGCGCCTACCACAGCTGCGCGCTCACGAGCGGCGGCGGGGTCGAGTGTTGGGGCGGTAACGGCTGGGGCGAGCTCGGCGACGGGACGACGACCGACAGCTCGACCCCGGTACCCGTGACCGGGCTCTCCAGCGGGGTGGTCGCGATCAGCGCCCGCGACAATCACACGTGCGCGCTGACGAGCGGCGGCGGCGTCGAATGCTGGGGCTACAACGGCAACGGTCAGCTCGGCGACGGGACGACGACCGACAGCTCGACCCCGGTACCCGTGACAGGGCTCTCGAGCGGCGTCGACCAGATCAGCGCCGGCTTTCTGCACACGTGCGCGCTCACGAGCGGCGGCGGAGTCGAATGCTGGGGCGACAACACGTACGGCGAGCTCGGCGACGGCAGCTACACGAGCAGCCCGACCCCAATCGCCGTCGCGGGCCTTTCGAGTGGTGCGACCGCCGTCAGCGCCGCCACGGGCGGCTACACCTGTGCCCTGGCCGGCGAGGACGGAGCCGAGTGCTGGGGCTACAACGGAGATGGGGAGCTCGGCAACGGCACCCTCACCGGCAGCCCGATCCCGGTGGGCGTAAGCGGACTGTCGAGCGGGGTGGCCGCGATCAGCCCCGGCCAAAGCCACACTTGCGCGCTCATCAGCACCGGCGGAGTCGAATGCTGGGGCGACAACTCCTCCGGCCAGCTCGGCGACGGAACGACGACCAACAGCACGACGCCGGTCGACGTCAATGGACTCTCGAGCGGTGCGAACGCGGTCAGCGCCGGCAACGAGCACTCATGCGCGCTTCTGATCGGCGGCGCCGTCCGATGCTGGGGCAACAACACCTACGGCCAGCTCGGCGACGGAACGACGACCGACAGCTCGACGCCGGTGAACGTCGGCTGAGATCGGCCCCACGGACGGCGTCGCACGAGACATCTCGCGACGGCTAGTCAGTCGGCTGATCGGCGCGAACCGGCCTCTCGACCAGCTCTGCGAGGTCGCGGTCGATTGCGTCTCGTCGCGTCGTCGCACCGATGCGGGCGAAGACCGCCCGGGCGCGCTCGAGTTCTGCTCGGGCATCGTTTTCGTTCCCGAAGCTGCGGAGCGACCTGCCGAGTGTCATCCGGGCTTCACCGAGTTCCAGCGGCATGCCGAGGCTCTCGATCAACCTGAGCGCTTCGGCAAACGCAGTCGTTGCCGCTGCCGACTCCCCTCCTGCCGTCGCGACGATCGCCTCGGCGAGCAGCAGCGAGGAGCGCGCATAGAGGTCCTCTTCGGGCAGGTGGCGCCCGGCGAGGCCGACGAGCTCGCGGGCTTCGTCGAGCCGATCCTGGACGACCAGCGCTTCGACGAGGTAGCGGTATGCCTCGACGGCGACCCAGCCACCGATCTGCAGCGCGACCGGCATCGCCTCGCGCAGCCACGTCTCTGCCTCCTCCGGCCGCTCATCCGCGAGCGCAAAGATCGCCAGGCCGCGGACGAGGTTCTGCACCTGGAAGTAGCTGTCGCCGGTGCGCTCGAACCAGGTGCGCGCCTGTAGGCACAAGCGCTCGCCCTCCGCCGGGTTGCTGCGGTGGTAGGTGACGATCCCCAGCCATGAGGTCGCCTCCGCCTCGAGGCGGTGGCTCCCGAGGTCGCCGGCCAGTTCGAGGCAGGTGCGCAGCTCCGACTCGGCTGCCTCGAGGTCGCCCCGGTTCATGAGGATCGCCGCCAGCCGAAGATGGCCCTCGGCCACGAGCGCGGCGTCGTCTGCGTCTGCCGCGAGCGCGATTCCCAGCCGAAGCCTTTCGACCGCCTGGTCGTACAAACCCTCGAAGTCGGCGGCGAGCGCGGCGAGCACGAACGCAGCCTTCGCCCGCAGCCGCGGATCATCGGCGGCGAGCGCGAGTCTTTCCGCGGCGGCGAGACGCTCTCGCGCGTCCGTGCTCCGTCCCTGACGCTGGTCGATGTCGCCGAGCAGGAGCAATGCCTCCGCCTGGTCGTCCACCCGATTCAGTGCCGCAGCGCCCTCCGCGACCTGGAGCAGCTCGTCGGATGCCTCCTTGATCAGGCCGAGCATCATCGTCATGTCCGCCCGGCGTAGCCGGAGCTCGACGCGTAGGTCGGTGTGCTCTTCGTCGAGAAGCTCGAGCGCGCGCGTGTAGTAGCGATGTGCTTCGCGCAGGCTCTCGCGCCGCTCGGCCCGGTCGGCCGCGTCAGCGAGAGCGCGAGCGGCTTCGCTGATCGGGGGGTCGATCGGGCTTCGCGCCACCTCGCGGGAGAGCCGGCATGCTTGCTCGAGGTGCCAGGCGACGATCTCGACGAACTCGTCGGCGCTGTTCGGCAGCTGCTTGACCCACTCGGAGAAGTTGAGGTGGAGCTGCGCGCGGCGCCCCTTCGGCACCTGCCCGTAGGCGACGTCGCGCATGAGGATGTGCTTGAACGCGTATTCCTCGTCGCCGGCGACCGTCGAGACGTCGAGGTGCGCGACGAAGTCGCGGCGCTCGAGCTCGCCCAGGCCGGGCCGTGGATCTTCCGGCGTCGCTCCGTCGGCGGCCCCGAGGTACGCGACGGCCCCGGCCCAGAAGACGACACCGGCGATGGACGCATGGTGGGCGAGCTGCTTTTCCGTGCTCTCGAGCCGGTCGAGGCGCGAGCTGATCAGGCCCTGGACGGTCGTCGGCACCGGGACGTCACGCATCTCGTCGCCCTGCCAGCGCTCGAGGTCGAGCAGCGCCTCCTCTCGCAGCATGCGCACCGTCTCCTCGAGGAAGAGCGGGTTGCCGCCGGCGTTGGCGATCAGCGCCGTCGCGAAAGCGGTCTCGGCGAAGGCGGGGTCGCCGGTCAAGTCGGTCAGGAGAGCGGCGCCCTGCTCGGGCTCGAGCGTCTGCAAGTCGACGGTGCGCCGCCGACCTTGCGTTCCGAGAAACTGGGGCGACTCGTCCCGGAGCTCCGGCCGCGCCGTGCAGATGAGCGCGAGCGGTACGCCGACGTCGTCGGCGACGATGTACGACACCAGCTCGAGCAGGGTCGGCTCGGCCCAGTGCAGATCCTCGAAGAGGATTGCCGTCGGCCGCTCGGCCGCAACGAGTTGCAGTGCGCGCCTGATGCCCCAGTGCAGCTCCGCCTGGGAGATCTCGCTCGTCACGTACGAACCGCGCGGCGTTGTCGGGATACCGAGCAGGTTGGAGAGGGCCGAGGCGATCGTCCGGAGCTCGTCGACGTCCTGCACCTCCAGGCGTTCGAGGAACCCGTCGAGTCGCGCCGCAGCGGTCTCGCGTGTATCGCTCTGCAGGATCCCGGCCGCAGATTTGAAGACCTCGACGACCGGCCAGTAGGTGATTCCCTCGCCGTACGAGAGGCAGCCGCCCCAGTGGACTGTGACGCGGCCTTCGAGGCGGCGGACGAGCTCGAGCAGAAGACGGCTCTTGCCGACACCCGGCAGCCCCAGGATTGCGGCCATGCCGACGAAGGGCTCCTCGACCAGCGCCTGGCAGAACGCCACGAGCTCGCCAAGCTCCGCTTCGCGACCCACGAGCGGTGTCTCGCCCGACGGCCGGGGGCGGTCCTCTGCACCGGCCACCTCCCAGACCTCGACGGGCTGGGCCTTGCCGCTCGCCTGCACCGGCTCCGCCTCGCCGAAACGGAACGCG
This sequence comes from Gaiellaceae bacterium, assembly GCA_035518115.1. Lineage (GTDB taxonomy): Bacteria > Actinomycetota > Thermoleophilia > Gaiellales > Gaiellaceae > PALSA-600. Next base: position 6,674 of record DATIXY010000093.1, on the reverse strand, counting down.
CCCTTCGTCGCGAGGTAGGTCGTCCGGCTGACGAGGATGCCGTCGGTCGGCGCCGCCGACTGGATCCGCGCGGCCGTATTGAGCACGTCTCCGGCAGCCGACCACTCCCCCTCGCTCGGCCGCGCGCCGAGCATCACCAGCGCCTCGCCGGTGTGGATGCCGATGCGGATGTGCAGATCGAGCCACCCGTCCTGTTCATTCAGCTCGGCGATCCCCTGCCGGACCGCAAGCGCTGCCCGAACGGCGCGCTCGGGGTCGTCCTCGTGCGCCTTCGGAGAGCCGAATAGCGCGAGCACGGCGTCCCCGCTGAACTTCTCGAAGGTCCCGCCGTGCTTCTCGAGCTCGCGCCGGACGCGCGCGTGGTAAGGAGCGACGAGTGCCTTGACGTCCTCCGGGTCGAGCTCTTCGGAGCGCGCTGTCGAACCGACAAGATCGACAAAGATCGCGGTGACCACCTTGCGCTCCTCGCCAGAGGCGACCGGCTCCGGCGCGTTTGCAAGCGTCGCACCGCAGGCGAAGCAGAACTTCGCCTTTGACGGGTTCTCGGTGCCGCAGTCGGAACAGGACAGGATGCGCAGAGCGTACGCCCGTGTTCGACCGTCGTTCCACGTGCCACGTTGCGATGTTTGAGAACTGCCAGGCGGGTCGGATAGTGGCGTGGTGGCGTCATCGCGGTCCCGGCGGCGCATCGCGACGGTGCTCTTCCTCGACATCGTCGGGTCGACGGCGGTCGCGTCCGACTTGGGTGATGCCGGCTGGCAGGTCGTGTTGGCGCGGTTTCGAGCGGTTGTCCGGCAGGAGTTGAAGCGGGGGCAGGGTCGGGAACAGGACACGACAGGCGACGGTTTCTAGGCGACGTTCGCGGAGCCCGCTCGCGCACTCGTGACCGCGGCGTCGGTTCTCAGTGCGGTCCAGGACCTCGGGCTGGATGTCCGTCTCGGTCTTCATACGGGTGAGTGCAAGGAGATCGATGGGAAGCCGGCTGGGCTGGCCGTTCACATCGGCGCTCGGGTGATGGCTATCGCCGGACGATCACGCAACTCGATCCGGTGATCGGCCGAAAGGGGCCCCCGCTCGGCTTGGCCGGAAACCCGACCGAGGCGGTACTCGCACGCGGCAGCATCTGGGTGGTCCGCCGGCAAGATCGTCGACAGGGTGCGCCTGACAAGCGGGGCCCGTCCGACGATCACGCTTCCCAAAGGGACACACGCCACCGGGATCGCCGTCGACCCTGCCACCGAAACGATCTGGGTCGACAACAGCAGACCGGCCGAGTCCTGAGGGCAGGTCTCCCGGCTCGGTTGTCGCGCCGAGCTTCCTAGGCTCCACGATCGCACGTGGCGGTGAGAGGGGCGGCGTGACCCAGGCTCAGGCCTCGCCGCCCGTCGATAGCGCTCCGACTTATGCCGTAGTTGCGAAGAAGTCGATGAGCAGTTCGTTCACGCGCTCGGCCTCGTCGTGATGCACCCAGTGCGACGCGTCGGCCAGGCGCTCGACGCGGTCGAGGTTGGGCACGTCGTCGTGGGAGGGCTCGGCGAGATCGGAGCCGAGGTAGGAGTCGCGCTCTCCCCAGATGACCAGTGTCGGCGCCGAGATCGGACGGAGCTTTGCCACGGCTTCCTTCTGGGACTGCCTCACCGAGGCGCGGTAGTAGTTGATCATCCCGGCGGCCGCACCCGGCTGCGACCACGCGTCGATGTAATGGTCGATCTCATCCTGCGTGTACGGCGGGCTCGCGTCCTGCAGGAAGTGCCGGAAGAAGTGCCAGTCCCGCGCGTGGACCACGTCCTCGGGCAGCCCCGGCACCGCAAAGAAGAAGAAGTACCAGGACTTCCGGAGCTGATTCGGGTTGTGCAATCCCTCGGAGAGCCGCCGCGGATGGGCCGCGTTGAGGATCGCCAACCGGTCGACCACCTCGGGATGGTTCATCGCGACGGTCCATGCGATGCTTCCGCCCCAGTCGTGGCCGACGAGGAACGCGGACTCGGCGCCCAGCTCGTCGATGAAGCCGCGGATGTCGTCCGCGAGCAGGTCGACTCCGTACGCCTCGAAGCCCTCGGGCTTCGACGAGAGGTTGTAGCCGCGCGTGTCGGGCGCGACCACGCGGAATCCCGCCGCCGCGAGGGGCTTGATCTGGAGTCGCCAGCCGAACCAGAACTCCGGGAAGCCGTGCAGCAGAACGACCAGCGGCCCGTCGCCGGCCTCGACGTAATGGAGGCTCTGGTCGCCGACCTTGGCGTAGCCCTCTCGAAGCTCGATCCCGACGTCAGGAAGGAGACTGGTGGTGGTCATGGGACCTCCCTTTCTCTTGCTGACGGAACGTCAGGAGACACGCCACCTCACCGCCCCGGCGTCACGTGGCTACGGCTACCTCCGCGTCGAGATGCGGCCGGTGTCATAGCGCCCGCCTGACACCTGCACCGGAATCCTCCGCCCCCTGGCCAGGTATGTCAAACCGACAGCAAGCTGTAAGAACCGCTTCAGTCGCCGAACAGGTCGTCCCAGCCGACGGCGTCCCAGGCCGCGCCGGCCGGGCAGCTCTCGCGCGCCGAGGCGATCGCCGCGGCGACAGTGGCGCCGCCGCCGATCGCGCTCCAACTGCGCCCGTCGCGGGCACGGAACTCGACCGTGAGGATGCGCTGGCCCGTCATGGCTGAGCCGGAGTAAGCCCGTGGCGGCGCATGACGTCCGCGATCGCCGCGAGATCCGGAGGTCCTCCGGCCGACGCATCGAGCACCTCGGCGAGGTCGCGGAAGTAGCCGGCCCCGAGGATCCCCGGCGTGACGATCGCGAGCGACTTCGCGTCGATGTCGCCGGTGTTCTCGAACCGGTGGACGGTGCCGCGCGGGATGTGCAGGGCCTCCCCCGGGCCGACCTCCGTCGACGCTCCGTCGACCGTCCAGGTGAGGACGCCCACGAGCCCGTACAGCGTCTCCTCGTACCCGTCGTGACTGTGCGCGGCCGGGACTCTTGCGCCCGCCGGCACTCCGAACTCGAACATCGACACCGACCCGCCGGTCTGTTCTCCCTCCACCAGGAACCGCACCGTGATCTGTCCGGCCCTGATCTCCTCGCCCGTCACCGCCGTCATCGTCAGTTCCTCTCGTGTAGTGGTAAAGTGATTTGACGATATATGACCGGGCCGAACTCGTCAAGCGTTTTTACGAAAGTCGTCCCGGAGGATGAGCCCTTCGGGCCGCCGCTGATCGGCGCGCTCCTGCGCATGCCCTGGGAAGCAGTGCAGCGGCGCATGCTGGCGCGGCTCCACGAGCACGGATTCGACGACCTCGACGCCGCCCACCTCAACGTCTTCCGGTTCCCAGGCCCGGAGGGCGCCCGGCCCTCCGATCTCGCGGTACGGCTCCGGGTCAGCAAACAGGCGCTGAACTACCTGCTCGGCGAGCTCGAGCGTCTCGACTACCTCGAGCGGCGGCCCGACCCCGACGACCTGCGCTCGAAGCGCGTCGCGGTGACGCGCCGCGGCATCGCGGCGATCGCGGTGATCCGCGAGGCGGTCGGCGAGATGGAGGCCGAGTGGGCGGCGCGGCTCGGCCCCAAGCGATTCGCGCAGCTCCGCACCCTCCTCCTCGAGCTCAACGAGACTGCCTAAGCTGGAGGGGATGGTCGACGAGCTCAGGGCGCTCGTGCGCCGAGAGCGGGAAGACGCGGAGGAGTCGGACCGGCTGCACCGCCTCGACGCCGACGTCGCGGCCCTGCGTGCACGAGCCGAGGCAATCGCCGGCTTCTTCGCCGCGGAGCGCGACGAGGGAGCCCGGCTGCAGCGGGCGGAAGAGGAAGCCCTTGCGGAGGTGACGCAGCGCGAGCGCGAGATAGCGGACGCCGACGAGGAGGTCGCCCGCGCCCGGAACGACACCGAGCGCGCGCTCGCCGAGCAGCGCGCCACGCGCGCACGGGACCATCGCCAGGTCGCGTCGCTCGCTGCCGAGCGCGCCGCCGAGAACCGTGCGGCGTTCGAGCTCGAGGCGGCCGAACTGACGCGCGAGCTGCCGCGCCTCGAGCAGAGCGCGCGGGCGCTCGCAGACAAGATCCCGGGAGACGCAGCGCTCGACGATGCCGACCTGATCGACTGGGCGTCGCGGGCCCGCGCCGCGCTGTTCGTCGCGTCGAGCGACGTCGACGCCCGCAGGGAGCGCGCGGTGCGCGAGGCGAACGAGCTCGCGTCGGCGGTGCTCGGAGAGTCGACGCATGGATCGACCGCGGAGCAGGCGCTCGCCCGCGTCGAGCGCTACTGGGTGTCGACGCCGGGCCAGGTGTCCGAGAGCAGATAACCCTCGGGAAAGGGATCGTCCGGGTCGACGACGACCTGGGTGATGCCCGTGATGAACGCGCTGCCGCGGATCGCCGGCACGATCGCGGAGCGGCCGCCGACGGAGGTCTCCGCAACGATCCGTCCCTCGAACGTCGAGCCGATCGGCGAGGCATGGGTCATCGAGTCGCCGACGCCGAGCAGACCGCGCGCGTGCAGAACGGCCATCCGCGCCGAGAGCCCCGTGCCGGTCGCCGAGCGGTCGAGGCGCCCGGGGGCGACGACGACCGCGTTCCGCGAGACCGCGCCGGGGCCGCGCCACGGCTCCGCGAGCTGGACGATGCTGACGCCGGAGATGTCGGGGTTCTCGGGGTGTGTGCACGGGAGCTGCTCACGAGCGGCGTCCCGGATCAGCTCGCCGACGCGGCTGAGCTCGCGCGCCTCGTGCGGCTCGAGCTCGAAGCCGAGCGCGGCGGCGTCCGCGATCGCGTACCACATGCCGCCGTAGGCGACATCCACGGTGACGGCACCGAGCTCGGGCACGTCGAGCCGCGCATCGAGGTGCTCGACGAACGACGGAACGTTGGTCAGCTCGACGCTCTCGACGCGGCCGCCGCGACAGGCCGCGGTGATCTCGACGGCACCGGCCGGCGCCTCGAGGCGCAGCGTCGTCTCCGGCTCGCGCAGCTCCACCATCCCGGTCTCGAGCAGCACCGTCGCGACGCAGATCGTGTTCGAGCCCGACATCGGCGGGTACTCGGTCGGTTCCATGATGATGAAGCCGGCGTCGCAATCGGAGCGGGTCGCGGGAACGACGAGGTTCGCGTGGACGGCGACGCTCCCGCGCGGCTCGCGGAGTAGGAGCCGGCGCAGCGAGTCGTCGGCCCGGAGCGCCTGCATCTGCTCGAAGACCGTCTTGCCCGGCGGCGGCAGAACGCCGCCCACGACCACGTTGCCGATCTCGCCGCCGGCATGGCAGCCGACGACCGTGATCGTGCGGCGCGCGCGCACGCGCTAGGTCTGCGGGGTGACGGCGAGCGCCGCTGCGCGCCGCCGAGGACGCCGCACCCGAACCTCCTCGGCGAGGAAGTACGACCCGACGACGAGGGCGGCCGCAAGAAGCTGGGCGACGATGCCCTCCACGGTCGGGAAGGTCGCAAGCCAGAGCCCCACCCAGCCGGGGAACGTGACGCCGATCGAGTGTGTCGGCAGCCAGCCGGCGAGCTGCAGCTCCTGCACGCTCTCGCCGACCATCACGAGCAGGACGAACCCCAGCAGGATCCCGGTCGCGACGAGCATCCGCCGGTACGGCAGGCGGTGCTGGAGCGAGAACGTGACGGCGCCGACCACGACCGTGAGTGCGAGACCGAGCGCGACGCCTTCGAGCACCGTCGTCGACCCGTTGGTCAGCCTGAGGTTCTGCAGGAACAGCACGATCTCGAAGCCCTCGCGATACACGGCGGTGAAACCGAGGAGCGCGAGCCCGAACAGCAGACGGCGGTGGCCGCCCGGTGTTCCCTGGAGCTCCCTGCGCCGCCGGTTGTGGGCCGCTATCCAGCCCGTCCAGTAGACCTTGTGGAAGAACCAGTTCATGACGACGAGCAGAACCGCCACTGCGAGCAGCCCCGTCGCCGCCTGGACGTCGAGCCCCGGACCGCCGAGCGCACCGATGACCCAGATCGCGACGAACCACGTCACGACGGATGCGCCGAGCGCGATCGACGCCCCGCCGGCGACCGGCTTGCGCAACGCGCGGTTGGCGCCGACGAAGCTGGCCGTGAACGCTGCGAGCACGAGCACCGCCTCGAGGCCTTCGCGGAAGACGAGGAGCGCACTGTCGATCACCACTGCGCCGTGGCTCAGGTGCGCCCCGGGCGCCGTCGGATCGGGCACGCCGTTCGGTGCGGTGATCGCCTTCCAGGACAACACGGCGACCGCCGCCGCCGCGACGACCGCCCACGCAGAGCGCCGGAGCACCAGCTTCCGCTGGGCGATCTCCTCGGCGGTCGTGCAGCGCAGGCGCATATGTAAGGGCCACCTTACACACGACCGGGTACGCTTGCCAATCGCATGAGCTGGTCGGGCACCCGAAGGCGCCTGCTCGCGCTCGCCGGTCTCGGAGCGCTCGGCTCGCTCGTCGGCGGCCGGCTTCCGTCTGCACGCGGAGCGACCGCGCTGCTGTCGCGGTTCAGCGTCGACAACGGAGGCCATCCGTACGCCGGAGACTCCGCCTACCTCACGACACTGGGACCGAACCTCGGGCGGACGGCGGCGCGGCTGAGGTTCGCGCTCGCGCGCCGGTCGAACGTGACGCTCGAGGTGCTGCAGACCGGGCAGGGAGTCGCGTCGGAGAAGCCCGTGTCGGTCGCGCAGTCCGAACTGACCACGCAGCACGCGACGCTCGACG
>DATIXY010000092.1:0-14959 GCA_035518115.1 Gaiellaceae bacterium | reverse complement strand
GTCGACGCCGAGCAGACGCAGCACCGCGAGGTGCTCGTGGGTCTGGGGCCGCGCGCCCTCTCGCGCGTCGATCACGAGCAGGAAGAGATCGATCCCGGAGGCGCCGGCGACCATGGCGCGGACGAAGCGCTCGTGGCCCGGGACGTCGACGAGGGAGAGCCGCCGGCCGTCAGGCAGCTCGAGTGGGGCATAGCCCAGGTCGATCGAGATCCCGCGCTCCTGTTCCTCCGGCAGCCGGTCGGTGTCCTTGCCGGTTAGGGCGCGGACGAGCCACGTCTTGCCGTGGTCGATGTGGCCGGCGGTGCCGACCGTCAGCGGCATCGCGCCTCGATCACCCCTCCGCCGAGCCGTTCCACCTCGAAGCCGCCCTCTCGCAGGAGCGCGCGCCATTGCGCCTCGTCGCGTTCGCGCCCCGTGAACAGGGCGAGCATCAGCAGGTCGAGCCACTTCGCCCCGCTCGGCTCGTTGCCGGGCTCGATCGTCCCCTCGAGCAGGACGAGCCGCGTACCCGGCTCGGCCGCATCGTGAATCGTGCGCAGGATCCGGACGGCGGAGTCGTCGTCCCAGTCGTGGAGGATGGTCGAGAGCACGTAGCAATCGCCGCTGGGCACGCGCTCGAAGAAGTCGCCCGCTTCGAAGCGGCAGCGCTCACCGAAGCTCGATTCGTCGCGCACCGTCTCCGGCAGGTCGAAGACGATCCCGCGCAGCTTCGGATGCCTCGCCAGGAGCGCGAGCAGCAGCGACCCGTTGCCGCCGCCCACGTCGACGATCGTCTCGTCGCCGCGCCAGCCAACCGAGTCAAGCCTTTCCAGACGGCTCTCCCATCCCTGCTCCATCGCGCGGTCGAACGCCGCTCGCTCGCCCGGGTGCGCGCCGAGCCAGCCCCAGAATCCGGTGCCGTGGAGATCCTCGAACGTCGGCCGCCCCGACGCGTCGAGCCGCGCGACCGGCTCGAGCCAGACGCCGCCGAAGAGGTGCGCGAAGTCGCGCCAGCCGTCACCGCGCAGCACGTCGGAGGCCGGTGTGTTCGCAAACACGCGCGGGTTGCGCTCGGTGAAGATGCCGTCGCTCGCGAGCGCCCGGAGAAAGCGATGGAGGGTGTCGGCGTCTGCACCCACCTCCTCGGCGAGATCGTCGACGCGCCGCTCGGAGTCACCGATTGCGTCGGCCACACGAAGGTCGCAGGCGACCGCGACTGCCCGCGTCACGATGATGCCGCGCAGCGCGTCCCAGATCACCGACTCCGGCGGCTTCGAGCTCACGCTCGAGCGGTGCGAACCGCTGCGATCACACCGCCGAGCTCGTCGTCGGCGAGCGTCCGGCAGTCGAGCAACAGCCTGCCGTCGCGCACGATCCCGACGACAGCCGGATCGCCGAGCCGGAGCGGCGCCGAGAGCGACTCCTCGAGCGCGCACGCGAACGACGGCAGCTCGGCGAGCGGGAGCGCGCCGCCGCCGACCCGTGCGACCGTCTCCTCGACCTCGCCGCCGACCGCCGCTGCGAGCTGCTCGGCGCGCGCACGGACCGACGCCGGGTCCTGGTGCAGCATGCGCAGCACCGGCACCTCGCGCAACGCGCGGCCGGGCTCGACGTAGAGCAGCAGGGTCCCCGCGAGCGCGGCCAGGCTGAGCTTGTCGATCCGTAGCGCGCGGTGCAGTGGGTGGCGGCGGAGCCGCTCGACGAGCTCGGCGCGGCCGAGCACGATCCCCGCCTGCGGGCCGCCGAGCAGCTTGTCGCCGCTGAAGCAGACGAGGTCGGCGCCCTCGTCCAGGGCGGCGCGTGGGGTCGGCTCGTCGCCCAGGTCGACGAGCGCCCCGGAGCCGAGGTCGTCGAGCAGCGGAAGGCTGTGCCGCCGGCCGATCTCGGCGAGCTCGCCCAGCGTCGGCCGTTCCGTGAACCCGACGAGCCGGAAGTTCGACTGGTGAACGCGGAGCAGGAGGGCAGTGTCGTCGCCGACGGCGCGCTCGTAGTCGGACGCACGCGTGCGGTTCGTCGTCCCGACCTCGACCAGGCGCGCGCCGGAGCGTTCGAGCACCTCGGGGATGCGAAAGCCGTCACCGATCTCGATCAGCTCGCCGCGGGAGGCGAGCACCTCCCGGCCTTCCGCGAGCGCGGCGACGGCGAGGAGGAGCGCCCCGGCGTTGTTGTTCACGACGAGCGCCGCTTCGGCTCCCGTCAGCCGGCGCAGGAGGGCTGCGACGTGCTCCTGGCGCGAGCCGCGTGCGCCGCTCGGCAGGTCGAGCTCGAGGTTCGAGTATCCACGGCCTGCGACGGCCACCTGCGCGAGCGCCGCCTCCGGGAGCGGTGCACGGCCGAGGTTCGTGTGGACGATCACGCCGGTCGCGTTGATCACGTTTCGGAGCGACGGCGCGCGCATCTGGGCCAGCTCGTCGCGGAGGCGCCCGCTGAGGTCACCCGGGTCGAGCCCTGCCTGGATCTCGGCCCGCGCGCGTGCCAGGACGGCCCGCGCCGCGTCGATTGCGAGCGGATCGTCCACGACGCGCGCGAGCTCGTCGACCGACGGCAGTGCTCTCAGCTCCATCCGCACTGAGCGTAGACCACCCGGCCGCTCCGCTTGCTTCACTGTCGGGGGTGAGATGGGTCGTCTGGGTCGGTGCGCTCGTCGCGGCGCTGGTCGCTGCGTGCGCCTTCATCGGCGTGCGGGCGTTCGAGTACCGCGGCGAGTCGGCGCCGGGCGTCGCGGTGCTCGGCGTCGACGTCGGCGGGCGCGACCGTGCGCAGATCGAGGAGGTCGTGCGCCGCTGGGGCGGGACCGAGGTCACGATCAGGGCCGGTGGGCGCACCTATCACGTTCCGCGGAGCTGGCTCGTCTCGGTCGACGCGCGGCGGACGGCGGACCGGGCGTTGTCGGCCGGCTCCCTCGCGGGGCTCGTGATCCCGCAGCACGTCGCCGTCCGTCCCGTGATCGGGCGCGCGGGAGGTGCCGGCAACGTCCTCGACGAGATCGCCCGGGCCGGCCGCGAGCCCGTCTCGGCGACGGTCACGATTCACGGGACCTCGGTCACGACGACCCCGGCGCAGGACGGCCGCGAGCTCGACCGCGCGTCACTGGTCGCGCGGCTCACCTCCGGGGTGACGTCGCTCGATGCGCCGTTCACGATCGTTCATGCGGCGCGCCGCGACCCGGCCGTCCGTAGCGCCGCCTCGGCCGCAGCTGCGCTGCTGGCCCGTCCGATCGTCGTCGACTACCACGGCGCTCGGCTCGGCGCGCTGACGCCGTCCCAGCTCGCCCGCGCGCTGCGCATCGTCCCGCGTGCCCATCGGTTCGCCGTGAGCGTCGACGGCGAGTCGCTCGCGCCCATCGTCCGGCCCCGCCTCGGCCGGTGGTTCGTCCGCGCGCGGAATGCACGGTTCGCCGTCGCCGGAAACGCGGTCCACGTCGTGCCGTCGCGGCCGGGCCGCGATGTCGACCCGAACCGGCTCGCCGTTGCGGTAACGACGGCTGCGCACGGCGACCATGTCGCGCGCGTCGAGCTCGGCGAGCGAGAGCCCGACCTGACGACGGCCGGGGCGCGCGCGCTCGGCATCAGGACGAAGCTGGTCTCGTTCACGACGCAGATGGGCGAGTCGTCCTCGAACCGGATTCACAACGTCCACCTGATGGCGGACCTGATCGACGGCACCGTGATCAGACCTGGCGAGACCTTCTCGTACAACGCGGTCGTCGGCCCGCGGACTGCGGCCCGCGGCTTCCTCGAGGGGCAGGAGATCATCGGCTCGCTCGTCCTGCCCTCGATCGGCGGCGGCGTCTGCCAGACGGCCACGACGCTCTTCAACGACGCATTCGAGCTCGGCCTGCCGATCCTCGAGCGCACGAACCACAACCTCTACCTCTCCCACTACCCGCTCGGCCGCGATGCGACCGTGTCGTGGGGCGGACCGGACCTCGTGTTCCGGAACGACCTGAAGCACGGCCTGCTGATCAAGGCGTCGTACACCGACCAGACGCTGACGTTCACCTTCTACGGGACGCCCTCGGGACGCCGCGTCGTGTCGCACACCGGACCGAAGACGAACTGGACGCAGCCGAAGCTCGCGTACGCGGTCGATCCGAGCGCTCCGCGGAACTCGGTGCGGGTCGTTCCCGGCACCGGCGAGCTCGGCTTCGACGTCATCGTGACGCGCGACGTCTACACGCGCGACGGGAAGCTCCTGCGCCACAACGTCTTCAGGTCGCGTTACATCCCGGACAGTCCGACCGCCGTGTACGGGCCGGGGCGGACTCCGCCCGGGCCGTATTTCGTGCTTCCGTCGTCGGTCTAGCCGGGCGCTGCTGCGGCGAGCCGGAGCTCGTGGCAATCGAGCACGTGGCGGACCGCGGTCTCCGGGTCGTCGGTCAGGTGCAGGAGCTCGATGTCGGGCGCCGAGATCATCCCGTCCGCGAGCAGCTCGCCCCGGATCCATTCGACCATCTCGCCCCAGTAGTCGGAGTCGAAGAGGACGACCGGGAAGTAGAGGATCGTCTGCGTCTGGATCAGCGTCAGCGACTCGTAGAGCTCGTCGAGCGTCCCGAAGCCGCCGGGGAAGATCACGAAGCCCTCCGACGGGCGCACGAAGCAGACCTTGCGCGCGTAGAAGTGGTCGAACGTGTGCTCGATGTCGCAGTACGGGTTGCCGCTCTGCTCGTGGGGCAGCTTGATGTTGAAGCCGACCGAGAGCCCGCCGCCCTCCTGCGCGCCCCGGTTTCCGCCCTCCATCACGCCCGGGCCTCCGCCGGTGATCACCGCCCACCCCGCTTCCGCGAAGAGCCGGCCGACGCTGCGAGCCGCCTCGTACGGGCCGCTCCCGGCTGCCGCCCGAGCCGAGCCGAACAGCGCGACCGCGGGGCGGTCGATGCGCGCGACCTGCTCGAAGCCCGCCTTGAACTCGGCCGCGATCTTCTCGACGGAGGCATCGATCTTCGCCTCGTCGGGGCGGTCGAGGATCTGGCGGTCGTCCACTGACGGCGGATCAGAGGCGGGTCTGCGGGACGTGCGAGGCGACCATACCGATCACCAGCGCGACCGCAGTCAGCCCGTAGAGCACGTAGATGAACGTCGCCTTGCTCTGTCCGCCGCCGACGCGCAGGAGCTTCGCCGAGCGCCAGACTGCTCCGCCGTCGAGGAAGCCGACCGGCGCGAGGTTCACCAGGTTGAGGAAGAAGCCGAAATAGGCGAGCGCCTCGAGCAGGTCGGATCCCTGAGAGATCCCGACCAGCAGGAACGCGAGGCTGGCGATGCCGCCGAGGATCGGGCCGGCGAGCGCGACGCGCGCGGTCTGCCACGGGTTGCCGCGCGTGTAGCGGACGTACGCGCCGAGGAGCGGGATGAACACCGGGAGCTTCGGATCGAGACCCTCGCGCTTCGCCTCGATGAAGTGGCCGAGCTCGTGCAGCAGGATCAGGAAGACGAGCCCCGCGGCGAACGTCCAGCCCCAGATCAGCGCGTAGGCCGCAACCGCGATGAAGATGCTCGAGAACTTGACGAGAACGAACGAGAATTTCGCGAGCGCGATGATCGCCGCCAGTACCGGCCCGAAGATCCGCTGTGCGAGTGAGCGCCAGTCCCTGCCGCGCGGCTGGATCGGCTCGTAGTCGCGCTGCACCGGCTCGAAGTCGCGGAAACCGTCGGTGCCGCTCACGAGCCTTTCCCGATCCATTCCTCGCCGCCTTCGTAGATCTCCTTCTTCCAGAGCGGTACCTGCTCCTTGAGGGCGTCGATCGCGTCGCGGCAGGCCGCCAGCGCGTCGGCGCGGTGCGGCGCCGACACGGCGATCGCGACCGACGTCTCGCCGACGGCGACCGTCCCGATGCGGTGGTGAATCGCCACGCTCGTCACGTTGTAGCGCGTGCGGAGGTCCTCGGCGATCCCCCGCATCACGTTCTCGGCCATCCCCTCGTAGGCCTCGTACTCGAGCCGGGTCACCGTACGGCCCCGCGAGGTGAGCCGCGTCGTGCCGGTGAACGTGGCGATCGCGCCGGCGTCGTCGTCGCGAACCTCGTCGACGACCCGCTCGAGCGACAGCGGCTCGCCGGAGAGCCGGAACGCGCCGCCCGAGACCGGGGGGATCAGCGCCACCTCGTCGCCGTCCACGAGCGGCCGGTCGCGGCCGGCGTACTCCTTGTTGACGGCGTAGAGGAGCCCGGCGGGCTCGTCGCCCAGGTCGAGCGCGGGCCACACGGACGCGACCGTCGTCGCCTCGATCTCGCGCTCCGACCAGCCGGCACGCTCCCGGAGCCCGGCAAACAGCCTGACCTTGACGGCCACGGGCAGTAGCCTAGGTGACCGGATGGCTGCGACCGACCGGCGCGAGACGGAGTCCGGGATCGAGGTGAAGGCGGTCTACACGGTGGACGACGCGCCGACGCCCCTGGAGGGGCCGGGCGAGTTCCCGTTCACCCGCGGCCCGTACGTGGACATGTACCGCGGTCGGCCGTGGACGATCCGCCAGTACGCGGGCTTCGCCTCGGCCGAGGAGTCGAACCAGCGCTATCGCTACCTGCTGGCCGGCGGCCAGACCGGCCTCTCGGTCGCCTTCGACCTCCCGACGCAGCTCGGCTACGACTCCGACGATCCGCGCGCGGTCGGCGAGGTGGGGCGGACGGGCGTGGCGATCGACTCGCTCGCCGACATGGAGGTCCTGCTCGAAGGCATCCCGCTCGACGAGGTCTCGACGTCGATGACGATCAACGCTCCGGCTTCGCTGCTCCTGCTGCTCTACGAGCTGGTCGCCGAGCAGCGCGGTGTGCGCGGCGACGCGCTGCGCGGCACGGTGCAGAACGACATCCTGAAGGAGTACATCGCGCGCGGGAACTACATCTTCCCGCCACGGCCGTCGATGCGGTTGACGACCGATCTGTTCGCCTACTGCGCCGAGCGGATCCCGTCGTGGAACACGATCTCGATCTCGGGCTACCACATCCGCGAAGCAGGGTCGACCGCGGTGCAGGAGCTTGCCTTCACGCTCGCGAACGGGATCGCCTACTGCGACGCGGCGGTTGCTGTGGGCCTCTCGCCCGACACGTTCGGGGAGCGGCTCTCGTTCTTCTTCAACGCCCACAACGACTTCTTCCAGGAGGTCGCGAAGTTCCGGGCGGCGCGCCGGCTGTGGGCGCGGCTCATGCGCGACCGGTTCGGCGTGACGAACCCGAAGGCTCTCGCGCTGCGCTTCCACGCGCAGACCGGTGGCTCGACGCTCACCGCGCAGCAGCCCGAGAACAACGTCGTGCGTGTTGCCGTGCAGGCGCTGTCGGCGATCTGCGGCGGTGCGCAGTCGCTGCACACGAACTCGTTCGACGAGGCGCTCGCCCTTCCGACCGAGCGTGCGGCCACGATCGCGCTGCGCACGCAGCAAGTCCTCCAGGCGGAGGCGGGGACGACTGCGACCGTCGATCCGCTGGGCGGCTCCTACTACATCGAGGCGTTGACCGACGAGCTCGAGGCACGCGCGCGCGAACTGATCGAGCGCGTCGACGAGCTCGGCGGCGCGGTTTCCGCGATCGAGCTGGGGTTCGTCCAGGGTGAGATCGAGGCGGCGGCGTTTCGCTGGCAGCAGCAGGTCGAGGCCGGCGACCGGCCGATCGTGGGCGTCAACGTCCATGCCGGCGGAGCGGAGGAGCCGATCGAGCTGCACCGGCTCGATCCGGCCGCCGAACGGCGCCAGGTCGAACGCACGCGGCTAGTCCGCGCCGAGCGGAACGGCGACGTCGCGGCGTCGGCGCTCGACGCGGTCCGCGCGGCCGCACGCGGCGACACGAACCTCCTCGTGCCGATGCGCGAAGCGCTCGGTGCACGCTGCACGATCGGCGAGATCTGCGGGGTGCTGCGCGCCGAATGGGGCGAGTACGACCGCGAGCGCGCCCCGCGCTAGGTGCGCGTCCTTCTCGTCTCCCAGATGTACCCGGGGCCGGACGACCCCGATCTCGGGACGTTCGTCGCCCAGGGCGGAGCCGAGTTGCGTGCGCTCGGCCACGACGTCGATCTGGCCGTGCTCGACCGCCGCGCCGGCGGCAAGCTGCGGTTCCTCGAGCTACGCCGAAACGTCAGGCGCTCGGCGCAGGAACGGCCCGACGTCGTCTGGGCGCACTTCCTCGTCCCGGCCGGGCTGTTCGCGTCGGAAGTCGATGCGCCGCTGGTCGTCACGGCGCACGGCCGCGACGTTCGCAACATCGGCTCGCTCCCTGGGGTCGCCGCGCTGACCCGGCGCGTCGTGCAGCGGGCGTCCACCGTCGTCTGCGTCTCTCACTACCTCGAGCGAGAGCTCTGCGAACGCCTGCCCGAGGCGCGCGGCAAGACGGAAGTCGTCGACTCCGGGGTCGATCTCGATCGCTTCGACGACGCTCCCGCTGCCGCGGAGCTCGAGTCGCCGGCGTTCGTGCACGTCGGCTCGCTGACGGAGCGCAAGAACGTCGTGAGGCTCACCGACGCCTTCGCGCGGCACGGCGAAGGCTCGCTGACCTTCGTCGGCGACGGCCCGCTGCGGCCGGCGGTCGAAGGCAGGCCCGGGGTCGCCGTCGTCGGCCGCGTTCCGCACGAGTCGGTGCCCTCGTGGCTGTCTGCGGCCGACGTCGTCTGCGGCCCGGCCCTGCTCGAGCCGTTCGGTCAGGCCCTGCTCGAGGCGATGGCGTGCCGCCGGACGGTCGTCGCGACGCGGTTCGGAGGCCCGCCCGAGTTCGTCACCGCCGGCGCCGGGGTGCTCGTCGACCCGCTGGACGTGCCGGCGCTCGCGCGGGCACTCGAGACGGCCGCCTCGCTGCCGCGGCCGAACGAGGCCGCGCGCCGCGCCGCCTCGTCGCACGACGTCAGGGTTCAGGCCCGCCGGATGGAGGAGATCCTTCAGCGGGCCGTTCGAGGTCGGCAAGCCTGATCTCGATCAACGGCCGGATGCCGTCCTCGAGGCCGTGCTCGCGCGCAAGCTCGAGCGC
Source organism: Gaiellaceae bacterium (assembly GCA_035518115.1). GTDB lineage: Bacteria > Actinomycetota > Thermoleophilia > Gaiellales > Gaiellaceae > PALSA-600. Next base: position 6,036 of record DATIXY010000092.1, on the reverse strand, counting down.
CTGCTCGTAGCTCTGCCGGACCTTCTCGGCCGAAACGCCCTGTTTGAGCCGATTGTCACCGGTCAGGATCAGATCGTGAATCTTCTGTTTCGCCTCGTCTGCGCTCACGGCGACAACGCTACTCCGGCGCTACAGTTCCCGGCGCGATGCTCGCGGTCTTCTCGGTCATCCACGTCATCCTGTCGGCGGCTCTCGTCACGCTCGTTCTGATGCACTCGGGCCGCGACGCGGGGATGGGCGGGATGGGATTCACGCCGGCGTCGCAGGGCGGAACGCACATCGTCGAGCGCAACCTGACGCGGCTGACGGTCGTCGTCGCGGTGCTCTTCTTCACCAACACGATCATCCTCTTCCGCCTGCTTCAGTAAGCGCCGTCGTAGACTGACCGACGATGCAGTTGCGGGGCCTGCACCACGTGACGTGCGTCTGTGCGGACGCGCAGGAGACTCTCGACTTCTATCGCGATCGTGTCGGCTTCACGCTCGTCAAGAAGACGGTGAACTTCGACGATCCGCACAGCTATCACCTGTACTTCGGCGATGCGCTCGGGACGCCCGGCTCGCTGATCACGTTCTTCGAGTGGCCGCGCGCCGAGCCCGGCCGCCTCGGCCGCGGGACGCTCGAGTCGGTCGGCCTCGAGACGCCGGCCGTCGACGAGGAGCTCGAGCTCGAGGATCCCGACGGGCTTCGGCTGCGCCTCTATCCCGGGCCGGTGCCGCGGCTGCACGACGTCGTTGCGATCGGCAATCCGGATCTCTACGTCGGCCTGTTCGACGAAGCTGCGCCGCTGCAGTTCACCGAGCCCGTGGAGGAGGCGGCGTTGATCGGGCCGGGGACGACCCACCACATGGCATGGCGCGTGCTCGACGAGGAGACCGAGCGCACCTGGCACGCGCGCCTCGACGAGCTCGGTCTACGCCCGACGCCGGTTCAGGACCGCAAGTACTTCGAGTCCGTCTACTTCCGAATGCCCGACGGCATCCTCGTCGAGATTGCGACCGACGGGCCCGGCTTCCTCGTCGACGAGCCGCGCGAGTCGATCGGCCAGGCGCTCTCGCTCCCGGCCTGGCTCGAGCCGGAGCGGGCGACGCTCGAGCGGGAGCTCGTGCCGATCTCGTAACCCGGGTTTCCGGCGCGTGGCTACACTAGGCCCGCCTTCAGGCGCTGGTGGCGGAATTGGTAGACGCGCTAGGTTGAGGGCCTAGTGGCCGCATAGGCCGTGGAGGTTCAAGTCCTCTCCAGCGCATCGAAGCCGTCCGCCCGCGGACGGCTTTTCGCTGCCGCTACCAGGCGCGCCAGGACGCGCGGGAGATGAACAGCCCGTGGCCGGCCCGGCTCCGGCACGTGACGCCCGTCCGCCGCGAGTCGCAGCCGAAGACCCCGTGCCGCCAGGTCGTCCCGTACGGCTGATCGACGTACACGGGAACCTGGGTCTCGGGCGAGTAGAGGACGCCTCCGGAGCAGGTCACCGCGCCCTTGCGCGTGGCCGTGAGCTCGAATCCGGCCCAGTCGACGCCGATCGGCGGCGACGCGCAGTAATGGACGAGGCGCTTCGTGTAGGCGGCCTGGCGGATCTGGCAGCGCAGGACGGCGGGCCGGCCGCTCTCGTAGTAGCACCTGATGTTCCCGCTCGGGGAGTGGAACCCCGGGAGCGGCGTCTTCGCGGCCTCCGCGGCGGAGGCGCTGAGGGCAGCGAGGGCGAGCACGAGCACGGCGAGACTCATCAGCCGGCGAGGGTACTCGGTCGATTGACGCCGTCCGCAGGAATCTCTACCCTTCCGTCGAACACACGTTCGGTCAGCGACCCCGGAGGCGAGAATTCGTGCTCACCGCCCGTCAACAGGAGATCTGGAACTTCCTCGTCGAGTACGTCGACCGCCACGGCTACCCGCCGACCGTGCGCGAGATCGGCGACCAGGTAGGCCTGGCGTCTCCGTCGACGGTGCATGCGCACCTCGCGAACCTGGAGCGGGCCGGCCTGCTCCGGCGCGACCCGACGAAGCCGCGGGCGCTCGAGCTGATCGGGCGCGAGCGCCGGGAGCCCGAGGCGGCGTCGAGCGACGACCACGACGTCGCGCGCCTGCCGCTCATCGGCGAGATCGCCGCGGGCGGTCCGCTGCTCGCGGAGCAGTCGATCGAGGACTACGTCCCGATGCCGGCCTCGACGAAGGGCGACTTCCTGCTGCGTGTCAAGGGCGAGTCGATGCTCGACGCCGGCATTCTCGACGGTGACCTCGTGATCGTTCAGCGGGCGCAGGACGCCCGGAACGGCGAGATCGTCGTTGCGCTCGCCGGCGACGACGAGAGCGCCGACGAGGCGACCGTGAAGACGTTCTACCGCGAGAGCGGGCGCATCCGGCTGCAGCCCGAGAACGCTTCGATGGAGCCGATCTACGCACAGCACGTCCAGATCCTCGGCCGCGTCGTCGGGGTGTTCCGGGAGCTCTGAGCGATGTCCGCCGACGTCACCTCGTTCGCGCGCACGCTCGACCAGGAGCTGGTCGCCCTGCTGCGGGGAGCGTCGCTCGAGTGCCTGACGTGCGGCGAGTTCGTCATGCACGCGCGCGCGGGCGTCGTCTTCTGCCCGGAGTGCGGGAGCCAGGCCGGCGACGAGGAGGCGTTCGAGCCCGAGGTAGACTTGGTCGTGCAGGCCGGGTGATCGCGGCGCCGCCGCCCAGGCGGCGTGCGTCGAGGAAAGTCCGGACACCGCAGGGCAGGATGCTGGCGCAAGGCCAGGCGGCGAAAGCCGACGGAAAGTGGAACAGAGAGGAGACCGCCTCCGGCGACAGGTCTCTCCGGAGACGCCGGTGGTAAGGGTGAAACGGTGGGGTAAGAGCCCACCAGCGTCGCGGCGACGCGGCGGCTTGCCAAACCCCGTCCGGTGCAAGGCGAACAGGGCCCGCCACGAGGCTGCCCGCCCAGGGCCCGGGTAGCTGCCAAGAGGGATGGTCACCCCCGACAGAATCCGGCTTACAGGCCTGCTACGGAAAACCCCCGCACCACGGGGGTTTTCTATGTTGCGGCCCGATCGAGCGCGCGATCCATCGCCTGCCCCGGCTCCCGGAGCGCGGGCCCGTGGCCGACGGCGAGCAGCGAGGGGTCGAGCTCCCGGAGGGCGCGCGCCGACTCGAGGTCCTTTGCCTTGTCCCACGTCGCCATCGCGGCGAGCGGGAAGCGGAGGTAGAAGTGACTCGTCACGGCCGCGCTCCCGTACGTCGTGTAGACGTCGCCTGCGAGGAGCGCCCGGTCGCGGCCGTCGACGAACGACACGTGGCCCGGGCTGTGACCGGGGCTCGCGACGACCTCGAGGTTGCCGACGCGGTCGCCCGGCGCGAGCAGGACGTCGGGCTTCGTCTCGAGTTTCGGCCAGCTTCCCGGAAGCTTCCCTTCGACGACCTGCTCCCCCCCGTGGATCCGTGCGTCGAGCTCGGGCATCAGCACCTCGACCGATCCGTCGAGTCGCTCTCGCAGCGCGTCGAGCGAGCCGACGTGGTCGCCGTGCCCGTGGGTCAGCGCGATGCGCCTGATCGCTCCGCCGGCGTCGCGGGCCGCGGCGATCAACGAGTCGGCGGCGCCGCCCATCGTCGTGTCGACCAGCGTGAAGCCATCGTGCTCGCGCACGAGGTAGGCATTGACGAAGTGCAGCCGCGTGAGCTGCCTGATGTTCGGCGTGATCGGCGTGACCTTCATGTCTCCTCCAGCCCTTGACTTAGCTAACAGCGTTAGCCAGAATAGCTAACACCGTTAGCTTGTCAAGCGAGAGGAGTGAGATGACGACGACCGATCCGCCCCCGCTCACGCCACGGGCGCGCGAGATCGCCGACGCCGGTCTCGAGCTGCTGGAGGCCGAGGGTGCCGACGGGCTGTCGATGCGCCGGCTCGCCGAGCGTCTCGGCATTCGCGCGCCGTCGATCTACAAGCACCTGCCGGACAAGGAGGCGCTCGAGGCGGCGATCATCTCGCGCGGGTTCGAGCTGCAGGCGGATGCGGTCGCCGCCGCGCTCGACGGCGCCGACGATTCACTGACGGCGCTCGCGCAGGCGTATCGCGCGTTTGCCTGCGAGCACCCGCACCTCTATCGGCTGATGACCGCGCACGAGCTGAATCGCGCCCTGCTGACGCCGGGTGTCGAGCAGCGGGCGGCGCTCCCGGTGCACGAGGCAGTGGGCGGCGACCCCGACCTGGCACGGGCCGCATGGGCATTCGCGCACGGGATGACCATTCTCGAGCTCGACCGCCGCTTTCCGCCGGACGCGGATCTCGACGCGGCGTGGCAGCGAGGGCTCGACGCGTTTCGCTCGACGACGCCGAGACGTGTTCTCGACGGGTAGCGAAACCGCGGGGAATCCCCGTCGAACTATTCGACCGGATATTTCGCATCCGCTGTCATTCACACACAATCTTTTCTTCTCTGGACCCTTGCGCTCGACCGCGCCTTCGTCTATCCTCCGTCCCGATAACGATGCAGACATCCACGTACATGACGAGCTCCGCAGGAACGTTCGCCGAAGGGACCAGGATTGCCTGGCCGTCGTGCGAGCACCGGCTCGCGAACGCCGCCGGCCGGCCGGATCCCGTCAATGCCCTCGCTATGGGGTGCGCGCGCTAAGGAAACAAGCGCATAGCAGCTCAGCGAGGGCGACCCAAGAGGTCGCCTTCGTCGTTTCAGGGCCAGAAATCGTCATCGAGTGAAAGGAAGATGCCCAGCTTGAGAAACAGCGAACCGAGAATGAGGCCCCGCCCGAGAGAGAAAGGCCCTCCGTGTCTCGATACGGAGAAATCGAGAGCAAAAACTGCTTTGGCTTTAGCTTGCGATTTTTTCGGAGAACGCGTGAGCACCGGGCTCCAAAGCCCCTCCACGTCGGACGGCGGAACTGCACCAGGTGTTCCGGCGATCCAGGGTCGAAGGGTGGGCGAGTGGCATGGACAACATCGTTCGTCGTTCCGCGGACGTGACAGAGGCACGAGACCGACGGCCGCCGGCCGCCGCTGCGTCGATCTCCGACTGGTCGGGGATGGGCGGAGGGCGGATCTGCCGGCCCCTCTCGTTGCACGGCACGTTCACGAAGGACCGAAGGACCGGGCGCCCGTGGGGTGGCGGGCGCCCGTGCATTCCGGGATCGTCTAATCGGGAGGACACCACGCTCTGAACGTGGAGACCGAGGTTCGACCCCTTGTCCCGGAGCTCGTTGCGGGCGGATAGCTCAACAGGGAGAGCGACTGTCTTACAAGCAGGAGGTTGCTGGTTCGATTCCAGCTCTGCCCACTCGCACGTCGCAGGCGGATAGCTCAGTGGAAGAGCCCCTGTCTGATACGCAGGGGGTCGCTGGTTCGACTCCAGCTCCGCCTATCCGGGTGGCCGTAGCTCAGCGGTAGAGCGCTCGTCTGAAACGCGGGGCGCCGCAGGTTCGATCCCTGCCGGTCACATCGATGGCTTCGTAGCTCAATCGGGAGAGCCGCCGACTCTTAATCGGTGTGGTGCAGGTTCGAGTCCTGCCGGGGCCATGAGACCTGCTGGAAGGGCTGCCATGGGTGCGGTACCCCGTCTCGAAAACGGGTGGGCGCCACCGCCTTGAGGGTTCGACTCCCTCCCCTTCCGTCTCCGGAGGCATGGCCGAAATGGGCGCAGCGAATCCTGCTGCCTCCATGTCCTTACTTCTCTCGTTCCGGTGTGGTCGAGTCGGCAAGACGCGCGACTGTTAATCGCGAGGCGCAGGTTCGAGGCCTGCCGCCGGAGCTCACATGCCCCCGTGGTCGAACGGGAGATGACGCCGGGCTCTCAACCCGGAAGCTGCGGGTTCGAGCCCCGCCGGGGGTTCTCATGGATGCAACTGGTCGTGGGGGAGTTGGCCACCCCGCCGGTTTCGGGAGCCGGAGACCGCAGGTTCGACTCCTGCCGGCCAGACTGCGCGGTAGAGGAGGGGCTGTCCTCGCGAGCCTCATGAGCTCGAGATCGTGGGTTCGAATCCCACCCGCGCGATCTCTCGGGGGCGTAGCTCAGGGGCAGAGCGCTCGCTTGTCAGGCGATCGGCCGCC
>DATIXY010000091.1:0-60498 GCA_035518115.1 Gaiellaceae bacterium | reverse complement strand
TCAGTCACCCGGTCCAGGAAGGTCTGCCCTAACCGGCGGATCGGGCTTCGGATGAAGAACGGGACCGAGCTCGCCCCCGTCTCGTGCAAGCGCCGTGACTGCCCCATCTGCGGGCCTCGCAAAGCACGTGAGCTCGCCCGCGTCCTGATCCTCGACGCGCGCGCCGACTGCCCGACTCACGGCATGACGCTCACTACGCACGATCCGGACATCAGCGCGGCTACCTTCCGGAATGCGGTCGCCGCCGTCTTCAAACGACTCCGCCGACACTACGGACGATCTGTCGAGTACTTCGGCATGGTCGAGTTCACCAGCGGCGAAGGCACCCACTCCGGTGGCCGTCGGCGCATCCACCAGCACATCCTGCTGAAAGGCCTGCCTGCGCACGTCGACGTCCTCGACGTCGAATGCAGCGTGCGCGAGACCTGGCACGCCTCAACCGGCGCAACCCGCGTCGACGTCGCGCAGCTCCGCTCCCCCGGCGGGGCACTCGGCTACCTCGCCCTCCACCACAAGAAACCCAAACAAGCGCCACCTGCCGACTGGCACGGCATGGTCGAACGACACTCACTCGGCTACTTCCACCGCCCGATCGCCGAACTCCGCGACCATGCACGCCGCGAACTCCAGATCGAAGCGGTCTCGTGGTCGACAGGCCTGCCGCCGGAGATCGCAGCCCTCGAGGTCGCGGCCAGCGCCTGGACAAGTCGCGCCGTCGAAGAACATCCCGACCGCTCCGTCATCGCACCGCTGCTCGAAACCGAACGAGCACCGCCGCCAACCGACTCCGACTGGATCATGCGACGCGGACAGTTCCTGCACCGGAGCACGGGTGAGCTGTTTTCGCCATCGCGCTAGAAGGCTCAGAAGGGTTCCGGCTAGGCCCAGTCAACCGCTCGCCCGAGTAACACACGCGGTGCGTACGGCTACTCTTGGCTCGCCTTTTTCGGCCGGCGTGTCGGGTTCTTTGTCGTCTTCCGCGCTCGAGACGATCCGCTCGTTGTTCGGCGCTTCGGAGGCGGTGCGGCGCCATCCTCGACGAGTGCTGCGTCTTCTGTCGCCGGCGGTCGCGAGGCCCGTCCGGCGCCACGCCGTTCGCGTGCGTCTGCTCTGCGAGCTTCCTGCAGCTCGGCCACAGTCTGCTCGGCGGCTTCTCTAGCAACTCGCTCGATCTCGACTTCATCCGTAGACCTCGACCGCCCATATCGGCGGGACAGGTACCGGACCGGTTTCTGGAACTGGCGTACCAGGTCAAGGAGTTCTTCGTTCTGATCGCTTTCAGCCAACTCAGATAGGCGGTCCAACGCGTGATCGAGATCGTGGATCGCCTCGGGGGCCGGTGTAGTCGGGTTGCGAAACTGAGGCCGTTGAACCTCACGCGACAGGTCCGCGACGGCATTCACGAGATCTGCCAGGGTGCGCTCGACGGCTGAGCCGCCCTGCTCAAGTGATTGGAGGTCAAAACTGGTCGCGATCGGCGAGTCGACCGCTCCTTCAAAAGCGCGTCGAAGGTGCGCGACGATCTCGTCTTTGCATGCCATCGCACTGTTGAGATCGGTGTGCGCAAAGAAGATCGTTCGCATGGCCGCGATGTCGAATGGAAGCCGCTCTCCATCCTCAGCAATTAGGACGGTCGGCAGCTTTGCGGTGTGCCGCACGGCGAGCTCGTAATACACGTTTGGGTTCGCCCCGGTGAGATCTGCAACAGCCGCCTTGGCACCAAGAACGTGCCGGATGATCTGCAACGTGATCTGTCCCGGCTCTCCTATGTGATCAGCGCGAACAGCGGTCAACCCAACCTCAGCAGCAGCCGGCCCGACGACCGCGCGCAGAACACCATCAGCGCGTCGCCGTTGATCTGACCCCTCCTCACCGATTGGAGTGATGAAGAAGCACTCTTCGTCGAAGGGAACCTGGCGCGACGCCTCGGGCACCGCCTGACCGTAGCGTCCCTACCGCTGGGTGACAACCGTCGGGGCGGGCGTCGCGATGTTGCACAGGTTCGGAAGCCCAGCGGAACGACGCCCTGGTCGCCCCGAAACGACGAAGGGTCAGCCGCCGCCGAAGAACCTGGTCGAGAGATCGATCTTGATGGTGACCCGATTGAGGATCTTGGAGACGACCCCTTCTCGCGGGGTGAACTTGACGTTTGCGCGCGTGACTTCGCCGTCCGCGGTCAGCTCGAGCTCTCCTTGGACGACGAGTCCCTTCTCCTGAAGAGCATCGAGAACTGCATCGAGAGGCGTCCCCCGCGCGACAAGGTCCATCTCCCCGAAGGGGTGCCCGAGCCGTGGAGCTGCTGCGATGTCCTGAAGGATCTCCGTAGACGCGCTTGGGGCGCGGTCGAGAAGCCCGAGCGCCAGTTGGTCTGGCGACGGAAAGAAGTACTGCAGCGCGTCATGGCGCCGGAGGAGATCTCTCGCAAAGTTGGAGTCCCCGCGGGCCAGCGTCTCTAGATCGTCAGGTTGGAACGCGAAAAGCGGCAGGGAACAGATCCCGAGTGCGCGGTCGTCAGCCTGGGGGTCCAGATCCGAGAGAGCCGACACGTCGAGGCCGAACTCGTGAGCCGGCGACCCAGGGGCCGGGTCAGTTGCGGGTATCGAATAGGACTTGACCTTGCTCAGCTGAACCAACGCTTGACTGATGGCGCTCGTGAAGCCGAGAGGGCCGACGGCCTGGATGAACGGGCCGAGGAGTGGCATCAGGACCGGTGCCAGCAGCTTGTTGGCTGCCTCCTGGTCGTTGGCCTCAAACTGAAGGCGGTTCAGCTCTGCGAACCCGACCGTCGCGGAGCCGAACGTCGTCTGCACGGCCGCGGCAAAGTCAGCAGGGTTGAGAGCCACTGGTCTTGCAAGCACGACATGCACGTTCGGCAAGGCGGTCTGTATGTCAGCCTGAGCGAGCGCCGCCGACCGCGCGTCCGGCTCAGAAGAGACAACGACCAAGCGCTTTCTCCTCTCGTCGACGCCAACTGCGGCTACCGGGTGGTCAAGCCCGGAGGCTCCTCTGACCGATGTCACGTCTTGCGGTTCGGTCTCGACGGCGCGGAGGAGCGGCTTCCAGATCTCCGGGCCTGGTTGTTCGGACACGCTGCGATCGTAGGGCCGACGGCGGCTGGCTTGCCGAGTCCGTTGTTTTGTTGTACAACGTTACTCATGGCCAGGCCTCGCAAGTACGGAGAGCGCATGTCTCGTTCGCTCGGTTTGAGGCTCCCCGACGCGCAATACGAGTGGCTGATCGAGCGGACGATTGAGTTCGACGGCGACCTCAGCGAGGCGACGCGGGATGCGATCGATGCAGCGCGGACGCTCTACGACATCGTCGGGTCACGAGACCCCCACGGCAAGCTGCAAGAGCTCCTTGACAATTCGAGGCGTGAGGCAGACCGAGAGGCGTTCTTCGACGAGTTCGGTCACTACCCGGACGAGGAGCCGGAATCACGTTGAGGGTTGAACGCGCTATCGATGCGTTCCTGGACTGGCGCCGGCTCGAACGCGACGCTACCCCCCGCTCAACGGACTCCTATCGGCGGATCCTTTGGAAGCTTGCGGAGGACTATCCAGAGCTCGAGCTCGCTCGTTTCACAAAGTACGACCTTCGTTCGTTCCTGAAGCGCTGGGAGGATCGCAGCGCCGCGACGCGTTCGAACGTGATCTCCGTCCTTCACTCGTTCTTTGCCTGGGCGATCGCGGAGGATCTGATCGAGGTCGATCCTGCGGCGAACCTACGCCGACCGAAGAAGCGCAAGGCAGATGTCTACCGGCCCAGTGTTGAGGAGCTATCCAAGCTGCGGATCGCGGCATTGCCACATGAGCGTCCGGCGATCGTTCTGATGGAGGGCGCCGGTCTTCGAAGGGGTGAGGTTCTCGGCGTCCGCTAGGCCGACCTTGACTTGATCCGTGGTCGAGCTCGTGTCTTCCGCAAAGGCGCCAATTGGCATGCGGTGCCGCTTGCCCCTGACGTCGTGGAAGAGCTCAGGTCGAGTTTTCGCGATCTTCAGCCCGAGCTCGACGACTACGTGTTCACCGTCGAGGTCGAGCAGTGGGTGTCGCAGTACGAGCGCCGGCGGCGATCGAAGGACCCGAAGGTTCCGGCCAGCGAACAGGCGCTCTGGCGGATGGTTCGCCGCATCTGCAAGCGGGCGGGGATCCGTGAGCTCTCCCCGCATCAGCTCCGGCACGGCTTCGCCAACCGGTTTCTCCGTGAGAGCGGTCGCGACGTCGCTGCCCTACGCCCCATCCTCGGTCACTCGCGCATCGATACGACCCAGCTCTACACGGACGAGATCGAGCTCGACGAGCTCTCGGCCGCTCTCGCAAAGGCGCTTCTCGCCCGCGACGCACAAGCGTCGCCGGATCTGGCGACGCTCGAGGCAGAAGTTGCAGCTGTCCTCCTAGACCTGCAGTGGAGGCGGCGGGAATCGAACCCGCGTCCGCGGACGCACCGGTGCGAGCATCTACAAGCTTAGGCCGCCCTTTGGATTCGCCCGGCGGCCGGTGTGCGACCGACCTACCGCCGGACTAGCCCTCCTGAAGTGTCGCGCCTCCGGCGAGTGGCTTTCCTTCGGCGCCGAGCCCGCTCGTTGATGCCGGCTCCGGGACGCGGGCTCGCCCGGGCCGACACGCTGCGTTGTCCTAGGGACTAGGCAGCGAGTGCGAGATTGTCATCCGCACTTGCATTGGTTCCGGTTGTTTTACGAGGCCGACCGGAGACCTCGGCTTGCAGCTCACCCGGAGAACCGACCACGTCGAAACCATGGCGCCCCCGTATGTCTTGTCGCCGCAGCGTAGCGCGGGCGGCCGCTCAGGGCGAGGGCGGCGGCCCGGGCGTGGGCACGATCGACGGCGGCGCCGGGACGGCGATGGTCGGCGTAGAGGTCGCGGTCGGGGCGCCGAAGCGGTCGGTCGCCGTCTCGACGACGGTGTAGGTCGACCCCGCGTCGGTCGACGCGACCGTGTACGTCGGAGCGGTTGCTCCGGCGATCGGAGCGCAGTTGGCGCCGGTCCCGTCGCACCGCTGCCACTGGTGCGTGACCACGACATCCGGGTTGCTCCATGTGCCCGGGGTCACGGTGAGAACTTGCCCGACCGCGACCGTCCCGGTGATCGCGGGCGCGGTGACGTCGACCGGAGTCAACTGCTTCGTGATGTGCGCCTGGAGGATGCGAGCCAGGCTCGCCGAGTCCGTTGCGACAATCGGCCGGGCGCCGACGACGACGAGCACCTCGTACACCCGGTCGAGGCGCATGTACAGCAGGCTCTCGTAGGCGGTCGCGGTCTTCAGCTGGATGCTGATCGGCTGCTCGACGGTCGCGTCGCCGACCCGAGGATGCCGGAGCGCTCCGAGCTTGACGGCCGTCTTCTTCACCTGGAGCTCGCCGGCGATTCCCGCCAGGAGCCCGGCTCGGCCGGCCGGCGAGTTGAGCACGCGCTGGACGACCGAAAGGTCGGTCGTGACCTGCTTCGCGGTCGCGGCGAGCTTGACCTCGGACTGCACGCCGACGATCTCGGAGCGCCCGTACGGCTTCGCGAGCTTCAGGGTGCGCTGGTAGGCCGAGACGTAGCCGCCGGCTGCGACCTTGCCCTGCGAGACGACCTTCGCCCCGGGGACGTCGGCGGCCGCGAGCGTCATGCCCGCAGCTGTCGGCTGCGTCGCCGCCGCCCCCGCGAAGGGAACGGCAAACGCCGAGACGGCAAGCACAGCCGCGAAGGCCCTGGGCACCGAACCACGCATCTGCACCGTGCAGGCTACCGGCGACCCTTGACGGCGCGCTCCATCTGCCGCTTTGCCTCCCGTTCCATGACATCGCGCCGTTTGTCACGCTGCTCCTTCCCACGAGCGACCGCGAGCTCGACCTTCACCCGGCCGTCCTTGAAGTAGAGCCTCGTCGGCACGATCGTGAGGCCCTTCTCGCGCACCTTGCCGTACAGCGAGTCGATCTCGCGCCGGTGGAGCAGCAGCTTGCGCGGGCGGGTCGGCTCGTGGTTCGCGCGGTTCCCCTGGTCGTAGGTCGCGATCTCGAGGCCGACGAGCCACGCCTCACCGTCACGTACCTCCGCATACGCCTGCGCCAGCGTCGCACGGCCGTTGCGCAGCGACTTCACCTCGGTGCCGGTCAGCGCGATGCCCGCCTCGAGCCGCTCGAGCAGCTGGTAGTCGTGGCGGGCACGGCGGTTGTCGGTGATCGTCTTCTCGGCCATCAGCGGACGAGGGTAGCGTCAGGCGGCCGCCTTCCTGGGCGCAAGTGAGAGATCGACCTTCCCCTCGTTCCTCGTGATCGACTCGACGCGAACGCCGAGCGGGTCGCCGAGCCGGTAGCGGCGCCCCGTCGCCCGCCCCACCAGCGCCGTGCCGACCTGGTCGAGCTCGAAGAACTCGCCGTGCAGGCGCCGCGCGGGCAGAAAGCCCTCGAACACCTCGCCGAACCGCACGAAGAGCCCCGACCCGATCAGCCCAGTGATCTCCCCCTCGAAGGACGTCTCCCAGCCCCCGTCGTACAGCCGGCGCTCGAGCAGCCAGCAGGAGCAGATCTCGTCGGCGAGGTACTCGACCTGCGCCGCCTCGCGCTCGCGCTCGGACGCGTGCTCCGCCAGGGAGTGGAGATCCTGCGGGACCGGATCGTCCGACAGCCCGAGCTCGCGCAGGAGCGAGCGGTGCACGATCAGGTCCGGATAGCGGCGGATCGGCGACGTGAAGTGGCAGTACGCCGAACTCGCGAGCCCAGCGTGCCCTAGGTTGCGCGGGTCGTACCGCGCCTGCTTGAGCGCCCGCAGCACGAGAGCCGGGAACGCCTCCCGTCCTCGCCCGGACGTCGCCGTGTACTCGGAGACCCGCAGCGAGATCGAGCCCGCGAGCCGCGCTACCTGCTCGGAGCTCAGGTGGTCGGGGACCGGCGGCGTCGGCACGCCGAGGTCGGCGAGCTTCGCGAGCAGCTGCTCGATCGCCTGCGGGTCGGGCCGCTCGTGGACGCGGTACAGCGTCTCGCGGCGCCGGCCGGCCAGGAAGGCGCCGACGTGCTCGTTGGCGCGGATCATCAGCTCTTCGACCAGCATGTGGGCCCGCGGCTCGCCCTCGAGCCGGGCGCCGGCGACGCCGCCGTGTCCGTCGAAGCGATAGACGACCTCCGGGGTCTGCACCTGAAGCGCCCCGCGCGCGAAACGCTCCGCGCGCCACGCTCGGGCAAGCTCGTCGTTCAGCTCGAGCGCCTCGCCGACGGCGGGCGGCGCGTCCCGACGCTCCGCTTCCCCGTAGGTCAGCCGCGCGTCGAGCGGATCACCGAGCGATAGAACTGGGGCTCGCCGCACGGCGGCATCTCGACCGTGACGCACAACCGGTCCTCGTGCGGGCGCAGGGAGCAGAGATCGTCGGCCAGCGCGTGCGGGAGCATGGGCGCAACGGCGCCGGGCACGTAGGTCGAGAACGCCCGCCGCGATGCCCCGTGGTCGAGCGGCGTTCCGGCACCGACGAAGAACGAGACATCGGCGATGTGGACCCAGGCGCGGATGCCGTCCGCCTCGCGGCGGAACGAGAGCGCGTCGTCGAAGTCCTTCGCCGTGTCGGGATCGATCGTGAACGTCAGCAGGTCGCGCAGATCGACGCGGTCGGCGAAGTCAGGAGCCGGCGGGTCGTGCGCCTCGAACGCGACGCGGGCGCCCTTCTCGACGAGCAGCGCCTCGAGCACGTCCTCGATCCGGTCGGCCGAGCCGAGGGCCCGCTCGACCTTCGCGCGCCCGCGGCCCGTCCGCACGAGCGCGAGCCCACCCGGCTCGACGCCCCCGCTTCCTTTCGATTCGAGGACGATCGGCACCCCAGGCGTGAAGTAGGGCTCCCCGATCAGCAGCCTGCCGCGGCGGCTAACTTCGACGACCAGCGAAGAAACGGAGTGCTGCGGCAAGGGCGTGGCGCGAGCGTATGTCAGGCTGGATGCCGCCGCGCGAGATCACGTAGCCGGCAGGCGTGAGATACCGCGCCACGGTCAGCTTCAGCGCCGCGCCCGACGGGAGCTGGTCGATCTGCTGGACGAGCGACTTGCCGAAGGTCGGGAGGCCGATGATCGTGGCGCGTGCGTAGTCCTTGAGCGCGCCCGCGACCACCTCGGAGGCGCTCGCGCTCCCGCGGTTGACGAGCACCGCGAGCGGCGCGGAGACGGCGAGGTCGCCTTTCGAGTAGTAGGTATGGAGCGGACGGTGAGCCCCCGCGAGGGAGACGATCGTCGAGCCGTCGCGCAGGAACAGCGACGCGACCTGCACCGCCTGGTCGAGGAGGCCGCCGGGGTTGCTGCGCAGGTCGATCGCGAACGCGGTTGCGCCCTCGGAGCGCAGCCTGCGGACGGCGACCCGTGTCTCGGCCGCCGTGCTCTGCACGAACGCCGAGATGCGGATCACACCGACCTTGCCGTCAAGGGTCGCGTGCACGGGATGCGCCTCGAACTGGCGGCGCTTCAGCTTCACCTGGATCGTTTTCAGCCCGCGCTGAACCTCGAGGCGAACCGTCGTGCCGGGCGGCCCGAGGATCCGGCCGACCGCCTCGCGGTAGGGAACGCTCTTGAGCGACTTGCCGTTGACGGCGAGGATCATGTCGCCGGCGTGGACCTGCGTCACATGGACGTGCCCGACCGTCGTGCGCCGCACGATCAGGCCGTCGGGCGTCGGGCCGACCGTGATCCCGATGCCGCCGTACGCAGCCGCGAACTGCCGGCGCGCGACCAGGTACTCGGCCGGGCTCAGATACGTCGTGTAGCGGTCGTGAAGCGCCGCGATCAGCTTCGGGATCGTCGGGCTCGCGAGCACCGCCGGCGAGAGGCGCCGGTAGTACTGCCGGGTGAGCTCCGTCCGCACCTGGTCGAGCTCACTCGGGCCCTTCGCGCGCGGAGGGAGCGGACGGACGATCAGGCCGATCCCGAAGGCGATCACGGCCGCAGCGGCCAGGGCGTAGACCGCCGGGCGACGCCTGATCCCCGACCGCACACCCGCGGCGGCGCGGGCCGACACCGTCAGATGCGGAGGAAGCGGCGGATCGTGAGCCCCGAGCCGATCGCGCCGAGGCTGAGCCCCATCGCAACGAGAATCAGCGCCGTCAGCGGGAAAGCGAGCGCCTTGACGTCCGCGTCACCGGTCAGGTGGGGCAGGATCGCCGGCAGGGCGATCGTCTTTCCGAGCAGCATGAAGAACACCGCCAGCAGCGAGCCGGCGAGCCCGCAGAAGAGACCCTCGAGCATGAACGGGCCGCGCACGAACCAGTTCGTCGCGCCGACGAGCTTCATCACCTCGATCTCTCGCCGCCGCGAGAAGATCGACAGCCGGATCGTGTTCGAGATCAGCAGGATCGACGCGATCAGCAGGACCAGGGTCGCGAGGATGAACACCACCTCGATCACGTGCGCAACCTGAAGGATCCGGTGCGACACGCGCTTGCCGTCGTTCACGGTCGACACTCCCGGCGGCTTGTGCGGGAAGACCACGAAGTGGTAGAGGTTGTCGACGTTCTCGGCCTTGTTCGGCGTCACCTCGAGCTCGGCGGGGAACGGGTTCGACGTCAGGTCGCGCGTCAGATCCGGATAGCGCTTCTTCATGATCTCGAGCGCCTGCTGCGACGAGATGTACTTGATCCCACCCGACTTCACGTATGGGCTCTCCTCGAGCCGGCGAACGAGCGCGGTCTTCTGCGCGGCGGTCGCGGCGGGATGCCCGTCGAAGTAGATCTTGACGACGAGCTCCTTCTTCACGTGATCCGACCACGACACGGTCCACGTGCCGAGGGCGATGAACAGCCCGAGCAGGAACATCCCGATCAGCACCGTCATCGTCGCCGCGATGGTCGTCGAGAGATTCGCGCCGAGGGACCGCCACGCCTCGGACACGAGCAGCTTCGCCCTCACGCTCATTCCCCGGCGTACCCGCCGCGGCGCTCGTCGCGCGTGAGGCGCCCGCTCTCGAGCTGGATAACACGCTTGCGCATCTTGTCGACCATCTCCCGGTCGTGCGTCACCATCAGGATCGTCGTGCCGCTGCGGTTGATGCGGTACAGCAGCTGCATGATCCCGACCGAGGTGTCGGGGTCGAGGTTCCCGGTCGGCTCGTCACAGACGAGCAGCGGCGGATGATTGACGAACGCGCGCGCGATCGAAACGCGCTGCTGCTCGCCTCCGGAGAGCTCGTCGGGGAGCGAGTTCATCTTGTGCGAGAGCCCGACCATCGCGAGCACCTCCGGGACCTTCTTCCGGATCGCAGTCGCGGACTCTCCCTGCACCTTGAGCGCGTACGCGACGTTCTCGGACGCGGTGCGGTTCGGCAGGAGCTTGAAGTCCTGGAACACGCAGCCGATGTTGCGGCGCAGCATCGGCACCTTGCTCCGCTTCAGCCGGCCGAGCTCGCGGCCGCCGAGCACGATCTTGCCGGTCGTGGGCTCGAGCTCCTTGAGCAGGAGGCGGACGAGCGTCGACTTCCCCGACCCCGACGCGCCGACGATGAAGACGAACTCACCCTTGTCGATGTGGAACGTGACGTCGTGGAGCGCCGTGACGTCCGGTTCGTACACCTTCGTCACCGAGTCGAACACGATCATCGACCCCGTCGACGGCGGCGGCGGCGCGAGCGGAGGCTCGTCGACGACAGCAGTCGCTTCGGGGGTTGTCAGCTCGGTCTCTTGCACGATTCGGTAACGGCGCCGCCCACCGGACGGCACTGGCGCGAAAGTTCGGGAAAGTGTAGCTCACCGATCAGTCGCACTACACAATCCTCCCCGCCGCCCGTGCGAGCAGATATTCGCGGATGAACGGGTCGAGAGCGCCATCCAGCACGGCCTGGGCATTGCCCGTCTCATAGCCGGTGCGCGTGTCTTTCACGAGCTGTGTCGGGTGGAGGTAATACGAGCGGATCGACGCGCCGCCGAAGCCGGTGTCGGCCGATCCACCCCGTTCCTTCGCCAAGAGCGCCTCCCTCTCCTCCTCCGCCTTCTCGGCCAGGCGCGCTCTCAGCACCCGCATCGCGGTCTGCTTGTTCGCCGACTGCGAGCGTTCGTTCTGGCACTGGACGACGATCCCGGTCGGCAGATGCGTGATGCGCACGGCGCTGTCGGTCTTGTTCACGTGCTGTCCGCCGGCACCCTGCGCGCGATAGGTGTCGATGCGCAGGTCGCTCTCGTCGATCTCCACGTCGGAGTCGACCGCGAGCAGCGGCGCGACGATCACGGTCGCGAACGCCGTGTGACGGCGGTGCGCGGCGTCGAAGGGGCTCTGTCGGACGAGCCGGTGCTTGCCGCGCTCCGCCTTGAGGATCCCGTATGCGTTCTCGCCGCCGACCGTGAACGTGGTCGACTTGAGGCCGGCCTCCTCGCCCGGGCTCGCCTCGAGCAGCTCGACGTCGAAGTCGCGCGCCCCGGCCCAGCGCTCGTACATCCGTAGCATCATCTCCGTCCAGTCCTGCGCGTCGGTGCCGCCCGTCCCCGACTGCAGCGTGACGACGGCGTCGCCGGCGTCGTACTCGCCGTCGAACAGCGCAGCTTCCTCGAGACGCTCGAGCTCGGCTTTCAGCGGTCGGAGCGATGCGGCGATCTCGTCGTCGAGCTCGCCGCCGTCGAGCGACGCGAGCTCGCGCGCATCCTCGTAGTCGCGCTGCAGGGCGCGATACCCGTCGAGCCTGCGCGAAATGCGTGCGTGCTCGGCGGAGACCTTCGCTGCGTTCGCCTGGTCGTCCCAGAACCCGGGGGAGTTCAGCTCCGCTTCGAGCTCGGCGATCCGCCGTTCGAGCGACGCGGGGTCAAAGGTACTCACGGACCCAGTCGAGCTGGGCCCCGAGCTCGTCGAGCTGTTCGGCGATCGATTTCCCCTCGTCGGTCATCCGCGGGATCGTACCGCCCCGCCACGTGCTGCTAGTCGCAGCGGCGGCCGTCGACCCCGGCGAGCGTCGCCAGGCCGCGGGCCAGCGTCGGGCTCATGCTCAGGTCGATCAGGCCGGGCTGGGCCGCCGTCAGCCTCAACATGCCGTCGGAGCCACGCGAGACGCAGCCCTGGCGCGTCCGCCAGTACGGCGACCAGCGGACCGCGACCCGATACGTCCCGGCCTTGTCGACGAGGAACACGATGCGGGTCGGCCAGAGCCACTCCACGTTCGCCATGCCGGGACCAACGATGATCGACCGGGCCTTCGGCAGCTCGTAGACGGACACGTGCTCCGTGCGGAACACGCGCACGAGCCCGGAACGGCCGCTGCGCAGCAGCTGCGCTTCGAGCCGCGAGCTGTAGTCGGGCGTCGCGTCGGACAGGACGACGAACCGCGCTCCGAGCGAGCGCAGCCACGCCCGGTAGGCGGCCGGACGGAGCGGTTTGTCGTAGAGGAGCTCGTTCTGGGGGAAGTCGCTCTGCCGGTACCAGCCGCGGAGGATCGGGATCCCGGCCTCTGGGAGGTAGACGGCCGGCCAGTGGTCGACGGTATCGACGGCCTCGACGCGGTAGGAGAGACTCGAGTGGGCGTGCAGGTAGTTGATCGCCGGCTGCCAGTAGGCGGCCGTGCGCCCGGAGTCGGCGCTCGCCGCCGCGTAGCTCGCGACGATCGGCGTCACGTTCCAGACCGCAGCCAGCACGAGCGCCGGCACGACGAGCTTCAGGGGCCGCCAGCGTCGCAGCGACAGAGCGAGCACCGCGATCGGCAGGGCCGCGTAGCGGATGCGCTCGATGTTCGAGCCGACGTCCGACGGCACCGCGAACGCCCCGAGGCAGGCGACGAGATAGACGAGGAACAGACCATGGAGCGGGCGCGCCGCCGGAACGTTCCAGGTCGCGATCAGCCCGAGCCCGCAGAAGATCACGGCGGCGGCGAGCTGCCAGATGCTGAACGGGAACGAGCCGCCGTCGGAGAAGAGCCTGTACAGGACGAGCTCGAGCGCGACGCCGCCGAGCATGATCGCGAGCGGGAGCCGGATGTCGCGAAGGCTCCGACGGGCGACGGCCGCTCCGC
The DNA here is from genome assembly GCA_035518115.1 of Gaiellaceae bacterium. Lineage (GTDB taxonomy): Bacteria > Actinomycetota > Thermoleophilia > Gaiellales > Gaiellaceae > PALSA-600. The sequence continues at coordinate 47,545 of DATIXY010000091.1, read as the reverse complement.
CCAGCAGCACCCCGAGCAGGATGAAGGCGAGTGGGCTCGCCGCGAGGCACAGCGCCGCGCAGACGGCGAACCGCCCGCGGCGCCCCGACTGGAGAGCCCAGAGCGACAGCAGCCCGAAGGCAGCTGCGAGCGCGAACGGGAAAGCGGCGGAGAGCACGATCCCGGCCCAGAGCACCGCGAACGTCCGGCTCGACAGCCGTGCGGAGTCTCCCCACTGGCGCAGCGCGACGAGCGTGAACGCGAGCGCGGCCGCCGCGATCGTCGCGACGGCGAGCACCTTGATCCCCAGCACCGCCGCCAACGGGTAGTACAGGACGCTGTAGGTGACGAACGTGTAGCGGCCCGCGTACCAGAAGTTGTTCCAGAGCACGAAGCCGTGCTGGATCAGGAACGAGCGCTGGTAGACGTGCGCGGCCAGGTCGACCCCAGGAGGTCCCTGCCACACCAGGATGGAGGCGAGGCTCGCTGCGACGACCGTCGAGATGATCGCCTCGCGGGCGAGCACCCGAGGGTCCGCCACGCTCACGCCGAGAGACTATTCGCTCGGCAGGTCCTCCCGTAGCAGAGACCAGATCCCCAGGTCGACCCTGCGCCCTTCCTTGAAGTGCACGCGGCGGAGGACGCCGTCACGGGAGTAGCCGCCGCGCGCGGCGACCCGCTCGGACGCGGGGTTCGTGACGGCGATCCGCAGCTCGAGCCGCTCCAGGCCGAGGCCGTCGAGCCCCCAGCGCGTGAGGAGCGCCAGGGCACGGCCGGCCACCCCCCGCCCGCGCGCGGCGGGGGCGACGGCGTAGCCGATCTCCGCTTCCCGGGCGGGCAGGTCGAGCCGGAACATCGAGGCGAACCCGAGGAACGCCGAGCCGTCGGCAGCGCGCACCACGAAGCCGGCACGGGTGCCGGTGCGCCAGCCGTCCTCGTAGCCGCGGATCCAGGAGCGCACGAAGGACTCCCCCGCCGCGGTCGGCACCAGCGTGAACTCCTTGATCGCCGGGTCGGCGACCAGCTCGAGCAGGTCGGGGACGTCGGCCCGGGTCATCGGATCGAGCCGGATGACGCCGTCGGCGAGCGGTGGGGCGGGCGCCGTCAGGCGCCGTGGCACCGCTTGTACTTCTTGCCCGAGCCGCACGGGCAGGGGTCGTTGCGGCCGACGTTCTCGAACTCGGAGTTGACCTTGGGCCGCTGGGCGACCGGGGTCGCGACGGCGCCTCCGCCGGAGGCCGCCACGGTCGAGGTGCCGCCGGCGGCGAGGATCGCGTCCGCCCCGGCCAGCGAGCTGTGCTCGTAGCTCAGGTTCTCGACGGCGCCGTCGCCGTTCGAGACCTGCTGCAGCTGGCTCTCGTCGGCTGTCACCTCGGCATGGAAGAGCAGCGTCACGACCTCTTCGCGAATCGAGCGGTTGAGATCCTGGAACATGACGTGGCCCTCGTTGCGGTACTCGACGAGCGGGTCCTTCTGCGCCATCCCGCGGAGGTGGATGCCCTCGCGGAGGTAATCCATGCTCTCGAGGTGCTCGCGCCAGCGGACGTCGACCGTCTGCAGGACGATGAAGCGCTCGAGGTCGCGGATCAGGCCCGGCTGAAGCTTGTCCAACTCCTGTTCGCGCTCGTCGTAGGCGTCGAGCGCGTCGTCGAGGAACTCCTGCGAGATCGCCTCGCGATCGAGGCCCTTGAGCTCGTCGAGCGTGACCCCGGTGCCGTAGAGCGCCTCCATCGCCGCGAGCAGCCCGTCGAGGTCCCAGTCCTCCGTCAGCTCGGAGTCGGTGTAGACGGACACGACGTCGGTGACCACCTCCGGCAACCACTCCTCACGGATGTCGTCGCCGAGGTCCTCGCCGTGCAGCACCCGGTTCCGCTGCTCGTAGATCACCTGGCGCTGGACGTTCATCACGTCGTCGTACTTGAGGACGTTCTTACGGGCGACGAAGTTCTGCTCCTCGACCTTCTTCTGCGCATTCTCGATCTGACGCGAGAGGATCGACGCCTCCATCGGCTGGTCCTCGGGCAGCTTGAACCGCTCCATGATGTTGTGGATGCGGTCGCCGGCGAACAGGCGCACGAGGTCGTCCTGCCCGGAGAGATAGAAGCGCGTCTCCCCAGGGTCGCCCTGACGGCCCGAGCGGCCGCGGAGCTGGTTGTCGATGCGGCGCGCCTCGTGCCGCTCGGTGCCGAGCACGTACAGGCCGCCGAGCGAGCGCACGTTGTCGTCGATCTTGATGTCGACGCCGCGGCCGGCCATGTTGGTCGCGATCGTCACCGCGCCCTGCTCACCGGCGTCGATGATGATCTCGGCCTCGCGCGCGTGCTCCTTCGCGTTCAGCACGTTGTGCGGGATCCCCTGTCGCTTCAGCAGCTCGCTCAGGTACTCGGACGTCTCGACTGCGATCGTGCCGACGAGCACCGGCTGGCCCTGCGCGTGGCGCTCTTTGATGTCGCCGACGACCGCATTGAACTTCGCCTCGACCGTCTTGAAGATGAAGTCGTTCTGGTCGGCGCGCTCCACCGGCACGTTGGTCGGGATCTCGACGACGTTCAGGCCGTAGATCTCGACGAACTCCTTCTCCTCCGTCTTCGCGGTGCCCGTCATCCCGGCGAGCTTGTCGTAGAGGCGGAAGTAGTTCTGCAGGGTGATCGTCGCGAGCGTCTGGTGCTCCTCCTGGATCGCGACGCCCTCCTTGGCCTCGATCGCCTGGTGCAGGCCCTCGCTCCAGCGACGGCCCTCCATGATGCGGCCGGTGAACTCGTCGACGATCTTCACTTCGCCGTCCTGGATCACGTAGTCGACGTCGCGCTTGTACAGCGCTTCCGCCTTCAGCGACTGCGTCAGATGGTTGACGAGCTGGACGTTGTTGGCGGCGTACAGATGGTCGATGCGCAGCGCCCGCTCGATCTTCTCGATCCCGCTCTCCGTCGGGGCGACCGTCTTGTGCTTCTCGTCGTACAGATAGTCGTACTCGAGCGCGAGCGCCTCGTCCTCGAGCTTCGTGTTCTTGGACTGGACGCCGTCGAGGCCCTTCACGACCCGCGCGAAGTCGTAGTACGTCTTGGCAGCGGTGGTCGGCTCGCCGGAGATGATCAGCGGCGTCCGCGCCTCGTCGATCAGGATCGAGTCGACCTCGTCGACGATCGCATACGAGTGCCCGCGCTGGACGACGGCCTCCAGGGAGATGGCCATGTTGTCGCGGAGGTAGTCGAAGCCGAACTCGGAGTTCGTCCCGTACGTGATGTCGGCCGCGTACGCCTCCTTGCGCTGGTCGAACGGCATCATGTTCTCGATCGCGCCGACGGTCATCCCGAGACGTTCGTAGACGCCCCGGTTCCAGTCCGCGTCGCGGTGCGCGAGGTAGTCGTTGACCGTCACCAGATGAACGCCGGTACCGGGGAGCGCGTTCAGGTAGAGCGGCAGGCTGGCGACGAACGTCTTCCCCTCGCCGGTCTTCATCTCGGCGATGTCGCCCTCGTGGAGCGCGATGCCGCCCATCATCTGGACGTCGAAGATCCGCTGGTCCGATTCGCGCACGCGCGCCTCCCGCACCGCGGCGAACGCCTCGAAGAGCAGATCCTCGAGCGACTCGCCGTTCTCGAGGCGCTCTCGGAACTCGGCTGTCTTCCCGCGCAGCTCGTCGTCCGAGAGCGCCTGGAAGTCCGGCTCGAGCGTCCCGATGTACGCGGCCTGCTCGGCGAGCCGCTTGAGCCGCCGTCCTTCCCCGAACCGCAGGGCCTTCTCGAACGATCCGCCGGGCATCAGCGAGACAGGGTACCGCCCGCCGGGGCGCTCATAGAGCAGCCGCCTGGGCTTCCCAGAGGTCGTCGACGACCCGGAAGGCACGGACGACGTACTCCGGCCCTTGCCGCTCGCCGACCTGTTCCAGCGCCGGCACGGAGCCGAAGCGGGGCTGCCCGTCGACGTGCAGCGAGCGCCCGTCGCCGGTCGAGACGAGCTCCGCCTCCTCCCCGGCCAGCCCCGGCGCCTTCACCAGCTCCACGTGCCGGGCCGCCACCGCCCAGAGATCGGGCCCGCGGCGGACCGCCTCTGCGCGGTACGGACGGTCGACGGTCGCCTCCACCGCCTGCTGCAGCGGCGCCAGCGCATCGTCGCGCTGCCGCTCGTCCTCGTCGCTGGTCTGAACTGCCGTGCCGTCCGCAAGCGTGACGAAGCGGACGTGATCGCCGGCGACGCCCTCGGCGCGGGCGGTCGTGACCACGTCGAACCGGCGCGCCCTCGGCACGCCGTGGATGCCGGGCTCGCCCCGCTGCTCACCGTCGAAGCCCGGCGGCTGCGCAGCCGGAGCGGTGCGGGTCGCCCCGTCGTCCAGACCGCCTGCCGCGGCGAGCTGTTTGTGCAGCGGCTCGTTGCGCCGAAAAAGGCGGATCGAGTCAGCCGTCCTTCTCTGCATGGCGCCGCGGCTCGACGACACGCATCTCGCGGTAGCGCTTCACCTGGCGGGAGAGCTTCTCGACGAGCTGGTCGATCGACATGCGCATGTCCGGCGAGGCCTCGCGCGCACGCAGGGTCGAGCCCTTGGTGAAGATGGTCGCCTCGGCGACGCTGCTCTCGGAAATCGACGGGTTCTTCTGCTCCGAGAGCTCGAGCTCGACCTGCGTCGGCTCGGCGAGCAGCTTCCCGATCTTGGCCAGCTTTCGCTCGGCGTACTCACGGATCGGCGGTGTGACCTCCACGTTCTTGCCCTTCACCTGAAGCCTCATTGTCCGCCTCCTTGGTGGTGGTCAAGCCGTCGTTCCACACTAGCGCACCCCCGGCGAGCGACGCGCCCGCCGAAGGGCTAGCGCCCAGTTCGCGCGAAGGTGAGAACCCGCACCGTGCGCGCTCCGCCCGCCCGGAGCGCGGCGGCAGCTGCCGAGGCCGTCGACCCGGTCGTGTAGACGTCGTCGACGAGCAGCACGTCGGGCGGGACGGCTCCCCGGGCCGCAAAGGCCCCGTCGACGTTCCGCCGCCGCTCGGCGAATCGCAGCCCAGTCTGGCGCGACGACGACCGCGGGCGGACGAGCAGGGTCGAGACCGGCAGCTCCCAGCGCCGCCCCAGCTCGCGGGCCAGCCGCCCCGCGGGGTGATGCCCGCGGCGCAGCAGCCGCTCGGCATCGGGCGGCACCGCCGTCACCACGTCGACCGTCGGCGCCTCGACGAGCGAGACGATCAGGTCGGCCGCAAGAGTCGCCGCTCGGCGGAGGCCGCGCTCCTTCCACCCGTGCACCAGCGACCGGGCCGGCCCGGCGTACTCGACCGCCGCACGGGCCGAGGCGAAGGTGAGCCGGCGGCCCGAGCACTCGCTGCACCGCTCGACCGGCCACGCCGTCGGCGCGCCGCAGAACGCGCAGGACGGGCCTGAGAGCACGCGCAGCGACCGCCTGCACCACGAGCAGAGCAGATCGGCCTGCCTGCCGCAGCCGAGGCAGCGCGCGGGAAAGAGAAGATCGACGAGCCACGCCGGCCACGCTACGGGCAACGCTGTGCCGTGTCTGTGCCAACTCCGTGCCGACTGTGTGTCGGACGACGCCGGGCCGTCGACCGTCCGGCCGGCTCAGTCGGGCGAGTACGCGGCCCGGACGGGCAGGCCCCGTTCGGCCCGCAGGCGGTTGTCCGCGACGAGCAGCTGGTCGCTGTCGCCGATGTCGTACCAGGCGCCCTCGAACTGCCAGCCGAAGACCGGCTCGCGCCGGCAGAGCCACTCGACGAAGCGCCCGGGCTGGTCGGGCGAGTTGCCTCCGGACAGGTACGCGCCGAGGAGCGGGACGTGCGACCGGTGAAAGAGGTACGTGGCCGTCGCGGCCAAGGTGGACGGCGGCTCGGCCGGCTTCTCGACGAAGTCGACGAGACGTCCGGCCCTGTCCAGCGAGACGATCCCGTACTGGGTCGCCAGCTCGAGCGAGCCGACGTCGCGCACGGCGACCGCGCTCGCGACTCCTTGTGCCCGCCAGAACGACTCGTAGTCCGCGAGGGAGAAGTCGAACAGGTTGTCACCTGCGATCACGAGCAGGTCGTCGTCGAGGCCGGCGCTGTCGACGACGAACCGGAGGTCGCCGATCGCACCGAGCCGGTCGTCATTGGAGGTCGTGCCGTCGTCGTGCACGCGCACGCCGCGCCCTTCCGCCCACTCGGCGAACCAGGCCACCTTGCGGTGGTTCGTGACCAGGTGCACCTCGTCGACCGAAGCGACACCGTCTACGGAGTCGAGGATCCAGTCGACGATCGGCCTCCCTCCCACCGGCAGGAGCTCCTTGGCCCACGTGTCCGTCAGCGGACGAAGCCTGGTCGCATATCCGGCGGCGAGGACGACCGCCTTCATGCCGTCACCGGCGCGGCCTGCAGCGACGACGCGTAGGGAGGCCGGTGAACGCCGGCCTCGGTCACGATCGCGGTGATCAGCTCCGCCGGGGTGACGTCGAACGCCGGGTTACGGGCGGGGAAGCGTGAGGTGATTTCGGCGGGATCGCGCTCCTCGATCGGGATCGCGCCGCCGTCGGGCGTGGCGGGGTCGAGCGTCGAGGTCGGCGCGACGATGTACATCGGCACCCCGTGGTGCCGCGCGAGCACCGCGAGTGGGTACGTCCCGATCTTGTTCGCGGTGTCGCCGTTGGCGGCGATCCGGTCGGCGCCGGTCACGACACAGTCGACATCACCGGCGGCCATCAGCGACCCGGCCGCCCCATCGGCGATCACCGTGCTCGGAATGCCGGCCTGCTCGAGCTCCCACGCGGTGAGCCGCGCTCCCTGGAGCAGCGGGCGCGTCTCGTCGACCCACACGTGCTCCAGCAGGCCCTCCTCGTGCGCGGTGATGAGCGCTCCCACGGCGCTGCCGTACCCACCGGTTGCGAGGCCGCCCGCGTTGCAGTGCGTCAACGCGCGGGTGCCCGGAACGAGCAGGGCGGCGGCGTGCGCGGCCATCGCCCGGCAGCGGGCGACCTCGTCACGGTGGATCCGCCGCGCGTGCTCTGCGCTCGGGTCCTCGTGCATCCGGTCGAGCGCCCACGCGAGGTTGACGGCAGTCGGCCGCGAGCTGCGCAGCACATGGTCGGCCTCGTCGAGGTCCTCCCCGCTCGCCGCGGCGAGCGCATACCCGTAGGCGGCCGCGACCCCGATCGCCGGCGCGCCGCGGACGGCGAGCACGCGGATCGCCTCCGCCACGTCGGCGGCCGTCCGGCACTCGAGCTCGACCTCCTCGAGCGGGAGCCGGCGCTGATCGAGCAGGACGACGCGATCGGGCTCGAGCCTGAGGATCGCCTCAGGCTCGAGCATGTCCGCGCGCCGTCACTACGTCCCTTCGTCCCAGGACGCCAGGTACCTGGCCTGCTCCTCGCTGAGCGCGTCGATCGCGACGCCCATCGTCTCCAGCTTGAGTCGCGCGATCTCCTCGTCGATCTCGGTCGGCACCGGGTAGACCTTCGCCTCGAGCGACGAAGCGTTCTGGACGGCGTACTCGGTCGCGAGCGCCTGGTTGGCGAAGCTCATGTCCATGACGATCGCAGGATGGCCTTCCGCCGCGGAGATGTTGACGAGCCGGCCGTCGGCCAGCAGGAAGATGCGCCGGCCGTCCGGCATCTTGAACTCCTCGACGAAGTTGCGCGCCTCGCTCGTCTCGACCGACAGCTCCCGCAGCGCCGGGATGTCGATCTCGACGTTGAAGTGGCCGGTGTTGCAGATGATCGAGCCGTCCTTCATGACCGCGAGATGCTCGCGCGCGAGCACGTGCTTGTCGCCGGTGGCCGTGCAGAAGATGTCGCCGATCGGCGCAGCCTCGCCCATCGGCATCACCTCGTAGCCGTCCATCAGGGCCTCGAGGGCCCGCATCGGATCGACCTCGGTGACGATGACGTGCGCGCCGAGCCCGCGGGCGCGCAGCGCGACGCCGCGCCCCACCCAGCCGTATCCGGCGACGACGAACCGCTTGCCCGCGATCAGCACGTTCGTGGCGCGGATGATCCCGTCGAGCGTCGACTGGCCGGTTCCGTAGCGATTGTCGAAGAGGTGCTTCGTGCGCGCCTCGTTGACTGCGATCACGGGGAACGCAAGCGCTCCGTCGGCCTCCATCGCCTTCAGCCGGATCACACCGGTCGTCGTCTCCTCCATGCCGGCGATGATGTCGCCGAGCTGCTCGCGGCGCGCACTGTGCAGGACGCTGATCACGTCGGCGCCGTCGTCCATCGTCAGCTGCGGCCTGTGGTCGACCGCCGCCTCGATGTGCGAGTAGTAGGTGTCGTTGTCCTCGCCCTTGATCGCGAACACGGGGATGTCGAAGTCGTTGACGAGAGCGGCGGCGACGTCGTCCTGGGTCGAGAGCGGGTTCGACGCACACAGCACGACGTCGGCGCCGCCGGCCTTCAGCGTGCGCATCAGGTTCGCGGTCTCGGTCGTCACGTGCAGGCACGCCGAGATGCGGCGACCCTCGAGCGGCTGTTCGCGCTCGAAGCGCTCGCGGATCGCCGTCAGCACCGGCATCTGCCGGTCCGCCCACATGATCCGCCGGACGCCCTCCGGGGCGAGGGACAGATCCTTCACGTCGTGTCGTTTGGTCGTTGCCACTCGGGCATCCTCCCTGGTCGCTGAACGATGGTCAGGCTGCGAGCAGCCGTTCGTGCTTTCGCTGTTCCCATTCGATCCAGGACCCGGCATCCTCCGCCGCCGCCAGCCAGGCGTCGACCGCCGTCCGCAGCTCGGGCTCGCGGCGGAGCCGTGCTGCGAAGGCGATGTCGGTCAGATCGAGGGCGAAGCGCTCGCGGAGCGAGCGGAGGGCCCGTAGGCGATTGAGCTCGCCGAGGCCGTAGGTGCGGTAGCCGGAGCGCGTCCGGGCCGGCACGACGAGCCCGTGGAGCTCGAGGTAGCGGAGCATCCGCGCCGACCAGCCGGTCTCGGCGGCGGCGGCTCCCACGGTCAGCGGTGCGCGCACGGGCACGCCCGAGACCTTAGCACACTTATGTCAAGGTTAGGCGGCCGACGTCCCCTGGCGCCCGTAGGCGTCGGCGAGCCGGACGACGTCGTCCGGGAAGGGCGTGGAGACCTCGAGGATCGTCGTGTCCTCAAGCGCGGTCACACGGTGCACCGTCCCCGCGGGGTAGTGGAACGCGGCGCCTGGGCCGACGACCTCCTCGGCCAGCACGGCCTGCCCCGCCTCGCCCAGCTCGATCCGCGCCCGGCCGGCCTGGACGAGCCACGACTCGTCCTTCTCCCGGTGGAACTGCAGCGAGAGCGAATGGCCGGCCTTCACGTGCAGGAGCTTGCCGAGGTAGCGGTCGGTCGCCGCCCAGATGAGCTCGTAGCCCCAGGGCTTGTCGATCCGGCGCACGTCCACCGCCCAGCGATCGAGGGAGCCCAGGTTCGGCGAGTCGACCGACATTTCGGGCGAGTCTGTCACGCAAGCCACTCGGGGTGCGCGGCGACGTGGTCGGCGGCCACGCGCAGCTCCTTGGGCGTGTTCACGGTCAGCCAGAGCCCCTCGTGCCGGAACGCGTGCAGCCGGCCCTCGGCGGCGAGCTCGGGAAACGTCGTCGACTCGTGATCGCCCCGCTCGGGGAAGCGCTCGAGCGCCTCCTCCGACAGGACGTAGTTGCCGCAGTTGACCCAGTACGGGACTTTGCCCGCCTCCTCGAAGCCGCGCACGACGTCGTCGTCGCCGATGTCGACGAGCCCGAACTGCGACTTCGGGCGCGCGACGGCGATCGTCGCGAGTGCGTTCCGGGACCGATGCCGCGCGAGCAGGCTCGTGTAGTCCACGTCGACGAGCTCGTCGCCGTTGAGAGCGAAGACCTCTCCGCCCTCGTTGCGCGCTTGGGCCGCGAACCGAAGGCCGCCTCCGCGCCCCAGGCGCTCCGGCTCCTCGACCGCCACGATCTCCGGCCCCTGGCCGGCGAGCGCCTGCTCGAACACGGCTCCCTCCCCGGCGGCGCAGGCGAAGATCACCCGGGTCACGCCGGCCCGAGCGAGCCGTCCGACCTGGTAGGCGGCGAGCGGCCTGCCGGCGACGTCGACGAGCGCCTTCGGGCGGCCGCCCGCGGCCTCGCCGAGCCGCTCGGCCCGGCCACCGGCGAGGATGATCGCCTCCAATGCTCCGGTTAGGCCTCGGTGACGGGCTGCGGAGCTGCGGCAAGCTCGGCCGCGTCGACCGGCGACAGGCGGCCGATGCCTTCGTAGCGGAATCCGGCCCGGCGGACGTCCTCCGGATCGAGCAGGTTCCGCCCGTCGACGATCAGCGGCGTCGCCATCGAGTCGCGCACCTCCGGCGTGGCGAGGCCGCGCAGCTCCGGCCACTCGGTCACGATCACCGCCGCGTCGGCGCCGTTCACCGCCTCGGCGACCGACCCGACGACCTCGACCCCGGCGGGCAGCTTGGTCCCGTCGGCGACCGGGTCCCAGGCGCGGACGTGGACCCCCTCGGCGAGCAGGCGCGAAGCGAGCACGATCGACGGCGCCTCGCGCATGTCGTCCGTCCCCGGCTTGAACGCAAGGCCGAGCAGCGCGACCGTCCGGCCGTCGAGCTGGCGTCCGAGGTGCCGCTTGAGCTTGCCCACGACGCGGCGCTTCTGCAGCTCGTTCACCTCGATCACCGCCGAGAGCAGCTGGAAGTGGTAGCCGGAGTTCGAGGCGAGCTGCTTCAGCGCGAGCGAGTCCTTCGGGAAGCACGAGCCGCCGTAGCCGATGCCCGCGCGCAGGAAGTGCGGGCCAAGGCGGCGGTCGAGCCCGACGCCCTCGGCGACCATGACGACGTCGGCACCGGTCGCCTCGCAGACGTTCGCGATCTCGTTGATGAACGAGATGCGCGTCATCAGGAACGCGTTCGCGGCCAGCTTGATCATCTCCGCCGAATTGACGTCGCACTGGACGATCGGCGCGTCGATCGACGCGTACAGGGAGGCGACCCGCGCCGCATCGGCCCTGACGGAGGAGCCGATGACGATCCGGTCCGGCTTCATGAAGTCGCCGACCGCCTTGCCCTCGGCGAGGAACTCCGGGTTCGAGACGTAGCCGACGTGCGCCAGACCGCGCTCGTCGAGCCCGGCGCGCACCTTCTCGCCGGTGCCGACCGGAACGGTCGACTTCATCACGACGATGGGGTTGCCGGTGACGGCCGGCAGCTCGTCGATCACCGTCCAGACGCGCGAGAGGTCGGCGTCGCCAGACGCCGTCGGAGGAGTGTCGACGCAGACGAAGAGGAACTCGCAGTCGGCGACATCGGCCGGGTCGAGGGTGAACGAGAGCCGGTCGCGGTTCCTGACGAGGAGCTCCGGGACGTCGTCCTCGAAGAACGGCACCTCGCCGCGCCGCAGCGACTCGATCTTCGCCGGCAGGACGTCGCGCACGACGACCTCGTGCCCCAGCTCGGCGAAGCAAGCCCCTGTGACCAGGCCGACCCAGCCGGCCCCGAAGATCCCGACCCTTGCCATGAGGCGGCCAGTCTACTTCGCTGCCGGAAGCGGCCTGAGGCCCTTGGCGATCGCCAGCATCGTCTCGTTCGAGAGCGAGTCGAGCAGCGTGTTCACGACCCAGTAGTTCGCCGTCTTCGTCTGCAGCACGATCATGTGGAGGTGGCTGCCCGAGTAGTAGAGGTCGAACTCACGACCGCCCAGGTCGTGCTGGAAGCTCTTGTCCGTGAGCACAGGGGCCCCGTCCCAGTTCGACTCCTGAACGCCCCAGTACTGCCCTGATCCCGTCTTGAACACGAGCCGGACCGCCTTCTTGCCCTTCACGATCGGGTAGAGCCTCGCTGCGACGTCACCGTCGTACGAGTCGGGATACGAGCTCGCCTCGAGCACGGTCGGCACCTCGAGTGAGAAGCCGGCGCGCGCCCGCAGCGGCTCGAGCAGGCCGGTTGCGACCGACGGCTCGGAGCGCACGTACGGCGGCTGGTGCGCCGGCGCGTTCGACGTCGGGATCGGCGCCAGCGAGCCGTGGAAGGTCTGCCCGAGCACGACCACGACCATCGCGCCGGGATCGAGCGCCCGCAGCTTCGCGTCGCGCGGCAGCGCAGCGACACTCGCCGGCTGGAGGAGCGACAGCATCGCCTGTGCCGCCGCCTTCGCCTTGGCGTTCCCCGGCGCGTAGTAGATCCTCGAGTGGAAGACGTTGCTCGGAGCGTCGGCCTCGACCTGCCCCGGCGGTGCGAGCATCACGTAGCCGCGCTGCCCGAGCAGGTACGACGCGTTGGCGGCCGCTCCCGCGACGCCGTTGCCGTTGAGCACGAGCACCGAGACCTTCGACGGCGGCGGCGCCTTCGTCTTCACGTGTGTGCCGAGGGCGGCCGCGTTCGCCGCCTTCGAGGACTGGACATCCGGGTTCTCGAACTCGCCGACCGCCTGCTGGATCGCACCGGCAGGAGCCGACGTCACCGTCGCCCCGCTGATCCCCTGGATCTGCGGCTGGAAGAAGTGGCCGCCCGGCAAGCCCAGGGCGAACGAGGCGTAGGACAGCACCTCGCTGCCCTGAAGCTTGCGGCCACCCTCTGCGACCTCGATGTTGTTGACGATCGCGTCGACGAGATGGGGGAGCTTCGTGATCGAGAACGACTGCGCGACCTGCTCCTTGAACGCGCGCACGAACTCCTGCTGGCGGGCGACGCGGTGGTAGTCGTCGTCGGTGTGCCGGAACCGGACGAAGTCGAGCGCCTGCTCGCCGTCGAGCTTCTGGTAGCCGGGCTGCAGGTCGATGTTCGCGTAGTTGTCGTACGACGCCCCGGTGTTCTTGTTGTAGTAGCGCCGGTCGATGTCCATCCAGATCCCGCCGAGCTGGTCGACGATCTCCTTGAAGCCGTGGAAGTTGACCGTGATCAGGTAGTTGACCTTGAGGCCGGTCAGGTGCTTCACGGTCAGCAGCGTCCCCTTCGCGCCGCACCGCGCGTAGGCGGAGTTGATCCGGTCGACGGTGATCGGCGTAGCGCTGCAGTAGATCGGTACGCCGAGATCGCGCGGGAACGAGAGGAGCGAGATCGAGTCCGTCACCGGGTCGGCCCGGATCAGCATGATCGTGTCGGAGCGCGAAGGGTCGGTCGCCGCCTCGCCGGCGCGATGGTCGTAGCCGATCACCAGCGCGATCGCTGCATGATGGGCGACCGGAATGTCGAGGCTCTTCTCGGCACGGATGACGTCACGTGAATGCGGCCGGACCGCGGCCACCGACTGATGGAAGTAGAGGTATGCGCCGCCCGCAGACCCGATCCCGACGGCGAGCAGCGTGAGCAGGACGACCAGGAGGATCTTCCCTACGAGCCCGATCCGCGAGCGCCGGGGCGGCGGCGGCGGCTGGTAATGGGCGACGGTCGACGGTGGCGACGGCGGGAATGTGGCGCGGCCGTTGCCGTTCAGGCCTGCTCCGCGCCCGACGCCTCTCTTCAGTGTCGTCCGCATAAATGTAGGCGGCGCCCGCAAGAGGCGCCCGCCGCGAGGCAGGATAGCCGACCCGTCGGCGCGCTCGGTCAGGCGAGGCTGGGCGCGAGCCAGCGCTCGGCGTCCGCGATCGAGACGCCGCGGCGTTCCGCGTAGTCGGCGACCTGATCGCGCCCGATCCGCCCGACGGCGAAGTAGCGCGACTGCGGATGGGCGAAGTAGAGCCCGCTGACCGCGGCGGCGGGCAGCATCGCGAAGGAGTCCGTGAGCGTGATCCCGACGCGCTCGGCGTCGAGGAGGGCGTGGAGCTTCGGCTTCTCGCTGTGGTCGGGGCACGCCGGGTAGCCGAGCGCCGGGCGGATGCCCCGGAACCGCTCGCCGATCAGCTCGTCCCGGCTGAAGTGCTCCTGCGGCGCGTACCACTCGCGGCGCACCTGCTCGTGCAGCCATTCGGCGAACGCCTCCGCGAGCCGGTCGGCGAGTGCCTTGACGACGATCGCCTGGTAGTCGTCGTGGCCGGCCACGTATGCCTCCGCGACCGCGTCGGCGCCGTGGATCGAGACCGCGAAGCCGCCGACGTGGTCGCCGCCCGGCGCCACGAAGTCCGCGAGCGAGCGGTTCGGGCGGCTGTCGCCGTTCGCGGCCTGCTGCCGGAGGAACGAGAAGCGCGTGTCGCCCACGGCCACGTCGTCGCCGTCGGCGTGCGCGGGCCAGAAGCCGTAGACCCCGCGCGCTTGTAACAGACTGTTACTTGCGATCTCGGCGAGCAGCGCGGTCGCGTCCTCGTACAGCTCGCGTGCGGCGGGGTTCTCGAGCAGCGCCGGGAACTTGCCCTTCAGGTCCCACGCGTGGAAGAAGAACTGCCAGTCGATGTAGTCGACCAGCGCGGAGACTTCGACGTCGATCTCGCGCGAGCCGATGAACGGCGGCGCCGGCAGGTCGTCGAACGGGAGCTTCGCGCGGTTCGCGCGCGCCTCCGCGAGCGTGAGCAGCGGCCGCTTCAGCTTCTCTGCGTGCTGGCGGCGGAGGCGCTCCTGGAGCTCGCGGTTCTCGACGTCGAGCGCGGCCCGGCGGCCTGGGTCGAGGAGGCTCGAGACGACGTCGACGACGCGGCTCGCGTCGAGCACGTGGACGGTCTCCGACGTGTACTCGGGCGCGATCTTCACGGCGGTGTGCTGACGTGAGGTCGTGGCGCCGCCGATCAGCAGCGGCAGCTCGAGCCGCGAACGCTCGAGCTCGCGCGCGACGTTGACCATCTGGTCGAGCGACGGCGTGATCAGCCCCGACAGCCCGACCACGTCGACGCGCTCGCGCTCCGCCGTCTCGAGGATCGTCGCCGCCGGCACCATGACGCCGAGGTCGATCACCTCGTAGTCGTTGCAGCCGAGAACGACGCCGACGATGTTCTTGCCGATGTCGTGCACGTCGCCCTTGACGGTTGCGAGCAGCACCTTCCCCTGCGCGGACCGGCCGCCGCCGCGCTCGGCCTCCATGAACGGCTGCAGGTAGGCGACCGCGCGCTTCATCACCCGGGCCGACTTGACCACCTGCGGCAGGAACATGCGGCCCGAGCCGAACAGGTCGCCGACGACGCGCATCCCGTCCATGAGCGGCCCCTCGATCACGTCGAGTGGGCGCGCCGAGGCGGCCCGTGCCTCCTCGACGTCCTCCTCGACGTGGTCGACGATGCCGTGCACCAGCGCGTGCTCGAGCCTCTTGGAGACGGGCTGCTCGCGCCAGGCGAGATCGAGCTCCCGCCGCGTCCCGCCGCCCTTGACCTGCTCGGCGAGCTCGACGAGGCGCTCGGTCGCATCCGGCCGCCGGTTGAAGATCACGTCCTCGACTCGCTCGAGCAGCTCGGGCTCGATGTCCTCGTAGACGGCCAGCTGGCCGGCGTTGACGATCCCCATGTCGAGGCCTGCGCCGACGGCGTGGTAGAGGAACACGGCGTGCATCGCCTCGCGGATGCGGTCGTTGCCGCGGAACGAGAAGCTGAGGTTCGAGATGCCGGCCGACGTGCGGGCGCCCGGGCAGCGCTCCTTGATCAGCGGGATGCTTTCGATGAACGCGCGCGCGTAGTCGTCGTGCTCAGGGATGCCGGTGGCGACTGCGAGGACGTTCGGGTCGAAGACGATGTCCTCGGGCGGGAAGCCGACCTCGCCGACGAGCAGGTCGTACGCGCGGCCGCAGATCGCGACGCGCCGCTCGACCTCGGTCGCCTGGCCCTGCTCGTCGAACGCCATCACGATCACGCCGGCGCCGTAGTCGCGGATCCGGCGCGCCTGGTGCAGGAACTCCTCCTCGCCCTCCTTGAGCGAGATCGAGTTGACGATGCCCTTCCCCTGCAGGCACTTGAGGCCCGCCTCGAGCACCGTCCACTTCGAGCTGTCGACCATGATCGGGAGGCGGGCGACCTCGGGCTCGGTCGCGATCACGTTCAGGAACGTGCGCATCGCCTCTTCGCCCTCGAGGAGATCGGCGTCCATGTTGACGTCGAGCAGGTTGGCGCCACCACGCACCTGCTCGAGCGCGACGTCGACGGCCGCGGGGAAGTCGTCGGCCTCGACCAGCCTGCGGAACCGTGCGGAGCCCGTGACGTTCGTCCGCTCCCCGATCGTCACGAACCCTGTGTCCGGTCCGAGCTCGAACGTCTCGAGCCCGCTGAACCGAGTGCGCGGCTCGTTCGGCGGCACCCGGCGGGGCTCGAGGCCTCGGATCGCGTCGGCGATCGCGTGCGTGTGGTCGGGCGTCGAGCCGCAGCACGATCCGGCGACATTGAGGAGGCCCGCCTGGGCGAACTCGCGCAGCAGCGACGAAGTGACGTCGGGGGTCTCGTCGTAGCCGCCGAACGCGTTCGGGAGGCCGGCGTTCGGGTGACACGACGTGAGGCACGTCGCGACGCGGGCCAGGTCGGCGACGTAGGGCCGCATCTCGCGCGCTCCGAGCGAGCAGTTGATCCCGACGATCAGCGGCTCCGCGTGCTCGATCGCGGTCCAGAAGGCCTCGATCGTCTGGCCGCTCAGCGTCCGGCCCGACAGGTCGACGATCGTCGCGCTGATCCAGAGCGGCAGCTGCGGCGCCGCCGTGCGCGCGGCGACGATCGCGGCCTTCGCGTTCAGCGTGTCGAAGATCGTCTCGATCAGCAGCAGGTCGACGCCGCCGTCGGCCAGCCCGCGCATCTGCTCGCTGTAGGACTCGACGACCTCGTCGAACGTGTGGGTGCGGTAGCCGGGGTCGTCCACCCGCGGGCTCAGGGAGAGGGTGACGTTGAGCGGGCCGACCGAGCCGGCGACGAAGCCGCCGTGCTCGTCCGCCGCCGCGCGCGCGATGCCGGCGCCGGCGACGTTGAGGTCGTAGACGGCGTCCTCGAGCCCGTAGTCGGCCTGGCCGATCGACGTCGCCGTGAACGTGTTCGTGGTGGCGATGTCGCACCCGGCGGCGAAGTACGAATCGTGCACGGCCCGCACGACCTCGGGCCGCGCCAGGTTCAGCACGTCGGGGTTGTTCAGCAGGTCGCGCGGGTGCGATGCGAACCGCTCGCCGCGAAAGTCGGCCTCGGTGAGGCCGCGGTTCTGCAGCAGCACGCCCCAGGCGCCGTCGAGGAGGAGGATGCGCTCCTCGGCGAGTCTGCGGATGTTGGCTGCGACGGTCTCGGCCATAGGCTCTTTAGGCGTTTGGTGACCCGGTCGCCAAGCTGCTCGTCAAAGCTCTCCGGGGAAGCTGCTCTGATTGTAGTGAACTGCAGGCGAATTACGAGCGCCCGGCGACCGCGAGCTGGTTCTCCGCGTGCCGGAGCCGCTGCTCGACCTGCCACCGGTCGGCCGTCGACTCTCCCCGGTCGATCGCCTCGAGCTCGCGCTGGGCCGCCTCGAGCTGCTCCCGCGCACGCCCATCGTCGATCTGCGAGGCCTCGACGGCGTCGTCCACCAGCGCGATCGCGCGGTCACGGAGCACCTGGAAGAACCCGGGGCCGGTTGCGTACTCCTGCACCTCGCCCCCCGGGAGGTGGATCCGGGTCGAGCCCGACTTGAGACTTGCGATCAGCGGCGCGTGGCGCGCGAGCACGCCGATCTCGCCGGCGGCGCCGGGGACGATCAGCATCTCGGCGTCGCCCTCGTAGGCCGCCCCATCCGGGGTGACGAGGGAGACCGAGAACAGCTTGCGGTCCGCCACCGGTCCGCCCTACGCGGCGGCCTGCAGCTGCTGCGACCGCTCGACGGCGCCCTCGATCGGGCCGACCATGTAGAAGGCCTGCTCGGGGAGATCGTCGTGCTTGCCCTCGAGGATCTCGTCGAACCCGCGGATCGTGTCCTCGAGCTTGACGTACTGGCCCGGCGTGCCCGTGAACTGCTCGGCGACGAAGTTCGGCTGCGACAGGAAACGCTGGATCTTGCGTGCGCGCGACACGGTCAGGCGGTCCTCGTCGGAGAGCTCCTCGATCCCGAGGATCGCGATGATGTCCTGCAGGTCCTTGTAGCGCTGCAGCACCTCCTGCACGCGCGTCGCGACCCGGTAGTGGTCCGGCGAGACGATGCCCGGCTGGAGTGCGCGCGAGGTCGAGTCGAGCGGGTCGACCGCGGGGTAGATCCCCTGCTCGACGATCGCACGGCTCAGCACCGTCGTCGCGTCGAGATGGGCGAACGTGTTCGCCGGCGCGGGGTCGGTGAGATCGTCGGCCGGCACGTAGATCGCCTGCACCGACGTGACCGCTCCCTTGGTCGTCGACGTGATCCGCTCCTGCAGCTGCCCCATCTCCGTTGCGAGGGTCGGCTGGTACCCGACGGCGCTCGGCATGCGCCCGAGCAGCGCGGAGACCTCGGAGCCGGCCTGCACGAAGCGGAAGATGTTGTCGATGAACAGCAGCACGTCCTGGCCCTGGTCGCGGAAGTACTCGGCCATCGTCAGGCCGGAGAGCCCGACGCGCAGGCGCGCGCCCGGCGGCTCGTTCATCTGCCCGTAGCAGAGCGCGACCTTGTCGATCACCTCGGACTCGGTCATCTCGAGCAGCAGGTCGTTGCCCTCGCGCGTCCGCTCGCCGACGCCCGAGAACACCGACACACCGCCGTGCTCGCGCGCGATGTTGTGGATCAGCTCCTGGATCAGCACCGTCTTGCCGACGCCGGCGCCGCCGAACAGCCCGATCTTGCCGCCGCGGACGTACGGGGCGATCAGGTCGATCACCTTGATCCCCGTCTCGAAGATCTCCACCTTCGGCGTCAGGTCCTGGAACGCGGGCGGGTCGCGGTGGATCGACCAGCGCGGGTTGTCAGCCGGCGCAGGGTCCTTCTCGTCGACCGGATCGCCGAGCACGTTCCAGACGCGCCCGAGCGTGACGTCCCCGACGGGCACGGAGATCGGCCCCCCGGTATCGATGACGTCGGTGCCGCGTGCGATCCCGTCGGTCGCATCCATCGCGACGGCGCGCACACGGTCGTCGCCGAGGTGCTGCTGCACTTCCGCGATCAGGTCGCTGCCGTCGGGCCGCGGGATCCGCAGAGCCGAGTAGATGGCCGGGAGCGTGCCCGGGAAGACGGCGTCGACGACGACGCCCTTGATCTCGAGCAGCTTGCCGACGTTCTGGTTGCCGTTCGTGGACACGATTTAGAGCTCCTCGGCTGCTTTGGGTGCACGACGTTGCCGCCGGTCGACGCGCAACAAGCCCGCCAGCGCCTCCGGCAGGCGCAGCCTAGCCGATGCCGGGAAGACACCGGCCCTGTCCAGCTCCGCCTGCTTCAACGCCGCCGACACACGGTCGACATGATCGAGGCGTCAGACGTACGAGCTGATCGGGCCCGCCATCATGGGGCAGCAACCTCCACGTCCTCATCGTACGCGGAGGGAGCGGGCGCTAGTCGATCTCGATGACCCGGATGCGGGGCGTGTCTGCCGCCGTCGACACGGCGAGCTGCTGCCGGCGGATCGCGCGCATCGCGCTCAGGTCGCCGCTGCCGGAGGCGGTTGCGCCCGCGCTGGCGCTCGGCGTGCCCCCGGTCGTGAGCCCGCCGGCAACGAGGGCGGCGAGCGAGGCGACGACCGCCGCGGCGGCGCCGACCCTGACCGCGCCGCGGCCCGCCCGGCCGCGCTCCGCGGCGGGGACCGTCACCGGCGTGGGCCTTGCAACGAGCGCGGTGCCGCGGAGGAGCCCGGTCGCCTGGCGGACATCCGTCGCGTAGGCCCGGCAGTCGGCGCAGGCCTTCAGGTGCCGGCGCAGGCCGGCCGTCTCGAACCGCGACAGGGCGCCGTCGAGCTCGAGCGAGATGAGCTCACGAACCCGGCTGCACTCTTCATTCAGAGCCATTACTTGATTAGACGGATTTTGCGTCACAAGTTAGTGGCGGTTATCGACCGCCACACCTATCAGGATGAGGCAAAAACCTAAGACTGCAAGAAGAGCCGGCACGTTCAGCGCCTCGACGTGCTCCTTGCGGGTCGACCACCGGACGCCGCCGCCGATCCAGCGGCCGAACCCGATGAACCCGCCGTCGGATTTCCCGCGGACGGGCGGGCGGCTGCCCACCAGGAACGCCAGCCCGCAGAGCCCGGCTCCGATGGCGTAGAAGCCGACGGCCAGCCCGCGCTGGAGCGCATCGCCGGTGACTCCGACGATCACGAGCCCAAGCACCGCTGCGGCCGCGATCGTGACGGCCAGCACGAGCGCGAACCGGCGCAGCGCGGCGCGGAGCACGACGGACTAGCCCTCGGACGCCGCCGCTGCCGGGGCCTCTTCGCGCCGTCGCATCTCGTCGACCGTCAGGGGCCAGCGCTCGAGCGGGTAGTGGCACCGGGTCAGGTGATCCGGCGCGGCCGCCCCACGCAGCACGAGCTCCGGCGGCTCGACGTCGCAGCGGCCCTCGACGAAGCGCGGGCAGCGCGGATGGAAGCGGCACGCCTTCGGCGGGTTGATCGGGCTCGGCACGTCTCCTTCGAGCACGATCCGCTGGCGCCCGCGGCTGACCTCCGGATCGGCGACGGGAACCGCCGACAAAAGCGCCCCGGTGTAGGGGTGCTGCGGGCTGTCGTAGAGGTTGTTCCGGTCGCCGGACTCTACGATCTGCCCGAGGTACATCACGAGCACCCGGTCGGAGATGTAGCGCACGACGTTCAGATCGTGCGCGATGAAGATGAACGTCAGGTTGAAGTCGCGTTGCAGGTCCTTGAGCAGGTTCAGCACCTGCGCCTGCACCGAGACGTCGAGCGCCGAGACCGGCTCGTCGCAGACGATCAGCTTCGGGTTGACGGCGAGCGCGCGCGCGATCCCGATGCGTTGCCGCTGGCCGCCGGAGAACTCGTGCGGGAAGCGGTTGTAGTGCTCGGGGTTCAAGCCGACCACCTCGAGCAGCTCCTGCACGCGCCGCTTGATCTCCGCCTGCGTCCCCAGCTTGTGCAGCTCGAGCGCCTCGGCGACGATGAAGCCGACGCGCTTGCGCGGGTTCAGCGACGCGTACGGGTCCTGGAAGATCATCATCATCTCGCGCCGGTACGGGCGCATCGCGGATCGCGAGAGGTTGGTGATGTCGCGTCCGCGGAAGAGAATCCGCCCCCCGGTCGGCTCGAGCAGCTTCATCACGCAGCGCGCCATCGTCGACTTCCCGCAGCCGGACTCGCCGACGACGCCGAGCGTCTCGCCCTCGTTCACGGTGAACGTCACGCCGTCGACCGCCTGGACGGCTGCGATCTGCTTCTGGAAGATGATCCCGCGGGTGATCGGGAAGTACTTCTGGAGCCCGTCGACGACGAGTAGCTCGTCGCCCGTGAGGGGCGTGCCGTCCGCCGTCTCGTTGGGCGGCTGCGCCGGCGTCGTCATGCGGCTCCGCTCGCGAACATGTGCAGCAGCCGCGCCGCCTCGCGATCCTTGGTCTCCTCGTCGAGATGGCACGCCTGCAGGTGGGTCGCGTCGCCGCGGACCGGCTCGAGTGGAGGCGCCTTCGTCCGGCAGACGTCCATGACGTAGGCGCAGCGCGGGTTGAACCGGCAGCCGGCCGGAGGCCGGAGGAGCGACGGCGGCTGGCCGGGGATCTGCGTGAGGCGCTCGAGGTCGGCGTCGAGCCGCGGCAGCGACCCCATCAGCCCCCACGTGTAGGGATGGTGCGGCTTCTTGAAGATGCGGTCGACCGGGCTCTTCTCCACGACCTCGGCGGCGTACATGACGACGACGTCGTCGGCGATCTCGGCGATCACGCCGAGGTCGTGCGTGATCATGATCACGGCGCTGTCGTAGTCGGACTGCAGCTTCTCGATCAGCGTGAGGATCTGCGCCTGCGTCGTCACGTCGAGCGCGGTCGTCGGCTCGTCGGCGATCAGCAGGTCGGGATCGTTGATCAGCGCCATCGCGATCATCACGCGCTGGCGCATACCGCCCGAGAACTGGTGCGGATAGTCGTCGATGCGCCGCTCGGCGCGCGGGATGCCGACCTGCTTGAGCAGCTCGAGGGCGCGCTTCTTCGCCTGGCCGCGCGAGACGTTCCGGTGCAGTGTGACCGCCTCGACGAGCTGCGTGCCGACCGTGTGCACCGGGTTCAGGCTCGTCATCGGGTCCTGGAAGATCATCGCGATGTCGTTGCCGCGGATCTCGCGCAGCCGCGATGGGCTCGCCTTCAGGAGATCCTCGCCGTTGAAGAGCGCCTCCCCCGTCGAGGTCGTCCGGCGCTTCGGGTTCAGGCCCATGATCGTCAGACAGGTGACGCTCTTGCCCGAGCCGGACTCGCCGACGATGCCCAGGGTCTGCCCCTTCTCGATCGAGAAGCTCACCCCGTCCACGGCCTTGACGACGCCGTCGCCGGTGGCGAAGTAGGTCTTGAGATCCTTGACTTCGAGCAGGGGCATCAGGGCCGGAAAGATACTCCTTACCCGAAAGCTTAGGTGAGTCTGATCCTGGGGTCGATCCAGGCGTAGAGCAGGTCCACGACCAGGTTCAGGACGATGATCGCCGTCGTCGCGAAGACGAGGATCCCGAGCACGGTCGGGCTGTCGTAGTTGTTCAGGCTCTGGATCGTCTGGTACCCGAGGCCGTTCAGCGAGTACACGCTCTCGGTGAACACCGCCCCGCCCAGCGCCAGCCCGACGTCCATGCCGAGCATCGTGACCACGGGCAGGAGGGCGTTCCGGAGGATGTGCGCGCGCATCACGCGCGCCTCGGGGGCCCCCTTGGCCCGGGCGGTGCGCACGTAGTCCTCGTTCATGGTCTCGAGGACGTTCGCTCGGATCATCCGGACGTAGACGGCCGCGAACAGGATCGCGAACGTGATCCACGGGAGGATCAGGTGGTAGGCCCATTGCACCGGTCCGCCCGGCTGGGCGTACAGGGGGTGGAAGAAATTGGCGTAGCCGGCGATCGGCGTCCAGCCGAGGCGGTACCCGATCAGGTACGAGGCGATCAGCCCGAGCCACACGGGGTGCGCCGAGATCCCGATCAGCACTCCCGTCATCGAGAATCGGTCGAGCAGGGATCGCGGTCGGATCGCACTGAGGATGCCGATCGGCAGGGCGATCATCATCCAGAGGATCATCCCGCCGAACACGAGCGAGGCCGTGACGGGCGCTGCAGCGCCGACGATGCTCGTCACCGGCTGGCGGTTGACGAACGAGTGGCCGAGGTTCGGCGCCTTGAAGTGCGGGCCGCCCGAGAAGCTGAACGGAACCAGGCGGCCGAGGAACCTGCCGTACTGGACGTACAGGGGACGGTCGGTGCCCAGGTAGTGGGCGACCTTCTGCACCTGCGCCTCGTCGCAGGCCCGCCCGCAGGCGAACTTCGCGGGGTCTGCGGGGATCAGATAGAAGAGGACGAAGCCGATCATCGTCACAACGATGAAAAGCGCCGCGGCCCAAATGCAACGACGAATGATGTAGCGAACCAAGGCTTCGTCACCTTCGCTTTCGGCTGGGGTTGCCGTTCGATTGTCGAGTGTGAGCGCCGGCGAGCCGGCGCTCACACTCGGGTTTCGTGCTTGTCCTACGTTCGGTGCCCCTCGTTACTTCAGATAGAGGGTGCCGAGGTCCATCGAACCCCAGGCGGGCGAGAACTGATAACCGGCGGTGTTCGGACCGATGAAGTCGCGAACGTTGCGGTTGTCAATCGGCGCCCACGGGGCGTAGTTCTTCATCGTGTAGATGTCGAGCGAGCCCCACGCCTTCGCACGAGCGGTGCCGGTCAGCTTGTTGGCAGCGTCGATCTTCGAGTTGACGCTCGGCTCGTTGAAGTACGCGAGGTTGTTGTTGTTCGAGGCCTGGAGCGTGCGGCCGTCGAGCAGGATGTGGAAGAAGTCATAACCGTCGGCGTAGTCCTGATACCACCCGGCGAACATCGCGTCGAAGGGAGCACCCTTGACGCCGGCCGCCGTGTAGATCGCGTAGCCGACGAACGACTTCGTCGTCACGTTGCAGCCCATCTGGCTGAGGTTGTACTTCAGGATCCCGGACTGCGGGGTCCCGACCGGGCCCGTCGCGTACCAGAGGTTGACGTTCCCGCAGGCGCCGCCGGCGACGGCCTTGGCCTTCGCCGAGTTGGCACCCGCGATCGGGTACAGCCGCTGGTCATACACGCCGCCGGTCAGCGAGCGCGGGAGGATCGTCGTCGTGCGCGATCCGCCGAGCACGCCGCGGACACGCAGCAGTGCAGGCCGGTCGATCGCGTAGTTGACGGCCTTCCGCATCGCGGCCGACTTGAACGCGCTGCCCTGGGTGTTCATCGCCACGTAGTCGGTCTCCGGCGTGGGGTGCACGAAGAACCGGCTCTTGTTGACGCCGTACTGCTTCTGCAGCTGCGCTGCAGCAGCCGGGTTGTCGAGACCCGACGGATCGGCCGCGTACGTGCCGTTCGAGACCTGCAGGTACGTCTGCTGCGGATCCGTGTTCATCGTCAGGACGATCGTGTCCGAGCGATGCGGGCGGTTGCCCTTGTAGTACGGGTTCGACTTGAGGACGATCTGCTTGCCGACGGTGCGGTCCGCGATGTAGTACGGGCCGGAACCGGGCAGCGTGTTGACGCCCTGCGGGTTGACCGGAGTCTTCGACGGCTCGATCGCGCAGAAGAACGGCATCGCGAGCTTGTCGAGCAGACCACCGTCGGACTCGCTCAGCTTGATCGTGAGCTTGTTGCCGGACGCGGTCACGCCGCTGACCTTCGAGGCCTTCTTGTTGACGACGTTGTCGTAACCGATGACGTCGCTCATGAAGGCATTGACCGGGGAGTTCATCGAGGGGTTCGCATCCCGGTTGAACGCCGCGACAAAGCTATCGGCGGTGACAGGGGCGCCGTCGTTGAACTTGATGCCCGACTTGATCGTGAACGTGTAGGTCTTGCCGTTGTTCGACACGACCGGGAAGCCGGCGGCTGCATCGGGCGAAAGCTCCGAGCTGCCACCTCCGACGTCCGAGTAGTCGAGCAGCTTCGAACACGTCTCGTACTCGATCTGCCACGACAGAACGCCGTAGGCCAGAGCGGGGTCCGTGTAGTCGACGTCAGTCGCTGCCACGGCGAGGTTGAGCGTCTTCGAAGCCTTCTTGGCACTGGTGCCGCCGGAAGCGGTCACGGCGACCATTGCAGCAAGGGCTGCCACGCCGATCACGCTGAGCGGGACCCGGTACCACAGGGTCTTACGCATCCTGCTCCTTTCGATGGTGGACCGGGCGCAAACGAACCCGGTGTCGTCTCGCCATGCTGAGACGATTCCAGCCGCCGATTGTTAGCCCTGCCTGGCGGGGCATTTCAGCGCGCGGCGCGCGGGTCGAAGGCGTCCCGGAGGCCGTCGCCGAGCAGGTTGAAGGAGAGGGTCGTGATCAGCACCGCCAGGCCCGGCCAGAGCATCAGCCAGGGCACCTGGAGGTAGAACTGCGGCGCCTGTTCGAGGAGGTTCCCCCAGCTCGCCGTGGGCTCCTGGATGCCGATCCCGAGGAAGGACAGGCCCGCCTCGGCCAACACGTTCGCGCCCACGGAAATCGTCGCCAGCACGATCATCGGCGCGACCAGGTGCGGGAGCAGGTGCGACCGGATGATCTTGGAGTCGCTCGAGCCAACCATCCGGGCGGCCTCGACGAACTCCTTCTCTCTCAGCGAGAGAACCTGGGCGCGCGCAATTCGGCAGGGGTAGAACCACCCGAAGATCGAGAGCACCAGGGTGATCGTGAACACCCCCTCCGGCAGGAATCCGAAGGTGATCTTGTTCAGCTCGGGGCCGGCGACCGCGGAGAGGGCGATGATGAAGAGGATCACCGGGAAGGCCATCGTCAGCTCGGTGACGCGGGAGATGACCATGTCGATCCCGCCGCCGAAGTACCCGGCCGCCGCGCCGAAGATCACGCCGAGCGTGATCGAGATCGCCGTCGCGAAGATCGCGACCTCGAGCGAGGCCTGGCCGCCGTACAGCAGGCGCAGGAACTCGTCCCGGCCCTCGGCGCCGTCGCTCCCGAGCGGGAAGAAGACCGAGGGGAAGTTGCCCGTCGCGCCGACATATGGCACATCCTTGAAGTGCGACCACGGCCCGAGCGGCAGCGCTCCCGCGGTCAGTCCGCCGTCGAAGATCTGGTTCGGCCCGTGGCCGAGGATCCACGCGAAGATCGGCGCCCCGATGAAGCACAGGAAGATGAGGACGATGACGGCAATGCCACCGCCGATCGCGGCCTTGTCCTGCTTGAGGCTCCGCCAGACCGACTCCCAGTAGCCGCGCGCCTCGATCTCGTCGCCGAGGATGAGCGGGGCGTCGTCGACGGCCGTGCCGCCGTCGCCGGCGGCGACAGCCTCGTGCTCGGTCTGCGCCACGGTTTGCGAACTGTACCGCAGTCCAGGCGAAATCGTTGATCGAAATCCGAGAAGAAGGAGATCGATAAATGCGTCAGCCGGAGAGCGCGTCGGCGCCGGCGACGACCTCGAGGATCTCCTGCGTGATCGCCGCCTGCCGCGCCCGGTTCATTGCGAGCGTCAGGTTGTCGATCAGCTCGCCGGCCGCCTTCGAGGCGTTGCGCATCGCAGTCATCCGCGCCCCCTGCTCCGAGGCGCCCGACTCGAGCAGTGCCCGGTACAGCTCGGTCTCGACGTACACGGGAAGCAGCCGCGCGAGGATCTCCTGCGGCTCCGGCTCGTAGATGAAGTCGGGATGGGCGAGCTCCGACGACTCGGCCTCCTCGCCGGCCTCGCCCGCGAGCACGTCCTGTGGGATCGGCAGGACGTCGCGCACGGTGACCCGCTGGACGAGCGGCGAGACGAACGCGTTGTAGACGAGAACGACCCGGTCGACGCGGCGCTCGACGAACGCCTCGGCGAGCTCGTGCGCCATCGCCTGGGCGTCGCTGTACGCGGCCCGCTCGCTGAACCCGGTCCACGCGTGGCCGACGTCGAGCCGGCGGAAGCGCAGCGTCGAGGCGGCCTTCTTCCCGGACGAGAAGTAGAGGACCTTCTGGCCGGCGGCCTCGGCCTCGCGCTGCAACGCGAACGTGCGGCGCAGCACCTGCGCGTTGAACGCGCCGGCGAGACCGCGGTCGGCGGTCACCGGGACGAGCGCGACCGTCTGGATCGGGTCGCGCCGCTCGAGCAGCGGCAGCCGGACGGCGCCCGCCGCCTGCGACACGCCGGCCATCAGCTCGAGCATGCGGTCCGCGTAGGGCCGCATCGCCTCGATGCGCATCTGGGCGCGTCGCAGCCGCGCCGACGCGACGAGCTCCATCGCCCGCGTCAGCTTGCGCGTATTGGTGATCGAGCGGACGCGCCGCTTGAGATCCTGGACCGAAGCCACTAGGCGGCTTGCTCTCCGGAGCTCGGCTGGAAGCGCGCCTTCACCCGTTCGATCTCCTCGTTCAGGCGCTCGGCCGCCTCGTCGGAGAGGTCGCCGGTCTCGCGGATCCCCTTGTAGATCTCCGCCTGCGTGCGCAGCGACTCGCGCAGCTCGTCCTGGAAGCGCGGCACGTCCTCGGTCGCGATGTCGTCGAGGTAGCCGTTGACGCCGGCGTACAGCGCCCCCACCTGCTCCTCCATCGGCCAGGGCTGGTACTGCGGCTGGTTGAGTGTCGCGACCATCTTCTCGCCGCGGTTCAGCGCCGACTGCGTCGCCTGGTCGAGCTCGGAGCCGAACTGCGCGAACGCCTCGAGCTCACGGTACTGGGCGAGGTCGAGGCGAAGGCGCCCGGCGACCTTCTTCATCGCCTTCGTCTGCGCCGACGAGCCCACGCGCGAGACGGACGTTCCGACGTTGACCGCCGGCCGCACGCCGGAGAAGAAGAGGTCGGACTGAAGGAAGATCTGGCCGTCCGTGATCGAGATGACGTTGGTCGGGATGTACGCGGAGATGTCGCCCGCCTGCGTCTCGATGATCGGCAGCGCGGTCAGCGAGCCGCCGCCCCGCTCGTCGCTGAGCTTGCATGCGCGCTCGAGCAGCCGCGAGTGCAGGTAGAAGACGTCGCCGGGGAATGCCTCGCGGCCCGGCGGCCGGCGCAGCAGCAGCGACAGCTGGCGGTAGGCGTCGGCCTGCTTCGTCAGGTCGTCGTAGATGATCAGCGCGTGCTCGCCGTTGTAGAGGAAGTACTCCGCCATGGCGCAGCCCGCGAACGGTGCGATCCACTTGATCGGAGCCGCCTCGGACGCCGCTGCGTTGACGACGGTCGTGTATTCCATCGCGCCCGCGTCGCGTAGCCGCTCGACGACCTGCGCGACGGTCGAGGCCTTCTGCCCGATCGCCACGTAGATGCACTTCACGTCCTGGTCGTGCTGGTTCAAGATCGTGTCGATCGCGATCGCCGTCTTGCCGGTCGAACGGTCGCCGATGATCAACTCGCGCTGACCGCGCCCCACGTTCGTCATCGAGTCGATCGCCTTGATCCCGGTCTGCAGCGGCTCCTTGACCGGCTGGCGCGCAATCACGCCCGGCGCCTTCCACTCGACCGGCCGTGTCTCCGCCGCCTCGATCGGGCCGAGACCGTCGATCGGGTTGCCGAGCGGGTCGACGACCCGGCCGAGCAGGCCGCGCCCGACGGGGACCGACGCGACGCTGCCGGTGCGGCGAACGGGGTCGCCCTCCTTGATCAGGTCCCACTCGCCGAACAGCGCGGCGCCGACGTTGTCCTCCTCGAGGTTGAACGCGAGCCCGACGACGCCGTGCTCGAGCTCGAGCATCTCCAGGGCGACGCAGTTCTCGAGCCCGTGGATGCGGGCGATCCCGTCGCCGACCTGCAGGACCGACCCCACCTCGGCCAGGTTGGTCTCGACGTCGAACTGCTCGATCCGCTCCTTGAGGATCGAGGTGATCTCTTCCGGGCGCAGCTTCACGTTCCGTCAGCTCCTTGGTGAGTCATTTGCAACAGGGCGAACAGTCGACGCCGGAGCCGGGCGTTGCCCGGCGGGAGGCTCGCGGCGGCTCGCGCTGAGCCGCGAAGAAGGAGGGGGCTAACCGGGGGAACCATGGGTTCCCCCAGTCGAGAGTTCTTGGCGAAGTCGTTCGAGTTGTCCACGGACGCTGGCATCGAGCCTCATCGAGCCGGCCTGCAGCACGAGACCGCCGATCAGGTCCTCGTCGACGGAGCGCGTGGCCTGCACCTGCCGGCCCGAGGCCTGCTCGATCCGCGCGATGATGCGCGCGAAGTCGGCGTCGGAGAGCGCGTGGGCGGTCGTGAGCTCGACGTCGAGAATGCGCGCGTCCTCCGCGACGAGCGCGTCGAGCTCGTCGACGATCCCGGCGAGCGCGTCGGCGCGCCCCTTCTCCGCGATCAGCCGCACGAAGTTGACGACGAGCTCGTCCGCGCCCTGGGCGATCCGCGCGAGGATGTCGCCCTTCAAGCGCGAGTCGACCTCGGGGTTCGCGAGGACGATGGCGAGCTCCTCCGAGCCGGCGACGCCGTCGCGCAGCGCGTCGAGATCGGCCTGCACCTTCGGGAGCCTGCCCTCGTCGCGCGCCGCCTCGAAGAGGGCGCGCGCGTAGATGCGCTCGACGGCGGCTACGACCGGCTCCCCTCGAGCTCGGAGAAGTCGATCTCGGCGAGCGCCTCGTCGATCAGCCGCTGCTGGTCGGCCGCATCGAGGGTCTTGCGCGTGATCTTCTCCGCGGCCGCAACGCTGAGCTTCCCGACCTCTTCCCGGATCTCGCCGATCGCCTGGTGGGTCGCCTGGTCGATCTGGCGGCGGGTCTCCTCGAGCCGGCGCTGCCGGTCCTCCTCGGTCTCCACGCGCACGCGCTCGCGCTGCGCATCGGCGACCTGCCGCGCCTCGGCGAGAATCTCCTCCGACTGCGACCGCGCCTGCCCGATCAGCTTGCGGTGCTCCTCGAGCAGGTGCCGCGACTCCTCGCGGGCCCGGTCGGCCTCGTCCACCGCGGACTGGATGCGCTCGCGGCGTTCGTCGATCATGACCTGGACGCGTCCGAAGGCGAACTTCTTCAACACGTAGAACGTGATGAGGAAGCAGACGATCGTCCAGATCATCAGCCCCGGCGTGACCTGGATGAGCGGGTTGGACGCGAGCATCGGGATCGGCCTCCGGTTCAGCTAGACGAGGACGTAGGCGAGGATCGACCCGAGCAGGCCGTAGAACACGACCGCCTCGGTGAGCGCGAAGCCGAGCCACTGGATGCCCTGCAGCTCGCCGCGGAGCTCCGGCTGCCGCGCGACCGACTGGATCATCGATCCGAAGATGTTGCCGATGCCGACGCCGGCGCCGAGCGCACCGAGGCCGACACCCAGGGCGAGGCCGATGGCCTTGCCGGCCTTCGTGACGTCGCCGGTGGTGGCGGCGAGGATGTAACCAAGCATGTGCGCTTCCTCCTAGTGCTCGGGCTCGATTGCCGAGCCGATGTAGATGGCTGACAGGGCGGCGAAGATGAAGGCCTGGATGCCGACGACGATCACGACCTCGAAGATGTAGAACGCCGTCGCGACCGGGACGACGACCACGGCCAGGATCCAGCTCTCGAGGATGAACATGAGGCCGATGAAGGTGAGGATCAGGATGTGGCCGGCCAGCATGTTGGCGAAGAGTCGGACCGAGAGCGAGATCAGACGCATGAACTGGCCGAGGATCTCGAGCGGGACGATCAGGATGAGCAGCGCCTTCGGAGCCTCGGGGATCCAGCTCTTGAAGTACCGCGTCGGCCCGTTCCACCTGATGCCCTCGTAGTGCGTGAACACGAAGGTGAGGAGCGCGAGCGCGAGCGTCACCGACAGCGAGCTGGTCGCCGCGTAGATCCCCCACGTCGGGATCCCGTGCCACGTCTCGCCGGTGAGCGGCAGCGGGATGAACCCGAGCAGGTTGACGACGAAGATGAACAGCATCAGCGACGCGACGTAGGGGAACCACCGGCCGATCGCCTTGTGGGGGAGCCCCTGCTCGGCGACCTGCACCTGCGCGATCTCGTAGACGATCTCGCCGAACGTCTGGCGGCGCCCGGGCTTGCCGGCGACGCGCGCCCGCATGAAAACGAGGCCGAACAGGATCGTCAGCACCGTGCCGAGCATCAGGTAGACGACGGCCTTCGTGATCGACAGGTTGAGCGGGCCGAGGTGGATCGGCACCCACTCCTTCTGCTCGAACTCCTTCGTCGGGTCGAACGACCCGCGCGCGAACGCGTTCGCCGGCAGGAGGAGCGCCATCGTCGTGAGCGCGACCAGTGCGCGCCTCACTGCGTCGCCCTCCCCGCCTGCGGGCCCGTGTAGTACGCGACGAGCTGCAGCCCGAACGTGGCGCTGTAGGCAGCGGCGTACGTCAAGGCAGCCGCCAGCCCGACCCATTTGTCGGAGACCGCGACGGCGAACACGACCACCATGACGGCGATCGCCCTGAAGAGCATCAGAAACCCGGCCACGCCTGCGGCGGCGAGGTTACCCGTCCGCGCGCGGAGACGCGTCAGCACCGCGCCGAGCGCCTCGGACCCGACCCACAGGACGGCGCCGATCGCCCAGCCGTCGATCGGCCAGCCGGCGAGCAGGAAGAGGGGCAGGCTGACCACGATCACGATCGCGCCGGCGACCGCCGGAAGCAGCGATGGGGGTGCGGCCCTGGGCTCTGTCCAGGCGGGCATCAGACGTTCCGGTACTTGATCACAGTGGCGGCTACTCCAACAGGGATCCCGACGACGGATCCGAGTGCGATCCCGAGTCCGACGTGACCCGCCGCCCAGCCGATCAGCGCACCGACGACGATGCACGCCGCGGTGAAGCCGATGAGCACGCTGCCGGCCCCGGCGAGGGAGAACGACGGTTGCTCGGGCCTCACCCGGGCGGGATCGTACCAGGTTTGTGACACGTGTTTTCGCTCGTCGCCTTGAACCTGGCGTTCATTTGTGACGATCGGCCTCAGGCGGCTCTCGAGGCCTCGTCCCTGCGCCTGCCGGCCCGCGGCGCACCGCGCTTCACCAGCTCGAGCAGGACGACCACGTAGGCCGAGACGGACACTGCGAGGACGAGGGCCGCGAGGTCGATCGTCATGTTGACGACGTCCCAGTCGCCGTGCGGGTGCGGTGGTGCGAACCGGGTCGCGAGGGCGGCGAGCGCGAGCGTCGCGCACCACGCCCAGAGGTGGGCAACCGCGCGCCGCTGGGAGAAGCCGATGCGCATGAACCGGTGGTGCAGGTGCCGGGCGTCGGCGGTGTAGATCGGCTGGCCGCTCCGGATGCGCTTGACGACCACGAACGACGTGTCGAAGACGGGGACGGCGAGCACGAGCAGCGGCAGGACGAGGGTCGCCAACGCGGCCGTTTTCACGAGGCCCTGGACGGAGATCGCGGCGAGTGTGAACCCGAGCAGCATCGCGCCCGAATCGCCCATGAAGATCCTGGCCGGGTAGAAGTTGTGGCGGAGGAAGCCGAGGCAGGCGCCGCAGACGATCGCCGCGAGCACCGCAGCGCCGACGCGGCCGAGCGACAGCTCGATCACGGTGAACGTCGCTCCCGAGATCGCGCAGACGCCGGCGGCGAGCCCGTCGAGGCCGTCGAGGAAGTTGACCATGTTCATGACGGCGACGATCCAGATGATCGTCAGCGTCACGCCGACCCACACGGGCAGCGTCTGCGAGCCGGCGATCGGGAACGTGAACTCGTGCAGGTAGACGCCGAACCAGGTCGGGATCGCCGCCGCGAGAACCTGGCCGCCGAGCTTCTGCCACCAAAGGAGCACGCGAAAGTCGTCGATCGCGCCGACGGTGGTCGCGACCGCGGCGCCGAGCAGCACCCCCCGCAGCTCGCGGCTCATGGGCAGGAACGCGAGGGACGGCACGAAGACGCCGAGGAAGAGCGCGAGCCCGCCGAGGCGCGGCACCTCGGGGCGCGCGCGATGGCCTTCCGCCCGGCGGTCGACGAGGCGCAGGTAGCGAGCGGCCGAACCGACCGCCGGCGTCAGCACGATCACGATCGCGAACGCGACCAGCGCGCCCCAGATCACCTCCGTGTGGTCGCTGAGCTCGGTCCAGACCACGGCCGCCCCTACTTCGTCCCGTAGAGGCGATCTCCCGCGTCCCCGAGGCCCGGGACGATGTACCCGCGCTCGTTGAGCCCACGGTCGATCGCCGCGACGACGATCTGGACGTCGGGATGATGCTCCTCGATGTTCGCGACGCCCTGCGGCGCCGCGATGATCGCGATCAGCCGAACGCTCGATGCTCCCGCGTCCTTGACGAGCTGCACCGCGTGCGCGGTCGAGTTCCCGGTGGCGAGCATCGGGTCGAGCAGGATCACGTCGCGCTCGGAGATGTCCTGCGGCAGCTTCACGTAGTACTCGACCGGCTGCAGCGTCTCCTCGTTCCGATAGAGCCCGATGAAACCGACGCGCGCCCCGGAGATCAGCGTGAGCACGCCGTCGAGCATCCCGAGGCCGGCGCGCAGGATCGGGCAGACGGCCACCTTCTTGCCCGAGATGCGCGGGCACGGCGCGATCTCGAGCGGCGTCTCGATCGGGACGTCCTCGGTCGGAAGGTCCTTCGTCGCCTCGTAGGTCAGGAGCAGCGTGACCTCTTCGACGAGCTTGCGGAAGTGGACGGTCGGCGTGTCCTTGTCGCGCAGGTACGACAGCTTGTGCTGGACGAGGGGGTGCCGGACCTCCGTGACGCTCACGCGTACGAGGTGTACCCGCGGAACCCCGGGTACAGCGGCCGTTTCTCGCAGAGCGCCTCGGCCCGCCCGCGCAGCGCCGGCACGTCGGCGTCGTCCTCGAGCCCGTCGACGATGATCGACGCGACCTCCGCGAAGTCGGCCTCGTCGAAGCCGCGCATCGTCGCCGCCGGCGTTCCGAGCCGGACTCCCGACGCGACCATCGGAGGCCGCTCGTCGAAGGGCACCGTGTTGCGGTTCGCGGTCAGCTTGCACTCCTCCAGCCGCTCCTGCGCCGCGAGGCCGGTCCACTCCGTTGCACGCAGGTCGAGCTGCACCAGGTGCGTGTCGGTGCCGCCGGTCAGCACGTCGAGACCGCCCTCGAGCAGGCCGCTCGCCAGCGTGTCGGCATTCGCGCGGATCTGCCGCTGGTAGTCGCGGAACGCCTCGGTCGAGGCGATCTTGAAGCACGCCGCCTTCGCGGCGACCGTGTGCATCAGCGGTCCGCCCTGCATCCCAGGGAAGTTCGCGCGGTCGAGCTTCTGCGCGTACTCCTCGGTACTGAGCACGAAGCCCGCGCGCGGCCCGGCGAGCGTCTTGTGGGTCGTCGAGGAGACGAACTGGCAGTGCGGCACCGGGCTCGGATGGAGCCCGGCCGCGACGAGCCCGGAGAAGTGCGCCATGTCGCAGAGCAGGAGCGCGTCGACCTCGTCTGCGATCGCCCGGAAGCGGTCGGCCTCGACCGTGCGTGGGTACGCGGAGCCGCCGCAGACGATCAGCTTCGGCCGCACCTCCTTGGCGCGCGCGAGCACGTCGTCGTAGTCGACCATCATCGTCTCGCGCGAGACGCCGTAGTGGTGGAACTCGTAGAGCTTCCCGGAGAAGTTGACCTTGAGCCCGTGCGTCAGGTGCCCGCCGTGGTCGAGCGACAGCCCGAGCACCCGGTCGCCGGGCTTGAGCACCGCGAAGTAGACGGCCATGTTCGCCTGCGCGCCGGCGTGCGGCTGGACGTTCGCGTGCTCGGCGCCGAACAGCTCCTTCGCGCGCGTCCGGGCGAGCTCCTCGATCTCGTCGACGACCTCGCAGCCGCCGTAGTAGCGCTTGCCGGGATAGCCCTCGGCGTACTTGTTCGTCGGCACCGAGCCGACCGCTTCGAGCACGCTCGGCCAGGTGAAGTTCTCGGACGCGATCAGCTCGATCTGGCCGCGCTGGCGGTCGGCCTCGCGGCCGAGGAGGGCTGCGATCTCCGGATCGATGTCCGCGAGACCCGCGGTCCTGAGCGTCTCGAAGGTCTCCTGCGCGAGCGCCACTGGCCTTGATGCTACTGGCCGGGCGCGGCGCGCACCCGCGCGAGGGCCTCACCGGCCGGGACGGCGCCTTCGCGGAGCACGCGCGGCTCGGGGCCCGTCAGGTCGACCACGGTCGAAGGCACGCCGCCGAGCGGGCCCTCGTCGAGCGCAGGGCACGCGTCGCGCAGCCGCGCCGGCACGTCCTCGAGCGTGAGCGGATCGGGCCCGCCCGGTTCGTTGGCGCTGGTCGCGGCAACGCAGCCGACGGCCTCGAGCACCGCCGTCGCGGCGCGCGAGAGCTCGGGGATGCGCACCCCGATCGCGTCCGGACGCGTCCCGGCCAGCCAGGGGAAGCGCCGCCCCGGGTTCGGCAGGACGAGCGTGAACGGCCCACGGACGAGCCGCTCCGGATCGAGCTCGGGGATCGCACTCGTGAGCTGGTCCGCGCTCGCCGCGAGGAGCGCGGTCGGCTGGTCCGGCCGGCGCCCCTTGAGCGTATAGAGGCCTGCCACGGCTGCTTCGGAGGGCAGCGAGACGAGCCCGTACACCGTGTCCGTCGGGAACAGGGCCGGACGCCCAGCCCGCAGAGCGGCGATCAGCCCGTCCACCGGCCCTCCACCACCCGCGGGCGCCCGGCCAGGTCGCCGGTCACCCGAACCTCGGCGTACCCGGCGTCCTCCAGCCGTGCGGCGACCTCGTCGGCCCGCCGCTCGTGCACCTCGAGCACCAGCCAGCCGTCGAGCGCCGTGCGGGCGGCGTCGATCAGCCGATCGGTCTGGCCCTCGTCGACCAGCGCGGCCCGCGGCTCCCAGTCGCGCACCTCCGGCTCGAGCGCGGCGAGCTCGGCCACGCCGACGTACGGCGGGTTCGAGACGACGAGATCGAACGGGCCGGCGGCACCTGCGAGCAGATCTCCCTCGCGCAGCTCGACCGCCAGGCCGAGGAGCTCGGCGTTCTCGCGGGCGAGGCCGAGCGCTTCCGCCGACGCATCGGTCGCGATCACGGTCGCGCCGTCGAGCTCCTGCGCCAGCGAGAACGCGATCGCGCCCGTGCCCGTCCCGACGTCGATCACGCGCGGTTCGGCGACGCCGTCGAGCAGCGCGAGGCACCGGTCGACGACCACCTCCGTCTCGGGGCGCGGCACGAGGGCGCGCCTGTCGGTCTTCAGCATCAGGCGGCGAAAGCCCCAGTCGCCGAGCACGTACGCGAGCGGCTCGCGCGTCCCGCGGCGCCGCACCGGCTCGCGGGCGGCCGCGCGCTCGTCGGACGTCAGCGGCCGGTCGTGCTGCGTGTAGAGGTCGAGGCGCGTCAGCCCGAGCGAGCGGGAGAGCAGGAGCTCGGCGTCGAGCCGCGGTCGCTCGACGCCGCGCGCCGCGAGATAGTCGGTCGCCCCGTCGAGTGCCTCGCCGAGCGTCACACCGAGGCGGTCTCGAGCGCGCGCCGCTGCTCGTCTGCCGTGAGCGCGTCGGTGAACTCGTCGAGGCCGCCTTGCAGCACCTGGTCGAGGCGGTGCACCGTGAGCTTGATGCGGTGGTCGGTGACCCGGTTCTCGGGGTAGTTGTAGGTGCGGATCTTCTCGGCGCGCGCGCCCGTCCCGACCTGCGCGCTCCGTGTCGCGGCCTGCTCGGCGGCGAGACGCTCGCGCTCCGCCTCGTACAGCCGTGCGCGGAGGACGCGCATCGCCTTCTCGCGGTTCTGGAGCTGCGAACGCTCGTCCTGCATCGCGACGACGATGCCGCTCGGCAGGTGCGTGATCCGCACCGCGGAGTCGGTCGTGTTGACGGACTGCCCACCGGGGCCGGACGACCGGTAGACGTCGATCTTCAGCTCCTTCTCGTCGATGTCGACGTCGACGTCCTCGGCCTCGGGCATCACTGCGACCGTCGCGGTGGATGTATGGATGCGCCCCTGCGACTCCGTCTCCGGCACGCGCTGCACGCGATGCGTGCCGCCTTCGAACTTGAAGACCGAGTACGCGCCGTCGCCCTTGACCGCGAACACGCCCTCCTTGACGCCGCCGCCCTCGTTGGCGTTGACCTCGAGCTCTTCCCACTTGAAGCCGCGGTTCTCCGCATAGCGCTGGAACATCCGGGCGAGGTCGCCCGCCCAGAGCCCCGCCTCGTCTCCTCCGACGCCTTGGCGGATCTCCACGATCACGTCCTTCGAATCCGCGGGATCGCGCTCGGCGAGCGACAGTCGCAGCTCCTCCTCGAGCCGGCCGACGTCCGCCTCCAGGTCGGGAACGAGCTCGGAGAGATCCGCGTCGGCGCGCGCGGCGTCGAGATCCTCCTGCCGCAGGCGCCACTCCTGGGCAAGCGCGTACGGACGCTCGAGCGACTTCAGGCGCCTTCCGGCCTCGGCCGCCTCGCGGTGGTCGTTGTAGACGGCAGGGTCGGATAGACGCTGCTGCGTCTCGGTGTAGGAGCGCTCGAGCTCCACGACGAGGTCGTCGAGGGCCGCCATCGACCCGAAGGGTAGAAGAGCGCGCTAGTCGAGCGCCACGTCGACCGTGACGTCCGGGATGCCGGTGAGCGCCTTGGAGACCGGGCAGTTCTCCTTCGCTCCCTCCGCCGCCGACTGGAAGCCGGCCGCGTCGAGGCCGGGCACCGAGCCGCGCACGGTGAGCGCGCCCTTGATGATCCCCTCGCCCGGCTGGAACGTCACCGTGGCCGACGTGGAGAGCCGCTCGGGCGGCGTGCCTCCCCGTGCGAGACCGGCCGAGAGCGCCATCGCGAAGCACGACGCCCATGCCGCAGCGATCAGCTCCTCAGGGCTCGTCTTGCCGCCCGGCTCCTCCGCGCGCGCAGCCCAGGACACGTCGAGCGGCCCGAACGCACCGCTTCCGACCGAGTCGATCGTCCCGCCTCCCGACATCAGATCGCCGGTCCACGTCACCTCGGCTCTGCGCTCAGTCGCCATCAGGCCATCACCTCCACGCGTCGGTCGGCCGGCTGCAGCCGGCCTTCATGGTCGAGTACCTCGCGCAGGGCGCGAATCGAGACCTCGAGCTGGTCGAGCGTCGGCTCGCGCGTCGTCAGCCGCTGCAGCCACAGACCGGGCGCGAGCAGCGTCATCAGGACGCGGTTCTCCGAGTGCTTCCCGGCGAAGCGGATCAGCTCGTACGCGACGCCGGCGATCACGGGCAGGAGCGCGATACGGCTGATGATCAGCCAGTACCAGACCGGGCGGCCGAGCAGCGCGTAGACGAAGACGCCGACGACCATCACCCAGAGCAGGAACGCGGTGCCGCAGCGCGGGTGGATCAGCGAGTGGCGCTGCGCGTTCTCGGGCGTGAGCTCGTCCCCCGCCTCGTACGCGTTGATCGCCTTGTGCTCGGCGGCGTGATACATGAACACGCGCCGCAGCGACGGGATGAAGCTGAGCAGGGTCAGGTAGGCGATGAACACGCCGACGCGGATCAGGCCCTCGACGAGGACGAACCAGTCGCCGTTCGAGATCGGCAGCAGGTCGGCGAGCAGCGCCGGGCCGACCTTGAACATCATCACCGCGAAGCCGATCGCGACGAGGAACGCGAACGCGAGCGCCCAGCGGCCGATCTCCGCCGGCTCGTCGTAGCCGTCCGCCTCCTCCTGGGCCGCGTACCCGGCCGAGACGCCGAGCGCGCGGAAGCCGATCGCGAGGCTCTCGCCGAGTGCGACGACGCCGCGCACGATCGGCAGCCGCAGCGACCAGTGGCGCGCAGCGAGCGGGTCGATCGTCCGGGCGACGTGCGCGATCCCGCCGGTCGGAGTGCGAACCGCGACCGCCCAGTTGCGCGGACCGCGCATCATGACGCCCTCGAGGACGGCCTGACCTCCGATGGCCTGCGACATGGGCCGGCCCTATGCGCGCGAGGCGCGCTCGGCCTTCTCGAGCCGGCGCTGGAAGCGCTCGACCCGACCGCCCGTATCGACGAGCTTCTGCTTGCCCGTGTAGAACGGGTGGCAGTTGGAGCAGATCTCGACGTGGAGCTCGGGGCTCGTCGACCGCGTCACGAAGGTGTTCCCGCAGCTGCAGTGCACGGTCGCGAGCTGATACTCGGGGTGGATTCCGGCCTTCATCGCCGGGCCAGGATAGCAGCGGCCGTATCGGCGGCGACGTTGCCTCCCGAGACGACGAGCACGGGCCGCTCGGCCTCGATCCGGCCGCCGAGCCACGCTGCCGCGGCCGCCGCACCGGCGGGCTCGCACGCCAGCTTCGCGCGCTCGTAGAGGAGCCGGAAGGCGTGCTCGATCTCGTCCTCGCCGACGAGGTGGCGCTCCAGATCGGCGCAGATCGCGAGCGGGAGAGCGCCCGCGAACGGGGCGTTGAGCCCGTCGGCGATCGATGTCGGCGTCACCGGAGTCGGCTCGCCGTGCTCGATCGCCGCGTGGAGCGCGATGCTCGCCTCCGGCTCGACGGCGACGACGCGCACGCGGTCGCCGATCGCGGTCTGGATGCCGGAGATGAGCCCGCCGCCGCCCACACCGACGATCACCGCGTCGGCATCGGGCGCGTCCTCGAGGATCTCGAGCCCGACCGTGCCGGCACCGGCGATCACGACCGGGTCGTCGAACGGGTGGACGAGCGTGCGCCCCGTCGACTCGATGAGCTCGTGCAGGCGCTCGAAGGCGTCGCCCGGTCCGGTCGCCTCGAGGTCGACGGTGGCGCCGTACCCGCGGGTGGCGGCGATCTTCTGCTCCGACGCGCCCGTCCACATGACGACGAGGGCGTCGACATGCTCCTCGGCGGCTGCGTAGGCGACGGCCTGGGCGTGGTTGCCGGCGCTGATCGCGATCACGCCGCGGCGCTTCTCGTCGGCGTCGAGCGAGCTCAGCTTGTTCAACGCACCGCGCACCTTGAACGACCCGGTGCGCTGGAACAGCTCGCACTTGAGGCGCGCGCCGATCGTGCGACTCGACATGGTCGGCGTGCGCGCGAGGCGGTCCCCGATCGTCGCGCGGGCGCGGAGGACGTCGTCGCGGGTCGGTAGCACGCGCTCGATCGTACGTCTCAGGTGCGCTGGCGTACCGCTTCGAACAGCAGCACGGCCGCCGCGGCGCTCGCGTTCAGCGAGTCGGCGGTCGCTCCGCGCACCGGGATCGAGACGGCGTCGTCCGCCGCCGCGCGCCAACGGTCGTCGAGGCCCTCGTCTTCGGCGCCGACGATCAGGGCGGTCGGTGCGCGGAGGTCGACGTCCGTGTAGCGCGCGGGCGCGCCGACGACTGCCGCGACTCGTCGCAGTGGCAGCTCGCGCACCGTCTCGAGCGTGGCGGAGACGACCGTCAGGGTGAAGACGGCGCCGGTGGAGGCGCGGATGGCGTTCGGGTTCCACGGGTCGAAGGAGCCGTCGGCGACGATGAGTGCGTCCGCCCCTGCCGCTTCGGCCGAACGTGCCATCGCTCCGAGGTTCCCGGGCTTCTCGACGCCGACGGCGACGAGAACGAGTGTCGGGCTCGGCGGCAGCTCGCGCGACGGCGCCTCGACGACGGCGAGCACGCCCTCCGGGTCGGCGCGGTAGGCCATGTGGCGCAGGACGCGCGCGCTCACGTGCTCGGCGTCCGGCTGGTCGGCCGCCGCCGGCGAGAGCCCGGGCGCCACGTAGGTCGCGCGGAAGCGGAGCCCGGCCGCGCGTGCGCGCTCGACCTCGCGGAAGCCCTCGACGAGGAACAGGCCCGTCTCGCGCCGGTCGCGCGAGCGGCGCAGCCGCAGCACCTCCTTCACGCGTGGGTTGTCAACGCTCGTGATCACGGAGCGCCGGCGCCGGCGTCCGGCGCGCCGGCCGCCGGTGGCGCGTCGTCGGCGAGCTCCTTGGCGGCGAGCCGCGACGCCATCGCGAGGACGACGTCGAGCGCGTCGAGGAGGCCGCGGACGACCGTGATCAGGTCGTCGACGTTGCGTGAGGCGATCGCGTCGTCCGCGAGCAACTCGATCTCGGACGCCGTGGCGCGGAACTCGCCGATCCGTGCGGCGATCGCCGAGGAGCTCATCGGGTCGCTCGCCACTCACCCTCCCGGCTCGGTGCTAGCAGTACGGGACACCCGGGCGGCTGCCGCTGTGACGACTGTGCGACCAGAGTCGATCGAAATCGTGAATTTGCGCGCCGCTGGCCGCCGAGGCCGATCGGCACTCGTACCGTGACCGGGTGCCGTACAAGCCGCGCGACAACCAACCGGGGTTCCACCACGTCGTCACCCGCGGGAACAACAAGCAGCGGATCTTCCTGAACAACCGGGACCGTCGAGAGTTCATTCGGATTCTCACGCACGTCGCTAATCGTCACGGTTGGACCATCTACGCGTATTGCCTGA
Organism: Gaiellaceae bacterium; assembly: GCA_035518115.1. Classification (GTDB taxonomy): domain Bacteria; phylum Actinomycetota; class Thermoleophilia; order Gaiellales; family Gaiellaceae; genus PALSA-600. Next base: position 6,650 of record DATIXY010000091.1, on the reverse strand, counting down.
TGCGCAACCACTACCACCTCGTTCTGAACATCGACGATCGCGGGCTGTCGCGGGGTATGTGCGAACTGAACTCGAGTTACGCACTGGCGTTCAATGGCACGCACCGGCGGATCAACCACCTGTTCGGCAAGCGCTACTGGAGCGAGCACCTCCCCGACGATCGCCGGCTTCTGAACGTCGTTCGCTACGTAGTGCAGAATCCGCGGCGCGCCGGACGAGCGGGCTCGCTCGAAAGCTATGCGTGGTCGAGCTACGCGGCGACGATCGGGGTCGCCTTGTCCTTCGCCCAGCTCGCGACAGGTGAGCTCCTCGCACTGTTTGCCGATCGACGCGAGCGGGCGGTCGCACGATTCGTCGAGTTCTGCGACGGAGGTGGCGAGTCGAGCCATGGCCCGCGGCAGCCGCCGTGACGGAACTGCCACCGGCCAGCTACGTGAGTGTGTACTCGGGGCCGCTGCCGCCCTCCGGGGGCGTGAGGCGCCCGCCTTTGGCGGTGATCGCGCCGCACTGGACGCAGTTCGACGGCGCCAGGTGCACCTCCACGGTCCCGTCGCCGTCCGCGTCCCCCACCTCGTACACCTGCGCCGGGCACATTCGGACCCACATCTCCGCCAGCTCGCGCGGCACGCGCTTCCGCACTCGGATGTGATTCGGCTGATCGTCACGCGTCCGGTTGCCCGACGCGAACACGCTCGACAGCTTGTCGAACGTCAGCCGCCCGTCCGGCGCCGGATAGAAGCTGTCGCGCTTCGTGCGGATGATCGACTGCTGCGCATCGCGCTCCGTGTCGGCATCGCCCGGCGGGAAGTGGCCCTTCGTCACCGTCATCGCGCTGGCCATCGCCCCGCCGACGTAGAACCCGTGCCCGAACGCCTGGCGCATGTTGCGCACCTCACGCAGGTCGCCCCAGATGAACGACGACCGCAGCGACTCGTCGTACGACGCGAGCGCCGCGCGCATCGACGTCCCGCGCTCGAGCGTGCGCCACGCCGCCTCCGCCGCGAGCCGCCCCGACTCGATCGCGTAGTGGATGCCCTTCAGCGCCGGCACGTTCACCAGCCCCACACCGTCACCAGCGAGCAGCAGCCCCGGCGCATGGAACTGACCGGGGAGCGCCACGAACCCGCCCTCGGGGATCGTCTTCGCGCCCCACTGCAGCCGCTCGCCGCGCGCCAGGATCTTGCGGATCCGCGGATGCGTCTTCAGCTCCTGCAGCAGGTCGTGCACCGACAGCGACGCATCGCGGTAGTCGAGGCCGACGACCATCCCGATCGTGACGAGATCCTCGCCGAGCGGATAGATGAACGACCCTCCGAACTCGCGGTACTTCTTGCGCCCGCGCAGCGGCCACCCCATCGTGTGGATCACGCGCGTGAGCGGCCGCGGGACGCGCCACACCTCCTTGACGCCGAGCGCCCACACCTGCGGGCTCTCTCCCTGCAGCCGGAACCGCTCGAGCGCCGCGCTCGTCAGATAGCCCTGCGTGCCCTCGGCGAGGATCGTGACGCGCGCGGTGATGTCGGAGCCCGGCTCGAAGTTCGGAAGCGGAACGCCATTCCGGTCGCGCCCGCGGTCGCCGGTGCGCACGCCAAGCACGCGGCCGGCGTCGACGAGCAGCGAGTCGGCGACCGTCTCCGGGAGCACCGTGATGCCGAGCGCCTCCGCCTCCTCGGCGAGCCACCCGCCGAGCTTCGCCAGCGACACGACGAAGTTCCGGTCGTTGGACATCGTGGGCGGCGTCGGGATCCGATATGCGTGCTTGCGTGTCATGAACAGCACCGACTCCGCCTCGACCGGGCCGGCGAACGGGAAGTCGTCTATTCGCTTGCGATCGCCGAACAGCGCCTGCAGCCCGCGCGGGTTGACCACCGCCCCCGAGAGCAGGTGCGCCCCTGGGGACTTCCCCTTCTCGAGCACCGCAACCGGTACGTCGCCGAGCCGCGCGGCCGCCTCCGGATTCTCCTCCAACAGCTGCCCGAGCCTGATCGCGGCCGCGAGCCCCGCTGGCCCAGCGCCGACGATCAGGAACCCGACCTCGATCCGCTCGTCGACCGAATCGGTCGGCGGCCGGAACGCCTCGCCGACCGACCACGGCGGCGGGAAATCGGCGGGGCGAACGCTCACGACCGGCGCGCGCGGACGAGCTCGGTCAGCTTCGGCACGATCGCGTGCAGATCGCCGACGACGCCCAGGTCGGAGAACTCGAAGATCGGGGCGTTCGGGTCCTTGTTGATCGACACGATCACGTTCGACCCTTGCATGCCGACCTTGTGCTGGATCGCGCCGGAGATGCCGAGCGCGACGTACAGCTTCGGCGAGACCGTCTTCCCGGTCTGCCCGACCTGCGCCGAGTACGGGTACCAGCCGGCGTCGACGACCGCACGGGTCGCGCCGACCGCACCGCCGAGCGCCTGCGCCAGCCCTTCGGCGAGCGAGAAGGCCTCCGGATCGCCGAGACCGCGTCCACCCGCCACGATCACGTCCGCCTCCTCGATCGACGGCCCCTGCTGCTCTGCATGCGCCTGCTCGACCATCTGCGCGAGCAGCGAGAAGTCTTCGAGCTCGACGGCCGCGTCCTTCACGTCGGCCGTGCCGCCGGTCGGCGCCGGGTCGAACGTGCCCGCGCGGAAGATCGCCAGCCGCGGTCCGCTCGACCACCCGACCTCGACGTAGACGCTGTCGGAGATCGCCGGCCGGGTGCCGACGCCGTCCGCGTTCAGGTCGACGAGGTCCCAGTTGAGGCCCGCATCCAGACGCGCGGCTAGGCCCGCGGCGACGTCGGCCGCGAGCACCGACTGGGCGAACAGCACGGTGTCGAAATCCTGGTCGCGCACGAGGCCGGCGAGCACGTCGACGCGCGGCTGCGGCAGCGGCGCCGCGAGCCGATCGTCCTCTGCGACCCACACCGTGGCGGCGCCGTGGCGGCCCGCCTCCTCGGCGAGCGGGCGCACGCCGGCGCCGATGAGGGCGCCCGCGACATCGCCGCCGAGCGCGACCGCCTTCGCGAGCACGCCGAGCGAGCCCTTCTGGATGGCGCCCTCGTGGTGCTCGAGCAGGACGAGCGTCTTCACAGCAGCCTCCGCTCCGCCAGGAAATCGACGATCTGCTCCGCTGCGGATCCGTCGTCTTCGATCCGCCTCGCCTCCCCGCGCGACGGCGGCGCGCTCAGCGCGACCACTGTCGTCCGCGCCTCGTCGACCCCGCCGACGTCGGCGGCCGTTAGCGTCTCCTGCGGCTTCTTCTTCGCGCCCATGATCCCCTTGAGGGACGGGTAGCGCGGCGTGTTGATCGAATCGGCGACCGCGACCACCGCCGGCAGCGGCAGGCGGAGCGTGTCGTAGCCGAACTCGGTCTGCCGCTTGCCGGTGATCGAGCCGCCCTCGACGGTCAGCTCGCTCACCTGCGACACGATCGGGAGCCGCAGCCGGTCCGCGACCGCCGCCCAGAGGCAGGCGCCGCCGCCGTCGGCCGACTGCTGGCCGAACAGTACGAGATCGGGCGACTCGCGCTCGAGCGCCCCCGCGAGCGCACGCGCGGTCCCGAGCAGATCGGCGCCTTCGAACCCCGGATCGGAGACGAGCACGGAGCGGTGGGCGCCCATCGCGAGCGCCTTTCTGAGCGCGTCGACTGCGCGCTCGGGCCCGAGCGATACGACGACCACCTCGCCGCCTGAGGCCGCCTCGTTGAGGACGAGGGCCTCCTCGATCGCGTACGTGTCCCACTCGGAGATCGCAAGCTCCCCGCCCCTGTCGAGCCGGTTCGTCGCCGGATCGATGCGACGGCCGGAAGCGGCGTCCGGGACCGCTTTGACGCAGACGGCGATCTTCATCGCGGCGAGACTCTACCCGCCGCGCCGCGCGGGTCAGGCGGCTAGACCGCGACGCGCGACTGCAGGAACTCGACGATCTCGGAGGTCGGCGCGCCGGGCGTGAAGACTTCGGCGACCCCCTGCGCCTTGAGCGCGGCGACGTCGTCCGACGGGATCGTCCCGCCAACGACGACCAGCACGTCGTCGGCTCCTTCCGCACGCAGGAGCTCGAGGATGCGCGGCACGAGCGTCATGTGGGCGCCCGAGAGGATCGAGATGCCGACCGCGTCGGCGTCCTCCTGGATCGCCGTCTCAGCGATCTGCTCGGGCGTCTGGTGCAAGCCCGTGTAGATGACCTCCATCCCGGCATCGCGCAGAGCGCGCGCGATGATCTTGGCACCGCGATCGTGGCCGTCGAGGCCCGGCTTCGCGATCACCACCCGGATCTTGCCGGGCACTAGCGGCCCGGGTCGGTCGGGATCGGCGGCGTCCCGCGGGGGACCCAACCGTCGACGAACCACTTGCCGTTCTTCTTGACCAGGTCGACGTAGAAGTCGCGCCCGGCGTGGCCCGGCGTCACCAGGTACAGCTCGAGCTGCGCGCTGGTCTTGTACGACTTGTCGATCTTCATCGACGCGGTGGTCTTCTTCGTGATCTTGTACGGAACGACCGCGATGTTGCCCGTGAGGAACTGCTTGAGCGTCATCCCCTCGCGCACGCCCGGGCCGGAGATCAGGTACGCCACGTCGAGGTTCTTGCGCGCAACGGCCGTGCTGACGAACTTCGTCGCGACCCGCTGCGCCGCGGGATCGAGCTTGACGGTCTTCTGAGGCTTGGGCGCCGGATACGTCACGCCCCAGCCGGTGGCGGCATTCGGGCTGCCGTTGCTGCCGACCGACACCTGAATGATGACCAGGATGGCGAGGATCACCGAGAGCCCCGCGGCAACCGGCAGCGCGACGCGCCAAAAGCCGCTGCGCCGCCAGAACGGCGTACGCGCGACACTGGCGTGGTCGACGGACAGCGGATCGGCGTGCGATCTCATCTGACTGAAGGTTAGACGCCCGATCCGGAGATTGGTTGGCCCATCTGAGTCAAAAGACGGGCGTCTCGCGCCAGGTGCCCCAGACCCCGCGGAGAACGTCGCACATCTCGCCGACGGTCGCGTAGGCGCGGGCGGCATCGATGATCGGCGCCATCAGGTTGCGGTCTGGGGCGGCGGCGTCTGCGGCCAGCCGGGCGAGCGCCGCCTCGACGGCGGCGGCATCGCGGCGTGCGCGGAGCGCCCGCACCCGCTCGGCCTGCTCGACCTCGAGCTGCGGGTCGATCTTGAGGATCTCAGGCTCGCTCTCGTCCTCCAGCTCGTAACGGTTCACGCCGACGATCACGCGCTGCCCCGCCTCCACCTCCGCCTGGTAGCGGAACGACGCCTCCGCGATCTCGCGCTGGAAGAAGTTCTCCTTGATCGCCGCCACCACCCCGCCCAGCTGCCCGATCCGCTCGAAGTAGTCGTAGGCCTGCCGCTCGAGCTCGTTCGTCAACTGCTCCACGTAGTAGGAGCCGCCGAGCGGGTCGGCGCTGTTCACCACACCGGTCTCGTGCGCGATCACCTGCTGCGTCCGCAGCGCCAACCGCACTGCCTCCTCGGTCGGTAGCGCCAGCGCCTCGTCGAAGCTGTTCGTGTGCAACGACTGCGTCCCGCCGAGCACCGCGGCCAGCGCCTCGATCGCCGTCCTGACGATATTCACCTGCGGCTGCTGCGCGGTCAGCGACACACCCGCCGTCTGCGTGTGGAAGCGCATCAACAGCGAACGCTCGCCCTTCGCCCCGTAACGATCGCGCAGCTCCCGCGCCCAGATCCGCCGCGCCGCCCGGTACTTCGCGATCTCCTCGAAGAAATCGAGATGCGCGTTGAAGAAGAACGACAACCGCGGCGCGAACTCGTCGATATCCAGGCCGCGCCGAAGCGCCCACTCCACATAGGTAAAACCGTCCGCCAGCGTGAACGCCAGCTCCTGCGCCGCCGTCGAGCCCGCCTCGCGAATGTGGTAGCCCGAGATCGAGATCGGATGCCACAACGGCATCTCCCGCGTGCAGAACTCGACCATGTCCGTCACGAGCCGCATCGACGGCTCGGGCGGGAAGATGTACTCCTTCTGCGCGATGTACTCCTTGAGGATGTCCGTCTGGATCGTCCCCCGCAGCGACGCGCGCGGCACGCCCTGTTCCTCGCCGACACAGAGATAGAAGGCCAGCAGGATCGCGGCCGGCGAGTTGATGGTCATCGACGTCGACACGTTGCCCAGCGGGATCCCGGAGAAGAGCGTCTGCATGTCCTCGAGCGAGTCGATCGCGACGCCCTCCCGGCCGACCTCGCCGAGCGACCGCGGGTGGTCCGAGTCGTAGCCCATCAACGTCGGCATGTCGAACGCGGTCGAGAGCCCCGTCTGGCCGTGCTCGAGCAGATAGCGGAACCGCTCGTTCGTCTCCTCGGCGGTGCCGAAGCCGGCGAACTGCCGCATCGTCCACAGCCTGCCGCGGTACATCGACGGGTACACACCGCGCGTGAACGGGAACGCGCCCGGGGCGCCGAGCTCGCGCTCGTAGTCGACTGGAGTCGACTCGGGTGTGTACAACGGTTCGTTCTCGACGCCTGAGATCGTCGAGAAGAGCTCGCCTTCGCGGGCGCCTTGCGCCCGGGGCTCCTCGGTCGCGGCCACGCTCAGAGTGTGCCCGAACGAGCGCGAAGTAGGAAAAGGGTAGGAACGCAAGTCCTAGATCCCTCGAACGGTTGATTCCGTCCCCGTTTCCGTGGGACCTGTGGTACACAAAGTTCGGTTTT
>DATIXY010000090.1:0-48325 GCA_035518115.1 Gaiellaceae bacterium | reverse complement strand
AGCACGCCGACCATGCCGGCCGCTCGCCGGATTAAGCAACCACTCGGTCCCGTCATTGTCTGTACCCCCCAGTGAGGTGGCCCCGCGATTTCCATTTTCGCTCAGCCTCGGCCCCGAGCCGCCGCGACGTTATCGCAACTTTCGGTAAGGCGCAAGCCGGCGCGTGACTACCCAGAGCGCTGGCCGAGCGAGGTCATGCCGAGGCTCGTGAACGAGTTCGGGCTGACATCCAGCGCCTTGACCGCGAGATCGGCGAACAGCGCGGCCGGCTCGAGGTCGTCGTTGCGGTAGGCGCGCCCGTCGCGGCGATCGAGGATCGTCAGCGCGCCGATCGGCCGCTCGGCGCGGAGCAGCGGGACGACGAGCATCGTGTACGGGACGTAACCGGTGCCCTCCGCGATTCGGGACGCCCAGCGTGGATCGGTGCGGCAGTCCGGCACCGCCTCGGCGGCGCCGCCCTGAACGACCTTTCCGGCGATGCCGGTTCCCGGCGGGAGACGCACGCCGACGATCTCGCGCGCGCCGGCCCCCCAGGCCGACTGATACACGAGCTCGCTCGTCGTCTCGTCGACGAGGCAGATCGACGCGGCCGCGGCTCCGAACACGCCGGCCGCGGTATGCACTACGGCTTCCATCAGCCCGCGCGATGCGTCCGGGTTGTCGATCGAGACCGCCAGCGAGACGCCGGTCTCGGTCCGCAGCGGGGCGCCCAGCGCCTTGGCGAACGCGGCCACCGAGGCCACGCGGCGCTCGGGGATCATTTCCAGGCCGGCGGCGATGATTTGCTCGAGCTCGGGCGGGACGTCCGCGTTGACCGAGGAAAGCTTGGTCGGGTCGGCGTACACCGGGGGCCGGCCCGCGAGCAGGGTCCAAAGCGTCGCGGCCACGCTGAACACGTCGGTGCGCGCCGAGACGTTGCCACCGGCGAACACCTCGGGCGCCATGAACCGCGGCGTCCCGATCCCGACCGTGCCCTGTTCCTCCACCTCATCGAGCAGGCGCGCGATCCCGAAGTCCACGAGCACGACGCCGTTCTCGCTCAGGATCAGATTCTGCGGCTTGACGTCGCGGTGGACGATCTGCTGGTCGTGCACGTACTGGAGTGCCTCGCAGGTCTGCCGTGTGTACTCGACGGACTGGTCGACCGGGAGGCCCGGCTGGCCGCGCTGCTTGAGGAGCGCGCCTAGATCGATGCCGCGAACCAGATCCATCACGAGGTACTGGCCGGACGGCGCCGAGAAGTGGTCGCTGACGCGGACGACTCGCGGATGCTGGAGGCTCGCAAGCAGCCGCGCCTCGGCCTCGAACCGCTGGTCGTGATGGGGATTGGTGCACTGCTTGAGCGCGACCTCGGTATCGGTCTCGATGTCGATCGCGCGGTAGACCTGGCCCATCGCGCCAGCCGAGATCGGTTCTAGAACCCGGTACCGACCTCTCAATGTTCGGCCCAATACCTGCGAGGCCGTTCTTGGCTCGTTCACGCGATCAAGCGTCGCCAAAACTCCACCTTGTTCCTGCCCCATCCCTTTCTACCCCCTGGCAGTGTAGACTGGCCCGCCCCCACAGTCTATCCCAGGCTGCCTAAATCTCGCAAGACTGCTTCCATGCAGTCAGTCGTCTGCTGCCTTAACGGCAGAGGGGGCGAGAACCTTGCGTTCTCAGGGGTCAGTGGACGATCAGGCCGATCACGAGGCCGATCGCGAAGGCGACGACAACGAGGCCTGAGATGAGGGCCAGCAACCGCGGTGGCAGCTCGGTGAGCCGCGGTTCCGGCGTCGCGGCGTGGGTGACCGTGACGTCGTGGACCGGCAGGGCTTCGACCTCTCGTGGGGCGGCCGCGGGCTCTGCGTGGGTTGCGGGGAGCGGCCCGGCCGCGGGAGGGGCCTCGACCACCGGAGTGATCTCGGGCCGGCTGATCGGCCGGGTCACGTCTCGCCGAGCCGCGGTGCTCGGAGCCACGCCGGCGATGGCCGCGGCGTCTCCGTCACCCGCGCGGTCGCCCATGGCGCCGACCGCGGGAACCTTCGTGGTCTGGACCCGCGCGTCGCGCTCAGCGGCTCCGTCGCGGCCGTCGGCCGGCGCCGGCGGGGCGAGCAGCGAGGCGCTCGAGGACAGCGCACGGGAGGCGGCCTGGATCAGCTCGGTGGCGAGCGACGGCCGGGACCACGGATCCTTGGCCATCCCCTGAGCGATCACGCCGTCGAGAGCCGGGGGCAGGTCGGGGCGGCGTTCGCTCACGGTCGGCGGGGGTGACATAACGTGCGCGTGCAGCGTCGCCGCTTCGGACGGCTTGGGGAAAGGAACCTCGCCGGTGAGGCACTCGTATAGAACCCCCGTGAGCGCGTAACAATCGCTGGCCGGGGTGGCGGGATCGCCCTGGATCTGCTCCGGGGCGACGTAGTCGATCGTGCCGATGAACTGGCCGGTTCCCGTCAGGCGGGCTTCGTCTGGCGCCTTGATCAGCCCGAAGTCGGCAAGGTAGGCGTGGTCGCCCTTGCCGATCAGGATGTTCTGCGGCTTGATGTCGCGGTGGATCAACCCGGCCTCGTGCGCGGCGTCGAGCGCGTAGGCGACCTGGGCGAGCAGCCGCAAGCTGCGGCGCGGGTCGAGGTCGCCGTCGAGGATCAGTTGCTTGAGGGTCGGGCCGGCGATCAGTCGCATCGCGAGAAACAGCCCATACTCGCTCTGGCCGGCCTCGAAAACCGGGACGATGTGCTCATGGTCGAGCGCGGCCTGGACCTGCCCCTCTCGTTCGAACCGAGCCCGGAAGCCGGGGTCGTCGCTCAGGTTCGGCGCCAACAGCTTGAGCGCGACGACGCGGTTCAGCGAAAGCTGGGTTGCCTCATAGACGGCGCCCATGCCTCCCTCTCCGAGTACCCCGTCGATGCGGTACCCGGCAACGATCGTGCCCTCCTGTAGCAAAGCAGCAGGATTCTACTGGCGCATGGCGGCGCCAAGAGCGCCTGTTAGACGAACCCCTACCGGCTCGTGACAAGGTCCGCCAGCGCCCCTCGCGCGACTCCCACGACGATCTGCCGACGGAGCTTTATGATGGGGCGCTCCGCAGTGTCTACAGACCGATCATGAGTGAGCGATGAGCGTGAGCGACCCCCGCATCGGGAGCCAAATTGGCGAGTACAGCGTGGACGACGTGCTTGGAGAGGGGGGGATGGGGAAGGTCTATACCGCGACCGGGCCCGACGGCGGCCGCGTCGCGCTGAAGCTCGTCAAGGACGATTACGCGCGTGATGAGACATTCCGCCGGCGTTTTTATCGGGAGGCCCGGATCGCCCAGACGGTCCAGCACCCCAACGTGGTTCCGGTGCTCGACACCGGCGAAGTGGACGGCCTGCCGTACATGGCGCAGCGGTTCATCGACGGCATGTCGCTCGACGACAAGCTCAAGCGCGACGGTCCGCTCGACGCCCAGACCGCGGTCCAGGTGTGCACCGACGTGGCCGCAGGGCTCGAGGCGCTGTGGGCGGCCGGGATGGTCCACCGTGACGTCAAGCCGGCCAACATCCTGCTCGACGAGAGCGGCCGCGCCTACATCACCGACTTCGGTCTGGCGAAGGACACCCAGGGGAGCCTGCTGACGCTGCCGGGCCAGGCGCTCGGGTCAATGGATTACATGGCCCCAGAGCAGATCCGCGGCGAGTCGGTCACCGCCGCCACCGACATCTACGCGCTCGGGTGCGTTATGTACGAGTCCATGTGCGGCCAGCCACCGTTCGCGGAGGTCCAGGGCATGCGGATTCTTTGGGCGCATCTGCAGGACCCGCCGCCTGACCCGCGGACGCGCCGCCCCGACATGTCCGACGAATTCGCGCGGACGTTGCTGAGCGCGCTCGAGAAGGACGCGGCCAAGCGGCCGCAGACCGCGGGCGAGTACGCCCGCATGCTCGCCGCCGCGAGCTGAGGGCTCTCGGCGCAGCGCCTACTGCCAGAGGACGGCAAACACCTCGTGCTCCCCGTGGAGCCCCTTGAAGTGGTACTCGCCGTGGGGCTCGAAGCGGAAGCTCGGATCCGTCGCCGTGTAGTCCTTCGCGCTCGAGGACACGAGGATCTCGCCGGCCTTGGCCTGAGCGGCAATCCGGGCGGCCAGCACCGCGTTGCGTCCCAATAGCTGCTCGGGGTTGCCCATAACGAAGCCCGAGTGCACGCCGACACGGATCGCCAGCGACGGGTGCTCCGATGAGGCGCCCGTGAACGTCCGCTGCAGGTCGACCGCCGCGTGCAGTCCGGAATGCGCGCTGTTGAACGACGCGAGAAAGCCGTCGCCCTGGAACTTCGCGACCTGTCCGTCGTGGCGAGCCACCAATTGCTCGACGAGCATGTGGTGGTCACGGACGAGCTGCTCCCAACGCTCGGTGCCGAGCTCCTGGGCGGCGTCGCCGGCGTTCGCGATGTCGCTCAGCATCAGCGTGATCGCGCCGTCGGGCGAGCTCATCCGGCCCAGAGACGGCGCGATGGGATCGAGCGCGGAGGCGATGACGTCGATCGAGGAGAGCTGTATCGGTTCTGGCACTTTTCTGTCAGGTCCCGGTGGCCGGGCGAGGATACCTTGACACGTCTCCGGGACCACAGCAGAATCGCCCGCACGGATGTCGGGGGCTCAAAGCGATCAAGGGATTCGGTCCAGCGCGTTCCCGCCGATTGGGGACTACGGGTTCCTGTCCGACTGCGAGACGACCGCGCTGGTCGCGCCGAACGGGAACGTCGAGTGGATGTGCCTGCCACGGATGGACTCGCCGAGCGTGTTCGCGGCGGTCCTCGACCGTGACGCCGGCGGCTTCCGTGTCGGACCCGCGGATGTAAACGTCCCGGCCGGCCGGCGGTACATCCCCGGCACGATGGTGCTCGAGACGAGCTGGGAGACCCGCATGGGCTGGGTGATCGTGCGTGACGCCCTGTGTATCGGCCCGTGGCACCACGACAACGAGCGGTCGCACAGTCATCGCCGCTCGCCCACCGACCACGACGCCGACCACGTGCTGCTGCGAATGATCGAATGCGTCCAGGGCTCGGCGGAGATCAAGCTCGAGTGCGAGCCGGCGTTCGACTACGGCGGACTGGCGGTGGACTGGGAGTACACGGGCACCGGCTACGGCGAGGCGGTGGCCCGATCGGAGGGCATGAACCTCGAGCTCAAGATCGTCACCGACTTGCGTCTCGGCTTCGAAGGCCCTCGAGCGAGGGCCCGGACCACGATGCGAGAGGGGGACGTCGCGTTCGCAGCGTTGGGTTGGTCCGAGCACGCGATGCCCTCGAGCTTCGAGGAGGCGCTGGAGCGGCTCGCCCGAACCCAGCGCTTCTGGCAGGAATGGCTGAAGCACGGCACGTTCCCCGATCACCCGTGGCGGTCACATCTCCAGCGCAGCGCGCTGACGCTCAAGGGCCTCACGTACGCGCCGTCGGGCGCGCTGATCGCCGCGTCCACGACCTCGCTGCCCGAGGCTCCGGGTGGCGACCGCAACTGGGACTACCGCTACACCTGGATCCGCGACTCGACGTTCATGCTGTGGGGGCTCTACAGCCTCGGGTTCGAGTGGGAGGCGAACGACTACTTCTACTTCCTCGCGGACGTCGCCGACGCCGAGGAAGGCAAGCTCCAGGTCATGTACGGCATCGGCGGCGAGGCCGAGCTCACGGAGCACACGCTCGACCATCTGAGCGGCTACGAGGGCGCTCGGCCCGTGCGGGTCGGCAACCATGCGTTCCACCAAGACCAGCACGACGTCTGGGGCGTGATCCTCGACTCGTTCTATCTCCACACCAAGTCGCGCGACCAGCTGCCCGAGCGCATCTGGCCGATCCTCGTGAAGCAGGTCGAGGCTGCGCTCGAGCACTGGCGCGGGCCGGACCACGGCATCTGGGAGGTACGGGGCCAGCCGCGCCACTTCACGTCGTCGAAGGTCATGTGCTGGGTCGCCGCCGACCGCGGTGCACGGCTGGCCGAGATCCGCGGCGACATGGAGCGCGCCGCGCGGTGGCAGTCGAGTGCCGAGGAGATCAAGGCCGACATCTGTGAGAACGCCGTCGACGCGCGCGGCGTCTTCTGCCAGCACTACGAGACGACGGCGCTCGATGCGTCGGTGCTGCTGATGCCGCTCGTCCGCTTCCTTCCGCCCGACGATCCGCGCATCCGCCGGACCGTGCTCGCGATCGCGGACGAGCTGACCGTCGACGGGTTCGTGCTCCGCTACCGGACCGGCGAGACCGACGATGGCCTCAGGGGGGACGAGGGCTCGTTCACGATCTGCTCGTTCTGGCTGGTGTCGGCGCTCGTCGAGATCGGTGAGCTCGATCGCGCCCGCGCGCTGTGCGAGAAGCTGCTCGCGCACGCGAGCCCGCTCGACCTCTACGCCGAGGAGATCGACCCGAAGAGCGGCAGGCATCTCGGCAACTTTCCGCAGGCATTCACGCACCTGGCACTGATCAATGCGGTGATGCACGTGATCCACGCCGACGAGGGAGAGCGGATCGGCGAGCTTCAGCTCGGCCACGGCCGCGAGGCCCCGCTCTCGATCACGACGCCGCGTGTCCAAACGAGATGAGGGGGATCGACAGATGAGCGTTGAACGCGACCGCGTCGAGAGCTTCGGCCGGCTCGAGGACGGACTGCGCCAGGCCGGCGACTGGTACCACTGGGGGCCGTATCTCTCCGAGCGCCAGTGGGGGACGGTCCGCGAGGACTACAGCCCCGGCGGCACGGCGTGGGAGTACCTGCCGCACGATCACGCGCGCTCCCGCGCGTACCGGTGGGGCGAGGACGGGCTTGCAGGCTTCTCCGACGTCGAGCAGCGGCTCTGCCTGGCGCTCGCGCTCTGGAACGGCCGCGACCCGATCCTCAAGGAGCGGATCTTCGGGCTCACCGGCAACCAGGGCAACCACGGCGAGGACGCAAAGGAGTACTGGTGGTACCTCGACGCACTGCCGAGCCATGCGTGGAACCGCTGGCGCTACCACTACCCGCAGCGGCCCTTCCCCTACGACGACCTCGTTGCCGAGAACGGCCGACGGGGAAAGCTCGATCCGGAGTACGAGCTGCTCGACACCGGCGTCTTCGACGAGGACCGCTACTGGATCGTCGAGGTGGACTACGCGAAAGGCGACCCGCACGACCTGCTGATGACGATCCGGGTCACCAACGCGGGGCCGGATACGGAGACGATCCACCTTCTCCCGACCGCGTGGTACCGCAACACCTGGGCCTGGGAGCGTGAAGCCGACAAGCCGCAGCTGCGCGCGGGCGGCGCGGCGCGGCTCGTCACCGAGCATCCGTTTCTCGGCGGGCTCGAGCTGTGCGCCGAGGGATCGCCGACCGTCCTGTTCTGCGACAACGAGACGAACGACGCACGCCTGTACGGCTCGCCGTCGGCGAGCGCGACGCCGAAGGACGGCATCAACGACCACGTCGTCGCCGGCGCCGAGTCGGTCGCGGCGGGCGCCGGGACAAAGGCCGCCTTCTGGTACCGCTTCGACGTCGCTCCGGGGCAGACGGCGACCGTCCGCGTGCGCCTCCGCCCGGCGAATCGGGGCGGCGATCCGTGGGCCGACTTCGACGCGATCGCCAAGACGCGGCTGGACGAGGCCGACGAGTTCTACGACGAGCTCACGCCGGCGGCGGCGACGCTCGACGAGGCGCTCGTCCTGCGCCAGTCGCTCGCCGGGATGCTCTGGAGCAAGCAGCTCTACTACTACGACGTCGGGCGCTGGCTCGACGGCGACCCGACGCAGCCGGCGCCGCCGCCGTCGCGGCTCGGAGGCCGGAACAGCCGTTGGCGGACGTTCGACGCCTTCGACATCATGTCGATGCCGGACAAGTGGGAGTACCCGTGGTTCGCAGCCTGGGACCTCGCGTTCCACTGCATCGCGCTCGCCCGGGTCGACCCGGCGTTCGCGAAGTACCAGCTCACGCTGCTCTGCCGCGAGTGGTTCCAGCACCCGAACGGAGCGCTCGCCGCGTACGAGTGGTCGTTCGACGACGTCAACCCGCCCGTGCAGGCATGGGCGGCGATCGAGGTGTTCGCGATCGACGGCGGGAACGACATCGCCTTCCTGAGCCGGGTCTTCGACAAGCTGCTCGTCAACTTCACGTGGTGGGTCAACCGCGAGGACAAGGACGGGTCGAACATCTTCGAAGGCGGCTTCCTCGGCCTCGACAACATCGGCCCGATCGACCGCTCCCACCTGCCCGCCGGCCAGCTGCTCGAGCAGTCGGACGGCACGGGATGGATGGGGTTCTACGCGCTGACGATGGCGACGATCGCGTCGATCCTCACGCGGCGCGGGCGGCCCGCGACGGATCTCGTGCTCAAGTTCCTCGAGCACTTTGCGCTGATCAAGGATGCGCTCGAGTCGCAGGGGCTCTGGGACGAGACGGACGGCTTCTTCTACGACCAGCTCCGGCTGACCGACGGGCGCTCCTTCCCGGTGAAGGTGCGCTCGATCGTCGGCGTCCTTCCCCTGCTCGGCGTGGTCGCGATCGACGAGGAGGTGATCGACCGGGCAGAGACGATGAACAAGCGGGCGGCATCGCTGCTCGCCGGCGCGCACCCGATCCGCGGCATGCCGGGCGAGCGGCGGATGCTGCTCGGTGTGGTTTCCGTCGCCCGCCTGCTGCGGGTGCTCCAGACGCTCTTCGACGAGTCGGAGTTCCTGTCGCCGTACGGGCTGCGCGCGATCTCGCGTTGGCATGCCGAGCATCCGTTCGAGCTGAACGTGGACGGGACGTCGGCACGCGTCGACTACGAGCCTGCCGAGTCGACGACCGGGATGTTCGGCGGGAACTCGAACTGGCGCGGGCCCGTCTGGATGCCCGTCAACTTCCTGCTCGTCGAGGCGCTCGGCCGGTACGCGCGCTTCTTCGAGGACGAGCTCAGGGTCGAGTATCCCACGGGCTCGGGTCACGAGGCGACGCTCGAGGAGGCGGCCGCCGACCTGCGCGAGCGCCTGATCGCGCTGTTCGTCGTCGGAGAGGACGGCCGGCGGCCGTGCTTCGGCTGGGTCGAGCGGCTGCAGCAGGATCCGCAGTGGAAGGACAACGTGCTCTTCAACGAGTACTTCCACGGCGACAACGGAGCGGGCCTCGGGGCGAGCCACCAGACCGGCTGGACAGGGCTCGTCGCCGAGCTGATCCTCCGGGCACGCGGCGGCCCGGTGCCGACGCTCGGGACGCTCATGGCGGGATCGGCCGCGGCGCACCGGTGACGATCCGTCTCGGGCCGCAGGCGTGCGGGACGCTCGACGAGGCGGCGGCGCGCGAGTGGTTGGTCGCCGACGGCGTCGGCGGCTACGCGATGGGCACGGCCGCCGCCCTGCGGACGCGCCGCTACCACGGTCTGCTCGTGGTCGCGGTCGACGGGCCGGCGAACCGGATGCTCGGTCTCGCCGCGCTCGACCCGGTGCTTGTCTCGGGCGATGCTCGCTTCCGCCTCGCGACCGACGAGTGGGGCGACGGGACCGTCGATCCACGCGGTCACGAGCTGCTCGCGTCCTTCGACCTCGAGGACGGCGTCCCGCGGTGGCGGTGGCAGATCGGCGGCACCGTCCTCGAGCGGGAGATCGCGATGGCGCACGGATCGCCGGTCGTCGCGGTCGTGCACAGGCTGGTTGCGGCCGACCGGCCGGTTCGCCTCGAGCTGACGCCGCTCTGCACATGGCGCAACGTCCACGGCGAGCGACATGCGAACGGCCCACCGCAGGTCGCGGAGACGGCGGGCGGATTCGTGTTCGAAGGCGCGTATCGCGTCGGCGGCGCCGGGTGGAGCGGCGGCGGTAGCTGGTACCGCGACGTCCGTGCGCGCGAGGAGGCGGCCCGCGGTCTCTCCGACCGCGAGGACCTCTGGGCGGCGGGGACGTTCGCGGCCGATCTCGAGCCGGGAGCGTTCCACGAGGTCACGGCGGCGGCATCCTCGTTCGAAGGGCTGCCGCGCGCAGCCTCGGCGATCGTGGACGCCGCGCGCAGCCGTGCGCGCGATCTCGTGCGCCGTGCGGGCGCGATCGACGACCCGTCGAAGCAGCTCGTCCTCGCCGCGGACCAGTTCGCGATCACGACCGGCGGGCGCCCGACCGCGGTCGCCGGCTATCCCTGGTTCGGCGAGTGGTCGCGCGACCTGATGACGTCGTACGAGGGCCTCTACCTCTCGACCCGCCGCCACGAGGAGGGGCGAGAGGTGCTGCGCGCCTCGGCGGCGACCGTCTCGGAGGGGATGCTCGCGAACACGGCGGACACGGGGTCGCTGGAGTACAACACGGTCGACGGGACGCTTTGGTTCGTCCACGCCGTCGGCCGCCACGTCTCGGTCACGGGCGACGAGGATCTCCGTGCAGAGCTGGCGCCGACGCTCGAGCAGATCGTGCGCCATCACGTCGACGGGACGCGGTACGGCATCCACGTCGACCCGGCGGACGGCCTGCTCGCGCAGGGCGCGGACGGCATCGCGCTCACGTGGATGGACGCGCGCGTCGACGGCGTGCCGGTGACGCCCCGCCGCGGGAAGCCGGTCGAGGTCAACGCGCTCTGGCTGCGTGCGCTCGACCTGGTGCCGGGCTTCGAGAGCCTGCGGGCGACCGCGTCGTCGTCATTCGTCCAGCGCTTCGTGCGCCCGGACGGGCTAGGTCTCTACGACGTGGTCGACGGCCCGGCGGGGGACGACGGCTCGCTTCGCCCGAACCAGCTGCTCGCGGTGTCGCTGCCGAACGGCCCGCTTGGTCCGGACGCCGCGCGTGCCGCCGTCGACGCCTGCCGCCGTTCGCTCCTGACGCCGCTCGGCCTGCGGTCGCTCTCGCCCGACGATCCCGGCTACCGCCCGTACCACCGCGGCGGGCCGGCCGAGCGGGACGCCGCCTACCACCAGGGCACGGTCTGGCCATGGCTGATCGGCCCCTATGTCGACGCCGCGCGCGTCGCCGGCGCCCCGCTCGACCGGATGCTCGACGGTCTCGTCGCGCACCTGGCCGACTGGGGGCTCGGCTCGGTCTCGGAGACGGCGGACGGAGCCGAGCCGCACCTGGCGACGGGCTGCCCGTTCCAGGCCTGGTCGGTCGCCGAGCTCCTGCGCGTGCTCGCCTGAGCGGCGGAGCCCTACGCGGCCTGTTCGAGCGCGGCGTCCTCCTCGCGGGCCTCGTCGAGGATCTTCTCGATCTCGGCCTCGGAGCGCCCGGCGCGCTGCGCCGACTCCACCATCAGCAGCAGGTGCTGCCGCTCTGCCTCGTGCTCCTGCAACGACATGTTCTCTCCTCCTCGAGCGATCGCCCCCACGCTACGCGCTCACCGTGGCGCAATGCAGTAAGCGTTCTGTGAACGTTGGGTGAGGCCGCTCAGCGGGTGGTGATCCGGTATACCGCGCCGGCGGTGTCGTCGGTGACGTAGAGCGCGCCGCCGGGGCCGGGCACGGCGTCCACCGGCCGCCCCCAGCGCTGGCCGCCTGCGAGCTGGAATCCCGACACCAGTGGGGTCGCGCTGGAGAGCGTCCGCCGGGCGGTGCTCCACGGCAGCCAGAGCACCGCGGGTGCGCGCGGCGGGCTGCGGTCCCACGAACCGTGCGCGCCCACGACCGCTCCGCCGCGCCAGCGGGCCGGCAGCGTGCTGCCCTCGAGGAACGTCAGCGAGACGGGGGCGCTGTGCGCCGGGATCGGGCGGTCGATCGCGGCGAGCTTCGAGCAGTCGAGGCTCCTGCCGTCGGGGTTGGTCTGGACGTCGCGCACGAAGCGCGGCCGGTCGTAGTCCTGTCCTGCCTCCGGGTTGCCGGGCACGACGTCCGCGCTCGGGTTGCAGTACGGCCAGCCGAGGTTGCGGCCGGCGGTGAGCCGCGCAACCTCGTCCGGCGGGTTCTCGTTGACATAGCTCTGCATGACATGGCCGTATGCATCGCTCACTCCGTCGTAGGAGCGGTGGAACGGGTAGGGAACGTTGTCGCGCTCGTTGACCGCGGTCCAGAGCGTCCCGTCCGGTGCGAAGGCGAGGCCCTCGCCGTTGCGAACGCCGGCGGCGAACACCCGGCGGTGGGCGCCGTTCGAGTCGAAGGCGTAGACGGCCCCGCGCGGCGGCGAAGTGGTGGTGTCGGCTCCGTTCGCGTTCCATGCGCTACCGACGGTCACGTAGATCGAATGGTCCGGGCCGACGGCGATCCCCTTGAGCCGGTGCACGTCGTCGCCGGACGCGCTGTCGTCGGGCAGCCCGCGCACCACGACCGTTCTCGCCCCGAGCGAACCCCTGCCGCGCCAGACGTAGCGGTCGATCTGATCCGACTCCGCGACGTAGAGCATCCGCTGCTTTCCGAGCGTGTCGAACGCGAGCCCCTGCGGGTTCGTGAGGCCCGACGCGAGCACCCGGACCGAGGGTGGAGACGCGGGATTGCTCCGGGGGACCAGCTCGAGCACCTCGCCGGCGCCGGTCGCCGTGACGAGCAGCGTCCCGGCCGGCGTCCAGAGCGCGTAGCGCGCGCCGCTCACGCGCGCCCACACCTCGGCGTGCCAGCCGGCCGGCATGACGAGCGAGCGCGACTGGTCGAACGGCGCCGCAGCGTTCGCGGCGGGCACGGACACCGGAACGTGCGTGCGGCCCGCAGCCGGGGCGGCGGTCGACGTGGACGCGGTGAGGAGGGCGGCGGCGAGCGATGCGACCGCGCCGATGCGCAAGAGGCCCGTTCGTGGAAGACGGATCAACAGATCGAGACCATCCCGGCGGTGAGCCCAGTCTACGGGCGGGTTGCAGGCAGGAACACGCCCGCCGGCGGCGGAATCGTCGTGGTGAGCGACTCCGGAGCGCCTCCGCCCGACGAACGGCTCGTCCGCCTGCGCGCCTTCGAGCTCTCGCTCGGCGCGGAGGCGGGGACGCCCGTGGAGAACTGGCTGCGTGCCGAGCAGGAGCTCGGTGTGACGCACGACTACGACACGGACGATCGCGACCTGGAGCAGCTCGGGATGACGATCTCCCGGGTGCCGCTCGAGGCCGGCGTGCTCTGGCGTCTCCGTCTCCCGCGCGGCGAAGTCGTCGAGGAGTGGGATCCGGGAAACAGCGGCTTGCAGCTGCCGGCGCGGATCGCGCGGCTCGTCTCGGGCGTCGCGGGAGGGAAGCCGCTCGTGCCCGGGCCGCCGCTCAGCCGCGAGCCCGGTGCGGCGCGGCTGCGCGAGATGCTCGAGGAGCAGCGACGGGCGCTGGTCGTCCACGACCCGGGGTCGAGGCTCGGCGAGGACCCCGAGAACCTGCACCAGCATCGCGTAGCCGCCCGGCGGACGCGCGCGTTCCTGTACGCGACGCGCGCGTTCGTCGACCCCGACTGGCGGCAAGGGCTGATCGACGACCTCCGCGGCCTCGGACGGGTCACCGGGCCGGTCCGCGACCTGGACGTGCTGCTCGAGCACGTGCGAGAGGAGACCGCCGACCTTCCGCACGCCGACCGGCCGGGCGCGCAGTCGCTGCTCGCGCGGCTCGCCGACGAGCGCGCTGCGAGGCGGCTCGAGCTGCTGGCCGTGCTCGACGGCGACCGGTACCGCCGTCTAGTCGCGCGGCTCCGGCTGCCGCCGAGGCTCGCGCCGGAGGTGGGGCGTGTGCGCCTCGGGCGCGCCGTGCGGAAGGAGTTCGGCAAGCTCGCGCGCTCGGTCGACGCGCTGGGCAAGAGGCCGACCGACGGCGCGATCCATCGTCTCCGGATCCAGCTGAAGCGGGCGCGCTACGCCGCGGAGCTCGCCTCGCCCCGCGGCGCATCTGCGCGGCGGTTCGTCGAGGACGCGAAGTCGCTGCAGGACCTGCTGGGCGAGTACCAGGATGCCGCCGTCGCCGAGGATCACCTGCGCACGTCGACCGTCTTCGACGGCCCGACTGCGGCGGCGTTCGTCGCCGGCCGGATCGCGGAGCGCCAGGCGTCCCGCCGGAAGCGCGTGCGCAAGGAGCTTCCGGCCGCCTGGAAGCGCCTCCGCAAGAGCGGCAAGCGGCTTCGCTGAACGCCCGGGCTCGAGCCGGACGAAAGTCGGTCCGATCATCGTGCCGGCCGCCGCCCACAGTGCGGGGTTCGCGCCGCTCGTCGGGCCGGCACCCGAGTGTGGCGGGGCCTGCTTCTCCGGCGCGAGGATCAGGCGGTCGCCGGGGCGCCGTGCCCCTGTGACGTCGACCGGAAGAAGATCGCGTCGACGACGATGTTCAGCGCCCAGATGATGATCGTCGCCCACACGTAGTTCCAGAAGCCGTGGATGTCGAAGTTGGAGACGAGGATGACCGTCAGCCACAGCGTGAACATCGACACGAAGAACCACACCAGCCCGAGCGTGATGATCGCGAACGGCAGCGTGACCAGCTTGAGGATCGGCTTCAGGATGGTGTTCAGGACCCCGAAGACCGCCGCCGCGATGATCACCGCCTTCGCCGAGCCGTGGAAGGTGACGCCGCTCAGGATCCAGCCGGTCAGAGCCAGCACGGCCGCGTTCGCGGCCCAGGAGACGAGCAGCCAGCGCAACATCGTCTCGAACGCTACACGGTCGTGCTGCCGGCGTCGCCGGCGAGCGGCACGGGCTGCTGCGCGACGCGCGCTCCGGCCGGTCCCGCATCGAGCGAGAAGAACGCCGGCGCGAGTCTCCGGCGCGTGCCGACCGCGAAGACGGCGAGCGCGTAGATCCAGCCCAGCAGCACGTCCACGAGGTAGTGCTCACCGCTGTAGACGAGGGCGAAGGCCATCGCCGCGGGATAGAGCCAGAGGAGGTACCGCCAGCGCGAGCGCGCGCGGTCGACGAGGAAGAGGGCGATCAGCATCGTGTACGCCGCGTGGAGGGACGGGACGGCCGCGACGTTGTTCGCGTAGAGCGTCCCGCGCTTCCAGAGCGGCTTGAACGAGATCACGGGCGTGTGCGCGCTCACGACTGCGATCACGTGGTGGACCGGCGGGATCAGGCCTTCCTGCCCGGCCAGCCACGGAGGCACCGCCGGGAAGAGCACGTAGGTGGCGCAGCCCGCGAACGCGAGCGCTACGACCATCCATGCGAGGCGCCTGAATTCGCTGCGTGAGCGCCACCAGAGAACGGCGAGCACGAGTGTCGGCACGAAGAAGTAGCTCGCGTAGGTGAGCCAGGCGGCGTAGTCGTACCACTGCAGGTGACGGCCGCCGTGCCAGAGATGGTGCTGCAGCCACACGGTCGGCACGGAACCGAGCCCGAGAGCCCGGTCGACCTCGATCTGGGGCCGCGCATGCGTCGGCAGCCACAGCCCGTCGGCGTAACCGCGGATCAGGTCGTACAGCGCGAGCATCACGACGAACGGGAACCAGTCGAACGCGATCCCGAGGACCAGTCGCCGCAGGCGCCCGATGCTCGTGGCCGATGCGGCGAAGATGCCGGCCAGGACGACGATCACGAGGACCTCGCGCGACGCCGGAAGCCCGTGGAGCCGGGCGATCAGCCAGGCGAGGAGGCCCGCGTAGACGACGACCGGCGTCGCCCGGAGCACGTCGGCGCGTGTCGGGCGGCGGAGACGAGCACGGCGCACGACCCCGGACTCAACCCGGTCCCCGTTAACGCCTGGTTACAGCGGCGTTGCCCGTTAGTTGAAGAGGGCGGCCGCCCCTTCCACCGCCTTCCGCTGTGCCAGTGCGCGGTTGACGGCGTTGACGACGGCCCGCAGTGACGCGGTGACGATGCTCGGGTGCACCCCGACGCCCCAGATCGGGTCGTCGTCGACATCCGCCTCGATGTAGGCGGCCGCCGTCGCGTCGGCAGCGGCGGCCATCGCGTGCTCGTGGTAGTCGCGCAGGCGGATGGTGATCCCGAAGGCCTTGTCGAACGCGTCGACCAGGGCGGCGATCGGGCCGTTGCCGATGCCCTCGATCTCGACCGGCTCGCCGTCGACCGTCACGCGCGCGACGATGTGGTCCTCGTCGGCGCTCGAGTGCGTGTACGACTCGATCGAGTACGGGCGGGTGTGCGCCAGGTAGTGCTCGTGGAACGCGGCGAGCAGCTCGTCCGCGCTGAGCTCGTCGCCGCGGAGATCGGTGATCGCCTGCACCTTCTGGGCGAAGTCGACCTGTAGCCCGCGCGGCAGCTCGAGGCTGTGCTCCGTCTCCATCAGGTAGGCGACGCCGCCCTTTCCGGACTGTGAGTTGACCCGGATGATCGCCTCGTAGCTGCGGCCGAGATCGGCCGGGTCGACCGGGAGGTAGGGGACGTCCCAGAGATCGGAGTCGCTCCGCTGCTGCGCGTACATCCCCTTCTTGATCGCATCCTGGTGCGAGCCCGAGAAGGCCGTATAGACCAGCTCGCCGACCCACGGGTGCCGGGGATGGATCGGAAGCTCGTTGCACTCCTCGACGATCTGCTTCGCCTCGTCGATCCGCGAGAGGTCGAGCTGCGGGTCGACGCCCTGTGTCAGCAGGTTCAACGCGATCGTCACGAGGTCGACGTTCCCCGTTCGCTCGCCGTTGCCGAACAGCGTCCCCTCGACGCGCTCGGCGCCTGCCATCAGGCCCAGCTCGGCGGTCGCGACCGCGGTGCCCCGGTCGTTGTGCGGATGCACGCTGAGCACGATTGCGTCCCGGGCCGACACGTGCCGCTGGAACCATTCGATCCGGTCGGCGTAGACGTTCGGCGGGAAGACCTCGACCGTCGTCGGGAGGTTGACGATCATCGGCGCGCCGGCGGTCGGCCGCCACGATGCCATCACGGCCTCGCAGATCTCGAGCGCGAACTCGAGCTCGGTGCCGTGGAAGCTCTCCGGCGAGTACTCGAACACGATCTCCGACGCGGACCGGTCGGCCAGCTCCTTGCAGAGCTCGGTCGCACGGACGGCCAGATCCACGATCCCGGCCTCGTCCATCCGGAAGACGACGCGCCGCTGCGTCGTCGACGTCGAGTTGTAGAGGTGCACGATCGCGCGGCGCGCACCGTCGATCGCCTCGTACGTGCGCTCGATCAGCTCGGGACGCGCCTGCGTCAGGACGGCGATCGTCGTGTCCCACGGGACCCGATCCTCTTGGATCAGCTGCCTCACGAAGTCGAAGTCGGTTCTCGACGCGGACGGGAAGCCGACCTCGATCTCCTTCACCCCCAGCCGCACGAGCAGGTCGAACATTCGCTGCTTCCGCTGCGGGTCCATCGGCTTGACGAGCGCCTGGTTGCCGTCGCGGAGATCGGTCGAGCACCAGATCGGCGCACGGTCGAGCACGCGGTTCGGCCACGTGCGGTCGGGCAGGTCGACGGTTGGATACGGGCGGTACTTCCAGTGGGGCATCGGCATGCTGGTGATCCTCCAGGTAGGCGGACGACTCCCTTGGTGCGGGAGCGCGAAACGGTTATGTCGCACGAACGCCTCCCCTAGCGGGGAAGGAGGATGAGAAGCGGCCGCGGGCCGGGGCCCGCGAGGCGCCGGATGAGAGGCGCTTCGATCATCGCTTCGAAAAGGATAGTCACGCCGGGGCCTTCACGGCAACGTGGTCCACCGCGTCGACGTCGCGGAGCGCCCGGCGCCAGACGCGGCCGAGCTCGGTTCCGAGCCTGTGACCGGACGCCGAGACCGCGAGGAGCGTCCCGAACGCCACGACGGCGTCGATCGACTCGCGACCCTGCTTCGTCCAGTAGTCGTCCTGCAGGTTGAGCCAGAGCGCGAACTCGTCGAGCGTGAGGGCGGCGCCCGCGCCGTAGACGAACGCTGTCGACCGCGAGGCGAGCGGCCCGCCGCTGCTCCCGACTCCGATCTCGTTCAGCCAGGCGTAGCCGACGGTGATCAGCCCGATGATTCCGAAGGTCATGTGGTGGATGTGGCGGCCGCCCGGCGTGATGTTGCGGAACGGGCCGCGGCCGGCTCGGATCGAGTGCGTGACCAGGCGCGCCACCCCGAACGTGCCGCCGAAGCTCAGCGAGCTGATCAGGCGGCGCTCCTCGCGCATGTTCGCGAACGACCGCCTCCAGGCCTCCGCGAGCTCCTCTCTGCGCGGCAGGCGCGCCACACCGGGATCGTAACGCGGACCCACAATGTTGTCGTCGCGGCGCGCGGCTGCGATAATCGCGGAGGTTGCCTTGAGATGCGGCGCTCGGGCACTGGTGTTGGCTGCCAGTCAAGGGGGTCCGGGTGCATCGCGAGTCGAGGAGCCAGGTCGAGCGGGGCGAGGACTGCGTCGTCGTGCTGTGGCAGGGATACGTGACCGGGCAGTTCCTGGCCTGCGGGGCCGGAACGGCTGAGCCCTTCCTCTCGTCGCGCCCGTTTCGCACCTGGCGGCCCCCGTGGCAGCCGAAGGTCGTGCTGGAGGAGCTGCCCGCCGCGGTCGCCGCGTTCCGCGAGCTCGCGGTCGAGCTGCGCGCAAACGGGTGGCGGTCGAACGGGTCGGACGGGTTCGAGGGCTGCGTCTTTCACCGCGCCGAGCCGGAGACGATCGCGACCGACGTGCGTCCGGACAGCATCGCCGAGCCGTTCCTGCTGCGCGCCCTCGACCAGGTGGCCGGCAAGAACGGTGCGACGGCGGCGGAGGTCGGGCGCGCGCTCTACGGTGACGATGCGCCTGCGGTCCGCCAGCTGCCGCAGCGGATCGGCACCCGGCTCCGGCGGCTCCAGCTCCAGGGCAAGGTCGAACGCCGCGAAACGGACGGGGTCAATCGCTGGCTCCCGGCCGCGGCCATCGAGAAGGACAGGGCCACCGCCCATTAGCCTCTCGCCGATGGAGATGCGTCGGCTGGGTGTCACCGGGCCCGAGGTCTCGGCAGTCGGGCTCGGGTGCATGGCGATGTCCGATGCCTACGGGCCGGCGGACGAGCGGGAGAGCATTGCGACGATCCACTCCGCGCTGGATGCCGGCGTCGACCTGGTCGACACCGGCGACTTCTACGGGATGGGGCACAACGAGCTGCTGATCGGCGACGCGCTCCGCGCCCGGCGGCGCGAGGACGTCGTGATCAGCGTGAAGTTCGGCGGGCTGCGGTCACCGGACCGGGCGGTGCTCGGCGTCGATGCGCGGCCGGCCGCGGTCAAGACGTTCCTCGCCTACACGCTGCGGCGGCTCCGGACCGACTACGTCGACGTCTATCGCCCGGCACGGCTGGATCCGGATGTGCCGATCGAGGAGACCGTCGGCGCGATCGCGGAGTGCGTTGCAGCCGGGTGGGTGCGGCATGTCGGGCTGTCCGAGGTCGGGCCGTCGACGATCCGCCGGGCGGCGGCGGTGCACCCGATCTGCGACCTGCAGATCGAGTACTCGCTCCTGTCGCGCGGGATCGAGCGCGAGATCCTTCCGGCCTGCCGGGAGCTCGGGATCGGGATCACTGCGTACGGCATCCTCTCGCGGGGGCTGCTCTCCGGTCACTGGGCCGCCGGCCGCGCGCTCGCGCCGTATGACATCCGCAACCATGCCCCGCGGTTCCAGCCGGGGAACGTCGAGGGAAACCTCGCGCTCGTCGAGTCGCTGCGGGCGGTGGCAGCGCGCGTGGGCGGGACGGTCGCCCAGGTCGCGATCGCCTGGGTGCTCGCGCGCGGTGTCGACATCGTGCCGCTCGTCGGAGCACGGACGCGCGAGCGGCTGGCCGAGTCGCTCGGTGCGCTCGAGCTCTCGCTGCCCGACGATGCAGTCGCCGAGATCGAGCAGGCGGTCCCGCCCGGCGCCGCCCTCGGCACCCGCTATGCAACCGCGCAGATGGCGCACCTCGACAGCGAAGCCTGAGGTGGCCGTCGACCTCGTGGCCGTCGGCGAGGTGCTCCTCGACGTCACCGCGCCCGGGCTCGCCGTGGGATCGGTCGTGCACGCGCCGGTTCGCGTGCGTGCCGGCGGCGTCCCGGTCCATGCCGCCGTCGCGGCAGCGGAGGCGGGAGGGCGGGCCGCCGTCGTCGGCCGGGTCGGGTCGGACCCGGCAGCGGCCGCGATCAGGGATGCGCTCGGCCGGGCCGGCGTCACGGCGTGGCTGCAGGAGGATCCCGCGCTTCCCTCGGGGACCTTCGTCGAGGCCCGGGACGCGATCGTCGCCGACCGTGGCGCGAGCGCCGCTCTGGCGGTCACCGATATCCCGTCACCCCTCGCAGCGGGCGCGGTGCTGGTCTCGGGGCATGCGCTTCTGCACGACGACACCGTCGCGGCAGCGCGTCACGCGCTGACGTCGGCGCGTGCCGGCTTCGTCGCCGTCGTCGCCGCCTCCACGCGCCTGATCGAGTCGCTCGGTCCGGGCACATTCCACGAGCGCGCGGCGGGGGCGACGGTGCTGGTCGCCAACGCCGACGAGTCGCACGCGTTGACCGGCCTCGAACCTGCCGCCGCGGCAGCCGAGCTCGCTCTGCGTTATCGCGTCGCGTGCGTCACGGCCGGCGCCGGCGGCGCCTTTGCCTCCGCAGGCTCCGAAGTCGTTCAGGTCGGCGTCGACCGCGTCGCCGGCACGACGACCGGGGCCGGCGACGCGCTCGCCGGCGTCCTGCTCGTCTCGCTCGTCCGCGGCCTCGGCCTTCGTGCAGCCGTCGAGTCCGCCTGCGCCGCGGCCTCGGTCGCACTCCGGTCAGGGCACCCGGCTGCGTCCGGCGGCTGACAGGATCTCCTCGATCCGGGGCGCGGCGCGGAGACGCCGCGACCGCTCCGGTGCGAGCGTCGCGGCGAAGTCGTCGATCAACTGCGCCGCCTCCTGGTAGGCGCCGGCGGCGAGATCATCGTCGCCGAGCGCGTACGCTCCGTCGGCAAGCGCAGCCCGCGCGTGCCAGCGCCCGGGAGCGCCGACCAGCGCATCCGCGATCGGCACCGCAGCTCGCAGCGCATCGAGCGCCTGCTCGCGCCGGCCGAGCCGCACGAGCGCCTCGCCGAGCAGCGTCCACGAGCGTGCCTCGTACTTGCGCCGCCGCGTGCGCCGTGCGATCTCGAGCGCCCGACGCGCCCAGTCGACGGCGTTCTCCGGGGCTTCGGCGTGCAACGCGATCTCCGCCCGGGCGACGGCGAGCCGCCCGCGGATGAGCCACGTCGTCCATGCAGTCGCATGATCTGCGCCCTCCCAGCGCTCGGGCCACGCGGCCTGCGCCCGCCCGACGTCGCCCGCCAGCAGATCGGTGAACAGGAGATCGGAGCCGGCGAACTGCCTCGGCATGCCGAACGCGACCCCGCTCGCCAGCTCGAGCGCTTCCTCGCTTCGGCGCCGAGCTTCCTCCAGGTCGTGGAGCTCGCGGTAGGCGAGCGTGGAGTAGTTGAGGAGTACCTGCCGCGGGTGCCCCAGGTCGTCGGCGACCGCGAACAGCTCGTCCCACATGGCGATCGCTTCTTCGTGGCGTCCGAGGCCGGCAAGCGTCAATGCTTCCCAGCCGCCTCCGCGCACGAGCGATTCGGCCACGTGGACGTCCTCGGCCGCGCGGCGCGAGCGGCGGGCGATCTCGGCGGAGCGCTCGTACTCGCCCGCCCAGTAGGTCGTGTCGGCGTGCAGCGTGAGGTGATGGCTGAGCGCGAGCTCGCGCGTGCCGGCCACCCACAGCTCCAGCGCTCGCTCGCCCAGGTCATAGGCGCGCTCGAGGTCGCCCTCCGCGCCGCGCATGGCGAGCCCCTGGCTCTCCATCGCGAGGATCGCGGCCGGGGCCGACGCGTCGTCGACCTCGTCGAGCAGCGCGGCGGCTGCGGCGGCAGTTGCGAGGGTCTCGTCGTCGCGCTCGGTCCACACGTACGCGTGCCCGAGCGCGATCAGCGCGTCGAGGCGCTGCTGCCCATCGAGCTCGGGCACGAGAGCTGCGAGCTCCTCGACGGCACGCTCCATGTCCCAGAGCTCCACGAGCGCGACCGCGCGGTCGAGCCGGAGGCGGCGGCGCAGGTCGGGGTCCTCCGCCAGCTCGATCGCCAGCGAGTACAGCTCGATCACCGAGTCGTGGGCCCACGACCGGCGCGCGGCCTCCGCCGCCGCCACGAGGTACGGAACCGCGCGCGCCGGCTCGCCCGCCTCGCGCCAGTGGTGCGCGAGGATGGTCGACAGCGTTTCGGTCGCGCCGGCGAGGCGCTCCTCGACGTGCCGCGCCACCGCCGCATGACGCTCTCGGCGGGCGGTGCGCGGGACCGTCGCGTACGCGACGTCGCGGATCAGCACGTGCTTGAAGGTGAACTGGGCGTCGCCGCCGAGCTGGCTCGACGGGTCGCGCCGGATCAGGTCGCGGGCCTCGAGCACGGTCAGTGCGTCGTCGACGTCTTGAGCGTCGCCGACCGCCTCGACGACGGCGCGCCAGAACGTCCTCCCGACGACCGCGGCCGAGAGCAGGGTGGAGCGCGCGTCAGGCGGGAGCGCGTCGACGCGCGCGGCGATCGCCTCCCGAACCGTTACGGGCAGCTTGTCGCCGGTCCGCATCTCGGCCAGCGACGCCGCGAGCTCCTCGAGGAAGAGCGGGTTTCCACCGGCCGTCTCGATCACGCCCTGGAGGTCGAAGGACGGGTCGCCCGTTGCCTGCACGAGGTGGCCGGCGAGTGTCACCGCGTCCTCGGGCCGCAGCGGTTCCAGCACGATCGTCGTCTGGGCCGTGAGCCCCGACCCCCAGGTCGGGTGCAGATCGAGCAGCTCGGGCCGTGCTGCGGCGACGAGCATCACCGGCGCGTCGCGCAGGTGCTGTCCGAGGTAGGAGAGCAGCTCGAGCTCGCTCGGCTGCGCCCAGTGGATGTCCTCGAAGACGACGACGGTCGGCTGCTCGCCGGCGATGCACTCGAGTAGGCGTCGCGCCCAGAAGAACAGCACCTTCGGCCGCCGCGCCTCGGCGTCGGAGGTGAGCCCGAGCAGGAGCGCGATGTGGCTCGTCGTCTCCGCCGCCTCGTCGGCCGGCATCACGTGCGCCACCGCGCGCTCGAGTTTTTCGAGCCTCACCTCTGGCGAGTCGGACTCGAGCGTCCCCGTCGCCGCCTGCACGACGCCCGCGAACGCCTGGTAGCCGACCCGCTCCTCGTACGGAAGGCAGCGGCCGCGGATGAACCGGCCGCCGTCCGCCTCGACCGTCGTGGAGAACTCGCGGCAGAGGCGCGACTTCCCGATTCCCGGCGGTCCCAGCACCGTCGCGAGATGCGGCCGGTGCTCCTCGAGGCACGTCGTCCACACCGACCGCATCAGCTCGACCTCGCGGCCGCGGCCGACGAGCGGCGCGCGCGCGGGCTTCGACTCGGCCGGCTCGGCACGCGGTGCGACGGCGAGCCAGACGGGCAGCGGGTTCGCCTTGCCCTTGGCTGCGACAGCCGGCAGGGGCTCGTAGTCGACGGAGTCCCGTGTTGCCCGGTACGTCTCGTCGCCGACGACGAGGTGCCCGACCGGTGCCGCGTTCTGCAGCCGGGAGGCGCTGTTGACGACGTCCCCCGTTGCGAGCGCTTCGCCTGCGCCCGTGTTGATCGAGACGACGGCCTCTCCTGTGTTGACTGCTGCGCGGGCGGCGAGGCCGAGCGCGTGCGTTCGGTTCAGCTCGTCGATCCCGTTCAGTACGCGGAGCCCTGCGCGAACTGCGCGCTCGGCATCGTCGCCGTGTGCGGTCGGCGCGCCGAACACCGCCATGACCGCGTCGCCGATGAACTTCTCGAGCACGCCCCCGTAGTCCTCGATCCGCTGCTTCGCCTCGGAGTGGTAGAGCTGGAGCAGCTCACGCACGTCCTCCGGGTCGGCGTTCTCCGAGCGCGCCGTGAAGTCGACGAGGTCGACGAAGAGCACGGACACGAGCTTCCGCTCCTCGCGGTGAGCGGGCGCCTCGTCGAGCGCCGTCCCACACTGGGGGCAGAAGCGGGCGTCGTCCGAGACGGCCGCGCCGCAGCTGGGACAGCGGTGGGCTGCCCGCGTCACTCTCGAAGTGTCGCCGCTTCCGTCGTGCGACTCAAGGGCTTCCGGCCCTCGCGCCCTCCACCCCGTTGGCGAGCGGGATCTCGATCACGAACGTGGCTCCGCCGCCCGGGGTCGGGTGCGCCGAGGCGGTCCCTCCGTGCGCCTCGGCGACCGCCGCGACGATCGAGAGCCCGAGGCCCACGCCGCCGCTCGAGCGGGTGCGCGAGGTGTCCACGCGGTAGAAGCGCTCGAACACCTGCCCCGCCTCGTTCTCCGTGAGCCCGGGCCCGGAGTCGCTGACGCTGAGCTCGGCCCGCCCGTCCACCCGGCGCAGGTCCACGGCGACGGGCGTGCCGGGCGGCGTGTGCGCGCGGACGTTCGCAAACAGGTTGTCGACGACCTGTCGCAGGCGATCGTGGTCGCCGATCACCGTCGCCGGCTCGACGTCGAGGCTGACCGGGCGTCCGGCGTCGACGACGCGCGCCGCGTCGACCGCTTCGCCGACCACCCGGTCGAGCTCGACGCGCTCCTGCTCGAGCGGACGCCCCTCGTCCAGGCGCGCCAGCAGCAGCAGGTCGTCGACGAGCAGGCTCATGCGCTCCGTCTCGCGGGAGATCCCGGACATCGAACGGGCGAGGTCGTCCGGCCGGCTCGCCGCGCCGCGGCTGAACAGCTCCGCATACGCGCGGACGGCGGCGAGCGGCGTGCGCAGCTCGTGCGACGCGTCGGCGACGAACCGCCGCAGGCGGTTCTCCGACGCCTCGCGGGCCTTGAAGGCCGACTCGATCTGCGCCAGCATCGCGTTCAGCGACAATCCGAGCCGGCCGACCTCGGTCCTCGGCTCGGCGCGCTCGACGCGGCGCGACAGGTCGCCGGCTGCGATCGCGGCGGCGGTGCCCTCGATCTCGCGTAGCGGGCGCAGCCCGAGGCGGATCACCCAGAGCCCGAGGCCCGCGATCGCGGCGAGGACGCCGAGTGTCACCACGAGTTCGATCACGAGCAGACGGTGCAGCGTGCTGAAGACGTCCCCGAGCTTCGTCGCGATGATGTAAACGCGGTTCGGCTGCTGTGGCTCGACCGACGCGCGGACGCGGTAGCTCGTCGACCCGTCGGCCGAGGAGACGGTGAAGTAGGCCGTCCGCTCGCCGTTCGGCACGGCCGTGGACGCGGGCAGCTGGATCTCGTCGGGCAGCTTCGGCGCGGAGCCGCCGCCGACGAGGAAACCGCTGCGCACGACCGTCCCGTCGAGCAGTCGCACCTGGTACCAGTCGATCCCCTCCGCAGGTGGGCCGTTTCCGCCCGGTCCCTGGCGACCGTTCGGCCCCTGGCCCCCGCCTCTCGCGGAAGGCTGTGGGAACGCGATGTGCTCGACCTGCGCATGGCCTGCCTCGAGCGTCTTGTCGACGCGGTCGAGCAGGAACGAGCGCAGCGACGCGTAGGTTGCGGCGTCCGCCGCAACGAGACCGATCGCTGCAAGGAGGAAGACGCCGAGCAGCAGGCGCGCGCGCAGCGACAGCCGGTCGAGCAACGGTTCGCTAGTCCTCCGACTCGAGCATGTAGCCCGCCTGCCTGACCGTGCGGATCAGGGGAGGGCCGAGCGAATCGACCTTCTTGCGCAGATAGCTCACGTACGTCTCGACGACATTCGAGTTGCCGCCGAAGTCGTATCGCCACACGTTCTGGAGGATCTGGCCCTTCGACAGCACGCGTCGCGGGTTGAGGAGGAAGAACCGGAGCAGCGAGAACTCCGTCGCCGTCAGGTCGACGCGCGTGTCGCCGCGGAAGACCTCGTGGCGGGCCTCGTCGAGAGTCACATCCGCGAAGCGCAGCACGTCCCCCGGCAGCTCGCCGCCCGTGCGGCGCAGCACGGCCTGGACGCGCGCCACAACCTCGGCGAGGCTGAACGGCTTCGTCACGTAGTCGTCGCCGCCCGCGCGGAGCGCGTCGACCTTGTTCTCCACCGCGTCCTTCGCCGTCAGGAAGAGGATCGCCGTCTGGTAGCCGCGACCGCGCAGCCGGCGGCCCACCTCGATGCCCTCGATGTCGGGCAGCATCCAGTCGAGGACGATCAGGTCGGGCTCGAACTCGACGACCGCGGCCATCGCCGCGCGGCCCGTCGCCTCTTCGCGCACCTCGTAGCCCTCGTACCGGAGCGCGGTCGCGACCGCGTCGACGATCGACGGCTCGTCGTCGACGACGAGCACTCTGGCCGCGCCGTTCCCGTGCTGCTCTCCGTTGTTCATGGTCTCACGCTGCCACCGGCTGCTGGGAGGCGGCTGAGAAACGCCCGCCCCAACCTGTGAATCGGCTGAGAATCGCCTCAAGTCGAGGCCGCGGCGGCCTCCGGCTCGTCGGCCGGCGCAATCGCACCGCGGTGCTGGAGCAGCAGCCGCCTCACCTCCGAGACGGGCACGATCGCCAGCGCGACGACGAAGCAGATCAGCCACTGGTGGAAATCGAGATGCACCGTGTGGAGGATTCGCTGGAGGATCCCGAGCTCGGTGCCGAGCAGGATCGCCGCCAGCGAGCCTGCGGTGCACATCACGAACATCTTGTCCTCGAAGACGTCGAGCGAGAACACCGAGCGCCGCTCGTCGCGAGTCGTGAACGAGAAGAAGACGTTCGAGAATGCGAACGACGTGAGGCCCATCGTGCGGGCGATCGTCGAACTGTTGTAGTGGTCGTCCGCCCAGGCGAGCAGCAGCAGCGTCGCTCCGCCCATCACGAGGCCCGCGATGGAGACCCAGATCAACAGTGGGCGAGGCAGGATCTGCTCGTTCGACGCCCGCGGCTTCCGCTTCATCAAGCCTTCCGCCGGCCGTCCGTACCCGAGCCCGATCGACTGCAGCACCTGGGTCGTGAAGTTGACGTAGAGGGTCTGCAGCGGCACGAACGGGATCCCCGCGACGACGTTGAAGATGCTCGCGCCCAGGAACGTCACGATGAACCCGACGAGCACGCCCATCTGGAAGCGGATGTACTTCGTGAGGTTGTCGTAGAGGCCGCGGCCGAGCTCGACCGCCTTGACGATCGTCGCGAAGTTGTCGTCGGTGAGGATCATCGTCGCCGCTTCCTTCGAGACCTCGGTGCCGGTGATCCCCATGGCGATGCCGATATCCGCTCTCTTCAGCGCCGGGGCGTCGTTGACGCCGTCACCCGTCATCGCGACGATGTCGCCCCGCCGCCTCAGCGTGTCGACGAGGCGCACCTTGTCCTCCGGCGCGACCCGCGCGATGACGCCGATCCCGTCGATCGCGGCGTCGAGCTCCGCGTCCGACATCGCCTTGAACTCGGCGCCGCTGATCGCGCGGCCCGGGATCCCGAGGTCCTTGGCGATCGCGGCTGCGGTGACCGCGTGGTCGCCCGTGATCATCCGCACGCGGATCCCGGCGTCCCTCGCAGTGGAGATCGCCGCCTTTGCGGCCGGGCGCGGCGGGTCGACGATCCCGACCAGTGCGAGGACGATCAGCCCGTCGAGCTGCGCCAGCAGATCGGCGGAGGCGTCGAAGCTCTCCGGGTCGAAGTCCTTCCGGCCGGTCGCCATCACGCGGAGCCCCTGGCTGGCAAGGCGCTCGTTCTCGTCCATGTACCGCTGCTTGAACTCGTCGTCGACCGGCACGATCGCCAGGTCGTCCGGCGCGGGACGCGCGGCCGCGCGCGCGAGCAGCTGGTCCGGCGCGCCCTTCACCAGCGCGCGCACGACCTCCTTGCCCGACTCGTCGTGCATCTCGTGAAAGGTCGCCATCAGCTTGTAGGCCGCGTCGAACGGCAGCTCCGCGATGCGCGGGTAGTGCTGTCGCGTCTCGGCGGTGTCGAGGCCGCCCTTCTCCGCCAGCACGACGAGCGCGCCCTCCGTGGGGTCGCCGATCAGCTCGCCGTCCTTGACGACGGCGTCCGCGCACAGCGCCATCGGGAGCAGGAACTGCTCCAGCGGCACCTCGGCCTGGCCGAAGACGTGCTTGATCCTTCCGTCGGTCGCGTACCCCCCGCCGGAGACTGTGTAGCGGCGGCCGGGGATCGTCAGCTCGACCGCGGTCATCTGGTTGAGCGTCAGCGTTCCGGTCTTGTCGGAGTTGATCGCCGACGTCGAGCCGAGCGTCTCGGTCGAACGCAGCCGCTTCATGATCGCGTTCGCCTTCGCGAGCATCTGCGTCCCGTAGGAGAGGATCGTGGTCACCACGGCCGGGAGCCCGGTCGGGATCCCCGAGATCGCGAAGGCGATCGCCGCCGTGAACACGGTCTTGAAGCTCTCGCCGCGAGAGAGGTTGAGGACGATCGAGATGAGGACCGCTGCGCCGGCGATGAACAGGATCTGGCTGGTCAGCTTCTTGAGCTGCTTCGTCAGCGGCGTGTCGGCTTCGCCGGCGCCCTGGAGCATTCCCGAGATGTGGCCGACCTCGGTCGACATCCCGGTCGACGTGACGGCGAAGCTGCCGGCGCCGCGGGTCACGTTCGTGTTCATGTAGACCATGTCCGTGCGGTCGCCGAGGGGCGTGTCGGGCCCGCCGACCGAGGCGACGCCCTTCGAGACCGGCATGCTCTCGCCGGTGAGCGCGGACTCGGCGACCTCGAGCGTCGCCGCCGAGAGCAGGCGCCCGTCGGCCGGCACGACGTCGCCGGCCTCGATCGAGACGATGTCGCCGGGCACGAGCTGCTCTGCGGAGATCTGGACGAGCTGACCGTCGCGGAGCACCCGCGCCTTGACGATCATCATCTTCTGCAGCGCGGCGACCGCCTCGGCGGCCTTGCCCTCCTGCCGCAATCCCAGCACCGCGTTGAACAGCGTCAGGAAGATCAGGACGAGGCCGGTGCCGAGCTCCTTGAGCGGGTAGAGGCTGCCGATCCCGGCGACGAGGAGGACGATCTGCATCGGGTCCCGGTACTGACGGACGAACGCGTGCCAGCGCGGCTCGACCGCGGTCACGGTGAACCTGTTGGGGCCCACGGATGTGAGCCGCGATGACGCCTCTGCTCCCGGGAGGCCGCGTTCGGCGTCGACGCCCAGCCGGCGGGTGACCTCGTCGGGCTCGAGGGCGTGCCACGTCACGACCTGCGCGTCGGCAGGCGCGGTCCTGGTGGGGGCGTCGTCGGTCGCTGCCATGTGCGCAATCTTTGCCCGCCCGGGGGACAGCGGCAAGCGCGGGCTTCGCCGAAGCCTATGTCGAGACTCTCGTCCGCGCTCAGGCGGTGGCGCCGGAGGCACCGGCCAGGCCGGTGTGCAGCTTCGCCTCCGCGATGCGCCGGTCGCGCTCTGCGTCGATGCGAACCTCGTCGACGTCCGTGTCCGCGCGGGCCTCTTCGGTGAACCGCTTGCGGAGGACGGAGGTCTGCTCCCGGAGGCGATGCGCGGCCAGCCGGTCGCGCTCGCGCAGCGCTGCGGCCACCTCTTCGTAGACGGCGCCGCCGACCAGGAGGTGCGAGAGCTTCATCACGAGCGCCACGAGGTCGAGGCAGACGAAGAGCCCGAGGACGAAGAGGACGTACCTCGACACCTCGGGGTGCTGCCGTTCGATCGCCGACAGCGCCTCGGCGCGTGCGAGGAGGTCGCGGTCGCCGGCGATCGCCTTGACGCGCGTGCTCGCCTCGGTCGACTCGCGGCTCTGCCATGCGCCGATCTGCGCCTTGAGCGCCGCGATCTTCTGCCGGTCGATCGGCCGGTCCTGGTCGAGGTTCCGCCGCGCGATGTTCGCCTGTTGCGCGTAGTAGTGGCACCAGTGGCCGCAGCCGGTCTTGTGGGTGTGCGAGCACGACGACTCGTTGCGCTCGCAGCCCGAGAGCCGCGTGAACTTGGCGACCTGGTTCTCGAGCGTCGTCTCGTGCGCCTGGATGCGGGTGATCTGCGCGGTCGCCTGCGCGATCTTCGGTGCGTAGAAGGCGATTGCCGCCTTCTGCGCGTCCTTCTGCTGGACGGCGCTCGTCTGTGCGAGCTGGTTCGAGATCGACGGTGAGAAGATGAACTGCACCATCGGCAGGCCGAGCACGAGCGCGAGCATCAGCGACAGCAGCGCGCGGGGGATCGCGAGCAGCAGGTTCGCGCGCTTGCTCGTGCCGAAGCTCTTGTAGATCAGCCGGTCGACGATGCAGATGACCACCGTCCAGACGGCGCCCAGCCAGAGGATGTGGGTGATCGGGACGTTCCACCAGCCGCTGCCGGCGACGGCGACGGCGAAGCCGGTGACGCACGCCATCGCGAGGATCACGAGTCCCTGCGCCTCGAGGAAGCTCCGCTCGCTCGGAACGAGTGCGAGGACGCGCGAGTCGGCGCCGGCGAACCACGACGCCCAGCCAAGTTTGCGCCGGGGCCGTCCGGAGGGGGAGGGGGGCTCGGGGTGCGTCGCGATCGTGCAGGTCATCTCTCTCCAGTGCCGTGCATGGCCGGCGTTCGAGACGCCGGTCGGCACAGAGATGCCGACCCATCCGTTCTACCCTCGCGCCCACCGGCCGGGCCTGACGCAGATGTGTCAATCGTTCGGGGTCAGACCCGGGTCTGACCCCGGCGGTTCTCCACATCCCGCCCTCCGGGACATGGTTCGAAGGCCTGCGACCACGGTCGGGTGCGGGCACTTCGGGGGGCGCGGCAGGCGCGTCGGGTCAGACCCGGGTCTGACCCCGGGGGAACGCACCCTGGCTAAGGTGGGCCCGTCGAGCGACGAGCGGGAAAGGAGCGAGCGATGGCGAGCAAGGCCGACTTCACGGAGCCCGAGTGGGAGGCGATGCAGAAGGGCATCTCGGGGGCGGGACTGCTGGTCGCGATCAGCGAGCCCGGGTTCTTCGACACCTTCAAGGAGGCGAGCGCGCTCGCGAAGCACCTCGCCGCAGCGCACGCGAAGAGCGAGAGCGAGCTCGTGCGCGAGCTGGCAACGGTGCACGGCAACCCGTTCGGCATGACCGCCAAGCCCGCCGAGGTCGAGCAGGGCACCGTCGACTCCCTGCACGCGGCCGTCGCCGCGCTCGAGGCGAAAGCGCCGGACGACCTGCCTGCCTACCGGGCGCTCGTGCTCGACGTCGCGCAGTCCGTCGCCGAGGCGGCGAAAGGCGTCGCGCCGTCCGAGAGCAAGGCGCTCGAGACGGTGAGGACCGCAGTCGGCGCCGACGCCGGCGCCTAGGGCAGGTAGGCGCGCGCCGACTGCCGCGTGCGGTCGAGTGCGTCGAGCCGCCGCATGTCGTCGCCGGCCAGCTCGAAGTCGAACACACGCGCGTTTGCGCGGATCCGCTCCTCGCGGGTCGACTTCGGAATCACGATCGCGCCGTGCTGGATCGCCCAGCGCAGCATCACCTGCGCCGGCGTCCGGTCGAGGCGCCGCGCGATCTCGACGACCGTCGCGTCGGTGACGCCTTTCCCGCGCGCGAGCGGGCTGTAGGCCTCGCACACGATCCCGTTCTCGCGGCAGTACTCGAGCAGCGCCCGCCGGTAGCGAAACGGGTTGAACTGCACCTGGTTCACGGCCGGCGGGCAGGGGCCGCCGATCATGCGTTTCAGCCGCCCGCGGCCGTAGTTGCTGACCCCGATCGCCCGCGCCAGCCCCTGCTCGTGGAGCTCGGCGAGCTGCCGCCACGCCCGGCCTGCGAGCAGCGGGATCGGCCAGTGGACGAGATAGAGGTCGACGTAGTCGAGCGCCAGCCGGTCGAGGCTCTTCCGGAGCTCGCCGGCTGCGCTCCCGCGCTGCGGCAGGAGCTTCGTCGTGACGAAGACCTCCTCGCGTCGCAGTCCGCTCCGCCGCACGGCGGCGCCGACGCTCTGCTCGTTCCGATACAGCGTCGCCGTGTCGACGTGGCGGTAGCCGGCCTCGAGCGCCCACTCGACCGCCTGCTCGGTCTCGCGTCCGGCCGCCATCTGCCAGACGCCGAGCCCGAGCACCGGCATCTCGATCCCGCCGCGGAGCGTCAGGGTCGGCTGCACGCGCCGCGCGCCTTCGCTACAGCCCTTCCTGCACCGTGATCCGGCCGTCGTTCGCGGCCGCCCGCAGCGCCGCGTGGTCCTTCTCGTTCTGGTCGGCGTACGCGACGGCGAACTCGGCGAGCGCCTGGTCGAACACTCCACCCTTGCCGAGGTACTCGGCGATCGCGACACGGTCGCCGGAGCGTGCGTGCGCCCGCGCCAGCGTCCAGCCGCAGATCTGGGCGTACGCCTCGAGGCCCTTCGGCAGGATGACGTCGAGGTCGACGGACGTCTTCCAGTCCCACAGCTGACGGAAGTAGAAGTCGCGTGGGGCGCCGTCGAGCGTCCGCCCGGCGTGCAGCCAGCCGAGGAAGATGTCGCTCACGGCCTGCATGAGCCGCTGCCCCTCGACGACGCGCTGTCCGTGGTTCGCGTAGTGGGTCCGTCCCAGGTGCGGCTCGAGCACCGACTCCTGTGCCTCCTTGATCTGGAGGAACAGCGGGTCGCCGTTGTCGAGCCCGAGCAGCAGCAGGATGAAGCAGCGCGTGCCGACACTGCCCACACCGACCACCTTGCGCGCGAGGTCGACGATCCGGAACTCCTCGAGCAGGTGGCGGCGGTCGGGCTGCAGGGTGTGCCGGTAGCCCCGGTACAGCTTGCGAATCTCGGCCTCGAACTCCTCGACCGGGATGCCCGAGCCCTCGCTGAGCGCAGCGATCGGGACGATCAGCGGCGGATCGGAGATGATCCGCGGCTCGCCGTCCACCTCGTGCGTGAGCTTCGAGAACGCCTTCAGGCTGTCCTTGGTGCGCGCCTTCGCCTCCGTCTGCTCGAGCCGCTGTGCCTGCTTCGGCGCGCGGCGCCTGCGGAGCTCCTCTTCGAGCGCGGCGGCGTCGAGGCGCGCGTACCAGAGCGCGAGATTGCCCATCGTCGCGAACGTGCGCATCGACTCGCGATACGAACGGACGACCTCGAGCACGACCGCTCTTCGCTGGGC
The DNA here is from genome assembly GCA_035518115.1 of Gaiellaceae bacterium. Classification (GTDB taxonomy): domain Bacteria; phylum Actinomycetota; class Thermoleophilia; order Gaiellales; family Gaiellaceae; genus PALSA-600. The sequence continues at coordinate 15,746 of DATIXY010000090.1, read as the reverse complement.
GGTGGTGAAGTTGCGGTCGCGCCCGGCGATCTCGAAGCTCGCCGCGAGGCGTTTGACGTCCCACTCGAACGGGCCGGGGAGCGTCTCGTCGAAGTCGTTCAGATCGAACACGAGCGTCCGCTCGGGCGATGCGTACCCGCCGAAGTTCGCGAGATGCGCGTCGCCGCAGAGCTGCGCCTGCAGGCCGGCGCGCGGCGTGTTCGAGAGGTCGTGCGCCATCACGGCCGCCGCGCCCCGATAGAAGGTGAACGGCGAGACGAGCATGCGTCCGTAGCGAATCGGGACGAGGTCGGGCACACGAGACGGCGCCTGCGACTCGAGAATGGCGACCGCGTCACGGTCGGCCGGGACGTCGAGCTCGGCGTGCGTCGTGCGCGGGCACTCGGCGCGCGCGGCACGGCCCCGGGCCGCTCGCTCCGCGACCGTGAAGTGGGGCACGGCCGGGGCCGCGTCCAGGATCGCGTGAGCCTTTTCCTCCGCCACGTCGGTCATCACGACCTCCAGTCTTTCGCTGTCGAGGGCTGCCGCCGCAATCATGCCGCGACCGCAGCCCGTGCGTCACTCGGGCGTGTTGTGGAACGGCCCGCCGACGTCGAAGGGCGTCCAGACGCCGACGTACATGAGGTGCATGGTCAGCCCTGCCGCGGCGTGGCCGAGGTTGTGGCAGTGGTCCATCCACAGCCCCGGGTTGTCGGCGCGAAACGCGACCGCGTAGCGGTCGCCCGCGTCGACCTCCAGTGTGTCCACCCACCACGGGCTGCCGGTATCCGGCTTGCCGTTCCGGCTCAGCACGAGCACGTGATGGCCGTGCAGGTGCATCGGGTGCACGGCGCTCGTGTCGTTGACGATCGTGATCTTCACCAGGTCACCGCGGCTCACGATGAACATCGGGACGTGCGGATAGACGCCGCCGTCGATCGCCCAGTGGAACCCCGGGCTGCCGTCCTCGAACGCCAGCTTCTTCTGGATCGCCAGGACGAAGGAGCGGTCGAAGTGCGAGGCAGCTCCGAACGGCGTGGGCGCAGGCGAGCCGTAGCCGAACGGATCGAAGTCGGGCCAGTCGCCGTCTTTCGGCTCGGGCGCGGTCGTGCCGTTCGGGGTGAGGACGATCGCCGCATGCGACTCGAACAGGTCGAGCCGGACGGGCGTCCGCGGCATCGTGAATCCGAGGTCGTACCGTCCGCCGGCCGGGACCGGCACGAGCTCGTGCTCGACCGCGGTCGGACCGTGGAGATCGGTGCCGTCGATCGCGACCACGTCGAACGGCGTGCCGCTGAGCGCGAAGCGCTCCGTCGTGTTGTTCGAGTTGACGAGCCGGAGGCGCACGCGGGTGCCCGGTGCGACCATCCGTCTCCCGGTCCCGTCCTGCGTGTTCAGGACGGGATCCCCGCCGAGCGTGTGCGCGATCATCGTGAGGTCGAGCGAGTCCTGCGCCGGTGCTCCGCGAGGCTCGATCACGAAGGCGCCGTAGAGCCCGCGGCGGACATCCGTGTCCGAGTCCTGATGCGTGTGGTACCAGAAGGTGCCGGTCTGCTCGACCCTGAATCGGTAGACGTACTTGCCGCCGATCGGCACCGCGTTCTGCGTGACTCCGGCAACGCCGTCGTCGGCGTTCGGGACGTCGACTCCGTGCCAGTGGATCGTCACGCCTTCCTTGACGTCCTTGTTCCGCAGGACGACCTCGACCAGGTCTCCCGTCAGCACGCGCAGCTCGGGGCCCGGAACCCGGCCGTTGAACGTCAGCGCGTCGACGGTCTTTCCCGACGCCAGCCGCACGCGTGCATGCTCGGCCGTGAGCGTGAAGCGGTCGTCGGGCACGCCGGACGTGTCATCACCGGTGAGCTTCGTCACGCTGACGACGTGCGCCCCGGCGACGCCGCGCGAACGCGGAGCGCCTCCGTAGTCCGGCTTCCCGTACTGCATCACGTTGTACGTTCCCGGGAGGCGGCTCGCCCACCAGTCGTGCCCGACGAACGCGACGGCGGCGAGAGCAAGGAGGATCGCTGCGCCGACGGCGAGCCTGCGCGCGACGATCATCGAGCGGTCAGAAGAGCGCGACGAGTCTTCGCCGGTCGACGAGGTCGTCGATCGCGGTGTTCGGCGGGCGCGCCTCGAAGCGGCTCGCAGCGTCGAGGACCTTGGGCAGGAGCGTCAAGTCTCCGGCGGTGTTCAGGAAGGCGCCCGGGCGCCCGAGCACCCAGTGCACGGCCAGATCGATGTCGGACTGCTCGCGGAGCGGCTCGTACCACGTCGACGACGTCGGCGTTCGGCCGTTCCACGGCGCGAGGCTGATCGCCTTGATCGTCTGCATCGCGACTCCGCGCTCCCCGCACACGGCGGCCAGCGCGTCGAAGTCGGCCGCGTAGGCGGCGTCGCGGATCTGGATCGCGCTGTAGGGGAGTAGGACCGAGTCGAACGGGAAGCGCTCGAGGCTGCGCCGGTGCATCCGCGCAGCAGCGAGCCCGTGCCCCGTGACGCCGATGAAGCGGACGAGGCCCTCATCGCGCGCCTCGACCGCGGCCTCGAGCGCGCCGCCCTCGCCGAGTGCCGCCTCCCACTCGATCACGTCGACGAGGTTGTGCAGCTGGATCAGGTCGACGGAGTCGACGCCGAGCCGCTCGAGCGACCGGCGGATCTCGTCGTGGGCTCCGGCTCGGCTGCGATCGCCGGTCTTCGTGGCGAGGAAGAACCGTGCGCGGTCCTGGGCGAGCCACGGGGCGAGGCGCAGCTCCGACTCGCCGTACGAGGCCGCCGTGTCGATGTGGTTCACGCCGGCTGCGAGCAGCGTCTCGAGCGCGTCGTCGGCCTCGGATTGCGAGACCGAGGCGAGCGCAGCCGCGCCGAAGATCGTGCGCGTGCTGTCGTGCCCGGTCGACCCGAACGGTGCCGTCGCGATCACGACACGACCTTAGCGTGGAGCGGCATCGGGGAAGGAGGATAATCCGGGCTGCGAAGCGAGCGAGGACAGAAGGGGGCCCGATGGCCAGACAGGTCAAGTGCGAATGCGGCTACGTCGCGCGGGCCGAGCGCGACGACGACGTCGTCGCCGACATCCGCGACCACATCCGCACGGACCATCCGGAGCTGATGGAGGTCGTGAGCGACGACCAGATCGTGAGCTGGATCGAGATCGTGCCCTAGGGGCTCTAGGGAAAGCGGGTGCTGTCGTGAGGATGCTTGTGCTGCTCCTCGCGCCACTCTTCCTGGTAGCGCTCGGCTGCCGCGAACTCCTCCTCGTTCCGGGACTGCTCGGCGGCGGTTTCGGTCGCGGGATGCTCGCCTGCACGGGTTTTGCGCTGCATCGCGACGAACGCGACGACGAGCAGTGGGATCGCGATCGCCGCGAAGATCAGGACCGGGAACATCCGGACAGCCTATGGAAATGACCCATCCGGGGGAAGACCGGTTCGCGTGGGCTCTGCTGAGATGGGCGAGCCAACGGCTGTTGCGGCGCGTCCCCTCCCCATTGCGTGCCGCCGTGCTCGAAGGAGCCTCCTCCACTGCGCCGCACACGTCTTCTGCCACTGCTCGTCCTGCTCGTGCTCGGTCTGGCTTTCGTGCCCGTCGCTGCGGCGGAGCACCGCGACCCAGGCTCGTCGCACCGCGCCCGCGTGCACCTGGAACAGGAACTCCAGCCTGGCCATCTGCTGCATCGCCTCGCCCCTCGCCGTCGATCGCGTCTCGCGCGTGCGCTCCAGCGCGTCGCGCGGGAGCGTATGAGCATCGTGAGGTACGCGCGGCGGTTCCTCGGCGTCCCGTACTCCTGGGGCGGCACGACGCCGTCGAGCGGTTTCGACTGCAGCGGTTTCACGCGCTACGTGTTCGCGCACTTCGGCATCTCGCTTCCGCACTACACGTTTGCGCAGTTCGACCGCGGCCGCTCGGTTGCGCGCGCCGCGCTGCGTCCGGGCGACCTCGTGTTCTTCGACGGCGTCGGTCACGTCGGTCTCTACATCGGCGCCGACCGCTTCATCCACGCGCCGCACAGCGGAACGAGCGTCTCCGTCTCACGTCTGTCGGGCTGGTATGCGAGCAGCTTCGACGGGGCTCGCCGGCTGATCAGCGGCTAGCGGAAGCTAGCTATGCAGCGCCTTGTCGATCACGGCTACCGCGGCGTCCGCGATCCGCTGGTGGCCGGCGGGCGCCGCTACGAGAGGCGGCGGGCCGATGCGACGAGCCGGGCGAGCTCGGTCGCATACGCACGTGCGGCCGCGGCCGAGCTGGTACCGATCCCGTCGCCGCTCGCGACGATCTCGATCGTCGAGCGGCCGGGGCCGGCGACGCAGCGCCACGCCTCCCCGTCGGCATAGGTCGCCGACCACGCAACCTTCGTCCCGTTCAGGCGGTACGTCTGCATTGCGCCGCGAAGCGAGCACCTCTTCACGGTGAAGACGTGCAGGCCCGGCCCGGCCGAGCTGCTCTGGCCCGCCGCGAACCAGATGTTCAGGCCCTTGCCCCGCGGGAAGAGCGCCGGCGTCGCCTTGCCGGCGTCCCACGAGACGTAGCGCCACCCCGCGGGGATTCGGTGCGGGATGTAGGCGTAGCGCGCGGGCACGTGCGTCTTGATCGCCCGTGCCGCCGCCGTCGGGACCGGCGTACCGGGAGCCGCCGAAGCCTGCGGGCGCCAGTCGACTCCGCTCGGGTCGACGCCGAAGGCGATACGGGTGGGCGTGCCGCCGGCCGCCGCCACCACGAAGAGCTGGCCGCCCTCGGGCGCCGGGCACGAGATGTAGGCGAGCCATTGCCCGTCCGGCGACCAGGCGGGCGCGAGGTCGGTGCCGCAGGCCGCGAGCGCCGCCACCGTTCGTACGTCCGTTCCGTCGGCCGCGCTGACGACGAGCTGCGGTTGCCCCGTCGAGTCGGTAACGGTGAAGGCGAGCTGTTTCCCGTCCGGCGACCACGCCGGGCCCTGCCCGGTCGCGATCCGCTGCCGGCCGCTACCGTCGGACTGCATGACGTAGATGCCGTCGGTCGGGCTCTGATTCGTGATCGTCGCGTTCTGCGACCCGGTGAACGCGATCTTCGTGCCGTCGGGGGAGATCGCCGGGTCCGTCCCGTAGAGCACGTCGGGCTGGTCGTTCGAGAGCACCTCGTGCAACCCGGCCCCGTTCGCGTCGATGACGAAGAGCCCGTCGTCGTCGCCCGTTCGGCCGTAGAACGCGATCCGGCCGGTGCTCGACCAGCTGAGCTCCCACGCCTGCATGCCCGGCGGCGTCACGCGACGGGCGTCGGTCCCGCCGGCGTCCATCACGTACATCGCGCTGTTGCCGTCGCGGGTGCTCAGGAACGCGAGCTCGCTCCCGTCGGGCGACCACACAGGATCGTTGCCCGGGCCCGTCCCGACAGTCGCCCCGTGCGTTCCGTCCGCGGAGACCGTGCAGATGCCGACGCACGAGTACGCGATCGTCCCGTTCGGCGCGGGTGCGCCGCTCGCGGTCGCCGCGAGCACGGGCAGCGCCACGGCGAAGAGGGCGAGGAGTCGTCCGGGCCGCATCCCTCTCCGAATCTAGGGATCGGTGGTGATGGCACTGTGATCGCGTCGTTAAGCCTCCTCTGCCGGGCGGACACGATTACGCTCTGTAGTTGTGGCGACGTGCCTGGCCTGCGGCACCAGCAATCGCGATGCCCGCAAGTTCTGCTCCCAGTGCGGCGCTGGGCTGGCGGTCGGGTGCCCTTCGTGCGGAGCCGCCAACGAGCCGGGTGAGCGTTTCTGCGGCGAGTGCGGTGCGGCGCTCGGAGCGGCTGCGCCCCAGGCGCCGGCGGAACGGCCGCTCGCCGAGCGACGTCTCGTCTCGGTCCTGTTCGCCGACCTCGTCGGCTTCACGGGGCTCTCCGAGTCGCAGGACGCCGAAGAGACCCGCGAGCTGCTTTCGCAGTACTTCGAGCTCGCGCGCACGCTCATCGGGAGGTACGGCGGCACGGTCGAGAAGTTCATCGGCGACGCGGTGATGGCCGTCTGGGGCGCCCCGGTCGCGACCGAGAGCGACGCCGAGCGCGCCGTCCGGGCGGCGCTCGACCTCGTCGCCGCCGTCCCCGAGCTCTCGGCGGGGCTGCGTGCACGCGCGGGGGTGCTGACCGGAGAGGCCGCGGTGACGCTCGGCGCGCAGGGCGAGGGCATGGTGGCCGGCGACCTCGTGAACACGGCCGCACGCGTCCAGTCGGTGGCGTCCCCCGGCACGGTCCTGGTCGGGGCCCCGACACGGAGTGCGACCGATCAGGCGATCGTCTACCACGAGGCGGGCGTCCACGAGCTCAAAGGCAAGTCCGAGCCGGTGCCGCTGTGGCGGGCGGTGCGTGTCGTCTCCGGGGTCGGCGGAGGTCTCAAGTCCGTCGGGCTCGAGGCGCCGTTCGTCGCCCGCGACCGCGAGTTGAAGCTGATCAAGGAGCTGTTCCACGCCTCGGCGGAGCAGAAGCGCGCGCATCTCGTCGCGGTGGCGGGCATCGCCGGCATCGGCAAGTCGCGCCTGATGTGGGAGTTCTACAAGTACATCGACGGGCTCAGCGACACCGTGTGGTGGCACCGCGGCCGCTGCCTCGCGTACGGCGAAGGCGTCGCGTACTGGGCGCTCGCCGACATGGTGCGCATGCGGTGCAGGATCGCGGAGGACGATCCGCGCGAGACGGCGCGGCTCAAACTGCGAAGCACGCTCGAGGAGCACTTCGTCGAGCCGCGTGAGCGCGCCTTCGCCGAGCCGCGCCTCGCGACCCTGCTCGGGCTGGAGGACGGTGCGCAGGCCGATCGTCAGGATCTCTTTTCGGCGTGGCGGCTGTTCTTCGAACGGCTGTCCGAGGAACTGCCGACCGTGCTCGCGTTCGAGGACATGCAGTGGGCCGACACGAGCCTGCTCGACTTCATCGAGCACCTCCTCGAGTGGTCGAGGGACAAGCCGGTCTACGTGCTCACGCTCGCTCGGCCGGAGCTGCAGGAGCGGCGTCCGGGTTGGGGCACCGGCCGCAACATCACGTCGCTGTACCTCGATGCGCTTTCGCCGGCCGCGATGGAGGAGCTGCTCGACGGCCTCGTTCCAGGGCTCCCGTCAGAGCTGCGGTCGCAGATCTTGACACGCGCCGAGGGTGTGCCGCTCTACGCGGTCGAGACCGTGCGCATGCTGCTCGACCGGGGGCTGCTCGCCGAGGAAGGGGCCGCGTACCGGCCGACCGGGGCGATCGACAGGCTCGAGGTGCCGCAGACTCTCCACGCCTTGATCGCCGCGCGGCTCGATGGGCTGTCTGCGGAGGAGCGGCGCCTGCTCCAGGACGGGGCAGTGCTGGGCAAGACGTTTACGCCAACCGCGATCGCCGCCCTCGCCGGCGCGACGCCCGAGCAGCTCGAGCCGGTGCTCGCAGGGCTGATCCGAAAGGAGATCCTCGGCATCCAGTCAGACCCGCGCTCGCCGGAGCGGGGCCAGTACGGCTTCCTGCAGGACCTTGTCCGCCACGTCACGTACGAGACGATTGCGAAGCGCGACCGCAAGGCGCGGCATCTCGCCGCGGCAGCGCATCTCGCGAGCGCGTTCGCCGACCAGGATGAGATCGCCGAGGTGCTGGCATCGCACTACATCGCCGCGTACGAGGCCGCTCCCGACGCCGACGATGCGGAGGAGATCAGATCGCGAGCCGGGGCGATGCTCGCCCAGGCGGGAGGACGCGCGGCGGCGCTGGGGGCGCTCGACGAGGGGCAGCGTTACCTCGAGCAGGCGGCCGCGATCGTCGACGACCCGGAGGAACAGGCGCGACTCATCCAGCGGGTGGGGCGGCTCGCGCTGCAGGCGGATCGAATCGACGACGCCCGCGCTCAACTCGCCCGGGCGGTGGCCCTGTACGAGGAGGCCGGCGCCCGGATCGGTGCGGCGCACGCACGCGCCGAGCTTGCGTCCGCAGCCAGCTCGGCAGGTGAGTGGGAGCCGGCGCTGGAGCTGCTCGAGCGGGCGGTGCAGGAGCTGGAGGAGGCTGGGGAGACGGCGGAGCTCGCAGACGCGCTCGCCGAGCTCGGGCGGACGCACGCGATCATGGGCGACCCCGTCTCGGCAATTCCGATGCTCGAACGGGCCCTGACGCTCGCCGAGCGGCTGCAGCTTCCGGCGGTGTTCGTCGAGGCCCTCGACACCCGTGCGCTCGCCATCCTCGACCAGGGACGTCCTGCCGAGGCCAGGATCCTGCTCGAGGCTGCGGCCGCCCGGGCCCATGCCGAGGAGCTGACGACCAGCGCGCTCCGCGCCGAGAACAACCTCGGCGTCGTGCTCGAGGCGCTCGACCTGTACGCCGACGCCGTCGATTCGTACTGGCGTTCGCTCGCGCTCGCACGGCGTCGCGGGGACCGACGGCTCGAGTCGATCGCCCACACCGGGGCGATCGCGCCGCTGTTCCTGCTCGGGCGCTGGGACGAGGCGCTCGCGGTCGTCGAGGAAGAGGAACCGCGCGCCGTCTCGGAGACGGCCCGCCTGGGGCTCCTTCACTCCACCGCGATCGACATCGAGCGGGGCGACCTGCAGCGGGCCGAGGCGCGGCTCGCCGGCTTCGCCCCCTTCCGCGACAGCGAACGGGCCGATGCACGTGGGTGGTTCGCTGTGGTCGAGTCCCGCTACCTCCGCTCAGGCGGCCGTCCCGCCGAGGCGCTCGCGCGCAGCGAGTTCGCGCTCCGCGACCAGGGCCACCTGCCGCTCTCCGACCCGGCGCTCAAGTCCGCGATGGTCGAGGCGCTCGAGGCGGCGCTCGCGATCCCCGATCTCGACCGGGCCGAGGCGCTGCTGGAGACGCTCGCCGCGTCCTCGCCCGGCGAACTGACGCCACTGCTCCGCGCCCAGGCCGCCCGCTTCCGTGCACGCGTCGACGATGGGCGGGGAAGGCCGGAGCGGATCGACGTCCAGTTCCGCAACGCCGAGGCGCTGTTCCGTGAGTTCGGGCTCGTTTTCCAGCTCGCCCTGACGCAGCTCGAGCATGGCGAGTGGCTGAACGAGGTCGACCGGCGCACGGAGGCGGTGCCGCTGCTGATCGAGGCGTCGGAGACGCTGGAGAGCCTGCAGGCGCAGCCGACACTCGCTCGCGCGCTCGCGGCTCTCGACGTCTCCGGCGCCGAGACGGCCGCGCCGAGCCTCTGACCCGCCGCTACGCGCGGAAGCGCTCGGCGACGAGCACGGAGACGGCGCCGAAGCCGTCGCGCCAGGTGATCTTCTTGCCTTCCTCATAGGTGCGGCCGTAGTAGGCGATCGGCAGCTCGTAGACCCTAAGCTTGCGCTTGCACACCTTGGCGGTGATCTCCGGCTCGACCGCGAAGCTGTTGCGATGGAGGTCGAGCGAGCGCAGCACCTCCGTCCGGAAGGCCTTGTACCCGGTCTCCATGTCGGAGAGCGTGGTGTTGTAGAGCACGTTCGTCAGCAGCGACAGGCAGCGGTTGCCGACCAGGTGCCAGAACATGTGCGCTCGTTGCGGCCGTCCGCCCCGGAGCCGTGAACCGAATACGACGTCGGCTGCTCCGCTCGCGATCGGCTCGACCAGCGCCGGGACGTCGGCCGGGTCGTACTCGAGGTCGGCGTCCTGGATGACGACGATCTCCCGGTCGACGTGCTCGAGCCCGGCGCGGATCGCGGCGCCCTTGCCGCGATTCGGCTGGCGGACGATGGTCGCCCACGGCCGGGTCGACCGCCATGCCTCGAGGATGACCGGGGTGGCGTCGGTCGATCCGTCGTCGACGACGATCACCTGCTGGTCGAGCCCGAGCGCCTCGATCCGGTCGAGCACCGAGCGGATCGTCGGTGCCTCGTTGAACGCGGGAACGATGAACGCGACCCGGAGCGGTGCGAGGTCGCGGGCCAGGCCCGGGGAAGACGGGAAGGGCAGAATCGAGGGTGCGGCCACACCACCGGTATCGGACGAACCGGCAGGCAGCTTGAGGCGCGCCTATGCCGGGAAGGTCTCCGGCCGGGCGGCCCGGCCGCGCGTGCGCCGAAGGCCGTGGAGTGCCTTTTTCGACTCGGCCCACGCATCCGCTGCCAGGAGCGGCGTGAGCGACGCACCGCCGATCACGAGAGTGGCGACGATGCGGTACGCGCTGGTGCCGAGGTACCAGTCGAGCGGCAGCGACGAGATCCAGTAGACGAGGACCAGGCCGGCGAAGGACAGGAACAGCCAGGCGACGGCGAACCAGGTCAGAGCCGACCGGCCCGCGATGAACGCGGCCAGCACGCCGAGCGCCGTGAGCGGGACCAGCAACCCCCAGCTCGTGCCGCCGATCTCGTCGACGAGCGACTGTACCGTCGGGGCGACGCGGCTCGCGTGCGCCGAGAGCAGCTCCGGGTGCAGGGCGTTGGAGAAGCGAATGTCACCGGCCGTGAGGTGGTTGAGGCTCGTGAAGATGCGCCACGGAATGAGGATCGCCGCGACCGCGCCGGCAGCGGCGAGGAGCCTGAGAACGCGTCGGCGGTCGCGGGCGGCGAGATAGACGAGCAGCGGCAGCAGGGCCGCGGCGGCGAACATGGAGCCCTCGTTCTTGGTGAGCACGCCTGCGCCCAGGAAGACGACAGCGACCGGGAGGAGCCAGGGCTCGTCGTCGCTCAGCCAGCGGGCGAGGGCGACCACACCGAGCGCGATCTCGAACGCGAGCGGGATGTCGGCGTAGTTCGACCCGAGCTGACCGAGAACGGGTGAGGCGGCCAGGATCGCGAGCACGCAGAGCGCGATCAGCTCGCTCGGCGCCCGCCGCCACAGGAGGCCGAAGAGGCTCCCGGCGAACGCGACGGCGAACAGCAGCAGTTGCAGGTGGATGACGCTTCCGTCGACGGCGCCCATCGCCCGGTAGTCGGTCGCCTCGAGGGCGGGCAGCAGCAGGGGATAGCTCTGCTGGATGCCCTGGTAGGCCGGGCTCGTGAACAGCGGCCCATTCGCCGAGCCGAAGTCGTACAGGGCCTGTGCCTTCGTCCCCCAGATCGCCCAGCCGTCCCACTGGACGAGCGGCGTCACCGCATACGCGCCCGCGGCCACGGCGAGCAGTCCGGCCGTGATCGCGCCGATCCCGAGTGCGAGCAGGGTCGAGCCCGTCCTCGGTTCCGCCGTTTGCGCAACAGCAGCCGTCCGCTGCGATCGACGGAGCAGCCCGACCAGCAGCGACCCGAGTGCGAGCAGAGCGAGCTCGGGCAAGCCGATCGCCACGCGGGCGATCGCGAACGTCGCGTCGAGGATGCCCGTGACCGCGAGCCCGAGCCCGTATGCGAGCCCGAGTCGTGCCGCGAACGCCATCGAGGTGTCGGCGAGCCCGAGCGCGAGGACGACCCCGAGGCCGACGCAGAGCTCGAGCCCGTTCGCGAGCAGGAGGAGGAGCACCTCACGCGACATGAGCCACCCTCGCAACCGAGATCCCGTCGACCAGCTTGTCGACGCTCGTGTAGAAGAGGCCGAGTGTGCGTGGGTTCGCCTTGAACGAGAGGACGACGTCGGCTTCGTCGGGGCGGGACACCATCAGGTGCGGGAGCAGGGCGTATCCGGCGGCGAGCATCAGCGATGCGCGCTGGTTTCCGAGCTTGCCGCTGTCGGGCGCCTGGACGTAGAAGCGGTCGCCGGGCCGGAGATGCAAGGCGTAGAACGCGATCACCGTCGGCGAGAACGGCATCGCCGGCGCCCATCCTGCCCGGACCGACGCCGGCAGGCGCTCGAACGCCTGGCGCTGCCTCACGAGCGTCCGGGTCGTCGCCGGGAGCGACCGGACGATCGACGCAACCACAGTCACGAGAACCAGGCACGAGACGAGAGCGCACGCGACCCGATACGCGCGCACGTTCGCTGAGGCCGACGACACACGTGGTCTATCGGCCTCCCTCGCGCCGCTCTTGAGGACGCGTGATTCGCTCTCCCGGCTACGGTTGCGCGGTGGCGGGCCACGACCGGGTGCGCCTTCGCAGAATCGAGTCGAAGGACGAGCTCGGCCCGGCGGTGGTGCTCGCGCGCGAGTTCGGCGACTGGGCGGCCGGGCGGATCAGGGCCGAGCTCGGGATCGTCGTTCCGGGGGAGGCCGACCACTCGCCCGCCGTCCTCGACGAGGTACTCGACTCCGGTGGCCGGCTCTACGTCGCCGAGGTCGACGGCGAGACTGTCGGGATCGGCGGCCTCAAGCTCCTCGGCGAGACGGTCGGAGAGATCAAGCGGATGTTCGTCCGCCCGCAGGTGCGCGGACTGGGCATCGGCCGGTCGATCGTCGAGCGTCTGGTCGACGACGCGCGTTCACTCGGCTGTGCGACGGTCTACCTCGAGAGCGCCGTGTTCATGCACCCCGCGCATGCGCTGTACCGAAGCGTCGGGTTCGTGCCGAGCGAGCCCTATCCGGGCCGCGAGTTCGAGGGCGCGCCCAACGACGTGTCGGTGTTCATGCGGCTCGACCTCTAGGCTCGCAGTCCGCGCAGGTGCCCTCGAGCTCGATCGAGTGGTGGGTCACCCGGAAGCCGGTTCGAGAGCGGATTCGCGCTGTTCTGGCCGACGATTCACCTCGCCGCGCTGTAGTCCGCATCGAGCGCGGTCCGGGCGGCGGGCCGGGCGTCGTAGCTCCGCAGGCGCCGGACGCGCTCGCCGATCGGCGGGTGCGTCGAGAACAGTGTCGACATGCCGTGCCGCGAGAGCGGGTTGGCGATGTACAGCGACGCGATTGCCGGGTTGACGGCCAGCGGGCGCGCCGCGGTGCGGCGTTCGAGCGTCTCGAGCGCGTCGGCCAGCGTGTCGCCTTCGCCGAGCAGCCGCGCCGCTGTTGTGTCGGCGAGGAACTCGCGCTGGCGGGACACGCCTAGCTGAAGCAGTGTCGCGGCGATCGGGGCGACGATGATCGCCGCAAGCGTGCCGAGCCAGCCGAGCGGGCCCGAGTCCTCGTCGTCACCGAAGAGGAACGACAGCTGCAGGACGTTTGCGATCGCCGCTATTGCCGCGGCGATCACGGCGGCGATCGAGGAGACGAGGATGTCCCGGTTGCGCACATGGGCGAGCTCGTGTGCGATCACCGCGCGCACCTGGTCGCGCGGAAGGCCGGCGAGCAGCCCGGTGGTGACCGCGACCGCAGAGTGCGCCGGGTTGCGACCGGTCGCGAACGCGTTCGACTGCTCCTCGTCGATCACGTAGAGGCGTGGCATCGGCACGTTCGCGCGTACGGCGAGCTCCGCGACGAGCCCTCGCAGCTCGGGCGCCTCGTGCTCCGGCAGCGGCCGGGCGCGGCTGGCCCGGAGTGCGATCCGGTCCGAGAACCAGTAGCCGACGACGTTCATCGCGACCGCGAGACCGACGAAGAGGTAGAGGAACCCTCCGCCGATCGCCGCTCCGATGACGATCAGAAGCGCGGTCAGTCCGGCTACGAGCGCCCAGGTGCGGAGCCGGGTGGTGAGGTTGACGGTCGCGATGCTCATCGTTGTCCTTCGGTCGCCGGGTCGGTGTCTGCGGCCACTGTCGCGTGTGGGTGCGGCCGTGCCAATCGGGTCGCGACCCCATCAACGGCCGAGGACGGCCGACGGCCCGGCCGTCCTCGAAGCCCGTGAGCGCTCCGATCAGGCGCTCACGACGAGCTCGGGTGCAACCCCGAGCTGGTTCGCGACCTGCGTTCGGTCGAACCAGAGCGAGAGCTCGACGATCGTGCGGTCGGCGACGCGCACGAGCATCGCGCCGTCGACGGCGATGCGCCGGTGCGTCGCGGGGACATCGCCGAGCGACCCAATGAGCGTGTCCTCGTGGATGCCCTCGATCACGAACCGAACCGCCGCGCGGTCACCGTCGACGATCTCGGTCATCAGTCTCATGTAGGAGTCGCGAAACGCCTGCTGCCAGCGTCGCGTGTAGTCGACCGCGGCGTCCGCTCCCTCGAGGCGGACACCGCCGGGCGCATCGAGCACCATGTCGGCCGCGTACAGCGAGCGCAGCCACTCCAGGTCGTGGTCGTTGAACGCGGCGACGCTCGCCGCCGTGATCTCGCGGGCCTTTCCCATCGCCTGACCTCCTCTTCAGTCGTCTTCCGTTGCTGCCAGGCTCGCCCGCCGGAGCGGCGCCCGCTATCGGGCCTCCGCCCGATCTTCGTGCGCTCGCGTCAGCCGCCGGCGCCGGCCGCGTCGAGCCCTGCGCTCGCCTCGGCGGCGATCGCGTCGGCCGCCGCGTCGAAGATGTCGCGTCCCGCCGGCGAGTAGTCGGAGGTGAAGTCGACCGCCCCGTTCAGCTCGAGGACTGCGTGGCCGCCGTCGGGCAGCGGCAGGAGGTCGATGCCGACCAGATCGGCCCGCGCCGCTGTCGCGGCCGCGAGTGCGAGGCGACGCGCGTCGGGCGGGGCGTCGACGGGCCGCCGGTGACCGCCGAGCGCGATGTTCGTGCGCCATTCGCCCGCCGCCGCGACGCGCTCGATCGCGCCGACGACACGTCCGCCCGAGACGACGACGCGCAGGTCGAAGCCGGCCGGTGGGATCAGCTCCTGCAGCAGCACGCCCTGCCGGGCAAACCACGGGCGCTCGCGCAGCCGGCCGACGAGAGCCGAGAGTGCACGCGGGGTCATGCAGCAGCAGACGTCTGCGCCCCAGCTCCCGAAGCGCGGCTTCGCGACGACCGGGTAGGCCAGCCGCGGCAGGGGTGCGCCCGGGTCGAGGTGAACGGTCGCCGGGTGCGGCAGCCCGAGCCGGCCGAGCCGGAGGGCGGTCTGTAGCTTGTCGTGGCACGTGAGCAGCGCGGCCGCGCCGTTGAGGACGCGGATCCCCCTGCCTTCGAGCCGGCGCAGGTGCTGCAGGCCGTCCTCGACACCGTCGAGTGCCGAACGCACGTCCAGCCGCCCGAGCACCACGTCGCCGGGTCGTGCCAGCGCCTCGACCCCGCGCGGTTCCACGACCCGGGCGCGCAGCCCGCGTCTCCGCACGGCCTCGAGCAGCTCGTCGTTCGTCTCGGTGCGCCGCCCGGCGGCGATCCAGACGCGGGCCCGCGACGGGCGCGGAGACCACGCCGCCGCAGTTACGAGCCTTGCTGTCCGGTCGGGCGTCACGTCGCCCGGTCTCGCGGCTGCGCGACGGAGAGGATCGTGAACCGCCGTTCGCCTCTCGGAGCCTCGACGACGGCGATCTCGCCGCGGCGCCGCCCCATCAGTGCGCGTCCGAGCGGAGACGCCGCAGAGATCCGGCCGGCGCCCGGGTCGGCCTCGAGCGAGCCGACCAGCACGTACTCGTGCCGCTTGCCGGTTTCGAGGTCGCGCACGCGTACGCGTTCCCCCAGATCGAGCACGTTGTTCGACGCATCCGGCTCGACGATGTCCGCCGACTCGAGTCGCTGCTCGAGGCGCGCGATCCTTGCCTCGAGTGCGCCCTGCTCCTCCCGCGCGGCCTGGTAGTCGGCATTCGCACTCGCGTCGGCGTCCGTCGCGATCGATCTGCGGATGCGCTCGGTGATCTCCTGCCGTCCGAACGTGCGCAGTCTGTCCAGCTCGTCGCTGAGCCGGGCGAGCCCTGTCGGTGTGATGAGCGTCTCGTTCATCGTCCCTCCTCGTTGGACGCCGGGCCGCGAGTCGGGCCGGCGCGTACGGGCCACGGTGCCGTCCGCGAAATACCGTCGCCATCGGGTCGCCAACCCATATTCCGACCCCGAGAAATACGGTCTTGCGCCCATTGCCGCCGCGATCGTTCACGTCGATCCTCGTGTCGATGCACGGAACCATCGTCTGCGGTGTCAGCCACACGCCCGAGGCACGCGCCGCCGCCCAGCTGGCGGCGGCGCTTGCCACGAGATTGGGCCTCCGGCTCGTGCTGGTGCACATCGCC
>DATIXY010000089.1:0-22676 GCA_035518115.1 Gaiellaceae bacterium | reverse complement strand
GCCGAGCGCGAGCACCGTGCCTGCACGGTCGAGCGTCAGCTCGTGCCACAGCCGCTCGACCTCGACGAGCCGCTTGGCCGCCTCGCCCGGCGGCAGCGTGTGCGTCGAGGCGAGCCGGTCCCCGAGAGCCGCACGCGCCCGGCCGCCGTAGAGGCCGAGCACCCGCTCGTCGGCGACCAGCGCCACCGGGCCGTCCCCGGGGACGAGCTCGCCGAGCCGATCGAGCGACCCCGGTTCGTGGTGGACGCCCGCTGCCGCGAGGACCACGCCGTCGACGTCACCGCTCGTGACGACCACATCGGCAGCCTTCCGGTACAGAGGCGCCCGTTCGGCGTGGAGCCGGCGGAACTCGGCCTCGTCGCCGGCGAGCGGCCGGTCGGTCCCAGCGACGCGTTGCCAGGCCGTGTCCGGGTCGACGTCGAGGGCCACGGTGAACGCGCTGCGGGCGAGCGCCTCCCGCGCCGTCGTCGTCTTCAGGACGCCGCCGCCCAGATCGAGCACGGCCGGGTCCCCGGAGTCGAGGATGTCGCGCAGCAGCTTCGCCTCGACGACCCTGAACTCGGTCTCTCCGCGCCGTGCGAAGAACTCGCCGATCGTCAGCTGGACACGGCCCTCGATCAGGCGGTCGGCGTCCACCGTCTGCCGCCCGAGCCGGTCTGCCACCTCCGGCGCGATCGTCGTCTTCCCCGCGCCCATGAACCCGATCAGCGCGAGATGGCGGTCGAGCGCGTTCAGCGCCACGAGATGCGGTCGACGTAGGCGCGGTGGGCCGCGACGAAGTCGACGAGCGCGTCGCCGCCGAACTTGTCGCGCGCCGCGACCGCCAGCTCCCAGGCGACGGCGGCCTCCGCGACGACCGCCAGCGCCTCGACCGCTGCCACATCCGAACGCTCGACGAGCGCCTGCCCCGGCTCGCCGGTGGCGAGGTCGACGGAGGCCAGCGGCTTCATCAGGGTCGGGAGCGGCTTCATCGCCGCGCGCACGACGATCTCCTCGCCGTTCGACATGCCTGCCTCGAGCCCGCCGGCGTGGTTCGTCGACCGCCGGCGGTCCGGGCCGATCTCGTCGTGCGCCTGCGAGCCGCGCAGCGCGGCCAGCGCGAAGCCGTCGCCGATCTCGACGCCCTTCACGGCCTGGATGCCCATCACCGCCGCCGCGAGCCGGCCGTCGAGGCGGTCCTCCTTCGATGCGTAGGTGCCGAGCCCGGGCGCGACGCCCGTCGCACGGATCTCGACGATCCCGCCGACGGTGTCGCGGTCGGCGCGGGCCTCGTCGATCCGCGCCTGGAGGCCCGGCTCGTCGACTGCTGCGCCGCGGACCTCGATGCCGATGGCCGCGAGCAGCGCCTTCGCGACGGCGCCGGCGGCGACGTGGACGGCGGTGTGCCGCGCGGAGGCGCGCTCGAGCGCGTTTCGGACGTCGTCGTGCCCGTACTTGAGGACGCCCGCCAGGTCGGCGTGGCCCGGCCGCGGCAGCGTCACCGGCTTCGTCCCCTTGCCGGTGGGCTCGCCTTCGGGCGGCCACGGCGCCATCCCCCACGTCCAGTTCGCGTGGTCGCGGTTCCGGACGACGAGTGCGAGCGGCGTCCCGAGCGTGCGGCCGTGCCTGAGCCCTGCGAGCACCTCGACCCGGTCCTGCTCGATCCGCTGGCGCGGCGAGCGCCCGTAGCCCTCCTGCCGGCGGCGCAGGTCGTCGTCGACCGCGTCGCGGTCGAGCATCAGCCCGGCCGGGAGCCCGGTGAGGATGGCGACGAGGCCGGGCCCGTGCGACTCGCCGGCGCTTGCGAGGCGAAGTGACATCCGGAAGAGACTACGAGACCGCGCGCCGCATCACGTCGAGGGGTGGCTCGAGGCCTGTCCACAGGCGAAGCGACGCGGCGCCCTGCCTGACCAGCGCCTCGCGCCCGTCCACCACCTCGCAGCCGGCGCTTCGCGCTGCGGCGACGAGGGCCGTCTCCTGCGGGCCGTATGCGAGATCGACCACGACCTGTCCCGCAGTCGGGGCCACGAGCAGCTCGTCGCGGACCGGCGTCGCGTTCACGATCAGGTCGCAGCCCGCGGCGTCGGGGGGCCAGGCGCTGGACCGCGAGTAGACGCGGGTCTCCGCGGGAAGCGCGCCGATCAGCGCCTGCGCGGCGCCGCCGGCGCCGATCAGGCACGCGCGCGTCGCGACGATCCCGGCGAGGATCTCGCGGTCGGTGTTGAAGCCGAGCACGCGGCCGTCCCGGAAGACGAGCGTGTTCACGGCGTCGCCCTCCGCCTCGTCGCACGCGGCGACCACCGCGCGCTTGTGCGGGATCGTGACGTTCGCGCCGGCGAAGCCGAGCGTCTGCAGGGCGCGGACGGCTACGACGGGCTCGCCCACGTCGAAGGCGAGGTACGTCCAGTCGAGCCCGAGGGCAGCGAACGCGGCGTTCTGCATGCGCGGCGACAGAGACTCGGCGACAGGCCTCCCGATCAGCGCGACCTTCGTCAGCATCCGTACCCATGCGCGCACTCGTACTGCTGGAACTCCGAGGCGCTGGCCGTGAAGAAGTGATGCACCTTGTCCGGCTTGCGCACGAAGTAGAGATAGTCGACCTTGGCCGGATGCGCGGCGGCGCGCATGGACGCGAGTCCCGGGTTCGCGATCGGCGTCGGCGGAAGACCCAGCCGGTCACGCGTGTTGTACGGGCTGTTGCTCTGGAGCTGCGACTCGGTGATCGACTGGGTCGGAGCGATGTCGAGGCCGTAGCGGAGCGTCGAGTCGATGCCGAGCGGCATCCGCTCGCGCAGCCGGTTGTAGATCACCGCGGCGATCAGCGGACGCTCGGCCGGCGCCTCGGCCTCCTTCTCGATCATCGAGGCGATCGTGAGGACGTCGTAGGGCGTCAGGTTCTTCGAGCGCGCGTAGCTGAGATCGAGCGTCCGCCAGTTCCCGCAGAACGCCTGCACCTGGTCGCGGGCGAGCTGCGTCGAGGTCGTCTTCGCGAGGAAGTCGTACGTCGCCGGGAACAGGAAGCCCTCCGTGTCGGTCCGGAGGCGGGGCGAGAAGCACGGGACGGAGAGTCGCCGCGTCGCCCGCCCGTAGGTCGCGCTCGAGAGCCGGACGGCGCCGCCGCGCTTGCGCTCGGCGATGCCCGCGACGACGCCCACGCGCTCCGCCATCTGCACGCGGGTGAACCCCTCGGGGAAGACGATCCGGAACGGCTTCGGTGGCGGTGGCGGCGGCGGCGGGGCCGCGCGATGGCGGTGAAGGTGGGGCAGCGCAGCCCCGACCGCGACTCCGATCACGACGACCGCGAGCACGAGCACGATCAGCGCCGTCATCCGCCGGCGCCGGATCTGCCCGCGCGAGGGGCGCTCGTGGCTCAGCGTCCCGCGCTCTGCCACTCGAGATAGCCCGACAGGAGGTGCGCGGCCGCGCGCGCGTCGTCGCCGTCGGCGAGGACGGAGGTGAAGCGCTCGTCGTAGGTCTCGACCGGGACGTCGATCGCGGCGCGCAGCCGCTCCACGAACGCGGCCGTCTCGCGCGCCTGCTCTCCGTGCTCGCCGCGAAGCGTCAGGGGCATTCCGACCACCACGACCCCGGGCTCCTCGGAGCCGATCAACGCCACGAGGCGGTCGAAGCCTGCATCCGTCGCCGCCCGCTCGACCGTGCCGACCGGCCGCGCGACGGTGCCCGTCGGGTCGGACACGGCGACGCCGGTCCGGGCCGAGCCGAAGTCCAGCGCGAGCACCTTCACCGCAGCGCGGCGGCGAGCGCATCGCGTCCCGCCTCGAGCGCCTCGCGCACGGCGCCGACGTTCTTCCCGCCCGCCTCGGCCAGCGTCGGCCGTCCGCCTCCGCCGCCGCCGATGATCGGGCCGAGCTGCCGCACCACGGCGACCGCGTCGAGCTGCTCGACCGAGCGGTCGAGATTGACGACGAGCGCGACCTTGCCCTCGTCGGCAGAGGCAAGCACGACCGCGACGGCGGACTCGCGCTGCCGCAGCTGGTCGGACAGGTCGCGGAGCGCGCCGCCGCGGGCTCCCTTCACCTCGGCGACGAAGACGCCGTCGACGCGGTCCTGCCAGACGATGTCCGCGCCGGGCGCCGCGGCCTTCGGCTTCTTCGCCTCGCGCTTCACCTGGTCGAGCTCGACCCGCACGGCGTCGAGCTCCCGCGAGCGGCCGTGGAGCACCGACCACGCCTCGCCCGACGTCACCGCCTCGATCCGGCGCGCGCCCGCCCCCACCGAGCTCTCGGAGAGGACGACGAACGGCCCGATCTCGGCGGTCGACCGGACGTGCGTGCCGCCGCAGAGCTCACGGGAGAAGCCGTCGATCTCGACGACGCGCACCTCGTCGCCGTACTTCTCGCCGAAGAGCATCATCGCGCCGAGCGAGCGCGCTTCATCGATCGACGTGACGAACGTCCGCACGGGGATCGCCTCGAAGACCTTCTCGTTCACGAGGCGCTCGACCCGCTCGAGCTCCTCGGGCGTCAGCGCCTGCTGATGCGTGAAATCGAACCGGAGCTTGTCGGGCCGCACGGCCGACCCCGCCTGGTGAACGTGGTCGCCCAGCACCTCCCGCAGCGCGGCGTGCAGCAGGTGGGTCGCCGTGTGGTTGGTCATCGTCGGGAAGCGCACCGACCACGGGACGACTGCGCGAACGCGGTCGCCCGCTGCGAAGCCCTCGCCCTCGAACAGAAGCGCCTGGTCGTCGCGGAGCTTGTAGGCGGCGCGCAGCACCGCGACGGCGCCCGACTCTTCGTGGACGAGCTCGCCCGCATCGGTCACCTGACCGCCGCTCTCCGCGTAGAACGGTGACTCGCGCAGCTTGGCGAGAAACGTCCCGTCGCCGAGATCCTCGAAGGCCCCGAGCTGGGTCAGGACGTCAGTCCGGCCGTAGCCGACGAACTCGGACGGGAAGCCGGCTGCGGCCGCAAACTCGGCGGCCCGCTGGAGGTCGCTCTTCTCGCCACCCGCGCGCGAGACCACGCGGTGCTCCTCCATCAGCGTTCGGAAGCCGTCGAGGTCGACCGGCTGGCCGCGTTCCTCGGCGAGCTCCGCTGTCAGCTCGATCGGGAACCCGTACGTCGCGGCGAGCGTGAACGCCTCCTGCGCGTCGATCGCGTCGCGGCCGGCGAGCCCGTCGAACACCTTCATGCCGCGCGCGAGCGTCTCCGAGAACCGCTCCTCCTCCGCCGCGAGCACGTCGTGGATCTCGCTGCGGTGCTCGACGAGCTCGGGGTACGCGTCGCCCATCTGCGAGATCACAGCGTCCGCGAGCCCCGGCAAAAACGGCGAGTGCAGCCCGATCCGCAGGCCGTGCTGAACGGCGCGCCGGACGATCCGCCGGAGGACGTAGCCGCGCGCCTCGTTCGACGGCGTCACTCCCTCGGCGACGATGAACGCCATCCCGCGGCCGTGGTCGGCGAGCACCCGATGCGCTTTTGTCGCGTCCGGCGTCTCGCCGTACGCCACGCCGGACTCGTCCGCGATCCAGCGCATGATCGCCTGGTAGCCGTCGGTGTCGTAGACGGACGGCACGCCCTGGAGGATGCGGGCCATTCGCTCCAGGCCGAGGCCGGTGTCGATGTTCTGCTTCGGCAGCGGCGTCAGCGTGCCGTCCGCGCGCAGCTCGTACTCCATGAACACGAGATTCCAGAACTCCAGGAAGCGTTCGCAGCGCGCGCAACCCGGGGCACAGTCGCGCTCCCCGCAGCCGGCCTCCTCCCCCCAGTCCCAGTAGAGTTCGGAGTCAGGCCCGCACGGGCCGGGGCCGCCGACCGACCAGAAGTTCTCCGACGAGGGAAGCTCCACGATCCGGCCCCGGGGCATCCCGACCGCGAGCCACTGCTCGATCGCCACCTCGTCGGGGCCGAGCTCGAGCGCCGGGTCGCCTGCGTGCACGCTGACCCAGACGCGGTCCCAGTCGAGCCCGAGACGTCCGGTCACGAACTCGTGGGCGAACTCGATCGCGCCCTGCTTGAAGTACTGCCCGAACGAGAAGTTCCCGAGCATCTCGAAGAACGTCAGGTGGTAGGTGTCGCGCCCCACCTCGTCGATGTCGACCGTCCGGAAGACCTTCTGCGCGGTCGTCGTCAGCGGAGCGGGCGGCGTCTCGCGGCCGAGGAAGAACGGCATCTGCGGCTGCATCCCGGCCGACGTGAGGAGCGTCGAGTGGTCGTCGTCGCGCGGGATCAGCGAATACGAGGGGCAGCGGAGATGCCCGCGCTCCTCGAAGAAGCGCAGGAACGCCTCGCGCAGCTCCGCCGTGGTCATGGGCACGGCGACAGTGTACGGAGGGGGATCTCAGGACCCGCGTCGCCGCGCGATTCGCGGCTCGATCGGCTCGTCCGGACCGATCTCCGCCCTGATCTTGGCGATCGCCCGCCGGATCAGCCGTGATACGTGCATCTGCGAGATGCCGACCTGCTGCGCGATCTGGGACTGCGTCTGGCCTTCGAAGAAGCGGAGGTGGAGGATCAGCCGCTCGCGCTCGTCGAGCGCCCGGAAGCCCGGCGCGAGGACGGCGCGATCCTCGGACACCTCGTACTGGTGCTCGACCGTGCCGAGCGTCTCGAGCGGGTCGAGCTCCTCCCCGCTCTCGGACGTCGTGCCCTGCGAGAGCGAGAGCGCCGTGTAGGCGCGGCCCGACTCGAGCGCTTCCAGGACGTCTTCCTCGTCCACGCCGGCGTTCTCGGCGAGCTCGGGGATCGTCGGAGAGCGGCCGAGCTCGACGGTCAGCTGCTCCACGAGCTTCGAGAGCTGGACGTTGAGCTCCTGCAGCCCGCGCGGCACGCGGACCGACCAGCCCTTGTCGCGGAAATGACGTTTGATCTCGCCGATGATGTTCGGCGTCGCGTACGTGGTCAGCTCGACGCCGCGGTCGACGTCGAAACGGTCGATCGCCTTGATCAGGCCGATCGCGCCGATCTGGACGAGGTCGTCGAGCTGCTCGCCGCGATAGCTGTAGCGCCGGGCGAGCGAGCGCACGAGCGACATATGACGCTCGATCAGCTGCTCGCGCGCCTGCACGTCACCGTCGACGTGGTAGCGCCGGAGCAGGACCTTGTCGCTGTCGGCGCTCACCGAGAGATGCTCACCGCCTTCGTGAGGACGCACCAGTCGCCGTCGACGAGCACGTCGTCGACGGTCGAGTCGAGCACGCGGCGCACCCCGAGCCGCTCGTCGGCCTCGCGCTCGAGCTCGTCGAGCAGCCCCGTCTCGAGCGGCCCCACCCGCGTCACCAGCGCGTCGTCGCGCACGATCAGCCGGACGGTCACCTCGCCGTGCGAGCCCTCCGCGCGCGCGAGCAGGGCATCCAGTGCGAGCTGGATGTCCTCGAGGCTTTCGATCGTCAGATTGAGCCTTGCAGCGAGTCCGCCGAGCACGAACGACGCCACGCGCCTGAACTCGGGCCGGCGCGGGATCGTGAGCGTGATCTCGTCAGCCATGCGGCTTCCTCAGCTCCTCCCCGAAGTTGCGCTCGCACCGCGCTGCTCCTGCCGAGAACGCGGGCACCCGGAGGAGACTAGTCGGAGGCCGAGGCAGTGACCAACCCGGAACCGACGACCACGTCGCCGTCGTAGAGCACGGCCGCCTGGCCGCGGGCGACGCCGTAAGCCGGCTCGTCGAGGGCCAGCCGGAACCCCCGGGGGGTCTGCTCGACGGCGGCCGGGACGACCGGCGAGCGGTAGCGAAGCTTCGCCTCTGCCCGCTCGACCGGAAGGAACAGGCGGCCGCGGGCCGTGACCCGGGTGCGCGCGAGCTCCCGCCGCGGGCCGGCCAGAACGGTGTTCGCGCGCGCATCGGTGTCGATCGCGTACAGCGGCTCGGCGGCGGCGACGCCCAACCCGCGCCGCTGGCCGGGCGTGAAGCCCCAGTGGCCAGAGTGCGTGCCGAGCACCGTCCCGCCGGCATCGACGATCGGGCCGGGCTGCGGATCGAGCCCGTGGCGCGCGAGGAACGAGCGGTAGTCGCCGCCGGCGAGGAAGCAGGCCTCCTGCGAGTCGGGCCGGCGGGCGGCGCCGAGCCCGGCCCGCACCGCTTCGGCGCGCGTCTCCTCCTTCAGCTGGTCGCCGAGCGGGAACCAGAGCCGCACGAGCAGCCGCGGCTCGAGGCGTGCGAGCATGTAGCTCTGATCCTTCGCCGCATCGCGGGCGCGGGCGAGCAAGAGCCGGCCGTCGCGCTCGACGATTCGGGCGTAGTGCCCCGTCGCGAGCCGTGGCGCGCCGATCCGCCGCGCGAATGCGAGCAGTTCGGCGAAGCGAAAGCCGCCGTTGCAGCGGATGCACGGGTTCGGCGTCTCGCCGCGCGCGTAGCCGCGGACGAACGGCGTCACGACCGCGCGCCGAAACTGCTCGCGGCGATCGAGCGTCACGTGCGGCAGCCCGATCCGATGGCACGCGTCACGTGCCGCGATCACGGCGGACGGCGAGCAGCATGCACGCTCGGAGTCCGGCCCCTTCGGGTCGAGCCATAGGCGCAGCGTCACGCCGACGGCGTGCGCCCCGGCGCGCAGGAGCGCCACGGAGCTGTCGACGCCGCCGCTCATCGCCACGGCGACACGCGCCGGATCGGGCGCCGCCCGCACGGCGGGCGCGAGTGCGTTGGCGAGCGCGTCCACGGGAAGCGTCTCGCCGCCGACGGCGGCTGCCTCGAGCAGCGACAGGCCGCGGAGGTCCTCCGCGACGCCCGCCGCGTCCGCATCGACGATCGTGTCGCCCTCGACGCGAAGGCGGACGAGCGCCCAGTCGGCGCCGCGGGCCGAGTCTCCGATCAGCTCACGCACGCCGGCCAGCGTACTGCCGGTGGATGAGACGGAGGAGGCCCGAGAGCCCCCTCCGTCGTGCTCTGACACCGCCGACGTGCCGCGCCCGTGTGAACCTGGACAAGCCAGGTGGGTGCCGTGCGGACGGAGTTGCGCGACTTGCGCCCCAGGCCCGACGCGGGCTCCCTGTCACATGGTGTTGGTTCTACATGGATGCGCGGCGTCGCGTACGGCGTCGGGCAACCGCCCGACAATAGCTATCCGCGTGCGGCGTAGGCCCAGTGGACCGTCTGCACGCCGCGGAGCCCCAGTCGCCGCGCCAGCGCATCGGTGAGGTCGAACTGCCTGCCAGACGAGTACGGCCCGCGGTCGACGACCTGCGTGAGCACCGTCTTGCCGTCGTAGGTGATGAAGATGCGCGCGCCGCACGGCAGCGTCGGATGTGCGATGCCCTCGGTGTCGGGGCCGAGGATCGTGCCGCAGGCCGTGTGGTGCCCGAACTCCTCCGGACCGGCCGATCCGGCGAGCGCGGTGAAGGATCCTTCGGGATGCGGCGCCGTGGAGGACGTCGTGCGGTTCGCCGCTGACACGGCGACCGCGCCCACGGCCGCCAGGATCGCCACCGCGAGCAGCGCAACCTGCCGCGCGGCGAGATGCGTGCTCATTCTGGCGCCGGCACGCGCGGCAGCACGGGCGGCACGATCCGCGCGGGAACCTCGACGGTGAACGTCTCGACGACGACGCGGCGGCCGAACCGCCGGCGCGGCGGCTGGACCCCGAACGGCTCGAGCTGGTGGCTCGCCGTCCCGTAGGTCTGCAGCGCAACGAGCGCGGGCAGGGGCGCGGGCGCGGGCGGTTCCGGTGCCACGGCGATCGGCGGCCGCGCCGGCTCGGAGGCGGGCGCCGGCGGCAGCCTGACCGGCCGGACGTCGTCATCGTCCCCGTCGTCGGCGGGCGCCGTCACCGGCCATTCGCCGAGCAGCTTCGAGCGCACGTCGGCGGACGCGATCCAGGTCGGCGCCTCCTCGCGCTGCGGGTCCGGGTAGCCCGCGTAGACCTGCTCGAGCGGCTGCGCGGGCGGAAGATTCGTGCTCGGGACGTAGTAGCGCGGCGGGAGCCCGGAGCCGTAGTGCGGCTCGCCGCGCCATGCCGCCCACTCGAGGAGCGCGACGACGAGCCAGCCGAGCGCCATCACGCCGATGATCTCGAGCGCGCTGAGCTTCGCGAGCGCAAGGCCCGCCGCGAGCGCGGCGAGGAAGAGGACTTCGAGGGCGAATCGCGATCCCTGGCGGTCGAGCACCGGCTTGGTCCTTCGCTAGGAGATGTCCGTGACCTGCTCGCTTTCGACCGTGACGTCGATTCCGAGCTCTGCGAGCTGCTCCTCCGTCACGCCCGTCGGCGCGCCCGACATCGGGTCGACGCCCGCCTGGTTCTTCGGGAACGCGAGCGTGTCGCGGATGAACGGCTCGTCGAGGAGCGCCATGCACATCCGGTCGATGCCGGAGGCAATGCCTCCGTGCGGCGGCGCGCCCATCCCGAGCGCGTCGAGCAGGAAGCCGAACTTCGAACGCTGTTCCTCCGGCGAGATGCGCAGGAGGTCGAACACTTTTTCCTGAAGCTCGGGCTCGTGGATCCGGAACGACCCGCCGGCGAGCTCGAGGCCGTTGCCAACCAGGTCGTACGCGATCGCCTTCGCGGCGCCCGGGTCCGAGTCGAGCAGGTGGAGCGAGTCGGCGTTCGGACGCGTGAACGGGTGGTGCTCGGCGTCCCACCGCTCGAGCTCGGCGTCCCACTTGAACATCGGGAAGTCGGTGATCCACGCGAAGCGCCAGGCGGTCTCGTCGATCAGGCCCAGCTCGCGCCCGAGGTGCAGGCGCAGGAAGCCGAGGATGCGCGAGACCTCGGCGCCCTCCCCGGCCCCGAACAGCACGGTCGTCCCCGGCCGGGCGAGCGCGTCCAGCACCTCCGGCGAGAGGAACTTCGCGATCGGTGACCCGAGCTCGCCGTCGGCGCGGAAGACGATGTACGCGAGTCCCTTCGCCCCCCAGCCCCGCACGAGCTCCTCGAGCTTGGCGAGCTCGCCGCGCGACAGCTCGCCGTCGACCCGCAGGTACCGCACTGCCGCCGCGTTCGCGAAGACGCCGAACTCGGACCCGCGCGTGAGCCCGGTCGCGTCTTCGATCTCGAGCCCGAAGCGGAGGTCGGGCTTGTCGGAGCCGAAACGGCGGTCCGCCTCCTCCCACTGCATCCGCGGGAACGGCGTCTCGAGCTCGACGCCGCGGCACTCCTTCCAGATCCGCGCGACGATGCGCTCGATCAGCGAGAACAGCGCGTCCTGGTCGGGGAACGCGGTCTCGACGTCGAGCTGCGTCAGCTCCTGGAGCCTGTCGGCGCGGAGATCCTCGTCCCGGAAGCAGCGGGCGATCTGGTAGTAGCGCTCGAATCCGGAGATCACGAGCAGCTGCTTGTAGATCTGCGGGCTCTGCGGGAGCGCGAAGAAGCGGCCCGGCTGCAGACGCGTCGGGATCAGGAAGTCGCGCGCGCCCTCGGGCGTCGGCTTGCCCATGATCGGCGTCTCGATGTCGACGAAGCCTTCCGCCTCCATCTCCTGGCGAATGATCGAGACGGCCTTGGCGCGCGTGCGGATGTTCCGCTGCAGGCGCTCCCGGCGCAGGTCGAGCCAGCGGTAGCGGATGCGCAGCGTCTCGTCGACGCCCTCCTCGTCGAGCTGGAACGGCAGCGGCGCCGAACGGCTGATCACCTCGAGCGTGTCGACCTGCACCTCGATCTCGCCCGTCGCCATCCGCGGGTTCACCGTCTCCGGCGTCCGCCGGACGATCTCGCCGCGCGCCTGCACGACGAACTCGTTGCGCAGCTCGTGCGCTGCGGTGGCGCTGCCCGACGAACGTTCCGGGTTGATCACCAGCTGCACGACGCCGCCCTCGTCGCGCAGGTCGACGAAGATCAGCCCGCCGTGGTCGCGCCGGCGCGCGACCCAGCCTGCGAGCGTGACGGTCCGCCCCACATCCTCGGTCGTGAGCTTGCTGCCGATCGCATCACGCCAGGTCATGGATTGATGAGCGTAGCGACGACGCGATCGAGACCGACCGGCTGCTCCTCGCGACCGTCGCGCCTGATCGTTGCCAGGTCGGCGCCGAGGATGACGACGGCGCGGGCGCGCGCCCGGCCGGCCTGCGTCATCTGGCCTTTGAACGAGCGCCCCGCGTAGTCGGTGTCGGCGGAGACCCCGGCGCGGCGAAGCTCGGCGAGCAGCCGCGAAGCCGCAACGCGGTCGGCGCCGTCGCCGAGGACGATGAAGACGTCGAGGGGCGACCGCTCGAAGGTGATCTCCTCGTTCTCGAGGGCGAGCATGAGACGCTCGAGGCCTGCGCCGAATCCGATCCCGGGCGTCGGCGGCCCGCCGATCGCCTCGACGAGGCCGTCGTAGCGTCCACCGCCGCAGATCGTCGAGTTGGCGTTCGCGAATGGACCGACGAACTCGAAGGTCGTCCGCGTGTAGTAGTCGAGCCCTCGCACGAGCGTCGGCGCCAGCGTGTACGGCACCGCGAGCGCGTCGAGTTGCGCCCGGACGGCGGCGAAGTGCTCGCGGCACGCGTCGCAGAGCGACTCGCCGATCGTCGGCGCCCCTGCGAGCGCCGCCCGGACACGGTCGTCCTTCACGTCGAACACCTGCAGCGGGCTCGTCGCGCGCTTGTGTCGCGCGTCCTCGTCGAGGACATCCGCATGGGCGTCCAGCCACGCGTTCAGCCGCTCGACGTAGGCGGGGCGGCAGGCCGCGTCGCCGATCGAGTTGAGCTGCAGCTCCCACTTCGTCACTCCGAGCCGGCGCAGCAGCTCGACGTACAGCTGGATCACCTCTGCGTCGATCGACGGCTCGGCCGAGCCGATCGCCTCGACCGAGAGCTGGTAGTGCTCGCGATACCGGCCGAGCCCCGGCGCGCCGTACCGGTACATCGGGGCGATCGTGTACGCCTTCACGGGCTGCGGCTCTCGATGCAGCCCGTGCTCGAGGTAGGCGCGCGCGATCGGCGCCGTGCCCTCGGGCCGGAGCGTGAGCGGTCGGTCGCTGCGGTCGCTGAACGAGTACATCTCCTTGTGCACGACGTCCGACGCCTCGCCGGACGTGCGTGCGAAGAGCGCCGTGTCCTCGAACCCGGGCGTCTGGATCCGCCCCCATCCGTACAGCGCGGCGACCTCTTCCATCGTGCGCACGACGTGCCACCAGGCAGCGTCGGCGGGCAGGACGTCGTGGGTCCCGCGCGGCGCCTGGAACCTGGAGCTCACGGCTGGGCGGCGCGGAGCTCGCGCAGGTACGGGTTCGTCTGGAGCTCCTGCCCCAGCGTCGTCGCGGGGCCGTGCCCCGGGTGGACGATCGTGTCGGCCGGCAGTCGCCCGACGAGACCGCGCACCGAATCGAGCAGCGTGTCCCAGTCGCCGCCGGCGAGGTCGACCCGACCGACCGACCCGGCAAAGAGAAGGTCGCCCGAGAACAGCTCGCCCTCCGCGAGGAACGCGACGTGGCCGGCAGAGTGCCCCGGCACGTCGAGCACCTCGAAGGTGATGCCCGCGATCGTGATCTCGTCGCCGCCGGACACCGTATGCGCCGGATCGTGGGGGGAGACGCGCATGCCGCCCCGCGTCTCGCCGGCGCGTAGCGCCTCGACCTCGGCCGCAGGCGCCCAGACCTCGCTGCCCGTGCCGTCGGCGAGATCCGCGACCCCGGCGACGTGGTCGACATCGGTGTGCGTCACGAGGATCCCCCCCGTCCGCGCGCCCATCCGGGCAAGCTCGAGCCGGAGCGGCGTCGGGTCGTCGCCCGGGTCGATGACGACCGCCTCGGACGCACCGCGCTCGCCGCGCACGACGTAGCAGTTGCTCCGGAAAGGGCCCATCACGAACGTGTCCACGACCAGTGACATGTGAGGGCGATTGAGTCTATCCAGGGTGTGGAACACTGCTCGTGCCGATGCAGCGCTGGGATCTCCTCGAGCTCGATGCGCCGGCGGGGACGCGCGATCCGATCGTCCTCTACTCCGACGACGGCGCCCGCGCGGTGCTGCTCGTGCTCACGCCGGGCCAGACGCTCGGCGACCACCAGGTGCGCGAGAACGCCTGGGTGCTCGTGCTCGACGGAACGGTTCACTTCTCTGCCGGCGACGGGCCGCCGATCGTCGCCGAGCGCAGCACGCTCACCCGGTTCGAGGCCGGCGAACGCCACTCGCTCACGAGCCCGGACGGCGCACGGGTGCTGCTCGTGCTCGCGCCGTGGCCGGGCGAGGGCCACTACCCGGGCGGCTGACGCGCTACTTCTTGGCGGGCTTGGCCGGGGACGCGCCGTTCTTCGGCGCCGACTGCTTGGCCAGCCGCCGCTGGTACGCGCGATAGGTCGTGCGGTCGACCCAGTACGTCAGCGGGATGAACGCGACGAAGTAGACGAGGCCGATCCCGAGCCGCTGCCCGAGCGGCGAGTTCTTGAACAGGACGACGAACGCGACGAGCATCAGGCCGCCCATCAGGCCGCCGCGGCGAATCGCCCGGTGCCAGGACGGCGGCGGAACCTCACGCAGAGGCCGCCCCGAGCCCCGCTGATTGCCGCGCTGCTTCCCGCGGGCGGGCGGCGCCTTCGCCGCCTTGGCCTGCGAGCGGGACTCGCGCTCGCTGCGCTCCTCCTCCTCGTCGATCGGGACCTCGTTCCCTTCGGCGTCGACGAGAACCGTCTCGTACTCGTGGCGGAACGTCTTGTCGCGGCGCCGGCGCTGCTTGCGAGTCGGCATCGATCGTCAGGTTAGCGCCGAACGGCGAACCGTCCGCCCCGGATGACGCCCGCGACCACGTCGCCGCCGAGGTGATACGCGAGGTAGCGCCAGTCGGGCGCATCGAGGAGGACGAAGTCGGCCGAGAGCCCGGGAGCGAGGCGGCCGCAATCGCTGCGTCCGAGCACGTGTGCCGCGTTCACGGTGACCGCCGAGAGCGCCTCGGCCGGCGCGAGGTGCAGTTGCGTGCAGGCGAGCGAGCACACCAGCGGCAGGCTGGTCGTGAACGAGCTGCCCGGGTTGAAGTCGGTCGCGAGCGCGATCGCCGCGCCGGCGTCGACCAACGACCGCGCCGGGGGCTGCGGACGGTCGAGGAAGAGCGCGCTCGCCGGCAGCAGCACCCCGACCACATCGCTCCGCGCGAGCGCGGCGACGCCCTCGGGCCCGGTGGTCTCGAGGTGGTCGACCGACCGCGCGCCGAGCTCGATCGCGAGCGGTATGGCACCGCTCTCCGTGAACTGGTCGCCGTGCAGCCGGAGCGCGAGACCTGCTGCACGGCACGCTTCGAGATACCGCCGCGCCTGGGTTGCGTCGAAGGCGCCGCGCTCGAGGAAGACATCCGCGGCATCGGCGAGGCCGGCCGCCGCCGGCAGCACGTCGGCGATCGCCCAGTCCAGGTAGCCGTCCGCGTCCGGATGCTCGGGCGGCACGGCGTGCGCGCCGAGCCAGGTCGGTGACCCGCCTGCCGCGCGGACCGCGCGCAGCGACGCGAGCTCCGTGTCCCGGTCGAGGCCGTAGCCCGACTTCCCCTCCCAGGTCGTCGTGCCGTTCGCCTGCATCCAGCCGGCATGGCGCTCGACTCGGGCGGCGAGCCCGGCCTCGTCGAGCCTGCGGGTGGCGGCAACCGTCGAGAGAATGCCACCCCCAGCCGCGTGCAGCTCCTCGTAGGTCGCGCCGCCTGCCCTGAGCGAGAACTCCTCCACGCGGTCGCCGCCGAACGCCGGGTGCGTGTGGCAGTCGACGAGCCCGGGGATCGCACACAGGCCGCGGCCGTCGACCTCCTCGACATCGCCTGCGGTCACCGTAAGCTCGCGCATGGGGCCGACCGACTCGATCGTCGCCCCGGCGCACAGCACGTAGGCGTCCTCGATCACCTCGACCGTGTGGAGATCGCGGCCACGCGCCGGGACCGCCCCCGGCACGGGCGTCGCGACCTGCGCGAGATCGCGCACGAGGAGGCGTGCCGGCACGCGCAGCCCTAGCCGGCGCCGGGCAGGCGAAGCCCGTGCTCGAGCGCGGCCGCCTCTGCCTCCGGATAGCCCGCGTCGAGATGCCTGACAACCCCCATTCCCGGGTCGGTCGTCAGGACTCGCTCGAGCCGCTCGCCCATCTCGTCGGTCCCGTCGGCGACGACGACCATGCCGGCATGGATCGAATTGCCGATCCCGACGCCGCCGCCATGATGGACGCTGACCCAGCTCGCCCCGGCAGCGACGTTGACCAGCGCGTTGAGGATCGGCCAGTCGGCGATCGCGTCGGAGCCGTCGCGCATCGCCTCGGTCTCTCGGTACGGCGACGCGACGGAACCGGCGTCCAGGTGGTCGCGCCCGATCACGATCGGGGCCTTGACGCGCCCCGAGCGCACGAGCTCGTTGATCGCGAGCCCGGCGCGCGCCCGGTCGCCGTAACCGAGCCAGCAGATCCGGGCCGGCAGACCCTGGAATGCCACCCGTGACGGCGCGAGCTCGAGCCAGCGCTGGAGCAACTCGTCCTGCGCGAACAGGACGCGGAGCATGTCGTCGATCACGGCGATGTCCTCGGCGTCCCCCGACAGGGCAGCCCACCGGAACGGGCCGATCCCGCGGCAGAACAGCGGACGGATATAGGCCGGGACGAAGCCCGGGTATGTGAACGCGTCCGTTACGCCGGCTGCTTCGGCCTCACCTCGCAGGTTGTTGCCATAATCGAAAACATAGCTCCCGGCTCGGACGAACTCGAGCAGCCCTTCGACGTGGAGGGCGATCGACGCTCGCGCGCGGCTCAGGTACTCGTCCGGGTCCGACGCCCGCAGCGCCGCTGCAGCCGCGACGTCGAGCCCCTGCGGCACGTAGCCGGTGAGCGGGTCGTGCGCGGCCGTCTGGTCGGTCACGAGATCGAACGCCTCGCCGCGGCGCGCCAGCTCGGGCACGACGTCGGCGGCGTTCCCGAGCAAGCCGACCGAGAGCGCGCGACCGTCGGCCGCCGCCGCGCGGACGCGCACCAGCGCGTCGTCCAGCGAATCGGCGGCCTCGTCGAGGTAGCGCGTCTCGAGCCGGCGCTCGATGCGGGCCGGATCGACCTCGACGCAGAGCGTCGCCGCCCCGGCGAGCGTCGCGGCGAGCGGCTGGGCACCGCCCATGCCGCCGAGCCCGGCGGTCAGGATCGTGCGCCCGGCGAGCGACGCGGAGCCGAAGTGCTTCTCACCCGCGGCCGCGAACGTCTGGTACGTGCCCTGCAGGATCCCCTGCGTGCCGATGTAGATCCACGATCCGGCGGTCATCTGGCCGAACATCGTCAGCCCCTCGGCTTCGAGGCGCCGGAACTCCTCCCACGTCGCCCAGTGCGGCACGAGGAGCGAGTTGGCGATCAGGACCCGCGGCGCGCCCGGCGTCGTGCGGAACACGGCGACGGGCTTGCCAGACTGCACGAGCAGCGTCTCGTCGTCGCCGAGCTCGAGGAGCGAGCGCACGATCGCGCGCAGCGCATCGTGCGACCGCGCGGCCTTGCCCGACCCGCCGTAGACGACGAGCTCCTCGGGCTTCTCCGCCACCTCGCGATCGAGGTTGTTGAGCAGCATGCGAAGCGGAGCCTCGGTCGCCCACGACCGCGCATTCAGCTCGGAGCCGCGCGGCGCCCGGATCGAGGTCAGGTCGCCGCAGAGCGCCTCGACGCGAGCGTCGAGCGACGGAGCGACTGTCATGATGATCCCGCCTCGTCGGTCACGAGCGCGCGGCGGGCTCGCCGCGACCGTCGGTGAATGCGGATGAAGCTCCAGCCAGTCGCGATCGCGAAGAAGACCCCCGCGACGATCAACGCCTTTCCGAGACCTCCGCCGGTCGCCCACGCGACGAGCACGACGATCGCGGCGAGGCAGCCGTAGACGATCGCGGTGTCACGGTAGGGGTGGCGCGTGATCGGCGGCTCGGGGCGGCCGCCCCAGCTCAGCCGGCGCGGAGCGCTCACTCGAGCTCACCGACCGACGCTTCGACGGCGGCGACGAGCGATCCGTCGCGGATCGCAGTCGCGACGGCCTCGATGTCGGGCCCGAGCGGCCGGTCGTCGCGAAGCCGCGGCGAGCGCAGCCGTACCGCATCGTGCACCGTGCGAACGCCGCGCCCCGGCTCGAGCGGCGCGAGGAACTCGACAGCCTGCGCGCCGGCGAGCAGCTCGATCGCGACCGCACGCTCGGCGTTCGCGAGCACCTGCGTCGCCTTGAGGCCCGACGCGTTCCCCATCGACACGTGATCTTCCTGGCCTGCGCTGGTCGGGATCGAGTCGACCGACGCCGGATGGCAGAGCGCCTTGTTCTCGGAGACGAGCGAAGCGGCCACGTATTGCGGAATCATGAACCCGGAGTTGAGCCCGCCGTCGGTCGTGAGGAAGGCCGGCAGTCCCTCGCTCAGGTTCGGGTTCACGAGCCGCTCGAGCCGCCGCTCCGAGATGTTCGCGAGCTCGGAGACCGCCATCGCCAGCGCGTCGAGCGCGAACGCGAGCGGCTGTCCGTGGAAGTTGCCGGCGGACACGAGCAGCGCGTCGTCGGTGAGGACGAGCGGGTTGTCGGTCGCGGCGTTCAGTTCGGTCGTGACCGTGTAGTCGACGTAATCGAGCAGATCGCGCGCGGCGCCGTGCACCTGCGGGGCACAGCGCAGCGAATACGCGTCCTGGACGCGGTCGCACCAGCGGTGCGACTCGATGATCGCGGAGCCTTCGAGGAGGCGCATGACGTTGCGCGCAGACGCGGCCTGGCCGCGCAGCGGTCGAAGCGCGTGCACCTGGGGCATGAACGAGTTGCGCGACCCTTGCAGCGACTCGAGCGAGAGGGCGCACGCGCAGTCGGCGGCGCGCGCGAGGCGCTGCGCACGCATGAGCCCGAGCGCGCCCTGTGCGGTCATGAACTGCGTGCCGTTGATCAGGGACAGCCCTTCCTTGGCGCAGAGGCGAACCGGCTGCAGCCCGGCGCGGGCAAGTGCTTCGGCGCCGTTCACGAGCTCGCCTTCGAACCACGCCCGGCCCTCGCCGATCAGCGGCAGTGCGAGATGGGCGAGCGGGGCGAGATCGCCCGACGCGCCGACGGAGCCGCGTGACGGCACCTCGGGCAGGACCCCGCGGTTGAGACAGTCCAGGAGCAGCGACACGGTCTCGACGCGTGCACCGGAGTTTCCCTTCGCGAGCGTGTTCGCACGAAGGAGCATCGCCGCGCGGACGACCTCGTCGGGATACGGATCGCCCACGCCGCAGGCGTGTGAGCGGAGCAGCCTCACCTGCAGCTCCTCGGTCAGCTCCTCGGGGATCTGCATCGTCACGAAGCGGCCGAACCCGGTGTTGACCCCGTAGGTGTGCTCGCGCGAGCCCTGCGCCGCCTGCTCGACGACCCGGCGCGCGGCGAGCATCCGCTCCTGCGCGTCGGGAGCGATGTCGACCGCAGCACGGCGTTCGACCGCGACCTGCCAGACCTCGTCGAGCGTCAGGTCGCTGCCCGTCAGCTCACTCGTCGCCGGCACAGGGCCGAGTCTAGGCGGCGTCAGCTCTCGAGCAGCCTGACTTCGAGCAGCCGCGACGCATCGAGGCCGTCGAGAAGAAGCGCCGCCCCGGCCGGGCCGGCCGCGGCGCCCGCCGGCATCAGCCCGACGAGCTCCGAGCCGACGACCTCGGCACCGCGCGCCTCGGCCTCCGCGGTGATCCGCGCGACGATCTCGTGCAGCGCGGATGCCTGCCAGTCCTCGACGTTCATCGACACCTGGACGAGCCCGGCGCGGGAGAGCTCGAGCCCGAGGGCACGGACCCCGGGGAACCCGCCGCCACGCTCGCGGACGACGCCGGCAATGCTGCGCGCGACGTCGACGCTGCCGCGGAGGTTGACGTTGAACGCGATCAGCGGGGCGCGTGCACCGGCGATCACGCCGCCGGCCGCCTCGTCGAGCTGCGACGGCCCGAAGTCCGGCGCCACCTCGCCGGCGTCGAGCCTCTCTTGGAGACCTTCGGTGCCTCCGTGCCGGTAGAAGGCCGGCCCACGGCCGGGCGGGGCGTAGAGAAAGACCGGGAGCGCCAGCTCCTCCGCCACGCGCCGCGCGAAACGCTCCGCTGCCGCTCGGGCGCGCGGTAGATCGTCTGGGCGGAGAGGCACGAACGGCACGACGTCGGCGACGCCGATGCGTGGATGGACGCCGTCGTGGCGCCGAAGGTCGATCCGCTCGACGGCGACGCGAGTCCCCGCCACCAGCGCGTCGACGAGCGCATCGTCGTCACCGACGAGCGTGAAGACCGACCGGTTGTGATCCGCATCCGCATGCACGTCGAGCAGTCGCGCTCGCGTCCCGAGCGAATCTGCAATCGCCTCGATCGTCGCGGGATCGCGCCCTTCGCTGAAGTTCGGCACCGACTCGAGCGGCAGCACGGGCCTTACTCTAGGGAGCGGTGAAGGAGTATTACGACCGCCGCGCTCCGGTCTACGACGACTGGTGGATCAACTCGGCACGCGAACGGGCGGGATGGGCGGACGAGCTGGACGCCGCGATGACCGTCGTCGCAGAATTGCCCCGTTCGCGCACGCTCGACATCGCGTGCGGCACCGGCTATCTGACGCAGCGGCTGCCGGGAGACGTGGTCGCGCTCGACCAGAGCCCGCGCATGCTCGCCGAAGCGCGCCGGCGGCTGCCCGGCGTGACGTTCGTCCGCGGGGACGCGCTTGCGCTCCCGTTCACGGCCGGCGCGTTCGGCCGCATCTTCACGAGCTACTTCTACTGTCACCTGCTCCCGAGCGAGCGGGGCGTCTTCGTCGCCGAAGCGCATCGCGTTGCCGCCGAGCTCGTCGTGCTCGGGAGCCGCCACGACGGCAGCGAGCCGTCCGAACGCTGGGAGCGGCGCCCGCTGCAGGATGGGTCGACATGGCCGGTGTTCAAGCGGGTCTTCGACCCCGATGCGCTCGCAGCCGAACTGGACGGCGACGTCCTGCATGCCGGACGCTGGTTCGTGGTGGTCCGGGCGGCGTGAAGCGGTACCGCACGCTCGCCGGTGTGCAGCGCGATCTCGCAGCCTGCCGACTGTGCGCCGAGGCGGGTCATCAGCTCGAATCGCTCTCGGTCGCCACACCGGGGTCGGGGCAGCGGGCCTACCTGTTCGGACAGGCGCCGGGGGCAGTCGAAGGCACCGAGCGCAGGCCGTGGCGGGGCCGTGCGGGGCGAACGCTCCGGCGCTGGCTCGACCTCGACGAGGATGCGTTCTACGCGACGTTCTACTGCGCCTCCGTCACGCGGTGCTACCCGGGTCGCGCGGCCTCGGGTCGCGGCGACCGCACCCCCACGCCGAACGAGCGACGGCTCTGCAGGCGCTGGCGTGAGGCCGAGCTCGGACTGCTGCGGCCGCGGCTGATCGTCACCGTCGGCGGGCTCGCCGCGCGGGAGCTGCTCGGGCTGGAACGGGTGACCGACTTCGTCGGGTCGAGCTACGACGTCGCCGACGCGCTCGCCGTCCCGCTCCCCCATCCGTCCGGCGCCAGCGGCTGGCTGAACGCTCCGGCGAACCGCGCGCGCCTCGACGACGCGCTCGCGCTCGTTTCCGGAGCACTCGCGCGCCTCTGAGCGTCAGTTCCGCAGGTAGACCGGCACCGACCCGACCACCTTGTCGTGCCAGGTCTGCTTGTTGTCGTCCCACAGCATCCAGAGATAACCGAGGAAGAAGACGAGCGCCGAGATGATCGACATGAGAGCTCGGCCGAGGGCGCGTGGATAGCCGATCGGCTGCCCCGGACGGTCGCGGACGTCGACGACGCGGATGCCGAGTGCGGCGTCGCCGGGCGTCTGGCCCGTGCGGCCGTGGAAGTACGTGAAGTAGGCGAGGCCGACGACGAGGCCGAGGAGCTGGCCCGCGGTCATACCGAGAACGATCCGCAGGATCGTGTCGACGACGGTGATCACGATGCCGTCGATGAACGTCGCGGCGAACCGCCGCCAGAATCCTGCGGGAGGGCCACCGAGCTCGGCGTACCTGTCCTCGCTCACGTTGCGGCGTATCGTGTCAGCCGTGCCGGACGACCAGACCAGGCTGGATTCGGAGATGCGCGAGCGGATCGACGCGCCGGTCTCTCAGGAGGCGGCGCGCGAAGCGCGGCTCACGCCGGCCGAAGCGGTGAAGCAGATGCGCATCCGCGTCCCGGAGCGGGCGAACCGCAAGCTGCGGCAGGTCATCGAGCGCGTCAACCGCGACGACGAGCTCAAGGGCTGGTGGCACGTCGCGAACGTCAACGCCGTCGCGCGGATGGAGATCAACGATCACTCGTGGGTCCACATCCAGATCGTCACGAACATCGCGCTGAAGCTCCTTCGGCAGCTCACGAAGCACGGCGTCGAGCCGGCGATGGTCACGGACTACGGAATGTCGCGGGACGACGCCGAGGTGGTCGTCGCGCTGACCGCGTTGACGCACTGCATCGGGATGTCGGTGCACCGCAAGGGCCACGAGGACTTCAGCCTGTTCCTGGCCGAGCCCAAGCTTCGCGAGTTGCTGGCGGGCATGTACTCGGAGCCAGAGCTGACCGTCGTCGTCTCCGAGGTGCTCCAGGGCATCATCAGCCACCGCGCCGACGGAGAGCCGCTGACGCTCGAGGCAGGGATCCTGCGAGTCGCGGACGCGCTCGACATGGAGCAGGGACGATCACGGATCGCGTTCGAGCGCGGTCACGTCGGCATCCACTCGCTCTCGGCTGCGGCAATCGAGGAGGTCGAGATCTCCGACGGCGACGAGAAGCCGATCCGCATCTCGATCACGATGAACAACTCGTCCGGCATCTACCAGGTGGACGGGCTGCTGAAGGCGAAGCTCGTCGGATCGGGCCTCGAGCCCTACGTCGAGGTGATCGCGCACATCGACACCGAGGACGAGAAGCGGCTCGTCCCGCTGTACCGGCT
>DATIXY010000088.1:0-7291 GCA_035518115.1 Gaiellaceae bacterium | reverse complement strand
GGCCGCCGAGGCGCAGGTGCGGATCGGCGAGGCGGCGACCGGCCTCGGCGAGCAGATGGCGGACGTCGGCCTCGCGATCCAGCGGGCGAAGGACAAGACCGAGCAGATGCAGGCCCGCGCGAACGCGATCGACGAGCTCACGACGTCGGGCGCGCTCGAGGACTACACCTCGAGCGGCGACGACATCGACCGCCAGCTCGCGCAGATCTCGCAGAGCGCACAGGTCGACGACGAGCTCGCGAAGATGAAGTCGGAGCTCGGCCAGGGGGAGGCGCCCAAGGCGATCGAGGGTGGTGGCGACGCGGAGGAGGCGAAGACATGATCGTCCGCGTGCTCGGTGAGGGGCAGTGGCGGGTCGACGACTCGCTGCAGGCCCAGCTGCAGGAGCTCGACGAGCAGGTCTCGCGGGCGCTCGACGCCGGCGACGAGGCGGCGCTCCGGAGCAGCCTCGTCGCGCTCGCAGACGCGGTCCGCTCGCACGGCGAGCGGCTCCCGGACGAAGACCTCTCGGTATCCGACGCGATCGTTCCGCCCGCCGACCTCTCGCTCGACGAGGCCCGCGAGCTGATGTCGAACGAGGGCTTCATCCCCGACCTGCCGGCTCCCGCCTCGTGAGCAGGGAGGTCGTTCTCGCGTCCCGGCCGGAAGGGCTGCCGCGCGAGAGCGACTTCGAGCTCCGCGAGGCCGACGAGCGCGAGCCCGGCGAGGGCGAGGTCGTCGTCCGCAACGTGCTCGTGTCGGTCGACCCGTACATGCGCAGCCGCATGAGCGGGATCCACACCTACGTGCCGCCGTACGCGATCGGCGACGTCGTCGACGGCGCCGCCGTCGGCCGCGTCGTGGCGTCGCGCTACGACGGGCTCGCCGAGGGCGACTGGGTGCACTCCAGGCTCGGGTGGCGCGAGCGCGGCATCGCCCCCGGCGCCGAGCTGCGCAAGCTCGACCCGAGCCTCGCGCCGCCGTCGACCGCGCTCGGCGTGCTCGGGATGCCCGGGCTGACCGCGTGGGTGGGGCTCGTCGACGTGGGCCGCGTGCAGGAGGGGGAGACCCTCTGGGTCTCGGGTGCCGCGGGCGCCGTCGGCTCCGTGGCCGCGCAGATCGCGAAGCTCAAGGGGCTGCGCGTGATCGGCAGCGCCGGCTCGCCCGAGAAGGTGGCGTGGCTCGAGTCGCTCGGCATCGAGGCGTTCGACTACAACCGGGTGCCGGCGAAGGCTGCGCTCGCCGACGGCATCGACGTGTTCTTCGACAACGTCGGCGGCCGGCAGCTCGAGTCGGCCCTCTTCGCGCTGCGGGACTTCGGCCGCGTGATCGCCTGCGGCGCCATCTCCCGCTACAACGACGAGGGCCCGCAGCCGGGCCCGCGCAACCTCGGGCTGATCGTGACCAAGCGGCTGCGCGTCGAGGGCTTCATCGTGCTCGACCACCTCGACCGCTTCCGGGCCTTCATCGAGGAGGTCGGCCCGTGGGTGCGCGACGGCAAGCTCGCCTGCCGCGAGACGATCGTCGACGGCTTCGAGCGTCTGCCGAGCGCGTTCGCCGGGCTGTTCAGCGGCGACAACACCGGCAAGATGCTCGTCCGCGTCGGGCCCGACTAGGGCCGCACCGACCCTGCCAGCCGCACCATCAGCTCGGCCGCGTCTCGGTCGCCGAGGCCGTTCGAGGTGAGCGTGCGCCAGGTCTCGAAGTCGAGCGCGAGCGCGATCGCCGCGCGCAGAGCGGTCCGCGGCCGGCCACGTGAGCGCCACGGTGCGACGAGCACCCCGGCGGCGCGAGGCCGCTGCAGGCGCGCGCGCGAGCGTGAGCTCGCGGCGAAGTGGCGGTAGACGGTGACGCGGCCGACGCCGGCGCGT
Source organism: Gaiellaceae bacterium (assembly GCA_035518115.1). GTDB lineage: Bacteria > Actinomycetota > Thermoleophilia > Gaiellales > Gaiellaceae > PALSA-600. Next base: position 5,441 of record DATIXY010000088.1, on the reverse strand, counting down.
TCGGCGATCTCCGTGACCGTCGTCGCCGCCGGGCCGATCGTCTGGTGCTGTTCGATCGCCGCTTCGACGACAGGCTCGCCCGGAGCGGTTACGGTCGCCTCAAATAGCGAAACGGACTGTTTCGCAAAATGGGGAAGGAGCGGCCATGAGCACGGAGACCGGCACTCGCGTCGACCCGATCGCGCTGAGCTCGGGCGAGGGGGAGGCGATCTGGGCGTTCGGCGTCCTCGCCACGATCAAGGCCTCGAGCGAGACGACAGACGGCCGCGTGGCCGTGATCGAGCATCTCGCTCCCGAGGGCGCCGGCTCGCCGCTCCACATCCACCGCCGCGAGGACGAGTGGTTCTACGTGCTCGAGGGAGCACTGACCCTGTGGGTCGGTGGCGAGACGATCGAGGCCCCGGCCGGCTCGTTCGTGTACGGCCCGCGCGACATCGCACACACCTTCGTCGTCACCTCGCCCGTCGCGCGCTTCCTGCTCGTCACCGAGCCGGCGGGCTTCGAGCGCTTCATGCGCACGGTGGGAGAGCCTGCCGGCTCGCTGACCGTTCCGCCCCCGGCACCGCCGCCTTCCGACCCGGCTGCGCTCGCGGCCGTCGCTGCGGCGCACGGCATCGAGATCATCGGGCCACCCGGGTTGCCGGGCTAGGAGCGCACGAAGGCGATCCGCGTCGAGCCGAGCAGCTCCTGCCCGGCGAGCTGGAACACGCACACCTCGGGCTTCGTGGACGGCGGCGCGTACACCGTCCCGTTCCAGAACGGCAGGCCGGCGAGCGAGACCTGCTGCACCACCTTCCCGTTCAGGCTGATCGTCAGCGACCTCGTCTTCTTCGGGAGCAGCGTCAGCTCGAGCTGTCCGCCGCCACAGTCGTAGACGGTGATCTGCGCCGTCCAGTTGATGTCGCCGTTCGGCAGGAAGCCGTTCTCGATCGTCGAGAGGCGCGGCTGCCCGTCGAGCCGCCACAGGGTCAGGCCGGACTGGGTGAGCCCGGTCTGCTTGACCTGCGCGACCGGGGTGCCGACGAAGGTGTGCGAGTTGCTCGCGACGACGTAGCGCGCGTCGATCGGGAGCGCGCCGTCCGGGCCGAGCCGGACGACCCGCTGGCGCAGCGGCCCGGGGACGCGCGACGGGAACAGCGAGACGACCTGGCGGACGTTCTCGTTCCAGAAGCGCACCTGCCAGACGCCGTTCCAGTAGGGCTCGTTGTCGTAGAGGTAGGCGACCGGCGCGGCGACCGCACGCTCGACCCAGTCCGGCGGTGTGCCGACCAGGTACTTCTGGTCGTAGTTCACGCGCCGGGCGATGTCGCGCGCGGCGACGGCGCTCGAGGTGACGAGCAGCGCCAGCACGACCAGCGGCAGAGCGACTCGCACGGCCGACGTGGGCGCGGCGGCGATCACCATCAGCACGACGAGCGCGGCGACCGCGACGGCGGTCGCGGCGTGCTGCGCGCCGAGGCTGTAGAGCGTCGCGATGCCGAAAGTGTCCGGGAGGGCGTTCGCCGCGACGAGCCGGTGCCACGGCGTCAGGGCGAGCAGCACGAAGATGCCGAGGATCAGCGGCGTCGCGATCACGCGCCGCCGTGGTGCGCCGCGGTCGAGCCACAGCCCGAAGACGAGGAAGAGGATCGGCGGCAGGAGCGCGAGGTCGCGCCCGAGCAGGTGCGGCGAGTAGCGCGACGCGAACAGCCCGACCTGGACGACCACGAGCACGACGGCGCAGGCGGCGACCGTCAACAGGGCGCGCTCGGCGGGCTCCGCGCTCCGGCGGCGGAGCGCCTCGGCGATCAGCAGCACGAGCGCCGCCACCGGCGCGATCCCGGTCTCGAGGATCAGGTACGAGAGGTGGTCGATCGTCAAGCCCGCTGCGAGCCCCACCGGGTAGCTGCCGGAGATCGTTCCGGCGTACGCGCCGAAGACGGCGGGCGAGACGAGGGTCGCGGCTACGACCACGACCAGCACGACCCAGACGGGCCAGAACGCCCGCAGACGCCGCCGGTCGCGGACGAGCAGCGAGTCGACGATCACCGCCGCGGCGAGCACTGCGACGAGCACCACGGACTGCACGCGCGTGAGCACGGTCGCGGCGATCAGGAGCAGCGCGATCGCCTGGTCGCGCAGGCGCGCGGTCTCGACTGCGTAGGCGATCGCGAGCAGCGCGAGCGTCCCCAGCGGGTAGATCAGCACCTCGGTCATGATCAGCCCCGAGTAGAGGACGAGCGGCGAGGCGAGCGCGAGCGCCGCGGCGAGGAGCGCATACCCCGGCCGCATCAGCCGCCGGCCGTAGAAGAAGACGGGCAGCGCCGTGAGCGACATCACGAACGCCTGCAGCAGCTTCAGCGCGTCGTAGCCGCTCTTGAGCTTCCCGAGCGCGAGCGGGATGCCCGCGACGATCGGGTAGAGGACGCTGTAGCCCGCACCGTCGCCGTGCAGGATCGAGAGCGTGCCGTGGCGCCAGAAGTCGAGCGCCCGCTCGCCGTAGATCGCCTCGTCCGGCATGATCCAGAGCCCGGTGAACCGGCGGGCGGTGAGCCAGTGGATCAGCGTGGAGAGCGCGACGAGCGCGAGGAGTGCGAGCCCTAGATGGGGGCGTCGAACAAGGCGAGCCATCGCGTCAGGTCCGGCTCGATCGGAAGCTCGTTCTCGAGCTTCGCCTTGAGCTCGAGCTCGGTCGCGTTGTCACGCTTCTGCTCGCCCGACGGGACGAACGGCCAGAACGTTCCACGTTTGAAGCCATAGATCCAGTAGACGGGATGCTCGCCTCCTGAAAATCGAAACGCCGCGCCCAGGAGCTGGGGGCCGAAGCCCTTGGCCGTCAGCTCGGCCGCGACGGCGTGCACGGTGGTGACCAGGTCCTCGAGCTCGGGGTCGTGGACGATCACCCAGTCGAAGCCGTACTGGTCGCTCTTGCGCTCGATCGTCGAGCCCGACTGCTTCGCGACCGCCTCGACGAGCTGGTCGACGTCGTCGAACGCGCTCCGGAACTCCCCCGACGACTGCGGCTTGAACGCGATCGCGCCGACGCCCGCGGTGCTCAGGCCGAGCTCGACCTGCAGCGTGACCGCGGCCGTCGTGAGCGCGAACAGCCGGTCTTCCTTCGGCTCGGACAGCTTCTTCTTGCCGAGCAGCGCGTCCCGCAGCCCCATGCGGGCAGGTTACGCGACCGGGCGGCCCATCTCGCGCGCGATCTTGGCGAGGGCCGCGATCCGCTTCTCGAGTGGGGGGTGATCCATGAACAGCTCGGCGGTGGCGCCCTTGACCTTCGCCGGGACGATGAAGAAGGCGTTCATGCCCTCGACCTGGCGCAGGTCCTGGTTCGGGATCAGGGTCATCTGCGACGAGATCTTCTGGAGCGCGCTCATCAGGTACTCGGGGGCGCCGGTGATCAGCGCCGAGCCGCGGTCGGCGCAGTACTCGCGGTAGCGCGAGATCGTGCGGATCAGGATGTAGCTGATCGCGTAGGTGACGACCGAGACGGCCAGCACGATCAGCCAGACGGGCGGCCCGTTGTTGTCGCGCCGTCCGCCGCCGCCCCACATGCCGGCGTAGAGGCCGAAGCGGGTCAGCATCGCGGCGAGCATCGCGAAGAAGCTCGCCACGGTCATGATCAGGACGTCGCGGTTCGCGATGTGCGAGAGCTCGTGGGCGAGGACGCCCTCGACCTCCTTCGGCTCGAGCCGGTTCCAGAGGCCGGTCGTCACGCAGACGGCGGCGTGCTTCGGCGAGCGGCCCGTGGCGAAGGCGTTCGGCACCGGCGTGTCCATGATCGCGACCCTCGGCTTGGGCAGGTCGGCGAGCGCGCAGAGCCGCTCGATCATGTCGTGCAGCTCGGGCGCCTCCTCGCGGCTGACGATCTTCGCGCCGGAGGCGGCGAGCGCGACCTTGTCCGAGCTGTAGTACTGGAACACCGCGAGCCCGATCACGATCAGGAGCATCGGCGCGAGGCCCACGTTGAAGAGGGAGAAGAGGACGACGGCGAACACGACGTAGAGCAGGCCGAGCAGGGCCGTCGTCGACAGCATCCGGAGGGTCAGGCCGGCGTCGCGGCCGTAGGAGCGGCGCTTCATGAGGCACATTGTAGGCGGGGGTGCGGGGGTGCCGACTTCGCTTAACCCCTGATGAACAGCCCGATCCCGGCCCTCCCGTTCCGGCCGGCCGTATATGCTCAGCGCCCGATGCGCCGACTCGCGCCGCTTGCCGCCGCACCGCTTCTGCTCGCCCTCGCCTTCGTCCTCGCGGGCTGCGACAGTTCGAAGCCCGGGGAGGCGGTGACGCAGCCGCTGCCGTCGACCGTGGTGGGCACGCTGCCGACGGTGACGACGACGCCGGCGACGGTGCCGGCGGAGTACAAGAACGGCGACCCGGTGGCCGGCAAGCAGGTGTTCGAGACCGCCGGCTGCAAGGGCTGCCACACGCTCAAGGACGCGGGCGCGACGGGAACGGTCGGGCCGAACCTCGACCAGGCGAAGCCGCCGCTCTCGCTCGCGGTGATGCGCGTGACCGAGGGGGCCGGTGCGATGCCGTCGTTCAAGGGCCAGCTGACCACGAAGCAGATCGCCGACGTGACGGCGTACGTCGTCAAGGCGACCGGCGGCAACCCGAACGGCTGACCCTCTCGCTTCCCGACGACGCCCCGCGCGACGTCCGCGTCGTCGCGACCGACTTCGACCGGACGCTGACATGGATGGACGGCCTCCTGCACGAGCGCACGCTCGCGGCGCTCGCCCGTGCGAAGGCGGCCGGGCTGCACGTGATCGTGGTCACGGGCCGGATGGCCCAGTCGGTGCGGCGGGCGATCGAGCCGGCCGGGCTCCACGATCCGGTGATCTGCTACCAGGGCGCGGTCGTCACCGACGGGGAGTGGCGGTGGCTGCGCCACGAGCCGATCCCGCTCGAGCTGGCGCGCGAGGCGATCGAGGCGGTGCTCGCCGAGGGCTACCCGCCGAACACCTACGTCGACGACGAGTTGTACGTCGAGAGCGAGACCGACGCGGCGCGCAACTACGCCGGTTTCCAGGGGATTCAGTTCCACGTGGTGGGCGACCTGCTCGGCTGGATCACGAAGCCGCCGACGAAGCTCGTCTGCGTCGGCGACCCGGCCGAGCTGGAGGCGGTCGAGGTCCGGATGCGCGAGCGGTTCGCCGGGCGCCTGCACATCTCGAAGTCGTTGCCGTTCTTCCTCGAGTTCGCGCAGGAAGGAGTGACGAAGGGATCGGGGCTCGACTTCCTCGCCGCGCGGATGGGGTTTACGCGGGAGCAGACGATCGCCTTCGGCGACGGCGAGAACGACGTCGAGCTGCTCGAGTGGGCGGGCTACGGCGTCGCGGTCGAGAACGCGCACGACCGGGTGAAGGCGGTCGCCGACTGGGTGTGCCCGTCGGCGGAGGAGGAGGGCGTCGCCCAGGTGCTGGAAGCGCTTCTAGACTCAGCGGCGTGATCGA
>DATIXY010000087.1:0-31956 GCA_035518115.1 Gaiellaceae bacterium | reverse complement strand
GAGTGGCCGTACCCTCGGAAGGGAAGGAGGACCTCGAGGGCCCCAGCCTGCAGTCGAGCTTGAGGTCGAGCCCACAACCAGATGAGAGACCGCTCCGGTAATTACCTAGCTGTGATCAAAGTCGTCGGCGTCGGCGGCGGCGGCACGAACGCCGTCAACCGCATGGTCGACGCGGGGCTGACGGGCGTCGAGTTCGTCGCCGTGAACACCGACGCGCAGGCGCTCCTGATGTGCGACGCCGACGTGAAGATCCACATCGGCGCGAAGGCGACGCGCGGGCTCGGAGCAGGTGCCGATCCGACGGTCGGACGCGAGGCTGCAACCGAGTCGCGCGACGAGCTGAAGGAGGCGCTCAAGGGCGCCGACATGATCTTTGTGACCGCCGGCGAGGGCGGCGGCACCGGGACCGGCGGCGCGCCGGTGATCGCCGAGCTCGGCCGCGAGCTCGAGGCGCTCACCGTCGGCGTCGTGACGCGTCCGTTCAACTTCGAGGGCAAGCGCCGCCAGCAGCAGGCCGAGCAGGGGATCTCCGAGCTCGCCGACAAGGTCGACACGCTGATCGTGATCGAGAACGACCGGCTGCTCCAGGTCGTCGAGAAGAAGACGCCGCTCTCGGAGGCCTTCAAGATGGCCGACGACGTCCTGCGCCAGGGCGTCCAGGGGATCACCGACCTGATCACGGTGCCAGGCATCGTGAACCTCGACTTCGCCGACGTCCGGACGATCATGCGCGACGCCGGCTCGGCCCTGATGGGCATCGGCATCGGCCAGGGCGAGAACCGTGCCGCCGAAGCGGCCCGCACGGCGGTCTCGTCGCCGCTGCTCGAGTCGTCGATCGAGGGCGCGACCGGGATCCTGCTCAACATCACCGGCCCGACCGACCTCGGGCTGTTCGAGGTCAACGAGGCCGCCGAGGTGGTCACCGGCGCGGCCGACCCGAACGCCAACGTGATCTTCGGCGCCGTGATCGACGATCAGGCCGGCGCGGACGTGCGCGTGACCGTGATCGCCACCGGCTTCGGCGCCCAGCGCCGGCGCCGGGCGCGCAACCAGGTCGCCGACACCAGCTCGCCGCTCGGCGGCCGGACGCCCGAGTTCGACCCGGGCGACACGCTCGACGTTCCCTCGTTCCTGCGCGAGGGATAGGTGCGACGGCCCCGCGGCGGGGCCGACTAGCATCGCGCCGGGGATGCAGACGCTTCGCCGGACGCCGCTCTACGACAGGCACGTCGCGCTCGGCGCACGCCTCGTTCCGTTCGCAGGCTGGGAGATGCCCGTCTCCTACGAGGGCGTGATCCCAGAGCACATCGCGGTCCGCACGGACGCCGGTGTGTTCGACGTCTCGCACATGGGCGAGCTCGAGATCGAAGGACCGGCCGCCCGCGACCTGCTCCAGTCGACGCTCTCCAACGACATCGAGCGGCTCGAGCCGGGAGACGCGCAGTACACGCTCCTGACCACCGAGACCGGGGGAATCGTCGACGACCTGATCGCCTACCGGATCGACGGCCACCGCTACCTCCTCGTCGTCAACGCCTCCAACCGCGAGGCCGCCTTCCGCTGGCTGCAGGAGCGCGAGCTGCGCGGCTCCGACGTGCGGGACGTCTCCGACGACTATGCGCTGCTCGCGGTGCAGGGCCCGCGCGCACTCGAGCGGACCGGGATCGCTCCGGGCAGGGCGTTCACCTGGGAGATGGGTACGGTCGGCGGCGTCGAGGTGATGATCAACCGCACGGGCTACACGGGCGAGGAGGGTGTCGAGCTCGCGTGCATGGAGGACGACGCCGGCGCGCTGTGGGATGCGATCGTCGCCGCGGGAGTCACGCCGTGCGGGCTCGGTGCGCGTGACACGCTGCGACTGGAGATGTGCTACCCCCTGCACGGCAACGACATCGGTCCGGAGTGGGACGCGATCTCGTCGGGGCTCGGCTGGGCGTGCGCGCTCGGCACCGAGTTCACGGGCGCCGAGCGGCTCCGTGAGATCAAGGAGGCCGGCCCGGCGCAGAAACTCGTCCCGCTGCTGATGACCGACCGTGCGATCCCGCGCCAGGGGATGCCGATCGAAGGCGGCGGCGCGGTCACCTCCGGCACCCACTCGCCGATGCTCGACGTCGGCATCGCGCTCGGGTACGTCCCCGCCGAGCACGCCGGGGTGGGCACCGCCGTCACGATCGACGTGCGGGGCAAGCCGCGCGGCGCGCGCGTCGTCAGGAAGCCGTTCTATTCGCGAGAGGAGAAGCCGTAGTGGCTGCAGGCGAGTCGTATCCCGACGATCTTTCGTATCACCCCGAGCACGACTGGGCGCGGTTCGAAGGCGACGAGGCGGTGCTCGGCGTCACCTGGTACGCCCAGGATTCGCTCGGCGAGCTCGTGCACTACGAGCCCCCCGACGAGGGGTCGTCGGTCGTCAAGGACGAGAGCTACGGGGAGGTCGAGTCGGTCAAGGCGGTCTCCGAGCTCATCTCGCCGCTCTCCGGCGAGGTCGTCGAGGTCAACCAGGCGGTCGTCGACGCGCCCGAGACCGTGAACGAGGACCCGTACGGAGCCGGCTGGCTGATCAGGATCCGCATGACGAACCCCGCCGAGCGTGACCAGCTGCTCGCCGCGGCGGCCTACCGCAAGCTGCTCGAGGAATGAGCTATCTCTCGCTCACCGACGCCGATCGCGAGGCGATGCTGTCGGCGATCGGCGTCGAGAGCATCGAAGAGCTCTTCCGCGACGTCCCCGAGGGCGTGCGCCTGCGTCGCGACCTCGAGCTCGCGCCGGCGCTCTCCGAGGCGGAGCTGCAACGCCACCTGAGCGAGCTCGCGGCGCGCAACGTGGCCGACGAGGTGTGCTTCCTCGGCGCCGGCATCTACGACCACCACGTCCCCGCGGTCGTCGACGCGATCCTCCAGCGCGGCGAGCTCCTCACCGCGTACACGCCGTACCAGCCGGAGATGAGCCAGGGCGTCCTGCAGGCGATCTTCGAGTACCAGACCGCGATCTGCGAGCTGACGGGGATGGACGTCTCGAACGCGTCGGGCTACGACGGGACGACGGTCGCCGCAGACGCCTGCTTCGTCGCCAAGCACGCGACGGGCCGCGCGCGGATCGTCGTCACGGAAGCGACGAACCCGCAGGTGCGGCAGGTCGTGAAAACGTACGCGCCGGGCTTCGGTCTCGAGGTCGTCGAGATCCCGCACGAGGACGGCGTCACCGAACCGGACCGCGTGCGGGAGGCCGCCGGCGATGCGGCCGCCGTGCTGTTCCAGCACCCGAACTTCTTCGGCTGCCTCGAGCCCGCGGCCGAGCTGGCGGCTGCAGCCAACGACGCCGGCGCGCTCCCGGTCGCGCACGTCGACCTCGTCTCGCTCGGCGTCCTGGAGCCGCCGGGCGCGTACGGCTGCGCGCTCGCGATCGGCGAAGGGCAGTCCGCCGGCAACGCGATGAGCTACGGCGGTCCGCACTACGGCTTCCTCGCCTCGCGCGACGACCTCGTCCGGCGCCTTCCCGGCCGCATCGTCGGCGAGACGGTCGACACGGATGGCGAACGCGGCTTCGTCCTGACCCTGCAGACGCGCGAGCAGCACATCCGGCGCGAGAAGGCGACGTCGAACATCACGACGAACCAGACGCTGCTCGCGCTCGCCGGGCTCGTGCACCTGAGCCTGCTCGGGCCGAACGGCCTACGCGAGCTGGGGGAGACCTGCCTCGCGCTCGGCGCCTACGCGAAGGCGAGGCTCGTCGACGCCGGGCTCGAGCTGGCGTTCCCGCAGCAGCACACGTTCAAGGAGTTCGTCGTCCGCACCGGGCGCGACGCGAGAGAGGCGCTGAAGGCCGCGCGCGCCAACGGCATCTACGCCGGCTATCCGCTCGGCCGCGACTACTCGGGCCTCGGCGACTCGCTGCTCGTGGCCGTGACGGAGAAGCGGACGGTGGCGGAGATCGACCGGCTTGCGGAGGCGCTGGGATCGTGAAGCTGATCTTCGAGAAGTCGCAGCCCGGCCGCCGCGGTCTCGCAGTCCCGCGGCCCGACCTGCCGGTCCCGGAGCTGCCGGCCGAGCAGCGCCGCTCGATGCCGCCGCGGCTGCCCGAGGTCGCTGAGCCGGAAGTGCTCCGCCACTTCACGGAGCTCTCGACGCGCAACTTCGGGATCGACACCGGCTTCTACCCGCTCGGCTCGTGCACGATGAAGTACAACCCGCGGATCAACGAGCGGCTCGTCGGGCTTCAGGGCTTCGCGGGCCTGCACCCGCTCGTCGAGGACGACGCCGCGCAGGGCGCGCTCGAGCTCGAGTGGGAGCTGCAGGAGATCCTGCGCGAGCTGACCGGCCTCGACGCCGTCAGCCTTCAGCCGGCGGCGGGCAGCCAGGGCGAGCTGACCGGCCTGATGCTGTTCCGCGCGTACTTCGACGACCGTGGCGAGGGTGGCGCGCGCCGCAAGATCGTGATCCCCGATACGGCGCACGGCACGAATCCGGCCAGCGTGACGATGGCCGGCTACGAGCTCACGCCCGTGAAGACGGACGCGCGCGGCAACATCGACCTCGACGACCTGCGGGGCAAGGTCGACGGCGCCACGGCCGGGCTGATGCTGACCAACCCGTCGACACTGGGCCTCTTCGACGAGAACATCGAGGAGATCGCCCGGACCTTCCACAGCGCCGGTGCGCTCATGTACTACGACGGCGCGAACCTGAACGCGGTGTGCGGCATCTCGCGGCCCGGCGACATGGGCTTCGACGTCGTCCATTTCAACCTGCACAAGACGTTCTCGCAGCCGCACGGCGGCGGCGGCCCGGGGGGCGGGCCGATCGCGGTGCGCGCCTCGCTCGAGCCCTACCTCCCCGTTCCCGTCGTCGCTCGCAGTGGGTCGGCGTTCCGGCTCGACTACGACCGGCCGAAGACGATCGGCCGGGTCAGGGCGTTCAGCGGCCCGTTCGGGGTCTTCGTCCGCGCGTATGCGTTCATGCGCTCCTACGGCCCGACGCTCCGGGAGATGAGCGAGGTCGCCGTCCTGAACGCGAACTACCTGCTCGCGCGGCTCAAGGAGGCGTACGACCTTCCGTTCGACCGCCTCTGCATGCACGAGTTCGTGCTCAGCGCGCGCACGCTCAAGCGCGAGCACGGCATCACGGCGAACGACGTCGCGAAGCGCCTCATGGACTACGGGTTCCATCCCCCGACCGTCTACTTCCCGCTCGTCGTCCCCGAGGCGCTGATGATCGAGCCGACCGAGACCGAGGCGAAGGAGACGCTGGACGCCTTCGTCGACGCGATGCTGGCGATCGCACGCGAGGCGGCGGAGAGCCCCGAGCTCCTCCGCGAGGCGCCGCACGACCGGCCGGTCCGGCGCCTCGACGAAGTCCGGGCGGCCAGGGACCCCGTTCTGCGCTTCGGCTTCGGCGTAACGAATGAGCCCTCTCCCGAGTCGGTAGGAGCGAGACAAGACGACGAAAGGGAGATTGCTTGAGCAACAGAGTTGTCAAGAGCGACGCCGAGTGGAAGGCCGAGCTGAGCCCCGAGGCCTACCGCGTCCTGCGGGGGAAGGGGACCGAGCTGCCGTTCACCGGTGAGTACGACCACGTCTTCGAGCCGGGCACGTACCACTGTGCGGGCTGCGGCGCGGAGCTGTTCCAGTCCGAGGCGAAGTACGACTCGGGGTGCGGCTGGCCCGCGTTCTTCGCGCCCGCGGACGGGGACGCCGTCGACGAGGAGGTCGATTCGAGCCACGGGATGGTGCGCACCGAGGTGCTGTGCGCGTCCTGCGGCGGCCACCTCGGCCACGTGTTCGAGGACGGCCCGCATCCGACGGGCCTCCGGTACTGCATCAACTCGGCCGCGCTGAACCTGGAGGAGAAGTAGTTCCGACCGGCGGAACCGGCGGGGGCCGGACCTCGGGTCGCTGTACCGGTCGGTGATCTTCACCCACGACGACGGGTAGCGGGCAGCGGCCGAGGCCTCGCGCGAGCGGGTCCAGGCGCGGCTCTCGCGGCCGGAAAAGCGCGGTCTCGCGAGCTGCACGCCGCGGCTCGCGGCGGCCGCCGCCCAAGAGCTCCTCAAGCCCGGCGGCCGGGCAGCCGATGATCTCGACCGGAATGTCTTCGGTCGACTATCGGCTGCTCGAACGCTGGGAAGCCGCCCAGCGGTGGCGGCGCCGTGCCCGCGAGCACGACGCCGAGGACGACCGTGTCGAGGAGCTCCTCGCCCGCGCCCTCCGCCATCTCGACCGGCGCCGTGCCGAGACGGGGTCGGCGATCGTCCGCCGGCTCGAGCTCGACGACCGCTGAGCGGTCTTTACTCGCTCAGCGCAGCGCGCCCTCGAAGCGCGGGTCGTCGCGTACGGCGGCGAGGTCATCGTCGGTTCGGGCCTGCTCGCGGAACGGCGGGAACAGCTCGACCGATCGGCGAAGGTGGTCGAACGTCTCGTCGTCGATCTCGCCGGCGAGCGTCGCGAAGCACGCGTAGTTGTAGAGGAGGCCCGGCTGGTCGGGCGTGCGCTCGAGGCCGTCACGCACCGCAGCGAGCGCGTCGGCGTAGCGCTGCTCGCCGTAGGCGGTCATCGACGCGCTCTGGAACGGCCACGCCTCGCCCCAGTCCAGCCCCTGGTACGGCTGTCCCGACGGCGCGCCGACGGCGAGGACGGTTGCGTTCCCGGTCGCGCGTCGCTTCGACTCCGGCGGGACGAACAGATAGCTCCCCGCCGGTGCCTCGACCGTCTCGCCGTCGATCTCGAACGTCGCGGTGCCGTCGAGAACGATGTACAGCTCCTCCTGACCCGATCCGGCCTCGTCGTGCTCGTTGATCAGCGTCCCGTCTTCGCCGGTGGCGAAGGCGTTGACGCCGAATGCGTGGATTCCGAGGTGCTCGCGAACCGGAATGTTCCTGCCGCGCCGCTCGATCTCGTCGAGGCGCGCCATGTGCCACTTCGGGTTGTCGCCCACCCGGTCACCTCCATTTGCGCAGGTCGCGACGGAGGTTCGATCGTATCGACGCCGGCTCAGGCGGCAGCGAGCTGACCGCAGGCCGCCGCGATGTCCCGCCCGCGCGTCAGGCGCACGGTCGCCGGCAGCCGCGCCGCGTCCAGCACCGCCTTGAATCCGGCGATGCGGTCGCGCGGCGAGCCCTCGTAGATGCCCGTCGGGTTGTAGGGAATGAGGTTCACCTTGAAGACGGAGCGGTCGAGCGCATTTGCAAGCGCAGCCGCGTGTTCGTCGGAGTCGTTCACGCCGTCGAGCATCACGTACTCCACGAACACCTTCCTCCGTCTCAGCTCGAAGTAGCGGCGGCACTCGGCGAGGACGTCCTCGAGCGGGTAGCGGTCGTTGACGGGCATCAGCTCGCTGCGGAGAGCATCGGGAGCTGCGTGCAGGCTCAGCGCGAGGCGGATCGGCTCGGTGACCTCGTCGACGAAGCGTGTCAGCCCGGGGAGCCAGCCGACCGTCGAGATCGTCGTCCGCCGGTGCGTGACGCCGAGGTCGGGCAGCCGGCGCGCGGCGCCGAGCACCGCATCGAGGTTGAGCATCGGCTCGCCCATCCCCATGAAGACGACGTGGTCGATCGGCTCGCGGCGGCGGAAGTGAAGTGTCTGGTCGAGGATCTCCCACGCGTCGAGGTTGCGCCGAAACCGCATCTGCCCCGTCGCGCAGAACGTGCAGGTGAGCGGGCAGCCGGACTGGGACGAGACGCAGACGGACCGGCGGCCGTCCCGGTAGCGCATCAGCACGGCCTCGACCGGATGGCCGTCGCGCGTGCGGAACAGCGCCTTGACGGTGCCGTCGCTCGAGCGCGCCTCGTGCTCGAGCGCGAGCGTCGAGAACGGCGCGAGCTCGGCGAGCCGCGAACGGGCGGCGTTCGGAAGGTTCGTCATCTCCTCGTACGACGATGCGCCGCGCGCCGCCCATTCCCACACCTGACGTACGCGGTAGGACGGCTCGCTCTCGAGGACCTCGGCGACGACGTCGAGGTTCATTGCTGCCTCAGCCAGGCGACGACGTCTTCGGCGTTCCGGTCGGGTGGAAAGACCGGGTAGAAGACCTTGACGATCGAGCCTTCCTCCGCAACGAGCGCGAGGCGCTTGTAGAGGATCATCCCGGCGATCTCGAAGGTCGGTAGGTCGAGCGTGTCGCGGAGCACGAGGCCCGGATCGGCGATCACCGGGTACGGGATGTGCGTCCGCTCCGCGAACTCGACCTGCTCCGGCAGCGTCTGCGCCGAGACGCCGGCGACGCGCGCGCCGAACGAGCCTAGCTCGCCCATGTGGTCGCGGAAGCCGCACGACTGCGGCGTGCAGCCGCGCGCGCCGGGAGTCGCGTCCCACCCCTCCGGCGGTTCGACGCCTGGCGTTCCCGTGCGCGGATAGACGTAGAGGACGAAGCGGCCGGCCGCGAGGTCGGCGAGGTCGACCGGCCCCTGCGACGACTCGAGGCGGACGGCGGGGATCGACGAGCCCGGGAGGTGGTCGGCGCCGCCGTCGTCGACCGGCGCCGGCAGGCCGGACGGGAGCGAGTACGGGTCGAAGGCCATCCGCGGCCAGTGAATCACGCGGAACGCGGGTGCGGCGGCGGCTAGATTCCGGTGCGGTGATCGATCTACGCTCCGACACGCAGACGCGGCCGTCGCAGGGGATGCGCGAGGCGATGGCGTGGGCCGAGGTGGGCGACGAGCAGGAGCGCGAGGACCCGACCGTGCTCGCGCTCGAGCGGCGCGCCGCGGCGCTGCTCGGGCACGAGGAGGCCGTCTACCTGCCGACCGCGACGATGGGCAACCAGATCGCGCTCTCGATCCTCGGCGAGCGGGGCACCGAGCTGGTGGTCGAGGAGACCGCGCACATCATGGTCTCGGAGCTCGGGGGCGCGGCCGCGTACTCGGGGCTGCAGACACGCGGTCAGCCAGGGTACCGGGGCCGGCTCTCACCGGAGCAGGTCCGCGCGACCACGCACGCCGACGGCAGCTTCCACACGCCGCGCACCTCGATCGTCGCGCTAGAGAACACCCACAACACGGCGGGCGGCACGGTGTGGCCGGTCGACGAGCTGCAGGCGGTCGTCGAGACCGCGCGCGAGCTCGGCATCAAGGCCCATCTCGACGGTGCGCGGCTACTCAACGCGGCAGTCGCGCAGCAGGTCGCGCCGGCCGAGCTCGCCGGGATGTTCGACACGACGACGCTCTGCCTGTCGAAGGGTCTCGGCTGCCCGCTGGGCGCGGTGATCGCCGGCTCGAGCGAGCTGATGCAGCGCGCGCGGCGCGAGAAGCATCGCTTCGGCGGCGCGATGCGCCAGGCCGGGATCGTGGCGGCGGCCGGCCTGTACGCGCTCGACCACAACGTCGAGCGGCTCGCCGACGACCACGCCCGCGCACGCCGGCTGGGCGAGGGCTGGGCCGCGGCGGGGCTCCCGGTTGACCTCGAGCTCGTCGAGACGAACTTCGTCCAGGTGAACGTCGGCGCGCTCGGCCTCGGCGAATGGGAGGCGGTCGGGCTCCTGCGCGACGCCGGCGTCCTCCTCTCGCGGACGATGAAGCCCGGCGTGCTGCGTGCGGTCACCCACCTCGACGTCGACGACGACGACGTCGACCAGGCGCTGCGGCTCGTCCCCGAGGCGCTCGGCACCGGTGTCCGAGCAGCCTGACGCGCTCGCCTCCGCGCTCGACCGGCTGATCGCCGAGCGCCAGGCCGACCGGCTGCCGTCGGTCGCCGCGGCCGTCGTGCGCAAGGGCGAGCTCGTGTGGAGCGGCGCCGTCGGCACCGCCGACTACGACGAGGGGCGCGCTGCGACGGCCGGCACGCAGTACCGGGTCGGCTCGATCACGAAGACGTTCACGGCGACAGCGATCATGCAGCTGCGCGACGCCGGCAGGCTCGAGCTCGACGACCGGCTCGACCGGCATCTCGACGGCATCGCGAACGGAACACCGACCATTCGTCGCCTGCTGTCCCACCTCTCGGGCCTCCAGCGCGAGGCGGGGGAGATGTTCGTCCACGGATCGTCACCGACCGAGGACGAGCTCATCGCGTCGATGCAGTCGGTGGAGCTCGTGCTGCCGCCGGCGGAGGCGCACCACTACTCGAACCTCGCCTTCGCGCTGCTCGGTCAGGTCGTCGCGCGTGTGAGCGGCGAGCGCTACACGGACTACGTCGACGAGCGGATCATCCGCCCGCTCGGGCTGACGCGCACGACCTGGACACCGAGCGCGCCGGCTGCGCAGGGCTACCTGGTCGACGACTTCGCGCGGACGGTGTGGCGGGAGCCGAACCTCGACCTCGGTGCGACATCGGCGGCGGGGCAGCTCTGGTCGACGCCGGAGGACCTCGGCCGCTGGGCGACGTTCCTGGCCCGCGGCGCCGACGGCGTGCTCGACGCCTCGACGCTCGAGCAGATGTGCTTCCCGCAGGTCATGTACTTCCCCGACCGCTGGATCCTCGCGTGGGGCCTCGGGCTGATGCTCGTCAACGAGGAGGGCGTGATCTACGCGGGGCACGGGGGAGCGATGGCCGGCCATCTCTCCGGCGTGTACGTGGACCGGAAGACCGAGATCGGCGCTGCGGCGGTGACGAACTCGGGCTCGCGCGGCGACATGGACACGACGGCGATCCAGCTCGCCGCGAAGACCGCCGAGCTCTGGCCCGAGCCGATCGAGGAGTGGCGCCCCGAGGTCGACCCCGGCGCGGCGCGGGCGCTCCTCGGCCACTGGTGGTCGGAGGGGAGCGAGTTCGTGTTCTGGTGGGAGGGCGGCACGCTCAAGGCCCGGGTGGTCGGTGCGCCGCCGGGACGCGGCGAGACGACGTTCGAGCGTGACGGCGCCGGCTGGCGCGCCGCGGCGGGGCGCGAGCGCGGCGAACGGCTGCGGGTCGACGGCGACCGCCTGATCTGGGCCGGCTACGAGTTCACGCGCGCACAGCAGCCGTTCCCCGGCGGCGGTCAGACGGCCGCGTAGACCGCGACCACGCCCCCGTAGAGGGCGACGAGCAGCACCCCCTCCCAGCGCCTCGAGCGCCCGTCCCAGATGACGATCGTCGCGAGCGCTGCCGCTGCTGCCATCGTCGACAGCTCGACCACGCGGAACGAGAGCGGCAGCGAGGCCCCGACGAGCGGCGAGATCAGCGCGATCGCAGGGGCGACGAAGACCGCGACCTGCATCGACGAGCTGATCGCGATCTCCGTCGCGAGCTTGATGTTCCCGCGATGGGCGATCACGACGGCGCCGCCGTGCTCCGCCGCGTTCCCGACGATCGCGACGATCACGGTCGCGACGAAGAACTCGCTCAGCCCGAGCGAGTCGCCGAACCCGCGCAGCGAGTGCACCAGGATCTCCGAGATCCCGGCCGTCGTCACAGTTGCGATCGTGAGCAGGATGAGCGCCCGCCGCATCGACCAGGCCCCGGAGCGCGCCTCGTGCCGTTCCTGCTCGCGATGGATGCGCAGGTTTCGCACCGTGATCACGAGGTAGGCGGCGAGCAGGGCGATCGAAACGGGGATCGTGAGCGCGTACAGCTGGTCGTGGTCGAGCGAGTGGCGCCACGCGGGAATTGACGGGATCAGCAGGAGCGCCACCGCGCCGAGGACGGTCACGAGCTGGAGGCGCAGCGAGCGCGTGTCGACGTCGCCGTCGCCGCCCGCGATCATCGCTGCCCCCAGCACGAGCAGGATGTTCGAGACGACCGAGCCGGTGAGCGAGCCGCGGACGACCTCGGGTAGGCCGTCGCTCACCGCGAAGAGCGCAATGATCAGCTCGGGCGCATTGCCGAAGCTCGCGTTGAGGAATCCGCCGACACCCGCTCCCGTGTGCTCGGCCGCCTGGTCGGTCGCCTCACCGATCAACCAGGCGAGGGGGATCAATGCGATCCCGGACAGCACGAACAGCGTCGTCGGATCGCTATGGACGACATAGCGCGCGATGAAGACGATGGGCGCGAGGGCGAGTGACGACCACAGGATCCGCCGCGCCACGCGGGTAGCGTAGTTGCTTCGTGCTGCGGGCAGTCTCGTTCGACTGGAACAACACGCTCGTCCGCTTTTCGTGGGACGACGACCGTGTCGCACAGGCTCACCGCGCCGCGCTCGGCCGCGACGATCCGGCGTTCACGGCCCGGTGGCGGGAGGTGATGTTCGGCGACCACGGCTACCGGCCGTACTCGCAGCTGCTCGCCGAGCTCGGGGTCGAGGATCCGGACTCGTTCATCGACGCCGAGCACGAGGTGTGGCGGCCGGCGCACGAGGTGCTGGCCGCGGCTCAGGCGCTCCTCGATGCGCTGCACTCGCTCGGTCTGAAGACGGGGATCGTCGCCAACTCGTGGCCGGACCCGGGGCGTGTGCTCCGCGCTGATGCCGCGAGCTTCGGGCTCGCCGACCGCCTCGACGAGATGGTCTTCAGCGAGGAGGTCGGCGTCCGCAAGCCGGACCCCGAGATCTACCGCATCTGGTGCCGGCGGCTCGGGATCGAGCCCTCGGAGGCGATGCACGTCGGCGACAACCTCGAGGCCGACGTCGCCGGCGCGCGCGCGGCCGGCCTCGGGGCGGTCCAGGCGCTCTGGTTCGCCGCCGACGACCGCCCGGCGGCGATCGAGCCCGACATTCGCGCGTTCACGCCGATGGACGTTCTGAATGCAGCGCGGCGACTAGCGCTCGCGGGCCGCTAAGTCAAGTCTTGCGAGTGTCCGGCGACGTTCGGACAATGCACACATGACACCGGAGCAGATGGTCGCACCGGCGCTGCCGCTCCATCCACAGGACGAGATGGAGTGCCGCCGCTGCGGCGTCCACTGCGACAAGGTGGTCTACCCCGGTGCATGCCTGGAGCGGACGTGTCCATTCGTCTACTCCTACGAGGCTTGGGGCCACACCTACGTCGGCTGCATGCAGAAGGTCTTCGACGTCGAGATCGATCTGGACATGCTCCGCGCGGCCGAGCGGCGTCGTCCCGGGTTCGGCGCCATCCGTGCGGTGCGGCGCCCGCTGCCGATGTGCCGCGCCGAGATCGAGCAGACCTACGAGTCGCGGCTCGACGAGCTCGGCTGCATCAACCCCGAGTTCTCGGAGCTGCCCGTCGGCGTGCCGACGTTCCGGGTGTTCGCCCGGATCACGGCCGGCTGAGCAGCGCGTCGACGCGCCGCCGGCGCAGCGCTCGCACCAGCAGGTAGGCGAGCCCACAGAGGACGAGCAGCGGCAGGCCGAACGCGACCGCGTAGACCGCGCCGATCCCGGCCCAGTAGGCGGCGACGCCGATCCCGTGCAGCGGCCCGTGGCCGTGACGGGCGGGTGCGGGCGGGGGTGGCGTCGCCACGTGCAGCCGCACCGTGGCGAGCTGCGCCGTGCGGATCGTGGCCGCCTCGCCGCGCTGCAGCCGCTGCACCTGGGCGGTCAGCGCGGCGATCGCGCGGTCGCGAGCGGTCGACTGCGGCTGGGCGCGCAGCACGGCGAGCTCGCGTTGCAGCCGCGCGATCTGGCGGTCGGTTGCATCCAGGCCCGCCTGGAGGTCCTGGATGTCGACCTGCTCGGAGGTGATCGTCCCGAGCTGCGACAGCCGCGTCACCGCTTCCTGCACGTTGCGGCGCGGGATTCGGAGCACGAGGTCGGCCGCGCCGGTCTTTCCCGCCGCCGAGGCGTGCACCGAAGCCGGGTGGCCGCCGAGTGCGCTCGTGATCCGCAGCGCCTGCTTGACGGCGGTCGAGACCGCGCCCGGCGAGTCGACGCGCAGGCCGATCGTTGCGCCGTAGCGCTGGACACGGGTCGAGGACGGGGCCGGGGCGAGCGCGGGCGCCTTCGGGATGGCGCCGGTCGCCACGCCTGCCCTGGCCGTGGGTGTCGTCGCGGTCTGGTAGACGGTCGAAGGCTGCACCTCGAGAGCCCGCTTGCCGGGATGGCTCGCCGGACGCGTGAGCACGACCGCGCCGGCGAGCGCCGCGGCGAGCGGGACGACGAGCAGGAGCGAGCGGCGGCGCACGAAGCGCCGGGGCGGGGTGGGCTCGGCGGCCGCCGCGATCAGGCGGACGCGCTCGCGTACCTCGTCCGGCGCGGTGAGCCGGACGGCTTGTAGCTCGGCGACCAGATCACGCTGCGACATCGAGAGCCTCCTCGAGCTTCTTGAGCGCCCGGTTGAGGCGCGTGGTGCAGTTGGTCTCGGAGATGCCGAGCACGCGCGAGGCGGTGCCGGCGTCGAGGTCGAGCACGACCCGAAGTGCGACCACCTCGCGCTCGCCTGCGGTGAGCCGCCGGAGCGCCGCCTCGAGGTCGGGCGACAGCCCTTCGGCGAAGCGGGCGTCGAACCGTTCGTTGGGTGCCGCGAGCTGCTCGCGCCGAGTGCGCCTCCGCTCGGAGCGGAAGTGGTCGAGCGCGACGGTGCGGGCGACCTGGCAGAGCCAGGTGCGGACGGAGCCGCGCGCAGGGTCGAAGCGGTGCCAGAGCCGAAGGGCGCGCTCGAACGTCTCGCCGGTCAGGTCCTCCGCGACGGCGCGGTCGGAGGTGAACCAGGCGAGGTACCCGTAGACGTCGTCGAGGTGCCGCTCGGCTGCCTGGGCGAAGGTCATGTCCACCTCATTTACGCCGCTTCGGCGGCCGCCGTCACACTTTCGTTGCGACTCGGGGTCAGACCCGGGTCAGACCCGGGTCAGACCCCGGGCGTGCACGGCGCGTGCTTTCTCCAGCTCTTCCGCGGTCACGCCGCTCCGGTTGACCCCCGGCACCTCCAAGTAAGCGTCCAGGTCCTGGAAGGCCGGGTGGGCGAGGAAGACCCCGAGCCCTTCGCCGATCTCGCCCTCGAGGATGTTGGCATGGCGGTCGCGGTTCGAGCCGAGGGGCGTCGCGCTGTCGTTGACGTGCAGCGCGCGTAGCCGGTCGAGCCCCATCCCGCCGTCGATCTCCGCGACCACCTGGTCGACGACCGCCGGATCGGTCACGTCGTACCCCGATGCGAACAGGTGGCAGGTGTCGAGGCAGATACCGAGCCGCGGGTGCCCGTCGAGGCGGTCGAAGAGCGTCTGCAGCTCGCCGAGCGACCGCCCGATCGTCCCGCCGGCACCCGCCGAGTTCTCCATGCACAGCCACACGCCGCCGTCCGGACGATCGAGCACCTGCTCGAGCGCGTCGACCGTCCGGTCGAGCCCGGCGTCGAACCCGGCGCCGAGATGCGAGCCGACGTGGAAGATGACGGCGTCGGCGCCGATCGCCTCGGCCGCGTCGAGCGTGTAGCCCAGCGTGTCGATCGACTTGCGATGGATCTCGTCGTCCGGCGCGGCAAGATTGACGAGGTAGAGGGCGTGGCAGACGACCCCGACCACCCCCGCCTCGCTGCGCCGCTCGCGAAAGCGCGCCACCGCCTCGGGCTTGTGGTTCGTCGGCCGCCACATCCGCGGCGACTGGGTGAACACCTGCACGCATTCGCCGCCGATCTTCTCGACCCGGTCGATGGCAGTGTCGATGCCACCGCTCGCTGAGACGTGAGCCCCGAACCGCACGCGCGCTTACGATAGAGACGTCGTGAGTGTCCGCGTCCGCATGGCCCCGAGCCCGACCGGCTTCCTGCACATCGGCGGCGTTCGCACGTTCCTCTTCAACTGGCTGTTCGCGCGGCGGAACGGCGGCGAGATCCTGCTCCGGATCGAGAACACCGACACGAGCCGCGAGGTCGCCGAGGCGACGGAGCAGATCCAGTCGTCGCTCCACTGGCTCGGCATCGACTGGGACGGCCCCGTGCGGTTCCAGCTCGACACTGCCGACCGCGCGCGTGAGCTCGCGCGTCAGCTCGTCGACGAGGGTCACGCGTACGAGGACGAGGGCGCGATCCGCTTCCGGCAGCCCAGGGAAGGGACCGTCTCCTGGGACGACGCCGTGCGCGGCCGCATCGAGTTCCAGAACGACCAGCTGAGCGACCTCGTGATCGTCCGCTCCGACGGCCGTCCGACGTACAACTTCGTCTCGCCGGTCGACGACGTTCAGGACGAGATCACCCACGTGATCCGCGGCGAGGACCACGTCTCGAACACGCCGTCGCAGATCAACATCCTGCGCGCGCTCGGCGCCGACCTTCCCGTCTACGCGCACGTGCCGAACATCCTCGGGGACGACGGCCGCAAGCTGTCGAAGCGGCGCCAGGCGGTCGCGCTCGACGACTTCCGCGCCGAGGGCTACTACGCCCCGGCGCTGATGAACTTCCTGGCGCTGCTCGGCTGGAGCTATGACGACCACACAACCGTGATGGCGCGCCACGAGCTGGTCGAGCGGTTCTCGCTCGAGCGCGTCGGGCCGAGCCCGGCAACGCTCGACACGCAGAAGCTCGACTGGCTGAACGGCGTCTACCTGCGCAACCTCCAGCCCGACGAGTACGCGCTCCAGCTCTGCCACTGGCTCGACGAGCAGGCGATCGACTGGCCGCGCGACCTCGTGCACGCGACGGCGCCGCTGGTGCAGGAGAAGATCGAGCGCTTCGACCAGTACCCGGGCTACGTCAGATTCTTCTTCGAGCCCGTCTCGCCCGACGGCGCGGACCCCGCGGTCTGTGCGGCGGCGCGGGCGAAGCTCGCCGATGTGGAGCCGTGGGCGGCCGCGTCGATCGAGACCGCGCTTCGGGGGCTCGCGGACGAGCTCGGTGAGAAGCCGCGCGTCGCGTTCCAGCCGATTCGCATCGCGGTCACGGGCTCGAAGGTGTCACCCGGGCTGTTCGAGAGCCTCGAGCTGCTCGGCCGCGAGGAGACGCTCGACCGCCTCGCCGCGGCCGCCGGTCAGGGACGGTAGGCGAGGACCGCCGCGGCGGTCGCGACCAGGCCCGCGGCCCAGACCGGCCAGAGCCCGAGCGTCGCTCCGGCGACGAAGGCGAGCGCCCCGGCGAGCGCGAGGCCGACGGCGAGCAGTGCCGGCGCGAGGGCGGCCGGAGCCGGAGAGGGCGCAGGGTCGCTCTTGGCGGCCGGGGTCGCGAGCCGCAGGCGCGCGAGCCGCACCCGGAACAGGGCCCCTCGCCACTCGGGCAGGAGCGGCCCGACGCCGTCGGCGCCCCAGACGAGCGCGGCCTCGGCAACCTCCGCGGTCGCGTCGCGTGCACAGACCAGCGCGTCCGCGAGCTCGGCGTGCGCGCTCGCGGCTCCGGGCGGCGGTTCGAGCCCGTGCAGATGCTCGCCGGCGACATGAAGCGAGTACTGGAGCCGCCGAAGGGCGCTCGGGGCGTGGTCGTCGTCGAGAACCTCGGGTTCGCCCGCGAGGACGTCGAGCCGCGAGAGCGTGGACGCGAGACCGGGCCAGAGCTCGCCCATCGCGACGTCGTACCGCTCCCCACTACCGATCCTCGCCGCCAACCGTCAGATCGTACCGTTACCATCGCGCCCCGATGAAGGCTCCGGTGAGGGTGCTGGTCGTGGACGATGATCCCTCGCTCCGACTCCTGTGCCGCGTCAACCTCGAGCACGCGGGATTCCAGGTTGCCGAGGCGGCGACGGTGGAGGAGGCCGAGGCGGCGCTCGACGACCGTCCGGATGTCGTCCTCCTCGACGTTCACCTCGGTGGCAGCGAGTCGACGGGTGTGCTCCGCCGGATTCACGAGGAGCACATCCCCGTTGCGATCGTCACCGGGTCGGTCGACGTGGCCGAATACCGCGGGATCGCCGACGCGGTCCTGTCGAAGCCGTTCGTGCCCGCCATGCTCGTCGAGGTGGCGAGCCGCCTCGCTAGGGTGGGCGAATGAGCACGTCTCAGGTCCTCAGCCCGACCGAGTTCGAGTCGAGGCTCGAGCAGTACTTGTACGAGCGCTCCGAGGAGGGGCGCGCCGTTCGTGTCGGCGAGAAGGAGGTCTCCGAGCAGGCGGCGATCGTCCGCCGGTACGCCGATCTCTTCACGCGCGAGCAGATGGACGCCCTGCAGGAGGCCGAGGACGGGGCGGAGGGCGACGAGCGCGAATTGCTCTTCCGCCTCCGAAAGACCTGCGAGGGCGGGCTGATCGCGAACGAGCTGACCGAGGCCGAGGACGAGCTCGAGAACCGCGTGCTCGCGATGCGCGTGACGTTCGCGGGCGAGGAGATGCCGCTGCGAACCGCGCAGGCGAAGCTCGCCGTGCTCCCGGGGTACGGCGACCGCGACGCGCTCGGCGTGATCTATGCCGACGCGAGCGAGTCGTTCAACCCGGACCGGCTCGAGCTCCTCCGCCGCGGCAATGCCCTCGGCGGCGAGCTGTCCGGGATCGAGGGAGCCGTCGAGCGGAACGAGGACGAGAAGGGGATCTCGCTCCGTGAGCTGTCCGCCGCGCTCGAGCGCGCGAGCATCGCCCTCACCGATCGCTACGAAGAGCTGCGCGAGAAGTGGTTCGACCAGCTCCTCGGCACGCAGCGCGACGCCGTGCCCTCGAGCGCGCATTCGGCGTACGTTCGCCGCCTCTCGCCGCTGGAGGCGACGTACACCAAGGATCGCGCGACTGCGGTGTGCCTCGAGACCCTGCAGGCGCTGGGATTCGACCTCGCCGCACAGCCCAACATCCGCCTCGACCTCGACGACCGCCCGCAGAAGTCGCCGCGGGCATGCGTCATCGCGAGCGACCCGCCAAAGGTCGTCCATCTGATCACGCGTGCTCAGGGCGGCCTGCACGACTACCAGGCGTTCCTGCACGAGGCGGGCCATGCACTGCACTACGGCGGCTGCGATCCGGAGCTGCCGTACACGTTCCGGCGCATCGCCCGGGATCATGCGCTGACCGAGATCTACTCGTACATCGTCGAGGCGATCTCGCAGGAGCCGGGCTGGCACGAGCGCTACTTCGACCTGTCCGCCGCCGAGGCGTCCGAGAATGCAGAGGCGACCGTCTTTCTCGAGGCGTTTCTCTTCCGGCGCTACGAAGCGAAGCTCCGCTTCGAGCTCGACTTCTGGACGCGCTTCGGGACGGACGGCGGAACACCCGACGGCTATGCGGACCGCCTGACCGCGGCGACCGGGTATGCGTACCGCCGCGAGGGCCACCTCGCCGACATGGACGAGGGCTTCTACTCGGCCGACTACCTCCGCGCCTGGATCCGATCCGCGCAGCTCCGGTCGCACCTGCTGAACGAGATCGGCGACGAATGGTGGTGCGACCCGGCGACCGGCGACATCCTCCGCGATCTGTTCTTCGAGGGGACCAAACCGACGAGCGAGGAGATCGCGGGCCGGCTCGGATTCGACCCGCTCGACACGACGCCGCTCCTGCACGAGCTCGGCGCGTGAGCCGAGCGGAGCGAAGCGCCTTCGATACACTGCGCGCGCTTAGACGGCCCATTCGTCTAGTGGCCTAGGACACCGCCCTCTCACGGCGGCGGCACGGGTTCGAATCCCGTATGGGCCTTTCTTACTTCCACGATGCGGCCCGATCCCGGTTATGGTCGCAGCGGTCTGATGGCGATTCGGCGCGCGTCCTGCTCGTGCGGGCAACTCAGGGTCGAGGTCGAGGGTGACCCCGTCAGGATCTCGGTGTGCCATTGCCTGGCTTGTCAGCGGCGCACGGGGAGCGCGTTCGGGATGCAGGCGCGCTGGCCCCGCGAGCGAGTACAGATCGAAGGCGAGGCGACCGAGTACATCCGGATCTCGGATGAGGGTGAGGAACGCTCGTTCTTCTTCTGCCCGCGGTGCGGCGCGACCGTCTACTACTGGACGGACTCGGAGCGAATCGCGGTGCCGATCGGTGCGTTCGCCGACCAAGACTTCCCGCCGCCGCGTGTTTCGGTGTGGGAGAACCGCATGCACCCGTGGGTCGGCCTGCCCGAAGGAATCGAGCACATCGGCTGAGCATGCACTGGTCGTCCTTCTCTCGCTGGTCGCGCTCCTCGCGGTGAGCGCGGTCAAGCTCCGCGCCGGGTAAACCACGGTTCCATGGTCCGCGGGCTACGTCGAACGGCAGACGAGCGCCGAGCTGCGGGTCTTGCCGCGCGGGAGCGGCTGAGCCGTGACGACCTCGCCGGATGGGAGCGCGCCGGTGCGGCCGATCCGTTGGCGACGCTTGCCGGCCAGAACGCGATTCGCCTCGCCGATCTTCTGCCGATCCGCTACGGCCGAATGGCAGCGTCTCCGTGGAACTTCTACCGCGGGGCTGCAGCCGTCATGGCGTCCAACCTCGCCTCCCGTGCGAACACGGGGTTGACCGTGCAGCTTTGTGGTGACGCCCACCTTCTGAACTTCGGCCTGTGGGCCACCCCCGAACGGCAACTGTCCTTCGATCTTCGCGACTTCGACGAGACGCTGCCCGGACCGTTCGAGTGGGACGTGTCACGCCTCGTTGCCAGCGTCGTGGTTCTGGCACGCGAGTGTGGGTTGAAGGAGCGTGTCGCCGCCGAGGCGGTCGCGGAGTGCCTCCGTGCCTACCGTCAGCGAATGGCCGTGTACGCGCGGTCGAAGCAGCTCGACATCTGGTACGACCTCGTCACCGTCGACCAGCTGGTTGCCGTCTTCAAGCCGGAGGATCAGGAGCAGGTCTGGGCGCACGTCAACAGAAAGGCCAGGCGGCGGACGAGCACCGGAGCCGCGCGAAAGCTCACTGAGGTGGTCGATGGGCGGATCCGGATCACCGAGGATCCGCCTTTACGGGTCGGCCTCGACGGTGCCGAGCTCGAGCTCGAGGACGCTGTCTTCACCTCATACCGTGATTCGCTCCCGGTTTACCGCCGCCATCTGCTCGACCGCTTCTCCCTCGTCGATGCCGTGCGCCAGGTCGTCGGCGTCGGCAGCGTCGGAATGCGTGTGTTCCTCGTTCTCCTGATCGGGCGAGATGGGTCGGACCCCCTGTTTCTGCAGATCAAGCAGGCCGGCCCGTCGGTGTACGAGGCGCATTGCGGCGCGAGTCACCTTCCGAACCACGGCGAGCGGGTCGTGGTCGGCAAGCGTCTGATCCAGAGCGCAACCGACATCTTCGCCGGGTTCACGTCGGTGGGCGCGGACGACTTCTACGTCCGTCAGTTCCGAGACATGAAGGTGGTACCGCGCGCCGACCTTCTCGCGCCGCGTCTCGCGGAGTTCGCGATTGCCTCGGGGCGGGTACTCGCGCGAGCGCATGCACGCACCGGTGACCCGATCGCGATCGACGCCTACATCGGCAAGGGCCGGAGCTTCGACGAAGCGCTGGGCGAGTTTGCCGTCGGGTACGGGGACCAGACGGCGCGCGACCACCTGGAGCTGAAAGACGCAGTCACGAGCGGGGCGATCGAAAGCGCGAACCCATAGCGTCGCTCTCGTGGGCCTAGAGGCGGCGACGCTCGAGCTGAGCGGCGTCCGGCACCTTGACGTTCCAGACGAGCCCGAGCCGCTCGAGGCCACGGATCACCCACCACGACACGTCGATCTGGCCGGCGCCGAGCCCGTGACGCGCCGAGGCGGGGAAGGCGTGGTGGTTGTTGTGCCACCCCTCCCCGAAGACGAGCAGGGCCACCAGCCGGTTGTTGCGGGCTTCATCGCGTGAGCGGTAGTCCTGCCGCCCGAACATATGGCAGATCGAGTTCACGCTGAACGTGGCGTGCTGGTAGGCGAAGATGCGGATGAGGCCGCCCCAGACGAGCCCCGCGAGGCCGGCGGCGACCGTCCCGCCGATCGAGTAGCCGATCAGGAACGGCAGCCCGAGCGTCAGCGCGACCCAGAGCAGGTACAGGCGGTCGACGAACCGCAGGGCCCGGTCGTCGTAGAGATCCTTGCCGTACTCGCGGCCCTGCTCCATGCCGAGATTCGAGAAGAGCCAGCCGACGTGCGCGTGGACGAAGCCGCGGAGCGCGCCGAGTGCGCCGTCGCCGTGGCCGACGTGGGGGGAGTGCGGGTCGCCGGGCTTGTCGGAGAGGGCGTGGTGCTTGCGATGGTCGGTGACCCACTGGGTGAGCGGACCTTGCATCGTCATGCAGCCGAGAACGGCGAGCGCGATCTTCATCGCCGGGCTGGTCTCGAAGCCGCGGTGCGTGAAGTAGCGGTGAAACCCGATCGTCGTGCCGAAGGCGCAGACGACGTAGAAGCCGGCGAAGAGGGCGAGGTCGAGCCAGTCGAAGGCGACCCCCCAGAGCACGCCCATCGCCGAGAGGAGGGCGAGCGGCGGGACGACGACGGCGGCCAGCGTGACCGCCTGGCTGACCCTGCCCGTGCCTGGACGGACCGTGCCGAGTAGAGCTGTGGTATAAGGTTCGTCCAAGTTGTGTAGAGAGTATCAGGTGAGGCCGTCAACCGATATTCGCAGCCGGGCGAAGAACGGATGATGAAGATCGCGATCGTCGGCAGCGGCATCTCCGGGCTGGGCGCGGCGTACGCGCTCGCCCCGGCGCACGACGTCCAGGTGCTGGAACGCGAGGAACGCGCGGGGGGACACGCGAACACGGTCGTGCACGACGGGCTTGCGCTCGACACCGGGTTCCTCGTCCACAACGAGCGCAACTATCCGCTCCTGACGCGGCTGTTCTCCCAGCTGGGCGTCGCGACGCACGAATCGGACATGTCGTTTTCGGTCAGTTGCCGCGGCTGCGGGCTCGAATACTCCGGCCGGCGGCCGTTCGCGCAGCCGGCGAACGCCGCGAGGCCAGGATTCCTCTCGCTGCTGTGGGAGATCCGCCGCTGGCTGCGAACGGCGCGCCCGGAGAACGACCACCAGACCCTCGGCGAATACCTCGACCAGCACCGCTACTCGCAGCGCTTCCGGCGCCACTTCCTCGTGCCGCTCACGTCGGCCCTGTGGTCGACGGCGCCGGGCCGTGCGCTCGAGTTCCCGGCCGCGTCCGCGATCCGGTTCTTCGACAACCACGGCATGCTCGGCTTCGGCCGCTTCCGATGGCGTACGGTCACCGGCGGCAGCCGGTGCTACGTCGACGCGATCGCGGCGAGGCTCGACGACCGGCTGCGGCTGGGCAGCGGCGTGCGCTCGATCCGCCGCGCGCCGGACTTCGTCGAGCTGCGGATCGGCGACGGCGTCGAACGCTTCGACCGCGTCGTGCTCGCGACGCACGCCGATCAGGCGCTCGCGCTGCTCGAGGACCCGACGCCTTCCGAGCGACGGATCCTCGGCAGCTTCGCCTACACGAAGAACGAGACGGTCCTTCACACCGACGCCGGGTTCCTGCCGCGAGCTTCCGGCGCGCGTGCGTCGTGGAACTACCGGCTCGGCGACGACGGCCGGCCGACGATCACCTATCACCTCAACCGCCTTCAGGCGCTCGACACCGACCGCGACTACTGCGTCACGCTCAACGAGCACGTTCCGGAGGAGCACGTGCTCGAGCGGTTCGCGTACGAGCATCCCCTCTATACGGTCGAGACGCTGTGCGCGCAGGCCGACCTGCCGCGGCTCGCGGTGGGAAGGACGCACTACGCCGGGGCGTACTTCGGCAACGGTTTCCACGAGGACGGACTGGCGAGCGGCCTCGCCGCGGCGCGTGCCCTGGGGGTCGACTGGTGAAGTCCGCGGTCTACACCGGGACGCTGATGCATGCGCGGCGGGCGCCGGCGAGGCACGTCTTCCGCTATCCGGTCTCGTACTGGCTGTTCGACCTCGACGAGCTGGCCGACCTCGAGCTCCACCTGACGCTCTTCTCCGTCAACGGCCGCAACGCCGTCTCGCTCCACGACCGTGACCACTTCGACGGTCTTGCTCCACTCAAGCAGGCTGTGGTCGAGCTGGCGGGGGACGCCTCGATCGAACGCGTGCTGATGCTGACGCAGCCGCGGGTGCTCGGCTACGTCTTCAACCCGGTCTCCTTCTACTGGTGCTACCGCGGTGACGGCTCGCTCGCCTGCATGGTCGCCGAGCTGAACAACACGTTCGGCGAGCGTCTGCCCGAAGTGCTGCGCGGGCCCGAGCTCCACTACGAGCAGCGCAAGCGGCTGCACGTCTCACCGTTCTTCGGCCTCGACCAGAGCTACGAGTACGCGTTCTCGCAGCCCGGCGAGGAGGTGTGGGCGCGCATCCACGTCCGCGACGACGACGGAGCCCGGCCGCTTACCGCCGTCCTCCACGCCCGGCGTCGCGAGCTGACGAATCGCTCGCTCGCCGGCCTCCTGATCCGCTACCCGGTTCAGCCGCTCCAGGTGATCGCGCTCATCCATTTCGAGGCACTGCGCCTCTGGCGCAAGCGCGTGCCGTTCCATCGCAAGCCGCCATTCGTGCCCGGTATGGGGAGCGTCCGGCCGTGAGTGTTCGAGCCGAGCCCGTCGCGGCCCGCGGCCGCGTCTTCGAGCGAACGGCGGTCGCCGTCCTGGAGCGCGCGCTCGACGACCTCGAGGGCGGCACCCTCGAGGTCGAGCTTCCCGGCGGTGGAACGCGGCGCTTCGGGAACGGGGCTCCGGTGCGCCTCGAGATCCACGACGCTGCGTTCTTCAGGCGGCTCGCGACGCGCGGCAAGCTCGGCCTGGGCGAGTCCTACACCGCGGGCGAGTGGGACGCGGACGACCTCGTCGCGTTCTTCGAGCTGCTGCTCCGCAATGCGGATGCGGCCGCGACTCGCCATCCTCGTCTACGGCGCGTCATCGAGCTGCGCCCGCGCCTGCACCGCCGCAACGGATTCGCGCGGGCACGGCGGAACATCGCCTACCACTACGACCTCGGGAACGAGCTCTTCGAAGTGATGCTCGACGAGACGATGACGTATTCCTGCGCCTTCTTCGAGCGGCCCGAGATGGCCTTGGCCGAGGCCCAGCGGGCGAAGTTCCAGCGGTTGTGCGACTCGCTCGTGCTCGGCCCCGAGGACCACGTGCTCGAGATCGGCTGCGGCTGGGGCGGGTTCGCGCGCTACGCGGCCGAACGGTACGGCTGCCGGGTCACCGGTATCACCATCTCGCACGAGCAGGCGACGTTCGCCCGCCAACGGGCACGCGGGCTGCCGGTCGAGATCCTCGAGCAGGACTACCGCACCGTCGAGGGACGCTTCACGAAGGTCGTCTCGATCGAGATGATCGAAGCGATCGGCGCGGATCAGTTCGGCGCCTTCTTCGCGACGATCGATCGCGTCCTTGCGTCCGGCGGCCGTGCCGCGGTGCAGACGATCCTCGTCCCGGAGCAGCGCTGGGCCCGCTACCGGCGCACTCCCGACTGGATCGAGCGCTATGTCTTCCCCGGCTGCCTGATCCCGTCCCTCGAGGCGCTGACGCACGCGGCCGCACGCCACTCGCGGCTCGGCGTCTACGGCGTCGCCGAGATCGGCGAGCACTACGCCGAGACGCTCCGCCGCTGGCGCGCAAACGTCCACGAGCGGATCGACGACGTGCGGAGGCTCGGCTACGACCGCCGCTTCGAGCGCACGTGGGACTTCTATCTCGCCTTCTGCGAGGCGGGATTCCGGCTGAGGGCACTCCGGGATGCGCAGCTCCTGCTCGCCCGACCGGGGAGCACGGTGTGAACGCGGCGCTGGTCGACCGGGTGATCGCGACCGGCCGAGTGCCCGATCCGGTCGTCCGCGCCGGGATCCGGGCGGTCTGCGCGAGCCGCCTCCGGCGTGAGCGCCGCCGGCCACCCGGCTTCGAGGATGCGTTCGTCCAACGTCTCCGTTCCTCGCCGATCGCCGAACAGGTCGAGAAGGCGAACGAGCAGCACTACGAGGTCCCGGCGGCGTTCTTCCGGCTCGTGCTCGGCCCGCGGCTCAAGTACAGCGCCTGTCTCTGGCCGGCCGGCGTCGAGACGCTGGCGCAGGCCGAGGAGGCGATGCTCGATCTGACCTGCGAGCGGGCCGGGGTCGAGGACGGGATGACAGTGCTCGACCTCGGCTGCGGGTGGGGATCGCTGGCGGGCTGGCTGTCCGAGCGCTACCCCGCCTCGCGGATCGTCGCCGTCTCCAACTCGCACGCGCAGCGCGAGCTGATCGAGTCGCTCCGCCTACCCAACGTGCGAGTCCTCAGGGCCGACGTCAACGAGCTCGAGCTCGACGAGCGCTTCGACCGGATCCTGTCGGTCGAGATGCTCGAGCACATGCGCAACTACGACGCCCTCTTCGCGCGGATCGCTTCGTGGCTCGAGCCGAACGGGCGCTTCTTCTGCCACGTCTTCTCGCACGACCGCTTCGCCTACCCCTACGACGACGGCTGGATCGCGCGCCGCTTCTTCACCGGAGGGACGATGCCATCCGACGACCTGCTGCCGCGATTCGACCGCGACCTCGCGCTCGAGGCCCACTGGCGGGTGTCAGGGCTCCACTACGCGCGCACGGCAGAGGCCTGGCTGGAGCGGCTGGACGGCAACAGGTCCGAGGTCGACCGCGTCGTCGGCCGCCGCTCGGCCGCGAACTGGCGCGTCTTCTTTCTCGCCTGCGCGGAGCTCTGGGGATATCGGGGTGGAACGGAGTGGCTCGTCTCGCACTACCGCTTCGCGAAGCGCGCGGCCCGCGCCTAGCTTCGAGGCGGGAGCGGAACCAGGATGCTCGTCCGCCGCTTGTAATCGCGATAGGCGGTGTCGCTCCCGTACCGCTCGTCGGCGCTCCGCTCGAGCAGGGGGATTCCACTCACGAACAGCAACAGCAGCGTGATGAAGGCGGGACCGATCACGACCGCGAACGCTGCTCCGTGCAGGACGGGGACGGCATACACGAAGAGACCCCACCAGACGAGCATCTCGCCGAAGTAGTTCGGATGGCGTGAGTAGCGCCAGAGACCACTCGCGATGAAGTGCCCGCGGTTCTCGTCCTTCGCCCTGAAGGCCGCCTTCTGCGCATCGGCGACCGCCTCCACGATGAGCCCCACGAGCCAGATCGCCGCGCCGGCAATGCTCCAGGCACCGAACCCGGGCGGGTCGTCTCGATCGAGGAGATAGGAGACGGGCAGCATCACGACGGCCACCGTGATCGCCTGCAGCAGCCAGAAACGGGCGAAGCGCAGCGGCCTCTCCCTCATACCGTCGAAGCGGTGGTCGACCTTCATCCGCAGGATCCGCCGGAAGAGATAACCGCCGAGCCGTAGCGCCCAGGCGATGACGAGGAGCGAGGCGACGAGCTGCACCGGCTTGCCTGCTCCCGAGAAGGGGAGGACGACGGCGAGCAGGCCGAACGTCAGGCTGTAGGAGAGGTCGGTGACGACGTCCGTCCTGCGAACCGCGGCCACGGCGAAGAACGCGCCGTTCACCGCGAGCGCGACTCCGAAGGAAAGGACGATCGCCGCCACGGAGCTCGGCCGCTAGGCAGACCGGCCGACCGCGCCGGCTGCGGCCACCAGGTCGCCGTCGAGCCGGTCGACGTTCAGACGGCTACAAAGGTTCTCGGACGCGCCGTCGCCGGAAAGGACGAGCGGCGCGGAGCGCCCGAGCCGGCGCAGCTCCGTGCCCTGGGCCTCGAGGAGCCCGCTGTCCAGGCTGGCGACGACGACGAGGCGCGGATCCGTCGCCTCCGCCGCGCGGCGGAGCGTTGCGACCGGGGTGTCCGCGCCGAGGAAGAGGATTCGCCAGCCGTGCGAGCGGAGCACGAGACCGAAGGCGATCAACCCGATGTCGTGACGCTCGCCGGGCGCACAGGCGAGGATCGCGAGCGGCCCGCCGCCGCGGCCCCACAGGCGGGCGAGGGCGAGCAGCCGCTCGCGGACGAGGTTGCTGGCGAAGTGCTCCTGACCGACCTCGAGCGCTCCGCGTTCCCACTCCGCGCCGATCTCGCGCAGCACCGGGAGAACGAGCTCGCCCAGGACGGTCTCGAGCGAGAATCCGGCGAAGGCCTCGTCGAGGACCGCCTGCATCGTCGTCTCGTCGTACGCGTGGGCGGCGGCCAGGAGGCGCTCGCGCGCGCCGTCGTGCGCGCGCTCCGGCGAACGCTCCAGCGCGAGCACGCGCCGGGACGCTTCCGCCGCGGAGAAGCCCTCCTCCAGGGCGCGCTTCATCCGCTCCACCCGCTCGGCATCGTCGTCGGTGTAGAGACGAAAGCCCCCCTCGGTGCGGATCGGCTGCAAGAGGCCGTAGCGACGCTCCCAGGCGCGGAGAAGCTCCGGACTGACCTCGACCCGGCGGGCGAACGCGCCGATTCGAAGCGCTCCGGTCTCGCTCGTCACCTGATCACTATACATAGATTGGACAGAGATTCGACAGCATCGCCGGGCGATCTGTACAGTGTCGTTCAAGGTTCGTAGAGACTTCCGCGAGCGAAGGGGAGAGATGAGCGGGACGTGGGCGGTGACGAGGGGCTGATCCCCTGACGCTGATCCCTGATCGCATCCTCGAACGGTCGCAGTTCGTGCCGGTCGACATCGAGCGGGCATTCGCGTTCTTCGCCGACGCCTGGAACCTCGAGGCGATCACGCCGCCGTGGCTGCGGTTCCGGATCCTCGAGGCGCCACGGACACTCGCGAAGGGATCGCTCCTTGCCTACCGGATGCGGCTCTTCGGCGTGCCGATCCGGTGGCGTACCGAGATCATCGAGTGGCGGCCCCCGTTCGGCTTCACGGATGTGCAGCTCACGGGCCCGTACCGTCGCTGGGAGCACACGCACCGGCTCATGCGCGTCGACGGCGGAACCGCGCTCTACGACCATGTCCTCTACCGGCTCCCGTGCGAGCCGCTCGCGGGCGTGCTCGCACCCGTCACGGTGCACCGGTGGCTGACTGCGATTTTCGATTACCGGGCCCGGCGGACCGAGGCTCTCCTACGGTGACCACGTCGATCGCGCCCGACGTACGGGTTCGCTTTCCGTTTCGGTTCGACCCTCTGTACCAGCGGGTCGCCCGGCTGTTCGGCGTGACGCCCGAACGCGCCTGGGTCGACCTGGGCCGCGACGAGCTCGAAGCTCGCTATGGGCGGTGGCGCGTCCGCACGCCCATGAGCAACGTCGCCGGTGTCGCGGTGACGGGACCGTACGCCTTCCTCAAGACGGCGGGGCCGGCGCGACTCGCAATCACCGACCGCGGCCTCACGTTCGCCTCGAACGCCGACCTGGGCGCGTGCCTCTCGTTCCACTCTCCGGTCGCGGGAATCGACCCGTTCGGGCGGATCCGCCATCCGGAGCTCACCGTCACGGTGCTGGACGTCGACGGCCTGGTGGAGGCGCTGGCTCGCCGCGTACCGGAACCGATGCGATGAAGCGCATCACCGTCACGGGGGCCGCCGGGCTCATCGGGAAGAAGCTCGTCGCCGCGCTACGGGAGCGCGAATCGCGCAACGCTGGACGCCGGCGAGCAAGGAGCGCATCCGATCGAGCCGCCGGCTCGGGACCGCACGGCTGGTCGAAGGGCTGGAGCAGTCCGAGCCCCGACCCGGCGTCCTGGTCTCCGCCTCGGCGGTCGGCTACTACGGTGCCCGCGGCGACGAGCCCCTGGACGAGCAGGCGCCGGCCGGCACGGGATTCCTCGCAGGCGTCTGCGCGGCCTGGGAGCACGCGGCCGCCGCGTCGCGCAGGCGCTCGGGCGCGTACTGCACCGACCCGCGTTGCTCCCGGCCCCGGCGTTTGCGCTGCGGGGCCTTCTACGGCGAGATGGCGAGCGTCGGCATCACGGCACCCAGCGATCGAGGCGCGGCGTGATCTGCAGCTCGTGCGTCCAGCCGCGCGGGCTCTGCTCGGCGAGATAGCGCACCGCCGCCGCGACGTCTTGCTCCGTCGTCGTCTCGTCGTCTTCGCGCCCCGCGAGCCGATCCTGCGTCTTCCGGCTCGCGATCGTCGCGTCGACGATCAGGAGTGCGGCATGGACGCCCTGCTCGCGCAGCTCGAGCGCTCCCGACTGCAGTAGCGCGCGCGTCGCGAACGCGCCTGCGGCCCACGGGCCCCGGCCGCCCATCGCGCGACGGGCAGAGCCGCCGGTGATCTGGACGAGCGTCCCGCCACCGCCCTCGACGAGCGCGCGGCCGCCGAGCCTGACGACGTTGAAGACCGCCGGGACGAGCTCCCCGACGTAGGGCTCCATCGCATCGGCGGGCGCATCGATGATCCCGCCGCCACCGAAGGACCCGCTGCGCGGCCGCGTGCCGATCGCGTTCACGACGAGATCGACCGACCCGAAGCGGTCCCGCGTCTGATCGATCGCCCGCTGCACGTCCGCCTCGCTGCCCGCATCACCGACGAGCCCGAGCGCATCCGGGAGCGCCGAGCGGAACGCCTCGATCGTCTCCTCGCTCGTCGCAACCGCGGCTGCACTCCAGCCGTCCGCTGAGAAGACGGAGGCGATCGATCTGCCTAGGTTGCGCGCCCCGAACACCAGCAGCGTCGGC
Organism: Gaiellaceae bacterium; assembly: GCA_035518115.1. GTDB lineage: Bacteria > Actinomycetota > Thermoleophilia > Gaiellales > Gaiellaceae > PALSA-600. The sequence continues at coordinate 1,914 of DATIXY010000087.1, read as the reverse complement.
ACCACTCGATTCTCGCATGGACGAACGTGGCGTTGCCCCGGCACGAGCCGACCGGCCTCTCGGCCGGCCGGCGACACTCGGTTGCAGTATGTGCTCAGCCGATCCCGCGGAGACCGGGGCGGTTGTCGGGCCGCAACACGCTCTTCGAGAGGCGGGTCGGGGTGACGGCGATCCACTCACCGTCGTCGTAGCGGTAGCGCCTTTCCTTCGTGCCCGCCGCGGGGCCGGAGTGGTGCGGTCCTGTTGCGACGGCGATCCACTCGCCGTTGTCGGCGTAGACATACGCGGCCGACCCCGTCGGCTTCTTCGCATCGGCCAGTGCAGCTGTCGCTGCGAACACTCCGACTGCGAACGCGAGTGTCACGAGGATCAGGAGACGAATAGTGCGGATCTGGTGGGTCATCGTGTCCCTCCTGTGTCGAGTTCCAAGATGACGTGCGAACAGATCCACGTCTTCCTCGCTGTGCTCGATTGAGAGGGTGGCACGGTGTATTGCCCCCGGGCAGCACCCGGCGGGTCTGCGATGGTCGCGGTGACATGGGTCAGGCGCTCGGAACAACATTGCCGCTGGCGGTCGCGATCGCCGTCTTCCCGGTACCGGTCATCGCGGTGGTGCTCGTCCTCGGATCGGACCGCGGGAAGGCGAAAGGACTCGCGTTCGTGCTCGCGTGGTCGCTCGGGCTCGCTGCCGTCGGCGTGGTCGCGCTCGTGCTCGCTGGTGCCATCGGCGCGAGCGACGACGGCGAGCCGGCGACCTGGGCGAGTGTTCTCCTGCTCGCCCTCGGCGTGCTCCTGCTCGCGCTTGCGGTCAGGCAGTGGCGTGGCCGTCCCCGTACCGCTGAGGAGGCGCTCGTCCCAGGCTGGATGCGCGCCGTCAACGACTTCTCGATCCCGAGGGCCGGCAGTGCCGGCTTCGCGCTCTCCGCGGTCAATCCGAAGAACGCCCTGCTGGTCGCCGCCGCCGCCACCGAGATCGACGAGCTCGGCCTGCCGGCCGGCAAGGAGGCCGCCGTCCTCGCGGTCTTCGTCCTCGTCGCCTCCATCGGTGTGCTGACACCGCTTCTGCTGGCCGTCTTCCTCGGCGAGCGGTCGGGGCCGCTCCTCGACGAGCTCAGAGGTTGGATGGTCCGGCACAACGCGGCGATCATGAGCGTTCTCTTCGTCCTCATCGGGACGAAGCTGATCGGCGATGCCGTCTCCGGCTTGTCCTCCTGAGCGGGTACTCCTCCCTGGGTTATCCACAGGGTGCTAGGGTCGATCTCGAAGAGCGGCGGCAACCCATCGTAGGTGGACTTCGACCTGGAAAGCCGCGGTCTTCACTGAGCGGGACGGCGCGGCGCCGTCGCCTAGGGAGTCGCGTCGTTCCCCTCGCGCCCCGAAACGGGGAGTGCCTTATCAACAGGCGTGGGCGGCGATCGCGCGCGAGGGAAAACTGACCGGCCTTCCGCGGCCGAAGGAGGGTTCAGCGGCCGTCGATCCCGCTCCGCCGCGCGGTCGGCGGCCGCGACCTCGTCCGGAGCGCGTCCTAGGCTCCGCCCCGACTGCGGCTGTGGCGGGGACGCGAGGGGCGACCCGCCACAGCGCGTCCACCCTCGGCGCGTTCGAGATATGGTCCGCGCGCGGAGAACGATGCGCTCGTGAAGCTCTTGTACAAGCCGGTCGGGATCCTCGTCAGCATCCTCGGAGGCATGCTGGCGGGCGCGGCGTTCAAGCGCGTCTGGAGCTTCGCCGGAAGCGACGACGGCGAGCTCCCGAAGGCGAAGGACCGAAGCCGCGGCTTCACCGAGGTCGTGATCGGGGCAGCTCTGCACGGCGCGATCTTCGGCGGGGTCAAGGCCTTTGCCGACCGGGCCGGCGCTGCTGGCTACGAACGCGCAACGGGCGTCTGGCCGGGCAAGGAAGACTCGGCCTAGC
>DATIXY010000086.1:0-7247 GCA_035518115.1 Gaiellaceae bacterium | reverse complement strand
GAGCGGGTCGACGAGGTCGAGCTCGTTCATCACAGCGACGCCGGCAGCCAGTACACCTCGTTCGACTACAGCCAGACGCTCGACGACCATCGCGTGCAAGCGTCGATCGGCTCGGTCGGCGACGCCTACGACAACGCGCTCGCCGAGAGCTTTGTCGACACCTTCAAGGCCGAACTGATCCGCGACCGTGTCTGGCGCAGCCGCTCCCAGCTCGAGCTCGCGATCGTCGAATACGTCGCCTGGTTCAACACCGAGCGACTCCACAGCGCCCTCGGCGACATCCCGCCGGCCGAGTACGAGGAGGTCGAGTCACGACGCTAGGGTCACCAAACCGGCCAGCTAAATTGAAAAGAGGAAACCAACCAAAACGGTCCCCGTGAACCCCGGGGCGGCTCAGTTCCTCGGCCGCGACGAGATCGGTGCCTCGATCACCCGCGCCGACATCGCGACCTTCCTCCTCGACCAGCTCGACGACACACGCTACATCCGGGCTGCCCCCGCCATCAGCAACTGACCAACCCAGAAAGGACCTCTCGAATGAAAGCCGTCACCCTCAACGCCTTCGATACGCCGCCTCTTCTGCGGGACGACCTGCCAGCGCCGACACCCGCGCCCAACGAGGTGCTCGTGCGCGTGCACGCCTCGTCGGTCAACCCGGCTGACAACTCGATCGCCGGCGGGATGCTCAAGCAGATGGGGGTCGAGTACGAGTTCCCCGTCACCCTCGGCCGCGACTACGCCGGCGTAGTCGACCAGGTCGGGACCGATGTCACCCGCTACGCCGTCGGCGACCAGGTCTTCGGCTTCGTCATGCACGCCAACCCAACCGCTCACGAGGGCAGCTGGGCCGAGCTGATCACCGTGCAGGACGCCTTCCTCGGACACGCTCCCGAGGGCGAGGACGCCGCCACCTCCGGTGCGGCGCCGCTCGCCGGCATCACCGCGATGCTCGCGATCGACGCTCTCAAGCTGTCAGACGGCGACAGCGTGCTGATCGTCGGCGCGAGCGGCGGCGTCGGCAGCCTCGCCGTCCAACTCGCCACCCGCACCGGCGCCACCGTCGTCGCGCCCGCGCTGCCCGACGACGAGACCTACCTGCGCGAGCTCGGCGTCAGCGAGCTGCTGCCGCGCGACGGCGACCTCGCCTCAGCCGCGCGCGAACAGCACCCCGACGGCTTCGACGCCGTCCTCGACCTGGTCAATTACGCACCCGGCGTCCCCGCGAGTCTCGTCAAGGACGGCGGCCGCGTCGCCTCGCCCACCGGCGCCGCCGGGGAAGGCCCGGGACGAACACTGATCATGGCCGCATCCACGCCCGAGAACCTCGAACGCCTCGCCCGCCTACTCACCGATGGCGTACTGCGCATCCACATCCAGGCGACCTACGAGCTCGCGCAGGCCCCGGACGCGCTCACGGTACTGGCGGCGACGCACACGCAGGGCAAGCTCGCGATCCGAGTCGGGTAACAGCGGCGGCGTCCATGACGGGCGGCGACTACGGGGCTACCGCACAGGCGATCCGCGACGTGCTCGAAGCAGGCCGGCCACGCGAGGTCGCAGGCGTCACGCCTGCCGAGCGCCCGGAATTGACCCTCGGACCAGTCGACCACGATCGCCATGATGGGGCCGCGTCTCGTGTTCCGGGTTCATCGCGCGTGTCCGGAGCGGACGTTCTGGAAGATTCAGCCGTTGCAGAATCGCGCTGCGAATCGCGGACCAGGTCGACATCGGGGACGACGAACGCGCAGTCGTCTACTACACCGCCTTGCCGATCAACGTCGGCTGCCACTCCGACGCGTACGAGCAGGCGAAGTGGTTCGGCGACGACATCGCGTTGAAGTCGGGCAAGTACGAGAACTGGGACCGGCCGCTGCGTGCCGCGTCCGCCGCCGTCCGCCTGATCGGCAGCGGCAACCCGCCGCTTCACCGCTTCCGGATCGGCGTGGAGCTCGCCCTCTCGGGCCGCAGCGACTTCGACGGGATGATCGCGCAGCACGCCGCTCTCGCCGGGAGACTTGCGGCCGAGCTCGGGCTCTCCGAAGCGCTGCAGCGGGCGGTCGGGTCCTCATACGAGCAATGGGACGGCAAGGGCTGGGGCCCGGCGAGCTGGCCGGCGAAGCGGTGCCGATCGCGGCACGACTCGCCCAGCTCGCCGAGTTCGTCGAGGTGGCGCACCGGCTGGGCGGGGTGGCCGCAGCGACCCCCGTCGCGACCCGCCGGGCCGGGTCGCAGTTCGACCTGCACTCTCGGCTCTCGTCGAGACCCGTGCGGATGCGATCTTCGACGGCCTCGACGAGATGCCGACCTGGGATGCGGTGACCGAGTCCGAACCTGCACTGCGCATCCGGCTCAACGGCGACGAATTCGACCGCGCGCTCGTCGCCATTGCGGACTTCGTAGATCTCAAGTCGCCCTACACGCTCGGCCACGCGCGGTCGCGGACCTCGCGGCCGAGACCGGTGCGCAGCTCGGGCTGGCACCGGGCGACCTGCAGACGCTCCGCCGCGCCGGGCTCGTCCACGACCTCGGCCGCCTCGACGTCTCGAACGCGATCCTGGACCGGCGCGGCCCGCTCGGGACCGGCGAGTGGGAGCGTGTCCGATTGCACCCCTATCTGACCGAGCGCATGCTGCATCAGTCAGCCGCTCTCGCACCACTCGCCGCAATCGCGGTACAGCACCGCGAGCGCCTCGACGGATCGGGCTACCCGAAAGGTCTCGCCGGTGCAGCGATCTCGACTCCGGCCCGGATCCTCGGCGCGGCCGACGCCTACCAGTCGATGTGCGAGCCGCGGCCTTACCGCCAGGCGCTGACGCGCGAGGAGGCCGCCGCGACGCTCCGCGCCGAGGCCGCCGCCGGCCGCCTGGACGACGATGCCGTCGCTGCGCTGCTCTCGGCCTCGGGGCATCGCGTTGCCCGGCGCCGCATGCGCCCGGCCGGGCTCACCGCGCGGGAGGTGGATGTCCTGCGGCTGTTGGCGCGCGGGCTCTCGAACAAGGAGATCGCGTCGAAGCTGGTGATCACGCCGAAGACGTCACGGAACCACGTCGAGCACGTCTACGCGAAGATCGGCGCCTCGACGCGCGTCACCGCGAGCCAGCACGGCCTGCTCACCGACGACTGAGGATGGGGCAACTGCCTCATGCGGGAACGCCGCGCACTCGCGAGGATGACCGCAGGCGACGAAAGGAGTCCACGAGATGGGTCTTCGCAGCAGGTTCTTCGCGCTCACCTACGACAGGCAGCTGGCCAAGGTTGAGCGGGCGGGGCTCGGCGAGCTTCGACACCGGCTGGTCGAAACGGCGAGCGGTCGCGTGCTCGAGATCGGAACCGGCACCGGCGCGAACCTCGACCACTACGGCCCGGCGGTCGAATCGCTCACGCTGACCGAGCCCGAGCAGCCGATGCTCCGCCGCCTCGAGCCGCGCGTACGCGAGCGGGCCCCGCACGCAACCGTGCTGCGCGCTCCGGCTGAGGACCTCCCATTCGACGACGGCAGCTTCGACACGGTGGTTTCCACCCTCGTCCTGTGCGGGGTCTCCGATCAACCACGAGCGCTGCGTGAAGTCCGCCGCGTGCTCAGACCCGGCGGCAGGCTGATCTTCGTCGAGCACGTCCGCTCCGATGATCCGAAGCTCGCCCGGCTGCAGGACCGCATGAACGGGCTCAACCGTTTCATGGTCTGCTGCGAGTGCAATCGCCCGACGCTCGATTCGATGAAGGAGGCGGGCTTCCGGATCGACGAGGTGGAGCACTCGAAGCTCCAGAAGGTGCCGCGGTTCGTCCGCCCGCTGATCGCCGGCACAGCGACGATCTGAACCGGCGCGAGCGGCTCAGACGGGGCTGCCCGCCTGCTCTCGAGCCACGAGCTCCTCGGGGCCGGCCTCCGCGGCGGCCGCGTCCATCCACATGACTTGCCAGCCGTGGCCGTCGAGGTCGAAGAAGCTGCGCGAGTACATGAAGCCGTGATCCTCGGCGTCATCGTGGTCTTCGCCACCCGCGGCGATCGCGGCGTCCGCGACCGCGTCCACCTCGTCGCGGCCCGCCACGCCGAAGCAGAACAGCGCCAATGCCTGGGCGGTCGGGTCGGCGATCGGCAGTTTCGAGAACTCGGCGAACCTCTCGTGCGTGAGCAGCATCACGAAGGCCTGCTCGCCGATCAACATGCACGCGCCGGTCTCGTCGCCGAACCTCGGGTCGAAGCTGAACCCGAGCCGCTCGAAGAACGCCTCGCTGCGCTCGAGATCCTGGACCGGCAGGCTGACGAACAGTGTGCGGTTCGGGTGTGCGGGAGCGGTGGTCATGGTGGGCTCCTCCGGAAGCGGTCGGTGTCTGTGCAAGTACTGACGAGCTGCTCTGCCGGAACTCATCGGTCGTGCTTCTGATTTAGTGCGACGGAACATGTCCGAGTCTCGCTCCGCTGCAGGCGCGCTCGACCATGTCGTCGTCGTGCTGTTCGAGAACCGCTCGTTCGACAACATGCTGGGGCATCTGTACGGCCCGGCCGACGGCAAGACGTTCGAGGGCGTGATCGGCAAGGGGCTGAGCAACCCGATCCCGGACTGGGCAGAGCACGGCGCCGGCCGCAAGGTGGTCCCGTACACTGTCGCGACCGATATGGACGCGCCGAACCCGGACTCGGGTGAGGAGTGGTACCACACCAACACGCAGCTGTTCGGCGTCCTCGACGAGCAGAACCGGTTCAAGATCGGCGAGGGGGTGACGGAGCCGTGGAACGCGCCGCCCGAAGGCGCGACGCCGACGATGGACGGGTTCGTCGCCGACTACATCAGCACGTTCACCGCCGAGATGGGCCGCCAGCCGACCTACGACGAGTACGCGCACATCATGACCGGCTACACGCCGGAGCAGCTGCCGGTGCTGAACGGGATCGCGCGCGAGTTCGGTGTCTTCGACCACTGGTTCTCGGAGGTGCCGTCGCAGACGTTCATGAACCGCTCGTTCTGGACGGCGGCGACCTCGTCCGGGATCGTCGTGAACAGCCCGGTGAAGAAGTGGTTCACGAAGAACGACGCGGAGACGATCTTCGAGCGGCTCGAGCAGCACGGCAAGACCTGGAAGATCTATGTGATGGAGCCGATGCCGCTCTCGTTCCACGGCATCATCCACTACCCCCGCCTCAAGGATCGGCTCGCGACCAACGTCGTGCCGTTCGCCGAGTTCGAGAGGGATGCCGCCGGGGGGACGCTGCCCGACTTCTCGCTGATCGAGCCGAACTTCCTCGCCGGGCACGGCGACTACCACCCGGCGTTCGGACGGTCGTTCGGCCGTGCCCTGGACGTCACGACGCTCGATCCTCCTTCGTCGATGCTCGCCGGCGAGGCCTTCCTCGCGCGCATCTTCTCGATCTACGGCTCCAGCACCGCCGAGTCGGGCTCGAACGTCTGGAACACCACGCTGCTGATCGGCTGGGACGAGCCGGGCGGCACCTACGACCACGTCCCTCCGGGGCCTGTTCCTCCTCCCGACCCCGATGCCCCGGCCGGCGAAATGGGCTTCCGGTTCGACCGCTCCGGCTACCGCGTCCCCGCGATCCTCGTCTCACCCTGGGTCGAGCAGGGCGCCGTCTTCAACGACGAGTACCGGCACACGTCGTTGATCGCGACGCTGCGGAAGGTCTGGAGCCTCGGCGAACCGCTGACCCGACGAGACGCCTCGGCGCGCACCTTCGAGGACCTCCTCACTCTCGAAGAGCCGCGCGACCCGCAAGCCTGGACGCACGCCGGCGCCCTTCCGGTGCCGGAATGGCAGCTCGACGAGGACGCCCTCGCCGGCGCGCTGAGCACCCTCGGCGAGAGCATGGGACACGGGATGATCGAGCACGCCAGGGAGCTCGGCGTCGAGCTCCCGCCGGGGCTCGAGGACCCCGGCGCAGAGATCACGCCGAAGGTCATCGTCGACGCGCTCAGACACGTCGCCTGGCAGTACTTCCCCCTGCTCGCACCATCCCCGGTCGACAAGGCCGGTTGAAGATCACGCCTATTCGATCAATGCCCGCGCAAGCGTGGTCCACGACGCGCGCGGGATGCCGTCCTCGCCGAGCGGCTGCACGCAGACGTGGTCTGCACCGGCATCCAGATGTGCGCGCACACGTTCGGCGATCTGACCGGCGCTCCCCTGGGGAACGACCGTGTCGATCAACCGGTCGGAGCCGCCGTCGGCAACGTCGGCCTCCGTGAACCCCGAGTCGAGGAGCGCCCGCGTGTAGTTCCCGAGGCCGAGGTACGACTGCGCGTACGCGCGCGCGACCGCCCTTGCCCGATCCGTGTCCGTATCCAGGACACACGCGAGCTCCGGCGCGACCAGCTTTCCCGGGCCGAGCCGATGCCGCGCGAGCCGCGTGTGCTCGGGCGAGACGAAGTAGAGGTGCGTCCCGGCAGTGCGCGCGCGGGCGAGGTCGAGCATCTTCGGCGCGAGCGCGGCGAGGCACCGCTCATCCGGAGGAGTCGGCGTCGGCGATGCATCGAGGGCGTCGAGAAACGTCCGCATCGCGGTCAACGGGCGGCGGTAGTCGCTCGTCGCCTCGGGATGGCCGATCCCGATCCCGAGCATGAGCCGCCCGGGAAACGCAGCTCGCAGCTCGGCGTCGTCAGCGGCCGTCTCGAGCGGATCGCTCCGCCACACGTTCAGGATGCCGGTCGCCGCGACGAGCGTCGACGTCGCCGCGAGGACCGGGCGCAGATCGCGAACCTGCGGCGAGCCGCCGACCCACCAGGCGCCGAAGCCGAGCTGCTCGAGGAGCTTCGCAGCCTCTCCCGCCCGCGCGGGGCCGAACGGCCGATAACTCGTCCAGACTCCGATCGTCCCGAGCTGCATGCACCACCTCCTCGAGATCCTCCGGCCATCAGCAAGCTAGCCCGCAGAGCGGCGGAAGCTCGTCACGCTGCTGTTCTGCGACATGACCGGGTCGACCGCCGCATCGTCCACCCGAAACGTCGCCATCCGCGCTCGCATCTGGACCTCCATGTCCTCGTCGCCCGCTAGAGTGAATGAATGATCTCGTGCAGCGAAGCTCGCTGGTCGTGGCCGCGATAACGCGGTCCTAGCTTCAGTATGCGCGACCGGGCCGCCGACGAGCGGCCCGGTCCATCTCCGGGACACCGAACGCTCGAGGCGGCATCCGCCACTCGACCACAGGAGGAACACGTCCCATGTCAGCTTCCATGCACGCTCCCTCACCGTCGCTCAACTCGACCGAACGACGGAGCGCCGAGCTCGAACGCCGT
>DATIXY010000085.1:0-8642 GCA_035518115.1 Gaiellaceae bacterium | reverse complement strand
CCCCCGCGGGACGACGAACGTCTCGCCGTAGCGGGCGTTGAACCGCTCGGCGATGTCGCGGGCGAGCTCGAGGTGCTGCCGCTGGTCGTCGCCGATCGGGACGCCGTCGGCGCTGTAGAGGAGGATGTCGCCCGCCATCAGCACCGGGTAGTTGAAGAGCGCGGCCGAGACGAATCCCTGCTGTTCGCCCTTTTCCTTGAACTGCGTCATGCGCCCGAGCTGGCCGTAGCTCGTCACCGCCGACAGCAGCCAGGCCGCCTCGGCGTGGGCGGTGACGTGGCTCTGGGCGAAGATCGTCGAGCGGTCGGGATCGAGCCCGGTCGCGATCAGCATCGCGAACAGGTCGAATGTCCGCGCGTGCAGATCGGCCGGGTCGTACTCGACGGTGATCGCGTGCAGGTCGACGATGCAGAAGAACGCGTCGCCCTGCTCCTGCGTTGCGACGTACTGGCGGAAGCCGCCCGAATAGTTGCCGAACGTCGTGTCGCCGGTGGGCTTGATGCCGGAGAAGATGCGCATGTAGGCATCATTGTGCCCATGGCCGTTACGGGATCACCCGAGCTGCTGATCGTCATGGGCCAGTCGGCGACCGCCGACCAGACCGAGCACGTGCTCTCGCGGCTGGCCGAGCACGGGGTCGAGGCCCGCGTCCAGCGCGGGCGCGAGGCGACCGTGATCGGCGCGATCGGCGACCGCGAGCAGCTCGCGCTGCTCCCGCTCGAGGGCTACCCGGGGGTCGAGCAGGTGCTGCCGATCCTGAAGCCGTACAAGCTCGTCGGCCGCGAGATCGCCCCCGACCCGACGGTGATCGACGTCGAGGGCCGGAAGCTCGGCGACGGCTGGTTCGGCCTGATCGCCGGCCCCTGCACGGTCGAGTACCGCGAGCAGACGCTCGAGACCGCCCGTGCGGTCGCGGCGGCAGGCGCGACCTGGCTCCGCGGCGGCGCCTTCAAGCCGCGCACCTCGCCCTACGCGTTCCAGGGGATCGGCTTCGACGCGCTCGAGATCCTGCGCGAGGCCAAGGAGGAGACCGGCCTGCCGATCGTCACCGAGCTGATGGACCCGCGCCACGTCGAGGCGGTGCTCGACACGGCCGACGTGATCCAGATCGGCGCGCGCAACATGCAGAACTTCGTGCTGCTCGCCGAGGTCGGCCGCGCCGAGAAGCCGGTGCTGATCAAGCGCGGCCCGTCGGCGTCGGTCGAGGAGCTCCTGATGGCGGCCGAGTACGTCGCCAAGGAGGGGAACCACCAGATCGTCCTCTGCGAGCGCGGCATCACCACCTTCGAGCGCTCGACCCGCTACACGCTCGACCTCGGCTCGGTCGCCGTGCTCAAGAAGGAGACGCACCTGCCGGTGATCGTCGACCCGTCGCACGCCGCCGGCCGCCGTGACCTCGTGCTCCCGCTCGCCCGCGCCGCCGTCGCGGTCGGGGCGGACGGGATCATCGTCGAGTCGCACCCGCGCCCCGAAGAGGCGCTCTGCGACGGGCCGCAGCAGATCCCGGCGGCCGAGTTCGGCGAGTTCGCCGCCGAGGTGCACGGGTTCGTCGCCCTGATGGGCAAGCAGGTCGGTTAAACCTTCGACATGAAGATCGAGCCGGCTTCGGCGCTCGTCGGTGCCGCGGCCGTCCCCGGCGTCAAAGGCATCTCGCAGCGCGCGATCCTGCTCGCCGGGATCGCCGACGGTGAGAGCCGCATCCGCGGCTTCGGCCGCGCCGCCGACACCCTGTCGGCGATCGACGTCGTCCGCGCCTGCGGTGTCGAGGTGACCGACAGCGGCGACGACGACATCCGCGTCCAGGGCGCCGGCCTGCGCGGCCTCCGCGCGCCGGACGGGCCGATCGACTGCGGCAACGCCGGCACCGTCCTGCGGCTCACGTGCGGGCTGCTCGCGGGCCAGCCCGGAAGCTTCGAGCTCGTCGGAGACGAGTCGCTCACGATGCGCCCGCACGAGCGCGTCGCCGAGCCGCTGCGGCGCATGGGTGCCGGCGTCGCGACGACCGACGGCCACGCGCCGGTGCGGATCACGGGCGGCGCGCTCGAGCCGATCACCTACGAGCTGCCCGTGGCGAGCGCGCAGGTGAAGTCGGCGATCCTGATCGCCGCGCTCTATGCGAACGGCGGCCCGACGACCGTGATCGAGCCGCACCCGACTCGCGACCACACCGAGCGGATGTTCGCCGAGCTCGGCGTCCGCATCCGCCGCACTCCCAAGTCGGTGTCGGTGTGGCCGGTCGACGGCCTGCCGCCCCTCGACCTCGAGATCTCCGGCGAGTTCTCCTCGGCCGCGCCGCTGATCACCGCCGCCGTGCTCCTGAACGGCTCCGAGCTGATCCTGCGCGGCGTGAACGTCAACCCGCTCCGCACCGGCCTGCTCGACGTGCTCGACCGTATGGGCGCTCGGATCGCCGTCTTCAACCGGCGCACGGTCGCGGGAGAGCCGGTGGCCGACCTCGAGGTGCGCTCGACGCCGCTCGTCGCCACCGCGGTCGGCGCGGAGGAGGTGCCGCGCCTGGTCGACGAGCTGCCGCTGGTCGCGCTGCTGGGAGCCTTCGCGCACGGGAGGACGGTCGTGCGCGGCGCCGAGGAGCTGCGGGCGAAGGAGACCGACCGCATCGAGACGGTCACCGACGGGCTCCGGGCGGCCGGCGTGCGCATCGAGGCGCGGCCGGACGGCTTCGAGGTGCGCGGCACGCCGGCGCGCCCGCGCGGGGGCAAGATCGACGCCCGCGCCGACCACCGGATCGCCATGCTCGGGGCGGTCACGGGCCTCGTCTCGCGGGAGGGCGTCGACCTCGTTGACCCCGACTGCGTGGCTATAAGCTTCCCCGGTTTCTTCGAGCTAGTCGACCAACTCGTACAACGATGATCGTGGCCATCGACGGACCGGCGGGTGCGGGCAAGAGCACCGTCGCCAGGCAGCTCGCGGAGCGGCTCGGCTTCGGCTACCTCGACACCGGCGCGATGTACCGCGCGCTCACCTGGCTCGCGCTGCGCGAAGGGTTGCCGCTCGGCGATGCCGATCCTGTCGGCGAGCTCGCGCGGCGCAACCCGGTCACCTTCGACGACGGGGGGCGCGTGTTCATCGCCGGGGTCGACGTCACCTCCGGCATCCGGCAGTCGCGCATCGACCGGATGGTGTCGGTGGTCGCGCGCCACTCGGCCGTGCGCGAGGTGATGCGCGAGCGGCAGCGGGCCCTGGCGGCGCGCGGGAACATCGTGATCGAAGGCCGGGACATCGGCACGATCGTCGTGCCCGCCGCGGAGGTGAAGGTCTACCTCAAGGCCGATCCCGCGATCCGCACGCGCCGGCGGCAGGCCGAACGGCCCGACATCGGCGCCGACGCGCTCGCCACCGACCTGCGCAGCCGCGACGAGTCGGACAAGGGCCGCATGCAGCCGGCGCCCGACGCGACGCAGATCGACACGACCGACCTTCAGGTCGACGACGTCGTCGCGCAGATCGAGCAGCTCGTCCGCGCGCGGCTCGTCGCGTCGCCGTGAGCTCCGAGGCCGCCTGGCGCTACGGCCGGCCGACGCTGGGCGGAGCCGCACGGATCTTCGCGCGGCCGATGGCGTTCGGGGCCGACCGCGTTCCGGCGAGCGGCGGGCTCGTGTACGCGATCAACCACCTGCACTGGATCGACATTCCGGTGGTCGGCGTGCTGTCGCCGCGCAACATCGACTACGTCGCCAAGGTCGAGGCGATGAAGTACCCAGGGCTCGGCGACTTCATCCGCCTGTTCGGGACGATCGCCGTCCGCCGCGGCGAGTCCGACCGCGACGCCGTGCGGATGATGCGCGAGGCGGCCCGCGGGGGCCGCGTCGTCGGGCTGTTCGTCGAGGGCACGCGCCAGAAGAGCGGACGTCCGGGCCAGGCGCAGCCGGGCGCCGCGATGGTCGCCCTCCAGGAGGACGTACCGGTCGTCCCGATCGCGGTGTACGGCACGCAGTTCTGGAAGATCGGCAACTTCGCGCCGTGCTCGGTCGCCTTCGGGGCGCCGGTCACCTTCCCCGGTGTGCAGAAGAACGGCCGCGGGTACAAGGAGGCGACGGCCGAGATCGAGCGCCGCATCAACGTGCTGTTCGACTGGCTCGCCGACGTGCACGTCCGCGGGCGCGAGCCCGGCCTCGTCCCGCCCGTATGAGCCGTAGGCTCGACGGAGGCTCCAAAGAGCGGAGGCGCCGGCTTTGCCGGCGCTGGAGCGGAGCCTGATGAAGGGCACGGTCGCGATCGTCGGCTTTCCGAACGTCGGCAAGTCGACGCTGATCAACCGGCTCACCGGCTCGCGCGCCGCCGTCGTGCACGCGACGCAGGGCACGACGCGCGACCGCAAGGAGCTCGTCTGCGAGTGGAACGGCGAGGAGTTCACGCTGATCGACACCGGCGGCGTCGATCTCGCCGACCGCGACCACATCACCTCGCAGATCGCCGTGCAGGCGCAGGCGGCGATCGCCGACGCCGACCTCGTCCTGTTCGTCGTCGATGCGCGCGCGGGTGTGACGCCGGGCGACGAGGAGCTCGCGCAGCTCCTGCGGCGTTCGAAGAAGCCGGTGCTGTTGCTGGCGAACAAGATCGACGATCCGGCGCAGGAGCACCTCGCGCTCGATCTGCACCGGCTCGGATTCGGCGACCCGGTCGCGATCTCCGGCCTGCACGGCACCAACGTCGGCGACCTGCTGGACGAGATCCTCGAGCGACTGCCGGGCACCGACCGGCAGCCGGTCGGCGACGAGGCGATCCGCGTCGCGATCCTCGGGCGGCCGAACGTCGGCAAGTCGTCGCTCTTCAACCGGCTCGTCGGCGAGGAGCGCACGATCGTGAGCGAGGTCCCCGGCACGACGCGCGACTCGATCGACACCGTGATCGAGCGCGACGGGCGTACGTTCGTGCTCGTCGACACGGCCGGCCTGCGCCGCAAGCGGCGCCAGCGGCAGGGCATCGAGTACTACTCGGAGCTGCGCGCGCTCGACGCTGCCGAGCGCGCCGACGTGGCGCTCGTCCTGATCGACGCGAGCCAGGGGATCGTCGAGGGTGACATCACCGCGGTCGAGGTCGCGCGCAAGGCGCACTGCGCGACGCTGATCGTCCTGTCGAAGTGGGACATCGGGCAGGTGACGATCGAGGAGATCCGCCCGGAGCTGCAGCGGCGCCTGCGGCAGCGCCCGCCGTTCATCACCGTCTCGGCGCACAGCGGCCGCGGCGTGTCGCGGCTGCTCGACCGTGTCGCCGAGCTGTTCGACAAGTACGCCAGCCGCGTCCCGACGCCGGAGCTGAACCGGTTCCTCGCCGACGTGCGCGCCGCGCGCCAGCCGCCTTCGAAGGGCGCGCGGCGGCTCAACCTCCTCTACGGCGCGCAGGTCGAGAGCCGGCCGCCGCGGTTCCGCTTCACGGTCAACGATCCCGGGCTGATCACCCGCGACTACGGCTACTGGGTGGAGAATCAGCTCCGCGAGCGGTTCGAGCTGGAGGGTGTGCCGGTGGCAATCGACTTCCGAAAGCGGACGTGAACGTCGTCGTCGTCGGCGGCGGGGCCTGGGGGACGGCCTTCAGCGCCCTGCTCGGGCAGCGCGGCCACGACGTCACGCTGGCGACGCGCGCCACGATCGACGAGGCGCCGTACGAGGACGCCGAGCTGGTCGTGATCGCCGTCCCGAGCAGTTCGTTCCGCGAGGCGATCGGCCACGTGCGCGGCAGCGCGCCCGTGTTGAGCCTGGTCAAAGGGCTGGACCCGCCGACCGGCGACAGGCTCTCGACGCTCGTCGAGGACCGGCCGGTGGCGGTGCTCTCGGGGCCGAACATGGCCGAGGAGGTGGCGGCCGGGCTTCCGGGCGCGACGGTGATCGCGTCCGAGGACGAGGAGCTCGCCCGGGAGCTGCAGGAGGCGATCAACTCGCTGGCGTTCCGCGTCTACGTGAACACCGACCTGGTCGGCGTCGAGCTCTGCGCGGCTGCCAAGAACGTGATCGCACTGGCGGCGGGGGGCGTCGACGGGCTCGGGCTCGGCGACAACGCCAAGGCGGCGCTGATCACGCGCGGGCTGGTCGAGATGGCGCGCCTCGGCGAGGCCTGCGGGGCCGAGCCGGAGACGTTCTTCGGGCTGGCCGGGATGGGCGACCTGATCGTCACGTGCTGGCACCCCTCCGGGCGCAACCGGCGGGCGGGGGAGCTGATCGCGCGCGGCTTCTCAGCCGACGCGGCGCGGGCGGAAATCGGGCAGGTGGTCGAGGGGCTGACGACCGCGCCGGTGCTGCGCGACCTCTCGCACCGCCTGGGGATCGAGCTGCCGATCACCGAAGGCGTGTGCGCGGTGCTGGAAGGGCTGTCGCTCGACGAACTCCTCGCCTCGCTGATGGGGCGGCGCCCCACGGACGAGTAGGGGGGTCGCGGAGGTAGACCGGCGCCGTTACTCTGAGGCGCACGATGGCGGCGCGCAGCTTCCTGTTCACGTCGGAGTCGGTGACCGAAGGCCACCCCGACAAGATCGCGGACCAGATCTCGGACGCCGTGCTCGACGCGGCGCTCGCGAACGACCCCTCGAGCCGTGTCGCGTGCGAGACGCTGATCACCACGGGCCTCGTCGTCGTCGCGGGCGAGATGACGACGGAGACGTACATCGACATCCGTCAGATCGTGCGCGAGACGATCCGGAACATCGGCTACACGCGCGCGAAGTACGGGTTCGACGCCGAGACGTGCGGCATCGTCGTCGCGATCGACGAGCAGTCGCCTGACATCGCCCTGGGCGTCGACAACGCCTACGAGGTGCAGCACGATCCCGGCGACGACGATCCGCTCGACAAGATCGGCGCCGGCGACCAGGGGATGATGTTCGGGTACGCGACGAACGAGACGCGCGAGCTGATGCCGCTGCCGATCATGCTCGCGCACCGCATCACCAAGCGGCTGTCCGAGGTGCGCAAGGCCGACGTGCTGCCGTACCTGCGGCCGGACGGCAAGGCGCAGGTGTCGGTGCGCTACGAGGTCGACGCCGACGGCCGCCAGCGGCCGGTCGCGATCGAGCGCGTCCTGATCTCGACACAGCACCGTGAAGGTCTCGACGCCGACTCGCTGATCAAGCCCGACCTGATCGAGCACGTGCTGCGGCCGATCCTGCCCAAGGAGCTGTACGACGAGAAGCAGTTCGACGATCCGGACTTCGTCTACGTGAACCCGACGGGCAAGTTCGTGATCGGCGGGCCGATGGGGGACACGGGCCTGACCGGGCGCAAGATCATCGTCGACACCTACGGGGGCGCCGCGCCGCACGGCGGCGGCGCCTTCTCCGGCAAGGACCCGACGAAGGTCGACCGCTCGGCCGCGTACGCGGCGCGGTACGTCGCGAAGAACGTCGTCGCGGCCGGGCTCTCCGAGCGCTGCCAGGTGCAGGTCGCGTACGCGATCGGCGTCGCCCGGCCGTTCTCGGTGCTCGTCGAGACGTTCGGGACGCACGCGGAGGGGATCACGCCGGAGCGGATCTCCGAGCTGGTCTCGGAGCACTTCGACCTGCGGCCGGCGGCGATCCTGCGCGATCTCGACCTGCGCCGGCCGATCTACTCGAAGACCGCCGCGTACGGCCACTTCGGCCGCGACGACCACGACTTCACGTGGGAGCGCACCGACAAGGCCGAGGCGCTGCGCGAGGCCGCCGGGCTGAGCAAGCGCGAGCCGACCCCCGCCTAGCGCCGCCGCGGAACAAGGTGGACGACAAGCGCCGCCAAGCGTTCATCGGGAAGGTCGACGCACAGTCTCAGGAGCGAGGCTGGTTCTTCGGTCACTTCATGGACGAGCCGCTGCTCCGATCCGACCTCGTCGAGGTGACGTGGCAGCGGCTCCCGGAGCGGGTGCCGGCCGACGACCAGCGCCACCTCCACCGGCAGACCGTCGAGATCAACGTCGTGATCGCGGGAACGATCGAGCTGAGGATCAACGACGTCGCACACACCTTCCGGCGGGGCGACTTCTTCGTGATCTGGCCGGAGGCGGTCGTCAGCGACGTGCGGAGCGATGCCGACGCCGAGATGATCGTGATCCGGGCGCCGAGCGTTCCCGGAGACAAGTTCCCGGCGCCCAAGTAACAGACTGTTACAAGGGCACGGTTTCGTGACGGTTCGGGCGGCCGCTACGCGGTCGGGCGCACGTAGAGGCCGGCCGCGGCCTTCTCGCCGATCGCCTGCTCGCCGCCGCCGACGGTGACGCGGAACTGTCCCGCGGCCGACTCGACGGCGCGCACCTCGAGCTCGGCTCCGGGCACGAGGCCGCGGTCGTAGAACCAGTGCAGCAGGTCGCCGTCGTGCTCGGCGAGGCGGACGATCGTCGCGCGCCCTCCCGGCTCGAGCTCGGCGAGCGGCTTCAGCTCGCGGTTCTCGGCCTGCTCGAAGTCGGGGTCGACCGGCCAGCCGTGCGGGCAGCGGTCGGGGTTTCCGAGCTTCTCGGAGATCCGGTCGACCATGTCGTCGGAGAACGTGCCGCCGAGCTCGTCCGCGTGCACGTGCGCCTCGGCCGCGGTGTAGCCCATGAAGTCGGTCAGCAGCCGTTCGATGATCCGGTGCTTGCGCACGACGTGCTCGGCGCGCTCGCGGCCGGCCGGGGTGAGGATCGCCTCCTTGTGCTCGCCGCGCTCGACGAGCCCGTCGGCC
>DATIXY010000084.1:0-73271 GCA_035518115.1 Gaiellaceae bacterium | reverse complement strand
GGGCAGCACAACATCGCACTCGTCGGCGCGGGCCGGCTCGGCCAGGCGATCGCGAGCTCGCCGATCTTCGCCGAGCACGGCATCAACATCGCCGCGGTCTTCGACACCGATCCGGCCAAGCTCGGCCACGACCTCGGTGCCGCGCCCGTCGAGGACGAGCGCCGCCTCAAGGACGTCGTTCGCGAGAAGAACATCGTCGTCGGCGTGCTCGCCGTGCCCGCGGTCGCAGCTCAGAAGGTCGCCGACGACCTCGTCGACGCAGGCGTCCGCATCATCTTCAACTACTCGGAGGCGCTGCTCGACGTTCCCGGCGACGTGACCGTGCACACGTCGAACCCGGCGGTCGACCTCCTCCACGCGCTCTACTTCCACCTCACGTAGCCTCCGGCGGCGTGCGCGTCTCGCTCTGGCACGGCTACCTGCTCGGCGGGACCGGCTCGAACGTCTACTCGCGGGCGCTGGCCCGGGAATGGAGCAGGGCCGGGCACGAGGTGACGGTCGTCTGCCAGGAGCGGGCGCCGGAGCAGTACGACCTGGGCGGCGCGCGCGTGGTCGTTCCCGAGCTTCCCGGTGGGCTGCTGCCCGTATTCGTCATCGACCGGTACGCGGGCCTCGAGCCTCGGCTGCTCCAGGACCTGACTCCGGCGGAGCGCGCCGCCTACGTCGCGGCCAATGCCGAGGTGCTGCGCGGGATCCCGGCCGACCTGGTCTTCGCGAACCACGTGCTCCTCGGCGGGCCGGTCGGCGCATCGTCGGGGGCGCCCTTCAGGGTCAAGGCACACGGTTCGGAGCTCGAATACTCGATGCGCGGGCGCCCGGAGCTCGAGCAGTGGGGGCGGGAGGCGCTGGCCGGCGCGGAGGCGACCTACGTCGGCTCCGAGCACATCCGCCGCGTGCTCGACGAGGTCGTGGGGCACGTCGAGCGTGTCCATACCGTGCCGCCCGGAGTCGACGTCGACGAGTTCGTCCTGCAGGACCGCGGCACTGCGCTGCGCGACCTCGTCGCCGAGGCAGAGCGCGATCCGCCGAACCCGGGGAACCGAAACGAGCGGCTGCCCGACGAGGGCAACGCCGAGCGGCTGCGCGCGTTCCTGGCGGGCGACGAGCCGACGGTCGTCTACTTCGGGAAGCTGATCGAGCAGAAAGGCGTGCAGCTTCTGCTCGCCGCGATGCAGGACATCGATGCAAGGCTGGTCGTGGTCGGGTTCGGGCCCTATCGCCCGGTGCTCGAGGCGCAGTCCCCGCCGCGCACGCTCTTCACCGGGCCGTTCGAGCACCGGCACCTCGTCCACCTGCTGCCCCTGGCCGATGTCACCGTCGTGCCGTCGATCTTCCCGGAGGCGTTCGGGATGGTCGCGGCCGAGGCCGCCGCGGCCGGCTCACCCCCGCTGGTCGCCCGCCATTCGGGGCTCGCCGAGGTGGCGGCGGGGCTCGAGGGGGCCTATCCGGAGCGGCTGCGGCACCTCGCCTCGTTCGCGCCCGGCGACGCCGCCGACCTGTCGCGCAAGCTGGGCGAGCTGGTCGCCCTGCCCGCGGGCGAGCGCGAGGCGCTCGGCGCGGCTGCGCGCGGGGTCGCGGTCGAGCGCTGGTCGTGGGCCGGCGTCGCGGCGCGGCTCCTCGCTCCTGTCTAGGCTTCGCCCGCGATGGGCGAGGAACAGCGCGTCTCCTGGCAGGAACTGCTCTCGTCGGCACGCGATGCCTTCGAGAACGGGACCGACCTGACGGTCGCCGTCGAGGAGGAGTTTGCACTCCTCGACCCGGAGACGCTCGAGCTGACCAATCGCTTCGAGGACGTCTACGGCGCCGCGCTCGGAGTGCCCGAGCTCGCGCCGCACGTCGTCGGCGAGCTGATCGCGTCGGAGATCGAGGTGCGCACCGGCCGGTGCGAGAGCTTCGGGCAGGCCGCAGCGGTGATGCAGGAGCGCCGCTCGCAGCTGCACGCGATCGCGCGCGAACGGGGTGTGGCGCTCGGCAGCACGGGCACCCATCCGTGGAGCCGGTGGCAGGACCAGCGCATCATCGACACGCCGCACTACCGCCGCAACGACGAGCTGCTGCGCTACGTCGTGTGGCGCAACAACACGTTCGGCCTGCACGTTCACGTCGGCATTGCGGGCGCGGACCGGGCCGTCGCGGTGCACGACGGCCTGCGCAACGTCCTGCCGGAGCTGCTCGCGGTCTCCGTCAGCTCGCCGTTCGTCGAGGCGGTGAACAGCGGGCTGCACTCTGCTCGGACCGAGATCTTCACGCGCATGTTTCCGCGGTGCGGCATCCCAGATGCGTACGGCAGCTGGCGCGGATTCTCGGAGTACGTTTCGTTCCTCTATCGCACCAGGTCGATCACGGAGCACACGCAGATCTGGTGGAGCGTCCGGCCGCATCTCGCGTACCCGACGATCGAGATCCGCATCTGCGACGCGCAGCCCGATCTCCTGGAGGCGCAGTCGGTCGCGGCGCTCTGCCACGCGCTCGCCGCGCGTTACGCGCGTGCGTACGACGAAGGGGAGGCCCTGCCGAACCTTCCCAACCGGCTGCTCGAGGAGAACCTCTGGCGCGCGATTCGCTACGGCCTCTCGGGCGAGCTGCTCGACTTCGATCGCGGCGAGCCGGTCCCCGCCCGCGCGCGCATCGAGGCGCTGATCGAGTGGGCCCTGCCGGTGGCCGAGGAGACCGGGGCGGCCCCGTATCTCGCAGTCCCGGTGCAGACCGCGGCCGAGCGCCAGATCGCACGCGCCGAGGAGGGCCTGACGCCGGGGGAGATCTATGCCGAGCAGGTCCGGGCCGGTGAGCCGGTTGAAGGCTGAAGGGCCCCAGGAAGACCTCGCCGAGCAGCTCGCGGCGCTCGATCTCGGGCTGCTCCTCGAGTCGACCGCCTCGACGATCGCCAGCCTCGTCTACACCAAGCTCGAGCGGGGCGACCTCGCCCAGGCGAAGCTCGGAATCGACGCTCTGATCGCCCTTCAGCCCCTGCTCCGAAGCGAAGCCGGCCGCGATCTCGGCGCAGCGCTCGCCAACCTGCAGATCGCCTATTCGGCGCGGGTTTCCGGGGGCTCGAGCGGCTCCGCCGACGCCCCTTTGTGATACATAACTGCCCGCGCCGAAGCCCTTCGGCGCTTGACTTTGTGAGGGAGCTCTAATCGATGGACTGGTTCATGCATCACGCGGTGTTGATCGGCTTCGTCGGGGCCGTCATCGCCGTTGCGTACGGCGTCTACCTGACGGTGTGGCTGCTCAGGCAGCCGGCCGGCAACGAGCGGATGCGGGAGATCGCGTCCGCCGTCCAGGAGGGTGCCGCCGCGTACCTGAGGAAGCAGTACACGACGATCGCGATCGTCGCGATCGTCCCCTTCGTCCTGCTCGGCGTCTACGACAAGCTGGGCTGGGGGACGGCGTTCGGCTTCCTCATCGGCGCCACGTTGTCGGCGGCTGCCGGCTTCATCGGGATGAACGTCGCGGTCCGCTCGAACGTCCGCACGGCCGAGGCGGCGCGGGGCGGGCTCGAGCCGGCCCTCAACGTCGCCTTCCGCGCCGGGTCGGTGACCGGGCTGCTCGTGGTCGGGCTCGGGCTGTTCGGCGTCACCGGTTACTACTGGTTCCTCACCGACGTCCTCAACCACACGCCGACTTCCGCGATCAACGACCTCGTCGGACTCGCGTTCGGCGGCTCCCTCATCTCGGTGTTCGCCCGGCTCGGCGGCGGGATCTTCACGAAGGCGGCCGACGTCGGCGCCGACCTCGTCGGCAAGATCGAAGCCGGCATCCCCGAGGACGACCCGCGCAACGCCGCGGTGATCGCCGACAACGTCGGCGACAACGTCGGCGACTGCGCCGGGATGGCGGCCGACCTGTTCGAGACCTACGCGGTCACGGCCGTCGCCGTGATGCTGCTGGGAACGAACTTCCTCCACACGAACCTCTATCTGCTCCCGCTCGCCATCGGCGGCGTCTCCGCGGTCTCCTCCGTGATCGGCACGTTCTTCGCGCGCGTCGGGCGCGGCGAGAACGCGGTGATCAACGCGCTGTACAAGGCGGTGCTCGCCGCGACGATCCTCTCGGCGCTCGGCTTCATCCCGGTCGCGGCCGCGTTCGACAACAGCCGGTTCAGCTTCACCGACCTCTACGTCTCCGCGGTCGTCGGCCTGATCGTCACCTTCCTGCTCGTCGCGATCACCGAGTACTACACCGGCACACGCTGGAACCCGGTGAAGATGATCGCGCGCGCGTCGCAGACCGGGCACGCGACGAACATCATCGAAGGCCTCGCCGTCGGCATGCAGGCGACCGCCGTCCCGGTGATCGTCATCGTCGCCGGCATCCTCGTCGCGCATCACTTCGCCGGCCTGTTCGGCATCGGCGTCGCCGTGATGGCCCAGCTCTCGATGACCGGGCTGATCGTCGCGCTCGACGCCTACGGGCCCGTCACCGACAACGCCGGCGGGATCGCCGAGATGGCCGACCTGCCGGACAGCGTTCGCGCGGTCACCGACCCGCTGGACGCCGTCGGCAACACCACGAAGGCCGTGACCAAGGGCTACGCGATCGGCTCCGCCGCGCTCGCCGCGCTCGTGCTCTTCGACTCCTACACCACGGGGCTCGCGAAGCAGGGGCTGCCGACGCTCTTCACCCTGTCGGACGCATGGGTGGTGGCCGGCCTGTTCATCGGCGGATTGATGCCGTTCCTCTTCGCCTCGCTCGCGATGCAAGCGGTCGGCCGGGTCGGCGGCGAGGTCGTCGAGGAGGTGCGCCGCCAGTTCCGCGAGCACCCCGGGATCATGGAAGGGACGGAGCGGCCCGACTACAGCCGCGCGGTCGGCATCGTCACCGGCTCCGCGATCAGGTCGATGCTCGCGCCGGCGCTGATCCCGATCGCGATCCCGATCGTCATCGGGCTGATCAGCGTCCGCATGCTGGGCGGCCTGCTGATCGGGACGATCGTCACCGGCCTGTTCCTCGCGATCGCGATGACGTCCGGCGGCGGTGCGTGGGACAACGCGAAGAAGCTGATCGAGGACGGCGCCTACGGCGGCAAGAACTCAGAGGCGCACGCCGCGGCGGTCACGGGCGATACGGTCGGCGATCCCTACAAGGACACCGCCGGGCCGGCGATCAACCCGATGATCAAGATCGCCAACATCGTCGCGATCCTGATCATCCCGCTGCTCGTCTCGGTCCACGGCTGACAGGTCGGGGGGAAACCAGGTTCCCCCCGGTCAGGACCCGCCGAAGATGCCGAAGCCGCGGCCGGGTGGAGGCGCGATCAGCTCGAGGACGTCGTCGACGGTGATGATGCCGATCGGCCGTTGATCGTCGTCGACGACGGGGACGACGGTGAGGTCGTAGTCGGTCATGGCGCGGACGATCTCGTCGAGGTCGGCGTCGGCCGTGACCGAGCGGCTGTGGCTGATCAGATCGGTGATCGCGGTGTCGGGCTCGGCGCGAACGAGGTCGGGAAGCGAGACCGCGCCGCGGAAGCGATGGTGCGTGTTGATCGCGAAGATCCAGACGAGAGCGTCGGAGGGTGTGGCGGCGCGACGGACCCGATCGAGCACTTCTGCCTGGCTCGCCTGACTGAAGACGGCGACGAAGTCGGGGCTCATCAGACCGCCTGCGGTCAGCGGCTCGTAGCCGAGCAGCGCACGCAACCGGCGCTGCTGGACCTGCGGCAGCAGCTCGAGGATGTGGCTGCGACGGTCGTCGTCGAACTGGCCGAGCAGGTCGGCGGCGTCGTCGATCTCCATCCGCGCCATCAGATCGGCGACCTGGTGGTCGTCGCGGTCCTCCGCGAACTCGAGCTGATGCTCGTCGCCGAGCTCCTCGAAGAGGTCGGCTTCGAGCTCGGGGTTGTGCCGGACAGCGGCGATGATCTCCTCGCCCTGGCCGTGTGGCGCCGCCTCGACGAGGTCGGCGAGCTCGGCCGGGTGGAGCCGCGCGAGCTTGGGGTGCGGGACGCGCAGCGTGATCGTCGGGATGTGCCCGGTGAACGGCTCGAGGCTCGCCCAGTCGAGGAAGCCGGAGACGCCGACCGTCTGCGGTGCGATCGCCCGCGGCAGCAGCCGGCGAAGCAGGCTCTTCGGGGTGATGTCGATGCCGACGACGCGCCACCAGCCTTCGATGCGGGCGATCTCGATCTCGTTCGCGCGAACGATCCGGGCGCCGTCGACGTTGATCACCTGGCGGTCGAGCAGGTCTTCGCGCAGCAGGAGCTCGCCTTCGCGGCGTTCGAACGGCTGAAGGTCGAGCCGGGCTTTCGTCAGCGTGATCCGGCCGTGCTGGATCGCGCCGATCTGCTCGGCGGCGACGAAGACCAGCCTTCCCGCGACCTTCGCGACCGCCCCGGTGATCGGCGGGTAGTCGTCCTCGCCGATCCGGACGACGAGATCCTCGATCCGGCCGAGCTTGCGCCCGTCGGCGTCGGTCAGCTCGCCGCTCGTGACGAGCGAGAGGTGGAGGATCGTCGGGGCGGTCGCGGTCACGGGAGCAGGTAGGTGATGACGAGGGCGATCGACATGGCGCTGACCACCAGGGTGACGAACCATCCGGCCGCCGTCAGGAACCGGCCGCTGGTCAGGGCTCCGAGCAGCAGGCGGCGCCGGCTGAGCAGCATCACGAACACCAGGATCACCGGCAGCAGCAGGCCGTTCACGACCTGCGCGAGAAACATCACGCGGATCAGCGGCAGGCCGGGGATCAGCACCAGCAGTGCGGCCACACCGAGGAAGAAGGCGAGCAGGCCGTAGAAGGCGGGCGCCTGGCGCGGCCGCAGGTCGAGACCGCGCTCCAGCCCGAGCGCCTCGGTCGTCGCATACGAGCTCGTCAGCGGCACGACGCCGAGGCCGAGGAAGGCAGCGCCGAGCAGCCCGAGCGCGAAGACGGTCTCCGCGGCGTGCCCGGCGAGTGGGCCGAGGGCCTTCGCCGCCGCCGCCGCATCCGGGATGCTGCGCTCACCGTGCGCCCACAACGTCGCCGCCGCGGCGATCATGATGAAGGCCGCGATCGAGTTGGTCAGGAACGCGCCGAGGGCGACGTCGAACCGAGACGTGCGCAGGTGCTCCGGACCGAGACGCTTGTCCGCGCAGTAGGACTGGATGAACGCCTGCCCCCACGGCGTGATCGTCGTGCCCACGGTTGCCACGACCGCCAGCAGGTATGCAGACGAGACCTGCCCGTGCGGCGCCACGAGGTACCGGGCGCTCTTCCCCCAGTCCGGTCGCGCAAGGATCGCCGATACGACATACGCGACCGAGACACCCGCCCCGACCAGGAGAAACACGTACTGGACGCGCAGAAACCCGGCCCGTGCCAGCAGCAGGCCGACGACCAGCACCGACACCACGACCGAAACCGCCACGGGCACCCCGAACAGCGAAAGCGCGGCGCCGATACCGGCGAACTCCGCCAGGGTCGTGCCCAGGTTCGCAAGCAGCATCGTCGCGATCGCCAGTGCCGCCCAGCGGATCCCGAACCCTTCCCGCACCAGGTCGAGCAGCCCGCGCCCGGTCGCAAGGCCCAGCCGCGCACCGATCTCCTGCGTCACGAACAGCGCGATCATGCTCGCGAGCACGACCCACAAGAGCGCATAGCCGAACTGTGCTCCCACCACCGAGTAGGTCGTGATCCCGCCGGCGTCGTTGTCGGCAAAGCCGCTCACGAGGCCCGGGCCCAGCACCGCCAGGAACGCCAGCTGCGGCAGCTGCACGCCGACGACCAGACGACGGCCGCGAAGGACCGGGCGCCGTCGCAGGCGCCGGCCCCCGAAGATGTTCCACCTCTGCATCACCTGTCTGAGCCAGTAGCCGCCCGCGCACGCAGACGACTACAAGACGCTAGAAGCGCCCAGACAGCGTCGCGCGCGCACACACGTGTTTTCGCCCTGTACTGCCAGGGACCACCGGCTCACCTCCGTGCGCAGTTGCCATGGCGGACAAGTTTAGCTGCGAACGGTGACGCAGCCTGACGGAGGTAGCGTTGCGCCGTGCGGCTTCGCTCTACGGTCGACGCGGTACCGCCGATCGTCGGCACGATCGTGGTGCTCGCGGCAGCTACCGGGATCGTGTACGCGCTCCGCCCGGTCGCGCCGACGCTGAGCCTGGGCGTCGTCTACACGCCGGCGGTCCTGATCGTCGCCGCCTACTACGGAATGGCGTACGGCATCGGGGCCGCGATCGCGTCGATGCTCGCGTTCAACTTCTTCTTCCTCGCTCCGGTCCACACGCTGACACTCGCCGACGGCCGGAACTGGGCCGCGCTCGCGGTGTACGTCGTGAGTGCCGTGATCGCGAGCCAGCTCGCTGCCCAGGCGCGCCGCCGCGCCGCAGAGGCCGGCCAGCGCGAGCGCGAGGCGGCGCTGCTCGCGGACACCGCCGCCGAGCTCCTGCACCGGGACGCCTCGGTCGACGAGATCCGAGCGCGTTCCGACATCGTCCTGGAGGGCGCCGACGAGCGTGCGCGGACGCGGTTCGACGCCGCGCTCGCAGCTCTGCTCGAGGTCGCGGAGGAGCGGGAGCAGCTCGAGGAGCAGGCGCACGAGGCCGAGGCGCTGCGGCGCTCGGACGCCATCAAGACGACGATCATCCAGTCCGTCTCGCACGACTTCCGGACGCCCCTCGCCACGATGACTGCGGCCTTGGGCGGGCTGTCGAGCGCCGAGGTCGAACTCTCCTCCGAAGACCGGGCCGAACTGTTCGAGGCCATCGGCAGCGAGCTCGCGCGACTCACCCGCCTCGTCGAGAACCTGCTCGACCTGTCGCGGCTTCAGGCCGACGCCGCCGTGCCGCACCCCGAGCTCTGGGACGTCGGCGACCTCGTCATGCTCGCCGTCGACGAGATCGGACGCGGCTCGGTCGAGGTGCACGTCGGCGACGACCTGCCGGCCGCCCGCGTCGACGCGACCCAGGTGCAGCGTGCGCTCGTCAACCTGATCGAGAACGCGCTCAAGTTCTCTCCCCCCGGCGCGCCCGTGTCGGTGTCGGCGCGGGAGGGTGAAGGCGGCGTGACGATCGACGTGGACGATCGCGGCGAGGGCATCCGGCCCGACGAGGCGGAGAGCCTGCTCGAGCCCTTCTCGCGCGGGCGGGCGGCCGGCCGGGGGGCCGGCCTCGGGCTCGCGATCGCCCGCGGGTTCGCCACCGCGAACGGCGGCTCGCTCACGCTCGCGCCACGCGACGGAGGCGGCACGTGCGCCAGCCTGACGCTGCCGGCCGAGCGGGTCGCGAAGGAGGCGCTGCGGTGACGGGCGGCCCGCGGGTGCTCGTCGTCGACGACGAGCCGCAGTTCCTGCGCGCGCTCGCGACCAACCTCCGCGGCGCCGGCTACGAAGTGGAAGCGGTTACGAGCGCGGGCGACGCGATCACGGCCGCCGGGCTCAACTCACCGGACGCGGTGATCCTCGACCTCGTCCTGCCGGACGGCAGGGGCACCGAGGTGTGCCGCGAGCTTCGCCAGTGGAGCACCGCGCCGATCATCGTCGTCTCCGCGGTCGGCGACGAGGACGAGAAGATCGCGGCGCTCGACGCCGGCGCCGACGACTACGTGACGAAGCCGTTCGCGATCGGCGAGTTGCTCGCCCGCCTGCGCGCCGCTCTGCGGCGGTCCTCGACGGGCGGCGATCCGGTGATCGTGTTCGGCGACGTCAGGCTCGATCTCGAGAAGCAGTCGGTCGAGGTGTCGGGCAAGCTCGTGCACCTGACGCCGCACGAGCTCGGGATCCTTCGGCTGCTCGCCACCAACCCGGGCAAGCTGCTGACGCACCGTACGATCCTGCGCGAGGTCTGGGGGCCTGCGTACGGCGACGAGTCGAACTACCTGCACGTCTACGTCTCCCAGCTCCGCCGTAAGATCGAGCCCGATCCGTCGGCTCCGCGCCACCTGCTGACGGAGCCCGGCGCCGGGTACCGCCTCGTCCTTTGAGGAGTCCTTGAGGCGGGGCCGGCCAATCCTCAGTCGCGGTTGAGACGGCGCCTCCTACCGTGGGCGCATGGTCTCGATTCGCGTCCTGCAACCGGTGCGCGAGCTCCAGAAGCGCCGCGCGCTCCAGGCAGAGCGGCGCGCCGCGGACGAGGAGCTGATCGCCTCGGTGCTGCCGTCGCCGCGGCTCGCGTGGCGCGTGCGCGAGCTGGTCGCTCCCGAGTACCGCCTCGGCGTGTCGCGCGGGCTGACGGACGTCGTGCACGAGGCGGACGGGACGCGGCTCCCCGGCGCCTCGCCGCTCAACCGCGTCGCGGTGCGCTCGGCGCGTTCCCAGTTGCTCGCGCTCGCGAGCCGGCTCGCCGACCTCGACGTGCACGTGCTGCCGCGCGGCGTCCTGCTCGCCGACCGGCTCGTCACCGACTCCCACAGCCCGCTCTACGACCGCGCCCGCGCGGACGCTGCCCGCCGTGAAGCGGAGCGTGCGCTGACGGCACTCGAGCGACGAAAGACGACGTGACAACCCAGGCAGGCAGGCCGCGCCTCCGTCGCTTCGTCGTCGGGCCTGCGATGGCGTCCGACCAGATGGAGGAGACGCTGCTCCCGAAGTGGCTCGCGCTCCCGATCTTCGCGTCGGATCCGCTCTCGTCCGTCGCCTACGCGACCGAGGCGGCTCTCGTGGTCCTGGTCGGCGCCTCGGCCGGTGCCGCGCACCTCGTGTTCCCGATCTCGCTCGGCATCGCGCTGCTGCTCGCGATCGTCATCGCCTCGTACCGGCAGACGGTGCTTGCCTACGAGACGTCGGGCGGCGCCTACATCGTCGCCAAGGAGAACCTGGGCCGCGTGCCGAGCCTGGTCGCGGCGGCGGCGCTCTTGACCGACTACATCCTCACGGTCGCCGTCTCCGTCGCCGCCGGGGTTCTCGCCCTCACTTCGGCGGTGAGCGCGCTGCGCGGCCACGAGCTCGGCCTGTCGCTGATCTGCGTCGTGCTGATCACGCTCGCGAACCTGCGCGGGGTCAAGGAGGCGGGCGTGCTCTTCGCCCTGCCGACGTACGCGTTCGTGACGGCGATCCTCGTGCTGATCGGAACGGGAGTGACGAAGTGCGCGACCTCCGGCTGCCCGCAGGCGGTCGTCCCGCACCCGATCGCGGCCGGCACCGGCGCCGTCACGCTGTTCGTGGTCCTGCGCGCGTTCGCGTCCGGATCGACGGCGCTCACGGGAGTCGAGGCGATCGCTAACGGCGTCAACGCTTTCCGCCGGCCGCACGGGCGCAACGCCGCGAAGACGCTGGCGACGCTCGGGACGATCGCGATCGTGATGTTCGTCGGCGTGTCGTGGCTCGCCGTGCACATGAACGCGATTCCCGCCGACTCGGGCACGCCGTCGGTGCTCTCGCAGCTGGCCCGAGGCGTCTTCCCCTCGGGCTCGTGGAGCGCCTTCATGTACTGGGCGGTCCAGATCCTCACGCTCGCCGTCCTGGTGCTTGCTGCCAACACGTCGTTCCAGGGCTTCCCCCGGCTCGCGGCGCTGCTCGCGCGTGACCGCTTCTTCGCCCGCCAGTTCACGAACCTCGGCGACCGGCTCGTGTTCTCGAACGGGATCATCGTGCTGGCCGCGATCGCGTCGACACTGCTGATCATCTACAACGCGAGCGTCGACTCGCTGATCCACCTCTACGTGATCGGGGTGTTCAGCGCGTTCACGCTGTCGCAGGCCGGGATGGTCCGTTACTGGCTGCGGACGCGCGACCCCGGCTGGCGCTACCGCGCCGCCCTCAATGGTGTCGGGTCGGCGGCCACGGGGCTCGTCACGCTGGTCGTGATCTGGACGAAGTTCACCGAGGGTGCGTGGCTCGTGATCGTCGCGATCCCGCTGTTCGTGCTCGCGTTCGTCGGGATCAACCGCCACTACCGGCGCTTCGCCCGCCGGCTGGCGGCCGGGGTGGGTGCCATCCGCGCCGCCGGTCCGGCGACGAATCACGTGCTCCTGTGGGTCGAGTCACTCGACGTCGCCACCGAGGGCGCGCTCTGGTACTCGCGCCAGATCGCAGACAACCAGTCGATCCGCGCGGTGCTCACGCCGGGCAGGCACACCGATTCGGCGATCAGGCCGCGCTGGTTCGACTACGCGCCGTCGGGGCCGAAGCTGGAGCGGCTCGCGACCGACGAAGGCCGGACGCAGGCGGTGCTCGAGGAGGTGTGGAGCCTTCCTCGCAGCGAGTCCGACTTCGTCACCGTGGTCGTCCCGGAGCAGTTCCGCGGCCGCTCGCTGCTGCGGGCCGCGACGCGCACCTCGTTCCGGCTCAAGCTGCGGCTCCTCTCCGAGCCGGGGACGGTGATCGCCGACGTCCCGGTGGTGTCGCAGCGGCGCGGGCCGGAGGGCGTCACCCCGAGCCGTCTCGCCGTGCGCGTCCTGATCTCGGACATCCACGCCGGCTCGCTGCGCGCGCTGACCTACGCCGACTCCCTGGGGATCGAGGACACCCGCGCCGTGTCGTTCGCGTTCGACAGCGCCGAGGCCGACCAGCTCGCCGACCGCTGGACGCAGACGGGCGTCATGATGCCGCTCGACCTGAGCGACGCCCCGTACCGCGACGTCGGGACGCCGCTCCTGGCGTACATCCGCGAGCTGACGGCCGACCCGGAGACCGTGGTCAACGTCGTGATGCCGGAGATCGTCGTGCGCGGGTGGTCCCGCGTCCTGCACAACCAGCGGGCGATCTACGTGAAGCGGCTGCTCCTCTTCGAGCCGCACGTGATCCTCTCGAGCGTCCCCTACCAGCTCTTCCGGTAGGCGTCCGGTGCCCGGCACCTGGGTGCCAGGCACCTTCCTCCGCGCCAGCCCCTAGCATCTCTGGCCGTGCCCAGGCGGCGCCGACAAGCACATGGCCTCGAACGGGTGCTGGGCGCACCCGCGCTCTTCTCCACCGCGTACGGCAACGTCGGCTCGTCGATCTACTACGCGCTCGGGCTGACCGCCGGCATCGCGCTCGGCCTCACCCCGATCGTCTTCATCATCAGCGGGATCATCTTCGCGGCGATCGCCGCGACGTACGCCGAGGGCACCGTTCGCTTCCCCGAGGCGGGCGGCTCGTCGAGCTTTGCCCGCCACGCGTTCAACGAGCTCGTCTCCTTCGGGGCGGCCTGGGCGCAGATGCTCAACTACGTGATCACCGTCGCGATCTCGGTGATCTTCGTGCCGCACTACCTCTCGATCTTCTGGGAGCCGCTGCGCACGAACCCCTGGGACATCGTCGTCGGGATCACGCTGACCTGGCTGCTCGTCGGGATCAACATCATCGGGATCAAGGAGGCGGCGGGGCTCAACATCTTCCTCGCCGTCATCGACTTCGCCACGCAGCTGCTGCTCGTCACGCTCGGGTTCTTCCTGATCTTCAGCCCGCACGTGCTCGTCCACAACGTGCACCTGGGCGTGGCGCCGACGTGGAGCAACTTCCTGCTCGCGATCCCGGTCGCGATGATCGCGTACACGGGGATCGAGACGGTCTCCAACCTCGCCGAGGAGGCGCGCGACCCGGTGCGGTCGATCCCCCGTGCGATCTCGTGGGTCGCGATCGCCGTGTTCGCGATCTACTTCACGCTCCCGTTCATCGCGCTCTCGGCGATGCCGGTCGTGCACGTGGGCGGGGAGTACGTGACGAGGCTCGGTCAGGCCCCACCGGAAGGGTTCAAGAACGACCCGGTGCTCGGGCTCGTCGAGAACCTCGGCCTGCACGGCTTCACGCTCTCGACCGCAAAGGTGTACGTCGGCATCCTCGCCGCGACGATTCTCTTCATTGCGACGAACGCCGGCGTGATCGGCGCATCGCGAATCACGTACGCGATGTCCAGCCATCGCCAGCTGCCGGAGGTGTTCCGGCGGTTGCACCCGAAGCTGAAGACGCCGTGGCTCGCGCTGGTCGTGTTCGGCGCGATCGGGCCGACGATCTTCCTGATCTCCGGCCAGGTCGACTTTCTCGGCCGCATGTACGCGTTCGGGGCGATGCTCTCGTTCACGATCGCCGCGGCCTCGGTGATCGCGCTGCGCATCCGGGATCGCGACGGCGAGAGCCAGTGGCGCGCCCACCCGAACATCACGATCGGCGGCATCTCATGGCCCCTGTTCGCGATCTTCGGTGGGCTCGGCACCGCCATTGCCTGGCTCGTGGTGGTCATCCAGGATCCGGCGACGCGTTACGCGGGCTTCGCATGGCTCGCGGTCGGCTTCGTCTTCTACCCGCTCTACCGCCTCCACGCGCATCTCCCTCTGACGGTGACCGCGCGCGCGCCGGTCCCGCTCGGGCCGGCGCTTGCGCTCGAGTACCGGTCGATCCTCGTGCCGATCGTGACCGGGCCCGAGTCGCACGACGCGGTCGAGGTCGCGGCGCGGCTGGCGACCGAACGCGCCGGTCGTATCGTTCTTCTCCGGGTGATCGTCGTCCCGCTCGAACTTCCTCTCGACGCCGACCTGGCGGCAGAGCTCGCCGAGGCCGACCGCCTGCTCGACGAGGCTCGCGCGATCGCGGCTCCGTACGGCGTGCGGGTGGTCGAGCGCGTCGTGCGCGCGCGGCACGCCGGCCGCGCGATCGTCGACGAGGCGGAGCGCCGCGTCTCGGAGATCATCGTGCTCGGCGCCCCGCGCGGCCGCCATCGTGCGATCTTCGGCCATACCGTCGACTACGTGCTCAAGCACGCACCGTGCCGCGTGATGGTCGCGGCGGGCCGGAAGGCGGCGTGATGCGCATCAGGGCGGTGGAGGTGCTGGCAGTCCTGATGGTCGGGCTCGGCGTCACGATGCTCGCGATCACGATCGCGCGCGGCGGCGGGGTCGGCATCCTCCTCGGCGCACTGTTCATCGCGGCCGGCGCCGGCCGCCTCTACCTCGCACGGCGGAAGGTCTAGATGGCACGCAAGCTCCCCGGCTTCACGCGCGAGCTCGACGCACGTGCCCTGTTCTCGGTCGTCTACGGCGAGGTCGCGTCGTCGATCTACTTCGCGCTCGGCGTCATCGCGGCGAACGCGCTCGGCTTCACGCCAGTCGTCCTGCTCGGCGTCGGGCTGCTCTTCCTCGTCGTCTCGCTCTCCTACGCCGAAGGCACCGCGGCGCTCCCCGAGACGGGCGGTGCGGCGACCTTCGTGCGCCGGGCCTCCAACGACCTCGCCGGGTTCATCACCGGCTGGGCGCTCTTCCTCGACTACCTGATCGTGATCGCCCTCTCGGCGCTCTTCCTGCCGCATTACCTCGCGGGCGCGCTGCACGTCGGCGCGCTCGACCGGAACCCGTGGGACGTGGTCGTCGCGGTGGTCGTGATCGTCGGCGTGGCGATGGTGCGCCTGGTGCGCCGGCCGTCGCTGTACGGCGTCGGGATCCTGATCCCCGCCCTTGACCTGCTCACGCAGGTACTGCTCGTCGTGCTCGGGTTCGCCCTCGTCTGGTCGCCCCACGCGCTGACGCAGGGCACGTCGATCGGCACCGACCCGTCGTGGCACGCGATCGCCTTCTCGATCCCCCTGGCGATGCTCGCGTTCACGGGCCTCGAGACGGTCGCCAACCTCGCCGAGGAGGCGCGCAGCCCCGGCGTCGACCTTCCGCGTTCCGTGTTCGGCGGCCTCGTGACGGTGATCACGCTGTACGTCGCGATCGCGATCGTCGCCCTGTCGGCGTTCCCGGGCCCGCACACCGAGCTCGGCACGAAGTGGGAGCACGCACCGCTGCTCGGCGTCGCCGACCGGATCGGCGCCGAGCTGCCGTCGAGCGTCGCGGACGTGCTGCGGGGCTATGTCGGGATCACCGGCGCACTGATCCTGCTCGCCGCGGTCGTCACGTCGATCTCCGGCTTCTCGCGCCTCGCCTACTCGCTCGGCGAGCACGGGCAGCTTCCGAGCGGCTTCGGGCGGCTCAGCCGGCGCGCGCACGTCTCGC
The DNA here is from genome assembly GCA_035518115.1 of Gaiellaceae bacterium. GTDB lineage: Bacteria > Actinomycetota > Thermoleophilia > Gaiellales > Gaiellaceae > PALSA-600. The sequence continues at coordinate 57,443 of DATIXY010000084.1, read as the reverse complement.
CGATCGCGATCGTCTCGGTGGCGATCGTCGCGTCGGGCTTCGTGATCGCCACGTCGTTCGTCAAGAACGACGTCGCCGGCCTCGCCAGCCTGTTCTCGTTCGGCGTGCTGCTCGCCTTCACGGCTGCGCAGCTCGCGGTGATCAAGCTGCGCATCGACGAGCCCGGGCTGCCGCGGCCGTTTCGCGCGCCGTTCAACATCGCGATCCGCGGCGTCGAGCTGCCGCTGCCGGCGATCGTCGGGGCGATCGCGACGTTCGTGGTCTGGATCGTGGCGCTGGCGACCCACCCCGCGGCCCGGTACGCCGGCCCGATCTGGCTCGCGCTCGGGCTGGTGGTCTTCGTGAGCGTCAGGCTGTCGCACGGCGAAGGCCTACTCGAGCGCGTCCGCGCGCCCGACGAGCTGCCGGTCACGCCGGCGCTCGACGTGCACCGGATCCTGGTGCCGATGAAGCTCGGGATCATCGGCGAGGAGATGGTGGCGACCGCGGTCAAGCTCGCGGAGGAGCACGGCGCGTCGGTCGAGGCGCTGCACGTGATCCGCGTCGACCTCTCGAACTCGATCGATGCGCCGCTCGAGCAGGACCAGGACCGGGCCGACGAATCCCTCACCGAGGCGAAGCTGCTCGGGGCCGACCACGGCGTCACCGTCGACGGAGCGACCGTCCGCGCACGGTCGATCGGTGCCGCGATCGTGTCGCACGCGCGCGACGTGAACGCCGACCTGATCGTCCTGGGCTCGTCGCCCCGCTGGCGCCGCCAGTCGCGGTTCTTCTCGCCGACGGTGGACTACGTCCTGCGCAACGCGCCCTGCGAGGTCCTGATCGTCGCGTTCCCCCAGTCGGTGATGGACGAGGAGCTCGCGGCAACCTGAGCGACCGCTGTACCCTCCCGGGTCGTGAGGGCGCTCGTCATCGGTTGCGGCCGGGTCGGCTCGGCCGTTTCGCTCCAGCTCGCCGCGTCGGGCTGGGACGTCACGGTCCTGGACGAGAACGAGGACTCGCTGGCGCGGCTGGGCGAGCACTGGACCGGCGGCTTCGTGGTCGGCCACGGCATGGACCTCCAGCTCCTGCGCGAGGGCGGGATCGAGGACGCCGATGCGGTCGTGGTCACGACCGACGGCGACAACACGAACATCGTGATCGCCCAGGTGGCGCAGAAGCAGTTCGACGTGCCGACCGTGGTCGTCCGGATCCTCGACCCGGCGCGGGCGCAGTTCTACGCGGAGAAGGGCCTGCGCATCGTGTGCCCGACCTCGGCCGCGATCGAGACGCTGGTCGAGACCGTCCGGTCGACCGAGGTCGCGACGTGAGAAGGTGGCCGGCATGTACGTCGTGATCGCGGGAGGCGGCAAGGTCGGCGCGAACGTCACGCGCACGCTTCTGCGCGCCGGCCACGAGGTGACGTTGATCGAGCAGCGCCCGTTCCGCTTCGACCGGCTCGAGGGCGAGTTCGAGCATCAGGTCGTTCGCGGCGACGCGACCGAGCTGCACACGCTCGAGCGTGCGGGCATCAAGCGGCCGCCCGATCTGCTCGTCGCCGCGACCGGCGACGACGAGGACAACATCGTCATCTGCCAGCTCGCGCGCGAGCGCTACGGCGTGGCGAAGGTGATCGCCCGGATCAACGACCCGCGCAACCAGCCGTACTTCGACCTGCTCGGGATCTCGCCGACCGTGTCTGCGACCGGCGCGATCATGGCGCTCGTCGAGCACGAGGTGCCCGAGCACGGGCTGATCCAGCTGATCGAGCTCCGCCAGGAGAACCTCGAGATCGTCGAGGTCACGATCAACCGCGGCGCCGCCTGCGAGGGCAAGCGGATCCGCGCCGTCAAGCTGCCGGATGGCGCCCGTCTCATCTCGGTGGTGCGCGACGGGAAGGCCGAGGTGCCCGACTCCGAGACGCAGCTCGAGGCGGGAGACCAGGTGCTCGCCATCCTCGAGCCTGGCAAGGAGGACGAGCTCCGCCGCGTCCTCCTGCGCGACGAGAAGCTCGGCAGCAGGTCTTAACCAGAAGCATCCGAATTCGTGGCTACCGTGAGGTACGTGCGCCGCCCGGCGACCCCGACTCTGCTCGCGTGGCTGGCAGCCGCTGCGGGCCTGCTGTCGATCGTCTCGGCTCTGACGCCGGAGATGGCCGACCGCGTGCGCCTCGTACAGGGCGTCCTGCCGCCCGGCGTGCCCGCCGCGGCCCGGACGCTCGTGCTCGCACTGGGGGTGGGGACGATCTGGCTGGCCCGCGGCCTCGCGCGGCGCAAGCACCGCGCCTGGGTGCTCGCGGTCGCGCTCGTCTCGGCATCCGCCGTCGCGCACCTCGCCCAGGGGCTCGACGTCGAGGAGGCAACCGTGCACCTGCTGCTGCTCTTCGCGCTGTTCCGGGCGCGCGGGCAGTTCGTCGCCCCCGGCGATCCGGCGACGATCCGCCCGCTCGTCCAGGTCTCGCTCGCGATCGGCATGTGCTCCGTGCTCCTGCTCGGCGAGCTGTACCTGACCGACGACACGTCGATCCGGATCGTGCGGGCGCTGGCGCTGGTGGTCGGTGCGCTCGCGTTCCGTGCCCTGTGGCTGTGGCTGCGTCCGCCCGGCGCGACGCCCTGCTCCGCCGAGGCGCACGAGCGCGCGACCGCGCTCGTGCACGAGAGCGGAGGCGACAGCCTTGCGTACTTTGCGTTGCGCCGCGACAAGGCGTACGTCTTCTCTCCGAGCGGCCGGTCCTTTCTCGCGTACCGCGTCGTCGGCGGCACGGCGCTCGTTGCCGGCGATCCGATCGGGGACGCGTCCGAGCGGCGCGAGCTCATGGCCGAGTTCGTGCGGATGGCGCGGGCGAAGGGCTGGCGCGTCGCCGTGGCCGGCGCGGCGAGCGAGGCGCTCGAGGACTATGCGGCCCTCGGCTTCAAGTCGTTCTACCTGGGCGACGAGGCGGTGATCCGCCCGTCCGAGTTCTCACTCGACGGACGCGCGATCCGCAAGGTCCGCCAGTCCGTCTCGCGCCTCGAGAAGAGTGGGTACCGAGTGCGGGTGCTGTCGGTCGCCGACGCCGACGACGCCCTGCGGCACCAGCTCGAGGTGGTCTCGCGCGAGTGGCGCGGCAACTGGCCCGAGCGTGGCTTCACGATGGCGATGGACGCCCTCTTCGCGTACCCGGACACGGTGCTTGCGGTCGCCGTCGGGCCGACGGGCGTCGTCGGCGGCTTCCTGCAGCTCGTGCCGTCGCCCGCGAGCGAAGGCTACTCGCTGGCATCGATGCGCAGGAGGCGCGAGACGCCGAACGGGCTGATGGAGTATCTGATCACGGAGACGATCGGTTGGGCGCGGGCCCACGCCGTCGCCGAGCTGTCGCTCAACTTCGCGGTGTTCGCCGACTTCCTGCGTGCGGACGAGAATGCCCCGAAGTTCGTCCGGGCGACCCGGTTCATGCTGCTCAAGGGCGACCGGCTGTTCCAGCTCGAACGCCTGCACAGCTTCAGCCGCAAGTTCTTCCCGCAGTGGCGGCGGCGGTACTTCTGTTTCGAGCGCTGGGCCGACCTGCCGCTCGCCGGCCTGGCGTACCTCCACGCCGAGTCGCTGCTGACGCCGCCCGGCCCGTGGGTCTCCTCGTCGGACCTCGCCGCGCATTGAGAGCCGCGCTCGCGGCGGTCGTCGTTGCGGTGGCCGTGCTGCCGGCGACCGCGCTGTCGGTGGCCGGGGGCGGGACCGACTGGGCGCGGTTCGGGTTCGACACGGCCCGCCACGGTGTCGGGCCCGCCGGAACGCTCACCGCCGCCAACGTCTCGCACATGACGCGGCAGCAGGTCCATCTCGACGGGACGGTCGATTCGTCTCCGATCTACCTGCACGGCGTGAAGGTGTTCGGTACCACGCACGACGTGTTCTTCGTGACGACGACGTACGGAAAGACGGAGGCGATCAACGCCGCGAACGGGAAGGTCCTCTGGCGCTACGTTCCGCCCAGCTACTCGTCGCTCGCCCGGACCGCGCAGATCACCAACGCGACGCCGGTCGCGTCGACCGATCGCACGGCGATCTACGCTGCGGCGCCCGACGGCAAGATCCGGAAGCTCCGCATCTCCGACGGCAAGGTCCTCTGGACGACGTCGGTCACCCGCGACCCGACGCACGAGAAGCTGACCTCTTCGCTCAACGTCTCGCGCGGGATGGTGCTCGTGACGACGGGCGGGTACATCGGCGACGCACCGCCGTACCAGGGCCACGTGGTGACGCTGTCAGAGCGCACCGGCGCGATCCAGCACGTCTGGAACTCGCTCTGCTCCGATCGCCACGAGCTGATCACCCCGAGCACGTGCTCCGCCAGCGACTCCGCCATCTGGTCGCGGAACGGCGCAGCGGTCGATCCTGCGACGGGCGACCTCGTGGTCGCCACCGGCAACGCGCCCTGGAACGGCAGCACCAACTGGGGGGACAGCGTCCTCGTCCTTTCACCCGACGCGTCGAGGCTGCTTCGCCACTGGACGCCCGCCGACCAGCAGCACCTCAACGACGCCGACCTCGACCTCGGCTCGACGAGCCCCGCGCTCCTCTCCGGCGGGTATGCGGTCCAGGGCGGGAAGGACGGTGAGCTGCGGCTACTCGCGCTCGATCGCCTGCCCGGCCCGAACGCGAAGCTGGGCGGCGAGCTCCAGACGGTGCCCACCCCCGGCAGCGCCCCGCTCTTCAGCGAGCCGGCCGTCTGGCAGGGGACCTGGGTGATCGTCAGCGACCAGTCCGGGACGCAGGCGTGGCGGCTCGCCGGCGGGCGGCTTCGGTCGGCCTGGTCGAACGGTGCCAGCGGCACGTCCCCGGCAATCGCCGGGAGCCTCGTGTTCGTCGCGACGTCCGGGGCGGTCAACGTGTACGAGGCCGCGAGCGGCAAGCAGGTGGCGTCGCTCACGATCGGCTCCGAGGTGCACTGGCAGAGCCCGATCGTCGCCGACGGCCGCGTGGCGGTCGCCGAGGGGAACGCGAACGACCACGCCACGAGTGGCGTGCTCGACATCTTCCGCCTCGGCTCGTAGCTGCGCCTAGCCGGTGCGGCGCCGGCGGACCTGCGGGCCCTGCTGCCCGAGCGCGGCATACGCGAGCGCCTGGAGCGACTCGTTCAGGTTCCGCAACTCGTGGGCGATCACGGTCAGCTCCTCGCGGCGCTCGTCGCGGGCGTTCAGCCGCGCGAGCTCGTCGGCGATCCGGTCGAGCCGCTGGAGCAGGGCCTCGAGCTGCCGGTCGGTGACCTCGCTGCGTTCCACCGCCGGTCAGTGTACGGACGCGGCCCGTGCTAGATTCGCGACCATCAGAGAAGGGGCGAGCGGTGAGGGAACCCGGTGCGAGTCCGGGACGGTCCCGCCGCTGTGAGGGGAGATGCCCTCCACCACGACGTCACTGGGCCGGGCGCCCGGGAAGGCGGTGGAGGGGGAGCCCCGAGTCAGAAGACCTGCCGGTCGCCCTCCATAACCCGAGCCCCTCGTGGAAGGAGGATTCGTGGCCAAGCGTGTTGTTCTGCTCGTCGTCCTGGCGCTCGCGCTGCCTGCGACCGCTCTTGCGGCGACCGTCAAGGTGCGTGTCGAGGGCAAGACACGGACGATCTTCGCCCCGGCCCCGGTGACCGTCACCGCGACGAGTGCCCTGGATGCGCTCGAACAGGCGTCGATCCTGGGCGAGTTCTACTACCACGTCACCGTCACGGGCTTCGGCCCGTATGTCGACCAGATCGGCCGCTATCCCGGCTCGGGCTCGAGCGGGTGGGTGTTCAAGGTCGACAACGCCTCGCCGCCGGTCGGTGCGGACAAGGTCGTCCTGAAGGACGGTGACGATGTCCTCTGGTACTACGCGACCTTCGGCCCGAACGGCGGCCCGCCGACGCTGCAGCTGAATGCGGCGACCGGCGGCTGCTACGTCGCCCAGGCGTTCGACGACAACGGGAAGCCGGCGTCGGTCACGAACCTCGTCCTGCACATCGGATCGAAGCGGACGATGACTGCGCAGGCAAACACGAAGGTGTGCCCCGGCGCGCACAAGGGGCTGCTCGTCCGCGCCACTGCGGACGGCGCCGTCCGTTCGAATGCGCTGAAGTGAGATGGCTCGCGGTTCCGCTGCTCGCGCTCGTCCTCGCCGGCTGCGGCGGCGAGGTGCGCGGGCACGGAACGGCGACCTTGTGGGTGACGCGTGACCGCGGGGCCCAGGTCCTCTATTCGGGCAGCGTCCCGGCCGGGCTGACCGCGATGCAGGCGCTCGAGCGGAAGCTGAAGGTCAGCACGCGCTACGGCGGCCGGTTCGTGCAGTCGATCGGCGGCGTCAGCGGCTCCGCATCCGCCCAGCGCGATTGGCTCTACTTCGTGAACGGCATCGAGGCGGACGAAGGCGCGACCGCGGTCCACCTGCAGCCCGGCGACGTCGAGTGGTGGGACTACCGCTCGTGGAAGGGCTCCGGGCTCAGTGTCCCGGTCGTCGTCGGGGCGTTTCCCGAGCCGTTCCGGCACGGGTTCGAGTGGGCCAAGCCAGGCGCGCGCGTCGTCGGCTCCGGGCCTTCGGTGGCCAAGCTGCAGTCGATCGTCGGGCGCGGGCCGAACGCGATCGTCGTCTCGGCGGCCGCGCCTGCCGGGAGCGCCGTCGCGACGCGCGAGGGCAGCACGGTCCGGTTGGTGCTCGGGCTGCGTGCCGCCGCCCGCCTCGCCGCCGACCCGTCCGCCTTCCGCTATCGCTACGCGGTGCCTGGATGAGCGCGGTTCCGCTGACTGCGCTGCTCGCCGCGGCCGTCGTCGCGGCGCTGGTCGCGACGCAGACGCTGTCGGTGGCGCTGATCTGCGCGGTGCTGCTCGCGGCGGCGCTCCGCGCCCCGGCCGAGCGCCGGTGGCCGTACCTCGTCGGCACGCTCGTCAGTGCGCTCTTCGTCGTGATCGTGACGCCGTTCGTCGAGTCGATCGGAACGCACGAGCTGTGGGTCGGACCGACCGTGCCGGTCCTCGGGCAGCTCGACGTCACACGTGAGGAGCTCCACGGAGCGGTCTTCCAGGGCCTGCGCCTGGCGGCGGTCGGGCTCGCCTTCGCGGTGTACGCGCTGCGGGTCGATCACGACCGCCTGCTCGCCGCCTCCGGCTGGGCACGCCGGTCGAGCCTCGCGGCGGCGCTCGCGACGAGGCTCGTGCCGCTCCTCGAGCGCGACGTGCGCGACCTGCGGATGGCGCTGCGCGGAAGGAACGTCGAGCTCGGGCCGGTCAGGCTGCTGTCTCCACTGCTGGCGGGCTCGCTCGAGCGCGGCCTCGACCTGGCCGAGGCCATGGAGGCGCGCGGTTACGGGCGTCCGGGCCGCACGCGTGCTCCACGCCCGCCGTGGAGCAGGCTCGACTACCTGGCGATGGTCGGCGCCGTCGCGCTCGTCGTCGTGGGTGCGCTGTGGCTCTAGCGGTCGTCGAGCACCTTCGCTTCGCGTACACCGCAGGTGCTCCACCCGCCCTCGACGACGTCTCGCTCGAGCTGCGCAAGGGGGAGCACGTCGTCGTGCTGGGGCCGTCGGGCTCCGGCAAGTCGACGCTCCTGCGCGCGCTCGCCGGTCTCGTGCCGCACTTTCACGGCGGGGTGTTCGCCGGGCGGGTGGTGGTCGGCGGCATGGACACGCGCGAGGTGCGCCCTGCCGAGCTCGCCGGGACCGTCGCCTCCGTCTTCCAGGATCCGGAGGACCAGGTCGTGATGTCGCAGGTCGCGAACGAGGTCGCCTTCGGTCTCGAGAACATCGGCGCGCCGCCCGAGCGCATCTGGCCGCGCGTCGAGGACGCGCTGCAGCTCGTCGGCGCGGCGCATCTCGCCGATCGCTCCGTGCACGAGCTCTCGGGCGGCGAGCTGCAGCGGGTCGCGCTCGCTGCCGCGCTGGCGCTGCGGCCCCGGCTGCTGCTGCTCGACGAGCCGACGTCGCAGCTCGATCCCGACGGCGCCGAGGCGTTCCTCGACGCCGTGAGCGCGCTCGACTGCGCGGTGCTGCTCTCCGAGCAGCGGCCGGCGCTACCGGTCGAGCGCGCCGACCGGATCCTGTTCATGGACGGTGGCCGGCTGGTGCTCGACGCGCCGCGCGGCGAGGCTCTTGCGTGGCTGCGCGAGCACCGCCCGCTGTACGCCGAGCACCAGCCCGTCTTCGCCTGCCGGCTCAGGGGGATCGGGCACGCGTACGGCGACCGCGTCGCACTGGCCGGCGCCTCGCTCGAGGTTGGCCGCGGCGAGATCGTTGCGCTGACCGGCCCGAACGGATCGGGGAAGACGACGCTCGCGAAGATCGCCGCCGGCCTGCTTGCGCCCGACGAAGGGATGGTCGAGCATGCGCCCGCCGGCTACCTCGCGCAGGATCCGGGGCGCCACCTCGTCACCGAGCGCGTGCTCGACGAGGTCGCGCTCGGCGCCGACGTTTCGCGGGCGCGGCGCGCTCTCGGGCAGGTGGGGCTCGACGGGACGGAAGACCGGCATCCCCGCGACTTGTCGTCGGGCGAGCGTGAGCGGCTCGCGCTCGCTGCGGTGCTCGCGACCGAGCCGGAGCTGCTGGTGCTCGACGAGCCGACACGCGGCGTCGACCCGGAGCGCAAGGACGAGCTGCGCCGGCTGTTGCGCGCTGCGGCGCCCGACCGCGGAACGCTGGTCGTCACGCACGACCTGGTCTGGGCGAACGAGGTTGCCGACCGGATCGTCTCGCTCGAGCTACGGGAGCCGGTACGTGCGTAGGCTGCTCGTCGTCGCGTTCGTGCTGCTCGTCGCCGCGCTCGGTGTCAGGGACGGAGCGCTCGCGACGCTGCTCGGATCGGGTGCGCTGCTTGCCGCCGGCGTCGCCTGGTTCGAGTCGCATCGCGGCTCGACGCGCGAGCTGGCGCTGGTCGCGACGCTCGCCGGAGCGGCCGCAGCGGGCCGGGTCGTGTTCGCGGCGATCCCGGGCGTGCAGCCGGTGACTGTGATCGCGGTCGTGGCGGGCGCCGCGCTCGGGGCGCGTGCAGGGGCCGCCACGGGGGCGCTCGCGGCGTTTGCTTCGAACTTCTTCCTCGGCCAGGGCATCTGGACGCCGCAGCAGATGCTCGGGTGGGGCGCCTGCGGCGCGATCGGCGCGGTCGTCGCGCCGTTCATCCGCAACCGCTTCGCGCTTGCGGCCGTGACGGCGGTGCTCGGCTTCGCGTTCAGCGCGAGCATGGACGTCTGGCTGTGGTGGGGCTTCTTCCCGCACACGCTGCCGTCCCTGATCGCCGTGCTCGCGCGCGGCTTCTGGTTCGACGTCGCGCACGCCGCCGGCAACGTCGCGATCGCGCTTGCGGCGGGGCCCGAGCTGCGGCGGCTGCTCGACCGGTACCGGCTCCGGCTGCGGACCGAGGTCGTGTGGGCGTAGCGGCGCTCGCCGCAGCGGTCGCGCTCGCGGTCTCGCCGGCGCAGTTCCTGCAGGCCCACCAGGCGAACGGCGCCTTCGCGGAGCCGGGCGGGACGGCCGATCCGTCGCTTACCGCGTGGGCGGTGCTCGGCCTGCGCGCGGCGGGCGCGGAAGCTCCCGGGTCGCTGCAGTACCTGCAGTCGCAGGAGTCGTCGCTCCAGTCGACGACCGACGTTGCGCTCGCGGCGCTCGCCGAGCGGTCGCTCGGCGTGGTGCCGCAGGCGCTGCTGGCGCGGATCGCCGCGGTCGAGCATCCGGACGGGCGAATCGGCGAGACGGTGAACTCGACGATCTGGTCGGTGCTTGCGCTCGGCCGCTCGCCGGCGGCGACCACGCGGTACGTGCTCGCGCGGCAGTCGAGAAACGGCGGCTTCGCGTGGAACGCAGGCGGCCAGCCGGACTCGAACGACACGGCTGCGGCGCTCGAGATGTTCCGTGTCGCACACGTCACCGGGCGCCCCGTCGCGCGGGCGGTCTCCTTCCTCCTCGGCTTCGAGGGGCGCGACGGCGGGTTCGAGCTGACGCAGGGCCGCGGCTCGGACGCGCAGTCGACGGCGTGGTCGATCCAGGGCCTCGTCGCCGCGGGGCGGACGCCGCCGCGCGCCGCGTTCGCCTATCTCGCGCGGCTGCGGCGGCCCGACGGCAGCTACCGCTACTCGGCGAGCTATGCCACGACGCCGGTCTGGGTCACCTCGCAGGTCCTGGCCGCGCTCGCCAAGAAGCCGTTCCCGCTCGCGCAGTGAAGGGCCGGTGCCAGGCGCCGTAAAGAGACCGCAACGTTTCGTCCACAGCACCCCCGGCGGCGCCTGCGGCAGCGCAGAATCGGCGGTGGGCGGGATGCCCACGGTCGGGGGCAGGCACCGACACGAAATGCGCGACGGCCCCGCCGGCGGACGGGGTCGCTGAAGGGCACGAAGCGGCGGGTGGGATGCCCGCCGGGACTGGGCCGGGCCAGGAGCCGGCGGCTGCCCGCCACCGGGCCGCGATACTCCTTCGCGTGGTCGCCGCGATCCTGACGATCGGCAACGAGCTCGTCTCCGGCGACGTCCCGAACACGAACGCGTCCTGGCTCGCACAGCGCCTCGAGCAGCTCGGAGTGAAGGTCGTCCTCAGCGCATCGGTGCCGGACACGCTCGAGCCGATCGTCGACTTCATCCGGAGGGAGCGCTCGCGTGTCGACCGGCTGATCGTCACCGGCGGCCTCGGCGGCACGCCCGACGACATCACGCGCGAATCGCTCGCAGCGGCGTTCGACGTGCCGCAGCGCGAGCAGCCGGAGCTGGCGGCCGACCTGCGCTCGCGGTTCACGGGCGCGCCGGAGTACGCGGCACGCTGGGCGGCGCTGCCGGAGGGCGCAGAGGCGCTCGAGAACCCGCTTGGCGGCGCCCCGGGCTTCCGGCTGGCGAACGTCTGGGTGCTCCCCGGCCTGCCGCGGGAGATGGAGGCGATGTTCGAGCGCTACGAGGACGCCTTCCACGGCAGCGATCCGATCGGGGTGTGGCGGCGCTCGTACGCGACCGGCGAGGCGACGATCGTCTCGGCTCTCGTCGCGGCGTCGGAACGCTGGCCCACCGTCAGTGTCGGCTCCTACCCGACCTTCGAGGCCCACGGGCGCTGGGTCGAGGTCGTGCTCAAGTCGGCCGACGCAGACGCGCTCCGGGCGGCCAGCGGCTGGCTCGAGGGCGAGGTCGAGCGCCTCATCTGACCGCTAACGTCCGAGGGGATGCCAGTCGCCGAGCCCGAGACCTACCTCGCCGACCTGAACCCCGCCCAGCGGCAGGCGGTGCTGACCACCGAAGGCCCGCTGCTCGTGATCGCCGGGGCCGGGTCGGGGAAGACGCGCGTGCTCACGCACCGCGTCGCGCACCTGCTCTCCGCGATCGGTGCCAAACCGAACGAGATCCTCGCGATCACGTTCACCAACAAGGCTGCCCAGGAGATGAAGGAGCGCGTCGAGCGCGCGCTCGGCCCGATCGCCCGCGCGATCTGGATCATGACGTTCCACGCGGCGTGCGGCCGCATCCTGCGTCGCGAGGCGGAGCGCCTCGGCTACCGCTCGAACTTCACGATCTACGACCAGGCCGACCAGGTGCGGCTCGTGAAGGCCTGCCTCGAGGAGCTCGACCGCGATCCGAAGCGGTTCGTTCCGCGCGGCATCCACGCCCAGATCTCCAAGGCGAAGAACCAGCTGATCTCCGCAGACGAGTATTCCGCCCGCGTCGCGAGCTTCTACGACCAGACCGTCGCCGACGTCTATCAGCTCTACCAGCGCCGGCTGTTCGCCTCGAACGCCGTCGACTTCGACGACCTCCTGATGCTCACCGTCGACGTGCTGCAGCGCTTCCCGGAGGCGCACGAGAAGTGGTCGAGGGCGTTTCGCTACATCCTCGTCGACGAGTACCAGGACACGAACCACGCGCAGTACGTGCTGCTCAAGCTCCTCGCGTCGGAGCACGGCAACCTGATGGCGGTCGGCGACCCCGACCAGTCGGTCTACGCGTTTCGCGGCGCCGACATCCGGAACATCCTCGACTTCGAGCGCGACTTCCCCGCCACGCGCGTGATCCCGCTCGAGCAGAACTACCGCTCGACGAACACGATCCTCGCGGCGGCGAACGCCGTCATCTCGCACAACCGGGAGCGGAAGGAGAAGAACCTCTGGTCGGAGCTGGGCGAAGGCGAGCTCGTGCACGTCGTCGAGACCGAGGACGAGCACGCCGAGGCCCGCTTCGTCGCGGCCGAGATCGCTGCGCTGATCGGAAGCGGCTCCAGCGCGTCGGAGATCGCGGTCACGTACCGCACGAACGCGCAGAGCCGCGTGCTCGAGGACGTGCTCGTCCGCCAGGGGATCGACTACCAGGTGATCGGCGGCCCGCGGTTCTACGAGCGGGCGGAGATCAAGGACGCGGTCGCCTACCTGCAGGCGCTCGACAACCCGTTCGACGCGGTGAGCCTCCTGCGGATCGCGAACAGGCCCCGCCGCGGGATCGGCGACACCTCGGTGGCGCGTCTCCAGACCTACGCCGACGGCCTCGGGATCTCGCTGTGGGACGCGACCGCCCATCCCGAGGAAGCCGGCCTGGCGCCCGCGTCTGCACGGGCGGTGAAGGGGTTCCGCAGCGTGATGGAGTCGCTGCTCGCCACCGCGACCGACTCCTCCGTGGCGGGCATCGTCGAGGCCGTGCTCGAGCGCACCGGCTACCTCGACGCGCTCGAGGCCGAGCGGACGATCGAGGCCCGCGGCCGGATCGAGAACCTCGAGGAGCTCGTCGGCGTCGCGCGCGAGTACGACGGCGCAGCGCAGGAGCCCTCGCTGTCGGGGTTCCTGCAGGAGATCTCGCTGTACTCCGACCAGGACGCGCTCCGCGGCGACGACGACGGCGCCGGGGAGGTGACACTGCTGACGCTGCACAACGCGAAGGGCCTCGAGTTCCGCGCGGTGTTCATCCTCGGCCTGGAGGAGGGCGTCTTCCCGCACGTCCGCTCGCTCGAGGAGAACTCGCTGGAGGAGGAGCGGCGCCTCTGCTACGTGGGCATGACACGGGCGAAGGAGCGCCTCACGCTGACGCACGCGATGCGCCGCAACCTGTTCGGACGGAGCGAGGCGAACCTACCCTCGCGATTCCTCGACGAGCTGCCTTCGCTCGGCGTCGAGCGCGAGCGGCTGCGGCCCGCCTCGTGGTCCGACTACGGCCGCGCGGTACAGCGCGAGTTCGTCCCGCGCGAGGTGCTGCCCGACATCGCGACGGGCGACGCCGTGCGCCACGCCTCGCTCGGCACGGGGATCGTGCTCGCGATCGAGGCGGGCGGCGTCGTGACGGTGCGGTTCGAGGACGGGAGCGAGCGGCGGCTGATGCTCGACTATGCGCCGCTGGAGAAGGTGGGTTGACCGTCGAGGTTCGGCCGTGCTCGTCGCCGGACGAGCTCGTCGAAGCGATCACACCGATCTACCACTATTTCGGGACGGCGGCCACGGCGGAGAGCGCCGAACGTCTCGCGCATTGGCTCGAGCTCGAGCGCGTCCTCGTCGCGCGCATCGACGGGAGCGCCGTCGGCGGCGTCGGGACGGCGTCGTTCGACGTCTCGGTTCCCGGAGGCGGGACGATCCCCTGTGGGGGCGTGACGGTGGTCGGCGTCCTGCCGACACATCGCCGCCGCGGCGTGCTGAACGCCATGATGGCAGCGCAGCTGGCGGACTCTCGGGCACGCAGGGATGCGATCGCCTGCCTGTGGGCATCCGAGACCTCCATCTATCCACGGTACGGCTACGGCATCGCGTCGCGGGTCGGGGAGATGACGCTCGAGCGGCATCGCACGGCGTTCGCCGACCCGTTCACGCCGCGAGGGGAGGTGCGCCTCGTCGATGCCGATGAGGCGGCGCGCGTCTTCCCCGCCCTCTACGAGCAGATGCGCCGGGAGCGCCCCGGGATGATGTCGCGGACCGAGGCCTGGTGGCGGACGCGCCGGCTCGACGACGATCCGGCCCGGCGGAAGGGCGGGCCGCTGACACAGGCGTTGCTGTGGCTCGACGGAGAGCCGGCCGGTTACGCCCTGTACCGCGTGACGCAGGAATGGCAGGGAGGCCTGACGAGCGGCACCGTGCGCATCCTCGAAGCCGTGACGCCGACACCGGAGGCGGCGCGCGAGCTCTGGCGGTGGCTGCTCGACTTCGACTGGACATCGCAGTTCGCTGCGGGGCTGCTGCCGGTCGACCATCCGCTGTTCCTCCTGCTGGCCGAGCCGCGCAGCATGGTCATGCGCGTCGAGGACGGCCTCCTGGCGAGACTCGTCGACGTCGAGGCGGCGCTCGGCGCACGTGCGTTCGGCGGCGCCGAGCCGGTGGTGATCGACGTCGTCGACGATGCCGCTCCGTGGAACGCCGGGCGCTTCCGCGTCGCAGCCGACGGCGTCGCGCGCACGGATTCGGAGCCCGAGCTTCGCCTCGGCATCGCGGCGCTCAGCTCCGCCTACCTCGGCGGCTTCCGCTTCGCCGAGCTCGCGCGGGCGCTCAGGCTCGAGGAGCTGCGGGCGGGCGCGGTCGTGCGGGCGGATGCGCTCTTTGCGGCCGCCGCCGAGCCCTGGTGCGCCGAGATCTTCTAGTCCGGCTTCGTCTCGAAGCCCGCGGCCGCGGCATGGCCGCCGCTGCGGACGACGATCTCCGCGCTCACGAGCGCGGTGCCCGGCACGCGCCAGGTGCACGCCGCGACGCCGCCGTGGAAGCTGTGTGACACGACCGGCAGCGCGTGGCCGCCGGCGCTCCCGCTGCACGTGACGGTCGCGTGCGCGAGCGGTTTCATCGACGGGGCGCTGACGGCGCCGACGCGGGCGCTCAGCTGCCCGCCGGCGTGTGGGCGGTGCGGTGCGAGGTGGAGGCCGCGCAGCACGATCGCCACCGTGTGCGTCCCGCCGGAGGTCGCGCTACCGCTGTCGTTGCTCGTGCCGAAGTCCTGCGCCCACAGCGTGATCCCGCCGGTCGCGATCGCGGCCCCGGAGCCGGTGACGACGTACGACGGGTTCTCGATGTTCGCCTTGTGCCCGGGCGAGGCGAGCCAGGCGGCGACGACGCTGGATGCGGTCGGGTAGCCCTCGGCGATGTTCTCGCCCCAACCGGCCGAGTAGCCGCATGCTGCGATGCGCTCGCCCACGGTCCGCGCGACCGGCGGCGCCGGGTCGTCGTGGCCCATGTAGCGGTATGTCGCCATGTGGCGCGCCTTCCACACGGCCGACCGCGTGAGTGCGGGGGACACGGCGAGGGCGCGGAGGCCGAGCGAGACGCGATGCGCATTCACCAGCTTGATCACCGCGTTCGCCAGGTCGGTGTGGTTCGCGGCCCAGGACGCGTCGGGCGTGCAGTTGCCGACGAGCGTCGTCGCGGGGGCAGGCGTCGGGACGACGACCAGCGCCGCCGCGAGGACGGCGACGACGGCGGGGGGGATGAGGCGAGGCAGCGGGGGAAGCACGTCGAAGCCGTTCGGCACATTCCCGCGAAACCCTCGGAGCCAAACCACCGGACGGTCCTGCAGCGCAGGGTCCGTCCGAGCCTGCACCATGGGTCGATGGCAATTCACGCGCCTGCCGTCTCGCTCCAGGGGATCGAGAAGACGTTCCGGTCTCCCGAGGGCCCGGTGCACGCCGTGCGCGGGGTCGACGTCTCGATCGACCCGGGGGAGGTGGTGGCGCTGCTCGGTCCGAACGGCGCCGGGAAGTCGACGACGATCGACATGCTGCTCGGCCTGACCCGGGCCGACGCGGGCTCGGTGGCGCTCCTCGGGCGGACGCCGGCCGATGCGATCAAGGAAGGCCTGATCGGGGCGATGCTGCAGATCGGGTCGCTGCCGCGCGATCTGACCGTGCGCGAAATCGTCTCCGTGATCGGGTCGCTCTACCGGGCGCCGGTCGACGTGGACGAGGTGCTCCAGCAGGTCGGCATCGCCCGCCTCGCGGAGCGGCGAACACAAAAGCTGTCGGGCGGCGAGACCCAGCGCGTTCGCTTCGCGATCGCGATCGTGACGAACCCGGAGCTGCTCGTGCTGGACGAGCCGACGGCCGCGATGGACGTCGAGGGACGGCACGCCTTCTGGACGACGATGCGCGAGTTCGCAGCGCGCGGGAAGACCGTGCTGTTTGCGACGCACTACCTCGAGGAGGCCGACGCGTATGCCGACCGCGCGGTGCTGATGGCACGCGGACGCGTCGTCGTCGACGGGCCGACCACCGAGATCAAGGCGATGGTCGGACTGCGCACCATCCGTGCGACGCTCCCCGGTGCGGATCTGGCAGCCCTCGCCCGCCTGCCGGGCGTGGTCAGCGCGGACGGCCGCGGCGAGGCGATCGTCCTCCGCTGCAGCGACTCGGACGCCGCTGTTCGCGCGCTGCTCCAGGCCCATCCCGAAGCACGGGACCTCGAGATCACCGGGGCGGGCTTCGAGGAGGCGTTCATGGAGCTGACGCGCGGCGACGACGAGGAGGTGGCGGCTTGAGGAACTACGTCCGCTACGAGCTCGTCCGGGTGCTGCGCAATCGGCGCTTCGTCGTGCTCTCGCTGGGCTTCCCGCTCGTCCTCTACTACCTGATCGCCGGGCCGAACAAGAACGAGACCGACCTGGGAGGCAGCGGCGTCTCTGCGCCGCTCTATCTGATGGTCGGCCTCGCGGCGTTCGGGACGATGAACGCCGTCATCTCCGGCGGCGCCCGGATCGCCTTCGACCGCAGCC
Organism: Gaiellaceae bacterium; assembly: GCA_035518115.1. GTDB lineage: Bacteria > Actinomycetota > Thermoleophilia > Gaiellales > Gaiellaceae > PALSA-600. The sequence continues at coordinate 40,850 of DATIXY010000084.1, read as the reverse complement.
TCGGGTGGACGCGCCAGCTCCGGTTGACGCCGCTGTCGCCGCGGAGCTACCTCGCGACGAAGATCCTCGTCGCGTACCTGACCGCGCTGATGACGATCGCGCTGCTCGCGATCGCCGGGACGACGCTCGGCGTGCGACTGTCGGCGCGAAGCTGGGTCGAGATGATCGCGCTGCTGCTCGTCGGCCTCCTGCCGTTCGCCGCGCTCGGCATCGTGCTCGGCCACGTGCTCACCGTCGATTCGCTCGGCCCGGCCGTCGGCGGGCTCACCGCGCTGCTGAGCATCCTCGGCGGCGTGTGGTTCCCGATCAACAACGGGTTCCTGCACGCGGTTGCGCAGGCGCTGCCCTCCTACTGGCTCGTGCAGGCGAGCCACGTCGCAAGCGGCGGCCGCCCGTGGGGGGCTCTCGGCTGGTTCGTCACGATCACGTGGACGATCGTGCTCGGCGTGCTCGCCGCCTGGGCGTACCGCCGGGACACGCAACGGGTGTGACGGTCACGCCTCCGGCGCGTCGTCTCGGCTGAGCTGCGCCTTGGCCTGCGCCAGCGCATCGTCGCTGTGCTGATCGACGGTGAAGGTGGGGAACTCGCCCTCCGCCGAGAGCTCCTTGACACGGTCGTCGATCGCCTCGATCGCCTCGTCGCTCCCGAGTGCGAAGACCATCGTCTGGCCGGGCTCCAGCGTCTCGCCGACACCTTTCATCAGCTTGTCGCTCACACCACGGTCGCGCAGCCGGCCCAGGTTCAGGCCCCGCGTCTGGTGGATCTTCACCTCTCCGCCCGCCTCCCTCGACACGAACACCAGATCCTCGAGCGTGACGCGCTTTGCCTTGACCGCCATGTCCAGCGACTCGAGGACGAACTCGCCCGCCGCCTGATCCTTCGCCTCGATCCCGATCACACGCACGTCCACGACCTCCTTGGCTCGTTGAGGTTGCTCATTCGAACTTGTCCACGAGGCAGTCGATCCGGCCGACCGGCTCGAAGCCCAGGCGCTCCAGGATCGGGCCGGACATCGCCCCGGCTCCGACCGCGAGCGCGGGCGTTCCGCGCTCTGCAGCCGCGTCCCACCGCGCGCGGACGAGCGCGCGGTACGCACCGCGCCCCCGCCGGTCGGGGCGGGTCCCGCCGCCGGAGAGGTAGGTCATGTTCTCGCCGGCGATCGCGGCCGCGAACGCAACGACCTCGCCGTCGATCAGCGCGACGAACGTCCGGTACGCGCCGTCATCGAGCTCGAACTCCCACAAGGCCCGGCTCCTGGCCTCGAAGACCTTCCGGTCGGCCTCGCTCATCTCGAACGCGTCGTCGGCGATCCGATGCCCGGCGGCGAACTCCTCGAACGACCGGGCAAGCCTCGCCTCGACGTCCTGCGGGCCGGGATCGGGCGCCGACACGAGCGCCATCGCCGTCACGTACGGCTCGAACGGCGGCTCGGCGCTCGGCATCACGCCGCGCGCCAGGAGCGCCTCGAGCAGCCCGGGTGGGGAGGCGTCGGGGACGAACCAGACCGCCCGGCCCGCACCTTCTCCGGCGAGCACCGACCGCGTGTCGTCGAGGACCGCGTCGAGCTCGTCGGGACGGATCGCCGACACGGCGACCGTGCCGAACGTCCCGCCCGGGAAGATGCCGACCGCGTACGACGGCCGCCGGATCAGCCGGTACGGGTGCCCCGGGGGCGGGTCCGGGAGGTCCTCGTGCGGGAACAGCGCCGCGTGCCTCACCGCCGCCGAGATCGTGGTCTTCGCTGCCACCGGCCGATTATCGACGACCAGCTACGTCGGGCGCTGATCGGCCCTCGACTCGAGCAGGCGCTGCCACAGCTGCTCCGTCCCGGCCGCCAGGCAGCCCTCGACGACGGCATCCTCGCCGAGCGCGCTCACGCGGATCTCGGGGACGAACGGCACGTGACGCTCGAGCTCGGATGCGACCGCCGCCGCGAAGCCGGGCGCGCGTCCGATTCCGCCTCCGAGCACCAGGAGCTCGGGGTCGATCATCGCGACGATGGACGCGAGCGCGCGCGCGACCAGCGCAGCCTCGTGGCCGACGACGACGGCGGCGCGCTCGTCGCCCTCGGCCGCGCTCGCAAAGACGCGCCGCGCCGTGAGATGGCCGTCGAGGCCCCGCGCGCGTGCCGCCCGCACGACCGCGGCCGACGACGCAGCCGCCTCGAGCGCGCCGTGCCGCCGGGCCTCGCGCTCGTCGACCTCGCCGGGCGCGAGCGGCAGGAAGGCGATCTCGCCGGCGGCGCCGTGCGCGCCGCGGTGGAGCTTCCCGTCGATCACGAGTCCCATCCCGATGCCGCTGCCGACCGAGACGAACGCGAATGTCGAAACCTCGCGCCCGTGTCCGTGGTCGCGCTCGGCCAGCGCGGCGACGTCGACGTCGTTCTCGACCACGGTCGAGCGTCCGAAGACGCGCCGCAGCTCGGTGAGGACGGCCGGACGTTCCCAGCCGGGCAGGTTGCTCGCCATCGTCAGCGCGTCGCGGGCGGGATCGAGCACGCCCGGGCTGCCGACGACGGTGTGCACGATCGACCGCGAGCGCTTGACCGCCGCGGCGCGAAACAGGTCGTCGGCGAGCGCGGCGAGCTCGCTCACACGCCTGCGCGCGCCGGTCGAGCGCGCACGCGCGTTCAGCTTCGCCCGGACGGAGCCGCCGAGGTCGGCGATCGCCCCGCGGAAGTACTCGCGCCCGACGTCGAGGCCCAGCACGAACCCCGCATCGCGCCGCAGCTCGTAGAGCGCCGCCGTCCGGCCGCGGCTGCCGGTGCGCCGGCCGGTCACCTCGACCAGCGCGTCGCGCTCGAGAGTCGTCAGCGCCTGGGCCACGGTCGGCTTCGAGAGCCCCGAGAGGCGGGCCAGATCGGCACGCGCGAGCGGGCCCTGCTGGCGGACGAGGTCGAGGGTCAGCTGCTCGTTCAGCGAGCGGATGGTCTGGGGGCGGGCGCCGTGGAGACTTGTCATCGATTAAAAGATAGGTTAGTTTCCTAATTCGTGGAGGACACGATCGTCCTCGGGCTCGACTTCGGCGGGACCAAGATCGCCGGCGCGATCGCGGGCGTGGACGGCGGCCGCCTCGGCGAGGGGACGATTGCCACCGACCCGGCCCTCGGGGCGCGCCCGAACCTGCTGCGGGGCCTCGCGCTGGCGCAGCGGCTCGTCGATGGACGGCCGCTCGCGGCAATCGGGGTCTCGACGTTCGGCATTCCCGAGAAGCACAGTGTGGGCCTCGCACCGGCGATCCCCGGCTGGGAGGGGCTCGCACTCGGGGACGAGGTCTCGACCGCACTCGGCTGCGACGCCGTACGGCTCGTGACGGACGTCAAGGCGGCAGCGACCGCGGAGGTGAGCGCAGGTGCGCTGGCCGGACACGATCCGGCGATCTACCTCAACCTCGGGACCGGCCTCGCGATGGCGATCGTCTGCGACGGCAAGGTGGTCACCGGCGCGAACGGTGCCGCCGGCGAGATCGGCTACAGCCTGCTCCGCCCGGTCGAGGTCGGGCACGGGCAGCACCAGGTGCTCGAACAGGTCGTCAGCGGCATCGCGATCGCGGCCGCCGCGCGGGAGCGGACGGGCCGGGAGTTGAGCGCGGCCGACGTCTTCGCCAACGAGAACGGCGACCGTCGTCTCGCCGGCCTGATCGACGAGGTCGTCCGCGACCTCGCCTTCCACCTCGTCAACCTGGCGGTCGCGATCAATCCCTCGCGCATCGCCGTGGGCGGCGGGATCGTCCGGTCCTGGGACCGCCTCGAGGCCCCCCTGCGCTCGGCGCTCGAGTCCGCCGTCCCCTTCCCGCCCGAGCTCGTCCTCGGTGCGTTTCCGTTCGACGCCGCCCTGGTCGGTGCGGTCTCGCTCGCCGTCGAGGCGGCGCGGAGCCGCGAGCTCACGAAAGCGATGCAAACGGCGGCGGAGGCAACGTCGTCATAGGTGGTGGTGTGGACGAGACCAGCACCGGAGCAGGCGATCGCCCCTTGCAGGACCCGGACGTGCGTGCGTCCGGCGGCACCCCACAACACGAAGCCGGTCGGCGAACGACCGGGGAGGAATCGATGATGAAACGCGTGATGCCCGGTTTGCTGCTGGTCGGCGTCGTGGTGGCGGTGGCGGCGTTCCTCGCCGCTTCCGGCAGTGGCGCCCGCCCCCGGACGACCGCCGCCTCAGGATCTTCGGTGACGATCTCGAACGAGAGCGGCACCACCTGGACCTGCGGGTTCAACCCCTACAACCCGTCGGTGAACATCCTCTCGGTCGGCACCGTCTACGAGGAGCTCGTCTTCGTCAACGGCCTGAAGAGCGGCGCCGCGACCCCGTGGCTCGCCTCCGCATACACGTGGAGCAACGGCAACCGGACGCTGACCTTCACGATCCGCCCGGGAGTGAAGTGGACCGACGGCCGGCCGCTCACGGCCGCCGACGTCGCCTTCACGTTCAAGCTCCTGAAGGCGCACCCCGGCCTCGATCTCAACGCCGTCTGGTCGGTGCTCTCGAGCGTCACCCAGAAGGGGAACAAGGTCGTCTTCAACTTCAAGACGTCCGCCGTCCCGTACTTCTATTACATCGCCGACCAGACCCCGATCGTCCCCGAGCACATCTGGTCGAAGATCGCGAACCCGGTCACCTACAACGACCCGAGCCCGGTCGGCAGCGGCCCCTACACGATGGCCAGCTGCTCGCCGCAGGTCGTCAAGTACTCGAAGAACCCGAGCTACTGGCAGAAGGGCCTGCCGAAGATCGACACCGTCTACTACCCGTCGTTCACGTCGAACGACCCGGCGAACCAGGAGCTCGCCAGCGGCGAGGCGCAGTGGGGAAGCCAGTTCATCCCGAACATCAAGAACTACTACCTCTCGAAGAGCCCGAACCACCACATCTGGTTCGCGCCGGTTGCGAACGTCTCGATGTTCATCAACCTCGAGGATCCGATCCTCTCCAACGTCGCCGTGCGGAAGGCGCTCGCGTACGCGATCGACCGCTCGCGCGTGTCGCAGATCGGCGAGTACGGCTACGAGCCGCCGGCCAACCAGACCGGCGTCGTCAGCCCGACCTTCAAGAGCTGGGTCAAGCCGGGTCTCGCGAACGCGTACTCGTACAACCCGGCGAAAGCGATCTCGACCCTCAAGGCGGCGGGCTTCACCGAGTCCGGCGGCGTCTTCCACACGCCCTCCGGGAAGCCCCTCGCGTTCACGATCATCAACATCGGCGGCTACTCGGACTGGGTCGCGTCGGTGCAGGTGATCCAGAGCGAGCTGAAGGCGGTCGGCATCAAGCTCACGTCCGAGAACCTCTCGAGCACGACGTTCGACGCCGACCTGTACAACGGCAAGTACCAGCTGGCCTACAACGCGGAGACCGGAGGCCCGGCGCCGTACTACGAGCTGCGCCAGATCCTCTACTCGAAGAACTCCGCGCCGATCGGCAAGTCCGCAGCGTCGAACTGGGAGCGCTACTCGAACGCGAAGATCGATTCGGCGATCGACTCCTACGGCGCAACGACCGACACGGCGAAGCAGCACGCGATCGTCGACCAGCTGGAGCAGGCGATGGTCGACGACGTGCCGGTGATCCCGATCACCGAGGAGGTCGACTGGTACCAGTACGACACGACCAACATCACGGGCTGGGTGACGCCGTCGAACCCGTATGCCGCGCCCGCGGCCTACGCCCTCCCCGACATCGGCGTGGTGCTGCTACACCTGAGGCCCAAGGGGTAGCCTCGAGCAACCGGAGCCCGGCATGAGGCGCGGATCATGAGGTTCGTCGTTCGGAGAATCGGATTCTTCGTCGTCACCCTCTGGGCGGCGATCACGATCAACTTTCTGATCCCGCGCCTCATGCCGGGCAACCCCGCCCTCGCGATGATGGCGAGGTACAAGGGTCACGTGAACCCGCAGGCGCTGCACGCGCTCGAGGTCGCCTTCGGGGTCAACACGCACCAGAGCCTGGTGAGCGCGTACTTCACGTACCTCGGCGACATCTTCACGGGCCGCTTCGGCACGTCGCTGACCTTCTTCCCGGAGGCGGTGACGCACGAGGTGCTGCAGGCGCTGCCGTGGACGCTCGTCCTCGTCGGCGTGACGACGATCCTCGCGTTCGTCCTCGGCACGCTGATCGGCCTGGTCGCCGGCTGGCGGCGCGGCGGGATCGTCGACGGGGTCCTCCCGCCGGTGTTCGTGATCATCTCTGCCTTCCCGTACTTCTGGCTGGCGTTGATCGTGATCTGGCTGTTTGCGATCAAGCTCCGCTGGTTCCCCGAGAGCGGCGGGTACAACGTCACCGACAACGTCGGCTGGACGTGGGGGTTCACCGAGGACGCGGTCCGCCATTCGCTGCTTCCGGCGTTCACGATCCTGGTCACGTCGATCGGCGCGTGGATCCTCACCATGCGCAACAACATGATCACGGTCCTCGCCGAGGACTACGTGCGCATGGCCCGTGCGAAAGGGCTCAGCCCGTGGCGCGTGATGTGGACGTACGCCGGCCGCAACGCGATCCTCCCCAACCTCACCGGATTCGCGATGTCGCTCGGGTTCGTGGTCAGCGGCGCGATCCTCGTCGAGTTCGTCTTCAACTACCCCGGGGTGGGGTGGATGTTCCTGCAGTCGGTCGAGAACCAGGACTACGCGCTCATGCAGGGCCTCTTCCTGATGATCATCGTCACCGTCCTGTTCGCGATCCTCGTGGCGGACGCGGCGACGGCGATCCTCGACCCACGGACGCGGGACCGGCGCTGAGCACCCCGTCCGTCGCTGTCACGCCACCTGCCGTCCCTGCGGACGGCGTCGAGCCCCCGGCGCGCGCGCGGCGCCGCAGCGGGTCGACCCTCTGGCGCGCCGTCGCGCACAACCGGAAGGCGCTCGCCGGCCTCGTCCTCCTGCTCGTGTTCGTCGTCCTCGCGGTCTTCCCCGGGCAGATCGCACCGGACGATCCGGCGGCCGAGATCTTCCAGCCGGGGCTCGGCGCCTCGTCGCACCATCTGCTCGGCACGACCGCGTACGGCCAGGACGTGTTCTCGCAGATCGTCTGGGGTACACGGCAGTCGCTGCTGATCGCGTTCGCGGTGGGCGGGCTCGCGACTCTCCTCGCCGTGCTGATCGGCGTCACCGCCGCCTACATCGGCGGCACGACCGACGGCGTGCTGTCACTGGTCACGGATGTGATCCTCGTGATCCCGATCTTTCCACTCGTGATCGTGATCGCGGCGTACCAGAAGAACGCCGGCTTCGCGACGCTCGTGATCGTGCTCGGCGCGCTCGGCTGGTCGTACGGTGCCCGGCAGCTGCGGTCGCAGACGCTCTCGATGCGCATGCGCGACTTCCTCGAGGCCGCACGAGTGCGCGGCGAACGGCGGTCCTACATCATCCTCTTCGAGATCCTGCCGACGATGACGTCGCTGATCGTGGCGGCGTTCCTCGGCGCCGCCGTCTACGCGGTCCTCACCGCGGCGGGCCTGCAGTTCATCGGCCTCGGCGACCCGAACAGCCAGAGCTGGGGGACGATGCTCTACTGGGCCGAGAACAACGAGGCGCTCGGGGCGGGCATGCCGCTGTGGGCGATCATGCCGGGCGTCTGCGTTGCGCTGCTCGGCGCCGCCTTCGCGCTGCTCAACTACGCGTTCGACGAGATCAGCAACCCTGCGCTGCGCCCCGTTCGCCGCATCCGGCCGGCGGCCGTCGCGCCGCTCGAGCCCGCGGCGGCCGCGACCGATCCCGACACGATCCTGGAGGTGGCCGACCTCTCGGTCGCCTACGCGACAGGCACCGAACCGGTGGTCGCCGTGGACCACGTCGACCTGCAGCTCGCGCGAGGAGAGTTCCTCGCGATCGTCGGCGAGTCCGGATGCGGGAAGTCGACGCTCCTCTATGCGATCTCCCGGCTGCTCAACCCGCCGGCGGAGATCACCGGCGGCAGCGTCCGCTTCCACGGCCGCGATCTCGTCGCGCTCGGCGAGAGCGAGCTGCGCAGCATCCGCTGGAGCGAGCTCTCCGTCGTGATGCAGAGCGCGATGAACGCGCTGAACCCGGTGCTCACCGTCGGCGCACAGATGCGCGACGCCTGCAAGGCGCACTCCGACATGACGTCGGCCGAGATCACGGCTCGCTCGAAAGAGGTGCTGCGGCTCGTCTCGATCGACCCGATTCACCTTCACAGCTATCCGCATCAGCTGTCGGGCGGGATGCGGCAGCGGGCGATGATCGCGATGGCGCTGCTGTTCTCGCCGGAGCTGATCATCATGGACGAGCCGACGTCGGCGCTCGACGTCGTCGCCCAGCGCTCGCTGATGGTGCAGATCAAGGAGCTGCAGAAGCGGCTCGGGTTCGCCGTCGTGTTCGTCACCCACGACATGTCGCTCGTCAGCCACTTCTCGGACCGGCTGATGGTCATGTACGCCGGCCAGGTGGTCGAGCTCGGGGAGACGCGGCAGCTGTTCGATGCGCCGCTCCATCCCTACTCGGGCGGGCTGCTCGAAGCGTTTCCGTCGGTCCGCGGCCCGAAGGTGCCGCTGCTCGGCATCCCCGGCTCGCCGCCCGATCTCGCGCGCCCGCCCGCCGGCTGCCGGTTCCAGCCGCGCTGCCCGGTCGCGACCGACGCGTGCCTGGCCGCGAGCCCGCCGCTCTACCCTGTCGACGGCTCCCTCGTCCGCTGCGTGAGATACGAACAGCGCGATGTCGCATGAGCGAACCGCTCCTGCGCACCGAGGGCCTGACGCGGCACTTCAAGGTCGGGCCGCTGATGTCGCGTCAGACGCTGCACGCGGTCGACGACGTGGATCTCACGATCGGCGAGGGGGAGATCGTCGCGCTCGTCGGCGAGAGCGGAAGCGGCAAGAGCACGATCGCGCGACTGCTCGCGCTCATCTACCGGCCGACGAAGGGCGAGATCTACTTCAGGGGCAAGCCCGTGAGCAGGCTGCGCTCGCGCAAGGAGCGCCTCGCCTACAGCGGCGAGGTTCCGATGGTGTTCCAGGATCCGTACAGCTCGATCAACCCTGCGTACCGCGTCTCCCACGGGATCATGCGCGGCCTCAAGCTGCATCGCACCAAGCTCGGCCGCCGCGGCCGCCGCGAAGAGCTCGAGCACGTGCTCGGCACCGTCGGGCTCGTCCCCGCGCAGGACGTCGTGCAGAAGTACCCGTACGAGCTGAGCGGCGGGCAGCGCCAGCGGATCGGGTTCGCGCAGGCGCTCGGCCTGCGTCCGAAGCTGATCGTCGCCGACGAGCCGGTGTCGATGCTCGACGTCTCGATCCGCGTCGGGATCCTCAACCTGATGACCGAGCTTCGCGAGCGCGAGGGCGTGTCGTTCCTCTACATCACGCACGACGTCGCGAGCGCCCGCTACATCGCCGACCGCGTGCTCGTCATGTACGCCGGGCACCTCGTCGAGGAAGGGCCGACCGAGGACGTGCTGCAGCGGCCGAAGCATCCGTACACGCAGCTGTTGCTCTCGGCCGTGCCCGATCCGAAGGCGAAGCTCGGGCTGGCCGACACGATCGACGTCGGCGAGCCGCCGCGCGTGGTCAACCCGACTCCGGGATGCCGCTTCCGGCAGCGCTGCCCGCACCGGGTCGTCGCCTGCGAAGGGCTGACACCGCTGCTACGCGAGATCGGGCCCGGCCGCCGCGTCGCCTGTCACGTCGCCGAGCCGGACGTCGCGAGCGCCGCGTCGGCCTGACACCTCACCGCCGCTCCGATCTCCGCTCGCAGCCGGGCCTGCGGCTCGGGGCCTGCGGAGAGCTCGTCGAGGGCGAGGAGGGCGGCCCCGACGATCGGCGGTGAGCTCGCGACCCGCATGCACAGGTGCGGGCCGGCCGCGCGCAGTCCGGCCTCGACGCCGCGCAGGAGCCGCTCGTTGCCCGACTGGAGCACGCCGCCGCCGAGCACGACGTCGGCCCGCTCGCCCGTCAGCCCGAGCCGTTCGAGCGCTGCGACCGCCATCGTCACGACCTCGGCCGCCTGGCGGTCGACGATCTCGCGGGCCACCTCGTCGCCGGCCGCCGCGGCCAGCGTCAGCGGGCTGAGCTCGGCGACGCGGTTCTGAGGGATCTCATCGAGATGGATCAGGCGTGCGAGCTCCGACGGCGTTTCGACCGCGAAGTGCGCCGGCACGAGCTGCTCGAGCACTGTGCGCGGCCCGCGCCCGTCCTCGCTTCTCGCAGCGGCGAAGAGCGCCGCCAGGCCGATGTCGCGGCCGCCGCCCCAGTCGCCGCTGATCGTGCCGAGCGAGGCGTAGCGCACGTGGCGGCCGTCGGGCGCGACACCGACGCAGTTCACGCCGGTCCCGCAGGTGACGGCGACGCCGATGCCGGTCTCCGACCCCGCGCGCAGGACGGCGAAGGTGTCGTTGCCGGCAACGATGCGGGGCGCCCAGCCGCGCGCCTCGGCGGCTGCGCGAAGCTCGTCCTCCTCCTCGGGGACGTCGATCCCCGCGAGCAGGAGCACCGCGAGGTCGGCGCCGCCGCCGGCCTCCTCGATCAGGCGGGCGAGCACGTCGAGGCTGCCGTTCAGCCCGAGCCGGTCGACGGAGCTGCGCGGCCCGTGAGCGAAGCCGAGCAGCATGCCGTCGTCGCGCACGCGTGCGACGTGCGTCTTCGAGCTGCCGCCGTCGGCCGCGAGGACGACGGTCAGTGGACTGCCTCGGCGAGAAGGCTGTCGAGCAGGCCGTCCACGAGCTCGATCTGCCCGATCAGCGGATGCGCGAGCAGCGCCTTCCGCGCCTCGACCGGTGACCGGGTCACGGCGGCTCGTGCCGTCAGCCGCTCGTACGCCGCGACGTGCTGGACGAGGCCGAGCAGCTCCGGTGCAAGTGGGCGCTGGGCGAGCGCGACCGCTCCGTCGCGTCCCACACGCGCAGGCACCTCGACCACGTCGTCGTCGGCGAGCCCGGGCAGCGTCCCGCTGTTGCGGATGTCCACCTCGTGCACCGCGTCGTCGTCGCCGCTGGACAGAGACGCGACGAGCCCGAGCGCCGCCTCGCTGTAGTAGGCGCCCCCGCGCTGCATCAGCAGTGCCGGCCGCTCGACGACGGTCGGGTCGCGGTAGAGGTCGAGCAGCTCGTGCTCGATGCGCCCGACGACCTCTGCCCGGGGCGTGCCGTCCAGCTGCTCGCGCAGCACCGCGTCGTGCGCGTAGAAGTAGCGGAGGTAGTAGGAGGGAACTGCGCCGAGCTCGTCGAGGAGGCGGCGCGGCAGCTCGACGTCGTCGGCGAGCGCGTCGCCGTGCTCCTCGAGCAGCGAAGGCAGGATGTCGACGCCGTCGAGCAGCACGCCGCGCACCCACGTCAGATGGTTCAGGCCGACCTGGTCGACGACGACCCGCGAGGGCTCGACGCCGAGCAGGCCTGCGAACGTGCGCTGGAACCCGATGGCCACGTTGCAGAGCCCGATCGCGCGATGACCGGCATCGAGGAGCGCCCGCGTGACGATCCCGACCGGATTCGTGAAATCGACGATCCAGGCGCCCGGCGCGGCGCCGGCGCGCACCCGCTCCGCGATCCCGAGCACGACGGGAACGGTGCGCATCGCCTTGGCGAAGCCGCCGGCGCCGGTCGTCTCCTGCCCGATGCAGCCGCAGGCGAGCGGGATCGTCTCGTCGTGCAGCCTCGCCTCCTGGCCGCCGACGCGGATCTGGATCAGCACGAAGTCGGCGCCGTCGACCGCGCGGTCGAGGTCGTCGGTGAGCGTGAGCGCGCCCCGGTAGCCCTGCCGCTCGAGCATCCGCGCCGCCATGGCGCCCACCACCTCCCGCCGCTCGCGGGAGATGTCGTGGAGCGCGAGCTCGACCACCGGCAGGTGTGTGAGCCCGGAGACGAGCTCCGGGGTGTACGTCGACCCGCCTCCGATCACGGCGACCTTCAGCATTCTGGTTAATCTTACTTACGAAGTGACGACGCGAGCGGTCCCGGCCCTCCTCCGCGACCTGAACGAGCGGACCGTGCTCGAGGCGATCCGCCGGTCGGCGCCGATCTCGCGCGCGCAGATCTCGCGCCGCGCGGGGATCTCGAAGCCGACCGTGTCGCTCGCGCTCAGGGCACTCCTCGACGCCGGTCTCGTCCGCGAGGCGTCGGCGGCCGACGACGGGCCGAGCTACGGCGCCGTGTTCTTCGAGCCGGTCCCGGAGGCCGCGCTCGTCCTCGGCTTCGACCTCGGCGTGCGATTTTTGCGCGGCGGCCTCTCGGATCTCAGAGGCGAGGTGCGGGCCCGCCAGGACGTCGAGATCGGGGGCCTGCACGTGGACGCGGTGGTCGACGCCGCGCATGGGCTCCGCGCTGCCCTCGAGCGGGCGAGCGGGCTCGACGGGGGCCTCGTCGACTGCGCGGTGGTCGGCGTCCCGGGAGTGGTCTCGGCCGAGTCGCCGTTCGTGCGGCTGGCGGGCGACGTTCCCGGGCTCGGCGAGCGGTCGCTCGCCGCCGATCTCGAAGCGCAGCTCGGCGTTCCCGTGACGCTGGAGAACGACGTCAACCTCGCTGCGCTCGGCGAGCACGCCCGCGGGGTCGCGCGCGGCGTCGACGATTTCGCGTTCGTGTCCGTGGGCAGTGGGCTCGGCGCCGGCCTCGTCCTCGACGGGAGGCTCCACCGCGGCCGCAACGGGGCGGCGGGCGAGCTCGACTACGCCCGTGGCGGCCGCGACGAGCAGGACGACCCGTGTGCCGCTGCGATCTCGGGCTTCGCGCAGTGCCTGGCCGCGTCGTCGGCGACGACGCTCGAGGCGCCGTACGGGACGCGGGCGATCTTCGCCGCAGCGCGGGCCGGCGACGACGTCGCCCGGGCCGTCGTCGAGGAGACCGCGCGGCGGATCGCCGTGCATGTCCTCCCGGTCGCGACCGCGGTCGACGTCTCGCTCGTCGTTCTCGGCGGCGGGATCGGCTCGAACGGCGACCTGCTGCTGGAGCCGATCCGGCAGCTGCTCGTCGACTGGCTCCCGTTCCCGCCGCGGGTGGAGGTGTCGGCGCTCGCGGACGGCGCGGTCCTCGCCGGCGCGCTCGCGACCGGCGTCGAGGTCGCGCGCGAGAGCGTGTTCGTCAACCGTCGCGCCGAGGTCGCGCGCACGTGAGCTCGAACCTCGAGCGCGAGCTCCGTGCGCAGCCCGAGGCGCTCGCGAGGCTCCTCGCGAAGCAGCGCGGCTACGCCGAGCGGATCGCGGAGCTGTTCCATCGCAGCGACGTCCACTACGTCCTGATCGCATCGCGTGGGAGCTCGGGGAACGCCGCCCGCTACGCCCAGTACCTGCTCGGCCGGGCCCGGCGCATCCCGGTCGCGTTCGCTACGCCGTCGCTGTTCACGCTCTACCACCAGCCGCCGCGGCTCGAGGGTGCGCTCGTGATCGGCATCTCGCAGTCGGGCAAGTCGCCCGACGTGGTCGAGGTCGTCGAGGAGGCGAAGCGCCAGGGGCGGCCGACGATCGCACTCACCAACGCGCCTGCCTCACCGCTCGGGCGCGCCGCCGACGGAGTGCTGAAGCTGGAAGCAGGCAGCGAGCGGGCGGTCGCGGCGACGAAGACGTATGTCAACTCGCTGGGTGCGGTGGCGCTCGTCTTCGCGGTGTCCACGTCCGATGCTCGTGCGCTCGCCGAGCTCGAGCGAGTGCCCGATCAGCTCGCCCGGCAGCTGGAGCGCTCGCGGCAGGACGTCGCCGCGGTCGATGTCCTCGGCGGCATCGACGGCGGGACCGTGATCGCCCGCGGCGTCAACTACTGCACCGCCTTCGAGACCGCGCTGAAGATCCGCGAGATGTCGGGGCTGCTCGTCGAGGCCTGGTCGGCGGCCGACCTGATGCACGGGCCCGTCGCGGCGATCGGGCACGGCTGGCCGGTGTTCGCGATCGCGCCAACCGGCCCCGCATTCGCAGCGATGGGCGAAGGGATCGACTCGGTGGCTGCGCGGGGCGCGCGGCTCGTCGTGATCTCCGACGACGAGCAGCTGCTCGCGCGCGGCGAGGTCGCGCTCAGGTTGATCGAGGGCGTTCCGGACTGGCTCAGCCCGCTCGTCGCCGTCGTCCCCGGACAGCTCGCCGCGCTGCAGCTCGCGAAGCTGCGCGGCATCGATCTCGACCATCCGCTCGGGCTCGCCAAGGTCACGTTGACGCGCTGAGCCGCCGCAGGCGCTCGGCTACGCGCCTGACCGCGCCGACGAGCTCGACGGGCTGCTCGACGACAAAGTCGCAGTCGAGGCCGGCCAGCACCGCGGCCGTCCAGTCGAGCGAGTCGACGCGCATCCGCAGGCGCGTGCCGCCGTCCGCGGGCGCGAGCTCGGCCAGCGCGGGCGGCAGCCGGGCCGCGGCGATCTCGAGCGGCAGGTCGAGCAGCACGTCGACCTCCCATCTCCGCGGAACGCGCGCGAGCGATCGGCTCACGACCTCGACCGCGTCGAACCCGTCGGGCGGCGGGTGCAGCGCGCCGTCGGCGATCGCGATCTCGCTGCACCGGTCGGCCCGGAACGTCCGCAGGTCGTCTCGCGCATGGTCGTGCGCGACGAGGTACCAGCGGCTCTCGTGGATCACGAGCCCGAACGGGCTCAGAACGCGCTCCGACCGCTCGCCGGCGAACGAGACGTACGTCATCGTGAGCCGGCGCCTGCGGTGGATCGCGTCGGCGAGCAGCAACGCCATGTCGCTCCCGATCGGCGCCCCGCCGGCGGGACGTGCCGCGAACGCCACCGTCGTCTCGAGCGCTTCGATCCTGCGGCGGATCGTGTCGGGGAGCACGCGGTGCACCTTGTCGAGCGCGCGCTCGACGGCGGCCTCCTCGCCCGCGAGTCGGAAGCGGCCGGCGGCGAGGAGCCCGAGCGAGACCGCCAGGACCTCGTCCTCGTCGAGCATGAGCGGCGGCAGGCGGAAACCGGGACGGATGCGATAGCCGCCGCCGACGCCGCGCTGCCCCTCGATCGGGATGCCCAGGTCCTCGAGCGCGTTCACGTAGCGCCTGACCGTGCGCCGGTCGACGCCGAGGCGCTCGGCGATCTCGCGCCCCGTCGTCAGGGGCCGCGACTGCAGCAGCTCGAGCAGTTCGAGCAGGCGTGACGTCGGCGTCGGCACGGTCGAAGCCTCATGACAATAGCGGGCGAGAATCGCCCTAATCGTGACCTACGCTCGCGCGGTACATCCGACGAAGGAGGACGAGATGGTCGTGCACGCACCCGAGGCGTCGAGCGCACGGGACTTCGATTTCTGGATGGGCCGCTGGACGGTGGCGGGCCGCCGGCTCCGGGAGCGGCTCGCAGGCTGCGACGAGTGGGTGGAGCTGACCGGAACGAGCGTCGCTTGGCCGCTCCTCGATGGGCTCGGCAACGTCGACGAGTTCCACACCGATTTCGGCGGCGGCTATGCCGGGATGTCGCTGCGCCTGTTCGATCCGACGGCGCGCACGTGGTCGATCTACTGGGCGGACAGCCGCTTTCCGGGCCCGCTCGAGCCGCCGGTCGTCGGCGCGTTCGCAGGCGACGTCGGCATCTTCGAGTGTGAAGACACGTTCGAGGGGCGTTCGATCCGCGTCCGTTACACGTGGTCGCGGGTCACTACCGGTTCGCCGCGCTGGGAACAGGCGTTCTCCGAGGACGGCGGGGCAAGCTGGGAGACGAACTGGATCAACGACTTTACGCGCGCGTAACGCAACCGCCATCCGGTGGCCGCCCGGCCGTTTAAGTTTGCGGGTGAGACCCACCCCGCCCGAGAGGAGACCCCGATGGCAGTAGTTGAGCACCACGCCGAGCCCGCCGGCGCGCTGGTCGGCGACAAGGGCCTGAAGCGCGACGCGATCGGCTTCCTCTCGAATCTCGTCATCGGCATCGCCTCGACGGCGCCTGCCTACTCGCTCGCAGCGACGCTCGGCTTCATCGTCGCGGTCAACGGGATGGGATTCCACGCCCCGGCGGTGCTGCTCGTCTCGTTCGTTCCGATCCTGCTGATCGCGTTCGCCTACAAGTACCTCAACCGTGCCGACCCGGACTGCGGCACGACGTTCGCGTGGGGCACGCGTGCGATGGGGCCGTGGGTGGGCTGGTTGAACGGGTGGGCGATCTTCGTCGCCGACGTGATCGTGATGGCGTCGCTGTCCGTGATCGCCTCCACGTACACGTACCTGCTGTTCGGGTGGGACCACGGAGCGAACTCGACCTTCTGGATCCTCATCGGCGCCACGGTCTGGATCGCCGTCATGACCTGGATCTGCTGGCGCGGTATCGAGCTCTCCGCCCGCGTCCAGCAGTTCCTCCTCGCGGCCGAGATCCTGATCCTCGCGGCGTTCGCGATCGTCGCGCTGGTCAAGGTCTACGTGAACAATCCGGCGCACTCCGTGCACCCGAGCTTCGAATGGTTCAACCCGTTCGCGCTCGGCTTCAGCCCGCTGGTCGACGGGATGCTGCTCGGCATCTTCATCTACTGGGGCTGGGATTCCGGTGTGATGGTCAACGAAGAGACCGAGAGCTCGGCCGAGGCGCCCGGCCGTGCGGCCGTGCTGTCGACGCTGATCCTGCTCGCGATCTACCTCGTCGTCGGCGCGTCGGCTCAGGCATACGGGGGCACGCAGGTGCTGATCGACAACTCGAACGACGTCCTGCGCGTCCTGGGAGGCTCGGTGTTCGGCTCGCCGTGGGACAAGCTGCTGATCATCGCGGTGCTCACGTCGGCGTCGGCGTCGACGCAGACGACGATCCTGCCCACGGCCAGGACGACATTGTCGATGGCGCGCTGGAAGGCGATCCCGTCGGTGTTCGGGCACATCCATCCACGCAACCTGACACCCGACGTCTCGACGCTCGCCATGGGCGGCCTCTCGATCGTGTTCACGGTGCTGCTCGTCGCGTTCAACTCGTCGCAGGACGTCCTCGGCGACTCGATCACCGCAGTTGGCTTCGCCATCCTGTTCTACTACGGCTTCACGGGCCTGATCTGCGTCGTCTACTTCCGCAAGGAGCTCGTGAAGAGCTGGAAGCACTTCCTCGCTGCTGGGATCATCCCGTTCGTCGGGTTCGGCGTGATGGCCGCGATCTTCGTCAAGGCGTTCCACGACTACAGCCAGACGGGTGCGGGCTACGCGGCGCCGCTGTTCGGGATCCAGATCCCGATCGTGATCGGCATCGGCTCGCTCCTGCTCGGCGTCCCGCTCGCCATCCTCTGCGCGATCAAGTACCGAGAGTTCTTCTCGCGCAAGCTCGAGGTCGCCGAGGAAGGCTCGCTCGACTACGTGCCCGAAGAGGTGCCGATCCACTTCTGAGGCTCGGTGCGGCGGGCGCGCGGCCTACCATCCCGGTGTGGCCGCGCGCCCGTTTCGCCGCCTGCTCCTGCCGGGCGTGCTCCTCGTGGTCGCCGCCCTCGCCGGGGTGTTCGCGGTCGCCTTGCTACGGGCGCCCTCAGTCGCCGACCTGCCGGCGCGGCTGACGTCGATCGAACGGGCAAACGGGGCCGACCCGGTTCCGATCACACGGATCCCGGCGACCCTCCGGGAGGCGGTGGTCGCGACGGAGGACGAGCGCTTCTACGACAACCGCGGCGTCGACGTCATCGCTCTGGCCCGGGCGGTCCCCTACGACGTCGTCCATCTCTCACTTGCGCAGGGCGCGA
The DNA here is from genome assembly GCA_035518115.1 of Gaiellaceae bacterium. GTDB lineage: Bacteria > Actinomycetota > Thermoleophilia > Gaiellales > Gaiellaceae > PALSA-600. The sequence continues at coordinate 23,301 of DATIXY010000084.1, read as the reverse complement.
GCACGATCACCGAGCAGCTGGGGAAGCTCGCGTATCTGCAGGGCAACGACCATTCGCCGTGGCGGAAGCTGACCGACATCGCGCTCGGGTTCCGCATCGGGCATCACTACGACCACGAGCAGGTGCTCGACGACTACCTCAACGTCGCGTACTTCGGCGACGGCGCGTACGGCGTCGAGAGCGCCGCCCACCGGTACTTCGGCCGCGACGTCTCCCGCCTCGATCTCGCACAGGCGAGCCTGCTCGCCGGGCTGGTTCAGGCGCCGACCGCCTACGACCCGCTGACCGATCCCCGCGGCGCGCGCGACCGGCAGGTCGCCGTGCTCCGGTCGATGGTCAGAAACGGGTACGTGACCGAGGCGCAGGCGGGCGCGGCGGTCGGCTCGCGTCTGCCGCTGGCCGGCGGCCGGGCGCTGCCGGCGCTGCACGGCATCGACTTCGCCGTGCCTGCGCCGTTCGACTGGGCCGAGCTGGCAGTTGCGCTGCTGCTCGTCGCCGGGGCAGCCGCCGCGTTCGTCGCCGCCCGGGTGGTCGCGCCGTCCCTCGCCGTCCGCAGCACGCTTCGGGTAGCCGCGGTGCTGCTCCTGCTCGCGGGCGCGCTGACCGCCGCCTACTCGGTGCAGGTGGTCTAGGCGGGCGGGTCGAGCACGACGGTCTTCGTCGCGCCCGGCTCGCCGATCACGCGGTCGACCTCGACCTCGCTCGTCTCCGCGTGCACGACGTCGCCGTCCACCGCCTCGAGGAAGGCGTCCGGCGGATCGAGGAAGTTGACCGCCGCCGTCCGGTAGTGCATCGGCACGACGAGCCGCGGGCCGAGCTCGCGGACGATCAACGCGGACTGCTCGCCGCCGATCGTCGGCCCGCCGCCGACAGGAAGGAAGAGAACGTCGACGTCGCCGATCGCCGAGCGCTGCTCCGGGCGAAGTGCCGCCTGCCCGTAGTCGCCGAAGTGGCAGACCCTGAGACCGTCGAGCGCGAAGCACATGATCGCGTTCGGTCCGCGCTGCGTCCCGGCTGCGTCGTCGTGCTCGGATGCAACGGCCGTGATCGTGCCGATCGGCGACTCGAACGTCCCCGCGGTCGCGCGGATCGTGAGTGGCGAGCCTCCCACGACCTCGGCGCCGTTGTGGTCGCCGTGCTCGTGAGTGATCAGCAGGACGTCGGCCTCGAGCCCTTCGATCGGCGGGTACTCGAACACGAGCCCGCGCGAGGCGGCCAGCTCCATCGAGCCGAACGGGTCGATCGCGACGCGATGCGCGCCGCTGACGAGGAACGCCGACTGGCCGTACCAGCGAATCTTCATGAGCCCTCCGCTTCGTCAGAGTTGAGCGAGCCGCCGGAGCAGGGGGACGGCCCGGATCAGCGTTTCCTGCTCCTCGGGTGTGAGCTCCGCAGCCATCGCCTCGGCCAGCCAGCCCTCCCGGCGGCGCCGGTCGGCGGCGAGAGCGTCCCGCCCGCCGGCCGTCAGCTCGATCAGCACGCGGCGGCCGTCGGTCGGATCGGGCGTGCGCGACACGAGGCCCGCCGACTGGAGCTCCGCCACCGTCTGCGCCATCGACTGCGGTCGGACGCGTTCGGCGGTCGCCAGTGCGCTCGTCGTCTGCGGGCCTTCGCGGTCGAGGCGTGCGAGGACGACGCCCTGGGAGATCGAGAAGGTGTGCTCGGCGCGCAACCTCCGGACCAGCTGGCCGAGGACGATCCGCAGCTCGCTCGCCGACCGTGTGAGATCGAGCGTCCGGCTCACCACGCCCAACTATACAGGTAAGCTGAGCAGTCTGCCTGTCAATTCCTCGTCGGCTGCCGTCGCCGCTCCGGGCGCCGGCTACAAGTGGGTCGCGCTCTCGAACACGACGCTCGGGGTCCTGCTCGCGACGATCGACGCCTCGATCATGCTGATTGCGATGCCCGCGATCTTCCGCGGCATCCACCTCGATCCGCTGCAGCCGGGCAACAGCTTCTACCTGCTCTGGATGATCCTCGGCTTCCTGGTCGTCTCGAGCGTGCTCGTCGTCGGCGTCGGCAGGCTCGGCGATCTCTACGGGCGCGTGCGGATGTACAACCTCGGCTTCGTCATCTACACGGTCTCGTCGCTGTTGCTCGCGATCGACTGGATGCACGGGCGAGCCGGCGCCGACTGGTTGATCGCGTTCAGGGTCGTGCAGGGCGTCGGCGCAGCGTTCCTGATCGGGCAGTCCGCGGCGATCCTCACCGACGCCTTCCCGCAGAACCAGCGCGGGCTCGCGCTCGGGATCACCAACGTCGTCGGCATCAGCGGCCAGTTCATCGGCCTCGTGCTCGGCGGGGTGCTGGCGCCGATCGACTGGCGGCTGATCTTCCTGGTCTCCGTCCCCTTCGGTGCGTTCGGGACGATCTGGTCGTATCTGAAGCTGCGCGAGACGAGCCTGCCCGAGCGCGCACCGATCGACTGGCTCGGCAACGCGACCTTCGCGCTCGGTCTCGTCCTCGTGATGATCGGGATCACCTACGGGATCCGGCCGTACGGCGGCCACCCGATGGGCTGGACGAATCCGTTCGTCGACATGTGCCTGAGCCTCGGCGTGCTGCTTCTCTTCGCCTTCGTGCTCGTCGAGCGGCGCGTCTCGCACCCGATGTTCAAGCTCCCGCTCTTCAGGATCCGCGCCTACACGTTCGGGGTCTTCTCGAGCTTCCTCTCGGCGATCGCCCGCGGCGGCCTGATGTTCATGCTCATCATCTGGCTGCAGGGGATCTGGCTGCCGCAGCACGGCTACAGCTTCGAGCGCACTCCGTTCTGGGCAGGCATCTACATCCTGCCGCTGACCGTCGGGTTCCTGATCGCCGGGCCGGTCTCCGGGTACCTCTCGGACCGCCACGGCTCGCGGTTCCTCGCGACGGGGGGGATGGTCGCGTCGGCGATCGCCTTCCTGCTGCTCGCGATGCTGCCGATCGACTTCTCGTACGGGGCCTTCGCGGCGATCCTGCTCCTGATGGGGCTGTCGATGGGCGCATTCGCGTCGCCGAACCGCGCGGCCGTGATGAACAGCCTGCCGGCGCAGCACCGCGGCGCCGGAGGCGGCATGAACCAGACGTTCCAGAACTCCGCCCAGGTGCTGTCGATCGGGATCTTCTTCACGCTGATGATCGTCGGGCTCTCCGGCACGCTGCCGCACACGCTCGCCGCGGGCCTCACCGCGCACGGCGTCCCGGCGGCGACCGCGCACCGCGTCGCCGCTCTTCCGCCGGTGTCGGTGCTCTTCGCGACGTTCCTCGGCTACAGCCCCGTCGCGCGGCTCGTCCCCGCCGGCGTCCTGCATCACCTCTCGCACGCGAATGCGGCCACGCTGACCAGCCGCGGCTTCTTCCCGCAGCTGATCACGCAGCCGTTCCGGGACGGCCTGCACGAGGCGTTCCTGTTCGCCGCCTGTGCCTGCCTCGTCGCGGCGGTCGCGTCGTGGTCGCGCGGGCCGCGGATCATCGGCCAGCCGGCGTCGGACGCCGAGCCGATCCCGCTCGGCGACTAATTCGGCGGGTAGACCGCGTCAGGCCGCTGCGACAGGCCGTCCGGCCAGTCGAAGATCTCGGTGATCACGCCGAGGTCGGGCTCGGTGGCGACGTACGCGAACGTGACGCCGTTGTAGTGGCCGCCCTGGACGACGCCGTGGCCCCTGGCGCGCAGCGCCTCGAGCGTCTCGGCATAGCCGCGCCCGCCGACGGCGACGTGATGCACCCCCTCGCCCTTGGTCGCCAGGAACTCGGCGAAGACGCCCTCGTCCTCGAGCGGCTGCACGAGCTCCCACTGCACGCTCCCCACCATCGTGACGGCGATGCGGAACCGGTAGCTGCCGGGCGCGTCGGCCGTCACCATCTCCGACACGGTGTCCGGGTTGAACTCGTAGATCTCCCACGGGCCGATGCCGTACTCCTCGACGTACGTCCGCATCGTCTGCTCGAGGTCGCGGACGACGATCGAGATCTGCATCGTCTCGGTGAAGACGGGCTCGCGCATAGGACGGCAATCGTACGATCTTGCGCCGCTTCGGGTGAGCTGATTCGATCGCGGCGTGACGACGATGCGCGCAGCAGTGACGCGGAGCCGCGGCGTCATGGAGGTCGTCCCGGTCGACGACCCCGGCGCGCCCGGCGCGGGGCAGGTGCTCGTCGCGCCGGAGGCGGTGGGCCTCTGCGGCTCGGACTTCCACTACTTCCTCGGCGACATCGGGACGATCGAGGACCCGTCGGTGCTGTATCCGCGCGTCCAGGGGCACGAGGCCGCCGGCACGATCCTCGAGGTCGGGCCCGACTGCCCGGCCGACCTCGCCGCCGGCCAACGCGTGGCGCTGTGGCCGGTCTCGGCCTGCGGCCGCTGCTACGCCTGCCGAATCGGGCGGCCGAACGCATGCGTGGCGATCTCCCTGATCGGCGTGCACACGGACGGCGCGCTGCAGGAGCGGCTCGTCGTCCCGGCCGGACAGGTCTTCCCGGTCGGCGACCAGGAGCCGGAGCTGGCAGCGCTGATCGAGCCCGTCTCGATCGCAATGCGCTCGATCGAGCGTGGGAGCGTCGCGGCGGGCGAGCACGTCGTCGTTCTCGGCGCCGGGCCGATCGGCCAGGCACTCGCACTGGCCGCCACCGACCGCGGAGCGTCCGTGCTCGTCCTCGACACCGTCCCGAGCCGCATCGAGCGTGCGGCGCTCACCGGCGCGGACGTGCACCGGATCCTCGAGAGCGAGAGCGTCCGCGACGTCGCGCGCGAGTGGGCCGGCGGCGACGGGCCCGAGGTGGTCTTCGAGGCGACCGGCGTCGCCGGGCTCGTCCAGGCCGGCGTCGAGGCGGTCGCGCAGGCGGGGCGCGTCGTCGTGGTGAGCCTGTCGAGCGAGCGCGCGCCCATTCGTGTCGGCGACCTCCCGCTCAAGGAGATCGACGTCCTCGGCGTCAGCTGCTGCCGCGCCGCGGACTTCGGCGCCGCGGTCGACCTGGTCGCCCGCCGCCGCGCCGTCGCCGCGGGCCTCGTCACGCACCAGTTCGCGCTCGACGAGGCACCGCGCGCGATCGACTACGCCATGCACCACCCCGCCGAGGTGATGAAGGCGGTCGTCAGGCTCGACGGCTGACGGTGCTGCTCAGAACGGGAAGGGGTGCCCGCTCCCTCCCTGCACGGTGATCCAGCGCAGCTCGGTGAACTCGTCGATCACGGCCTGGCCGCCGAAGCGGCCCCAGCCGGAGTCCTTGACCCCGCCGAACGGCATCTGCGGCTCGTCGCCGACCGGCTGGTCGTTGACGTGGACGATCCCCGACTCGAGCAGCTGCGCCAGCGCGAAGCCACGGTCGGTGTCCGAGGTGAGGATCCCCGAGCTGAGCCCGTACTCGGTCGCGTTCGCCCGTGCGATCGCCTCCTCGGCCGAGTCGACGACGTCGACCGCGACGACCGGCCCGAACGTCTCGAACTTCGCGAAGTCCGAGCTCTCGGGGACGTCGGTGATCACCGTCGCGCGGTAGCACGGCCCGGCGGCCTCGCCGCCGGCGAGGACCTTCGCGCCCTTGGCCACGGCGTCGTCGACGCGCTCGCTGACGAGGCTGAGGGCCGCCTCGTTGATGAGCGGGCCGATGATCGTGTCGTGCTCCCTGGGGTCGCCCGCCTTGAGCGTCTTCGCCTTCTCGGCGAGCCGCGAGGTGAACTCGTCTGCGATCGGCCGCTCGACGATGATCCGCCGCGCCGACATGCAGATCTGCCCCTGATGCAGGAAGGCGCCGAACGCCGCAGCGTTGACGGCGTAGTCGAGGTCGGCGTCGGCGAGGACGAGCAGCGGGTTGTAGCCGCCGAGCTCGAGCACCACGCGCTTCAGGTTGCGCCCGGCCGCCTCTGCGAGCCGTCGTCCCGTCGCCGTCGATCCGGTGAAGTTGATCCTCCGCACCGCCGGGTTCTCGACGAGCTCGTCGCCGATCGGCGCCGCTTCGCCGGGAGCGTGCGTGACGATGTTGAGGACACCCGCCGGCAGGCCGGCCTCGGCGAAGATCTCGCCCCAGATCAGGCCTCCGACCACGGGCGAGAGCTCGGACGGCTTCAGCACGACCGTGTTGCCGAGGGCGAGCGGCGCCGCGATCGAGCGCGCGGAGAGGATGAGCGCTGCATTCCACGGAGCGATCGCCGCGACGACGCCGACCGGCTTGCGAATGCCCATCGCGAGCGTGCCGGGATGGTCGGACGGGATGATCTGCCCCATCGGCGCGTAGGCGGCCGCCGCCGTCTGGCGCAAAAGGCCGGGGACGAAGCCCATCTGGAACATCCCGAATCCGAAAGTCGCCCCGGTCTCGCGCGCGAGCAGGCCGACGACCTCCTCGAGCCGCGACTCGAGGAGGTCCGCCGCCTTCAGGAAGATGCGCTGCCGCTCGGCGGGGATGCTCTGGGACCACGCGGGGAACGCCGCCGCCGCGCTCGCGATCGCGCGCTCCGCGTCGCTGCGCGTTCCGGCCGGGACGTGCGCGACGACGTCGCCCGTGAACGGGTCGCGGTCCTCGAAGGTTCCGCCGCCGTCCGCGGCCGTCCACTCGCCGCCGATGAACTGCTGGTACTCGCGAACCTCGGACTCGACGCTCGTCACCTCAGTCTCCTTTCGAAAAGGGGCGCGTCAATCGCGTTCGTGGCGCTTCGCGTATATAACCCCACGGGCCTGTCACGTGTCGAATCACCGGTCAGCCGTCCCGCATAGTCGAATCGCGAGCGCGTGATCGACGTCTCGCGCATCACCGCGATCGACGTGCACGTGCACACGGAGCGGTCGCGGTCGGGGCACGACCCGATGCCGCCCGAGCTGCGCGAGGCGGCGGCCCGCTACTTCGGGAACGCGTTCACCGGCGACGCGCTGCCGACGATCGACGACGTCGCCGCCTACTACCGGGAGCGCGGGCTCGCGGCCGTCGTCTTCACGGTCGACTGGGAGCTGGAGAGCGGGCGCGCACCGATCCCGAACGAGGAGATCGCGGCCGGGGCGCGCGAGAACGCCGACGTGCTGATCCCGTTCGCGAGCGTCGACCCGGCGCGGCACGACGCCGCCGAGCGCGCGCAGCGGCTGATCGACGAGCACGGCGTCCGCGGGTTCAAGTTCCACCCGAACCTGCAGCAGTTCTTCCCGAACGACGCCGCGGCGTATCCGCTGTACGAGGTGATCGCCGCGGCCGGCCTGCCCGCGCTCTTCCACTCGGGCCACAGCGGGATCGGCACCGGCCTCCCCGGGGGCGGTGGTCTGCGCCTCAAGTACTCGAACCCGCTCTGCCTCGACGACGTCGCCGCCGACCTGCCCGAGCTTCAGATCGTGCTCGCCCATCCGTCGTTCCCGTGGCAGGACGAGGCGATCTCGGTCTGCCTGCACAAGGCGAACGTCTGGATCGACCTCTCGGGGTGGTCGCCGAAGTACTTCCCGCCCCAGCTCGTGCAGTACGCGAACACCCAGCTGCGCGAGAAGGTCCTCTTCGGCTCCGACTTCCCGCTGATCACGCCCGACCGCTGGCTGGCCGACTTCGCCGAGGCGCCGTTCCGCGACGAGGTCCGGCCGCTGATTGTGAAGGAGAACGCGGTCCGTCTGCTCGGTCTCTAGTGTTCCGATATTCGGAACGCCATTCTTGACAGCAGAACCGCGAATCGCCTAGCGTCGCAGCCATCAGGCTGCCGAGCGGTCCAGACCCAGTGAGGAGGGTGTCCGGAAACTGGCGATTGTCGCGCTGAGTGAAGCCGTCGCCGAGCTCGTGCGCGACGGAGACGTGGTCGCGCTCGAGGGCTTCACACACCTCATCCCGAATGCGGCAGGCCAGGAGTTGATTCGCCAGGGGCGCCGTGACCTGACGCTCGTGCGGATGACGCCCGACGTCGTCTACGACCAGCTGATCGGGATGGGCTGTGCGAGGAAGCTCGTCTTCTCGTGGGGCGGCAACCCCGGTGTCGGGTCGCTGCATCGGCTGCGCGACGCCGTCGAGCACGGCTGGCCGCAGCCGCTCGAGCTCGAGGAGCACTCGCACGCCGGCATGGCCGCTGCCTATGCCGCGGGCGCCGCCAACCTTCCGTTCGGGGTCCTCCGCGGCTATCAGGGGACCGACCTGCCGGCGCACACTCGCGTCGCCTCGATCACGTGCCCGTTCACGGGCGAGCAGCTGGCCGCCGTGCCGGCGCACCGCCCCGACGTCGGGATCGTCCACGCCCAGCAGGCCGACCGGCACGGGAACGTGCAGCTCTGGGGGATCACCGGCGTGCAGAAGGAAGTGGTGCTCGCCTCGGCGCGCTCGATCGTGACGGTCGAGGAGATCGTCGACGAGCTCGAGCCGCAGCCCGGCGCGGTCGTCCTTCCCGCGTGGGTGATCGATGCCGTCGCGTGCGTCCCCGGCGGCGCGCGGCCCTCGTACGCGCACGGCTACTACGAGCGGGACAACGACTTCTACGTCGCGTGGGACGCGATCAGCCGCGACCGCGACGTCTTTCTCGAATGGATGAGCGAGCACGTGCTCGCGGGGGTGAGCGCATGACGGCGACCGACAGGCCGAGCGACATCGTCCTCCCCGACGACCCGAGCTTCGGGCCGGAGGTGCAGGTCGACTACCCCGGCTACCGCTCGACGCGCTGGCGGGCGCCCGACCGGCCGCTCGTCACGCTCCCCGAAGAGCTGCACTCGCTCGCCGGCCCCGTGTTCGGCGAGGACGCCGTGCAGGCGTCGGACGCCGATCTGACGCGGCAGCACGACGGCGAGCCGATCGGCGAGCGGATCATCGTGCACGGTCGGGTGCGCGACACGGCCGGCCGGCCGCTGCGCGGGACGCTGGTCGAGATCTGGCAGGCGAATGCGTGCGGCCGCTACCGCCACGACGTCGACCAGCACCCGGCGCCGCTCGATCCGAACTTCTCGGGCGCCGGCCGCTGCCTGACCGACGACGACGGCCGCTACGAGTTCGTCACGATCAAGCCCGGCGCCTACCCGTGGGGCAACCACGAGAACGCGTGGCGGCCCGCGCACATCCACTTCTCGCTGTTCGGGCGGCTGTTCACGCAGCGGCTGGTGACGCAGATGTACTTCCCGGGCGACCCGCTGTTCCCGTACGACCCGATCTTCAACTCGGTCCGCGACCCGAAGTCGCGTGCGCTGCTCGTCTCGCGCTTCGATCTGTCCGAGACCGTGCCCGACTGGGCGCTCGGCTTCGAGTGGGACATCGTGCTCGGCCGGGGCGGCAGCGACACGACGCCGATCGAGGAGGACGCGTGAAGACGCCCTCGCAGACGGTCGGCCCCTTCTACACGATCGGCCTGGTCCGCGACCGCGGCGTGCAGAACGAGCTCGCGGCCGACGGGATCCCGCTCGAGGGCACGCTCTACGACGGGCGGGGCGACCCGATCCCGGACGGCCTCGTCGAGGCCCTGGACCCCGCCGGCGGCCGGTGGGGCCGCTCGGGCACGGATGCCGACGGCCGGTTCGCGCTCCGCGTCCCTGCCGGCGCCCGCCACCTCGAGGTGTACGTCTTCGCGCGCGGGCTGCTCCGCCACCAGTGGACGCGGATCTACCTCGACGCCTCCGCCGGCGACGAGGTCCTCGCCGGACTGGATCCCGCGCAGCGCGCCACGCTCGTCGCGCAGCGCGAGGGCGAAGGCCTGCACTTCGACATCCACATGCAGGGCGACAACGCGACGGTTTTCTTCGCGCATTGAGCACCCAGGCGACATCCGTGCCCGAGAACGCGCCCTCGCCGCCGGCGCAGGGCCGCACCGTCCGCGACGCAACCTTCGACGTCTTCCGCCGGCGCGGGCTGACGAGGCTGTTCGCGAACCCCGGCTCGACCGAGGTTCCGTTCCTGACCGACCTGCCCGGCGACTTCGACTTCGTGCTCGCGCTGCACGAGGGCTCCGTCGTCGGCCTCGCCACCGGGTACGCGCTCGGCCGCGGCGCGCCGTCGCTGGCGCTGCTGCACACGACCGCCGGGCTCGGCAACGGCGTCTCGGCGATCGCGACTGCGCGGGTCAACCGCGCACCGGTCGTCATCCTCGTCGGCCAGCAGGACCGTCGGCACATCGCCTACGAGCCGTTCCTCACGGGCCGCCTCGCCGGGCTCGCGGGCGATTATCCCGTCCGGGTCGAGCAGCCGGTCAGGGCGCAGGACGTGCCCGCCGCTGTCGAGCGCGCGTTCCACGCTGCGGCGACGGAACGCGGCCCGGCGCTCGTGATCGTCCCGATGAACGACTGGGAGGCGGCGCCGGACGACGAGCGCGAGCCCGCGGCGGCGCAGGGCGACATCGTCCGCGCGGTCGCGGTCGCGCCCGAGGTCGTCGACTCGCTGGCCGCGTTCCTCGACGGCGCCCGTTCGCCGGCGCTCGTCGTCGGCGCCGGCTCCGACGATGCCGCGGCGCGCGCCGCTCTCGTCGCGCTCGCCGAGCGCCTGTCGGCGCCCGTGTACCAGGAGGCGTTCGGCGCCCGGGCCGGGTTCCCGCACGACCACGCGCTGTTCGCAGGGCTCCTGCCGGCCGGCCGGCCGGGCCTGCGCGAGCGGCTCGCCCCCTACGACGCGCTGCTGGTCGTCGGCTGCCCGGCGTTCCGGCAGTCCTTCTACGCTCCGGGGCGGCTGACGATGCCGGGCACGCGGATCGCGCTCGTCACCGAGGACCCGGAAGAGGCGTATCGCAGCCCGGCCGAGCTGGCGGTGCTTGCATCGCCGGCGTCGGTGTGCTCGGCTCTCGCGACCCGCGTCGCCGCGCGAGCCGCCTCACCGCCGTCGCCGTTTCGGCCCCCCGACGCGCCTGAACCGCCTGCCGATGGGGAACCGCTGCGGGCGAGCCACGTGCTGGCCGCGCTCGCCGAGCGGCTGCCGGCCGACGCGGTCGTCCTCGAGGAGGCGCCGGTCGACCGGCCCGAGCTGCAGGAGCGGATGCCCGCGAGTCAGCCGTTCGGCTACCTCAGTGCCGCCATGGGCGGCCTCGGGTTCGCCGTCTCCGGCGCCACCGGGATGCGCCTGGCGCTCCCCGAGCGGCCGGTCGTGGCGGTGATCGGGGACGGCTCGACGGTCTACGGCATCCAGGGGCTCTGGAGCGCGGCCCACTATCGGGTCGGCGTCCTTTTCGTCGTACTCTCCAATGGCGGCTACGCGATCATGGACCGACTCGCGGAGAACCACGGCGGAGCCCCGCCGTGGCCCTCCTTCGCCGAAGTCGAGCTGGCGACGGTTGCCCGCGGCTTCGGCTGTCCCGCCCGGCGGATCACGACGTTCGGTGAGCTGACCGGGGCGCTGGACGAGATCGTTCCGACCCTTGCGCGGCGTGCCGAGCCTCTGCTGCTCGACGTCGTCGTCGCGCCGACGGAGGCCTTCGGGCCGTGACGACCCATGCGTAGCCGGCCTCCACCACGCCGTCCGCACCACCTGGATCAACCCCCCTGGAGTCCCCCACCAGCACGAGAAAGGACGGATCGGATGACGGTTCGGAAAGCAGTAGTGGTGATCGCATTCCCCGTGGCGTTGATCGCCGCGGCGGTGCTCGCCACCGGTGCGGCCAGCTCGACCGCCAAGGTCGGCACGGGGTCGGCAGGTGTGGCGAAGTGCGGTCTCGGCAACGGGAAGAAGGCGACGGGTGCCCCGATCAAGATCGACGGCCTCGACATGCTGATCCCGGGCGTCGACTTCACGACCGTCGGCAAGACGGCCGCGGCGTACTTTGCGTGCGTCAACGACAACGGCGGGATCAACGGCCGGCCGGTGAAGTACACGCTGTACAACGAGCAGCTCAACCCGGCTCAGGAGGCGGCGCTCGCGCGGAAGATGATCCAGAGCGACAAGGCCGTCGGCATCGTGGGCAACACGAGCTTCGCCGAGTGCGGCACGAACTGGAAGTACTACAAGAGCAAGGGCTACATCGTGATCGGCGCCGGCGTGCAGGCGGAGTGCTACAGCACCCCGTCGTTCGTCGAGACGAACATGGGCCCGCGCTACAGCAACATCGGCGCGGCGCAGGCGCTGGCGGCGGCGGGTGTGAAGAAGATCGCCATCGCCTCGCCCGACACCATCTCGGCGTACGCCGACAGCGGCGTGGCGGACTACGGCCAGCAGAAGGGGATCGCGGTCAAGATCTTCCCGACGCACCTGCCCGTGACCGACGCGACCTCGCAGCTCCTCTCGATGTACCAGTTCGCCGGGAACGGAGGCGGGATCATCCTCGACTTCACCCCGGACACGGCACCCGCCTTCATGAAGGCGGCGGTCAGCCTGGGCATCGAGTCCAAGGTGAAGTGGGGCTCGTCGACCCCGATCGCGAACACGCTGATGGCGCAGCAGTTCCCGCAGTTCGACGGGAACCTGTGGATCAACCAGGAGTTCAGCAACGTCGACCCGAGCGTCGGGCCCGACTCGGCGCTGATGTTCCAGATCCTGAAGAAGTACGCACCGAGCATCGCCCCGCAGGCGTTCGCGCAGATGGGGTACATGGACGCGAAGTTCGCGACCATCGCGCTGATGAACATCAAGGGCGCGGTCACCGCGAAGTCGTACAACCTTGCCGTCCGCGGTCTCAAGGACATCAAGACCGACATGCTCTGCAAGCCGTGGTACGTCGGGAACGCGCTGCCCTACCACATCCCGAACAACACGGACATCACGGTCGACTACAAGGCGGGTCAGGTCGTCGTCCGGACCGGGTGCACCCAGATCTACCCGGTCGACAAGCAGCTGACCCAGACCCGGGCCTGGGAGAAGAAGTACAAGCTCAACTAGGAGACAGACGGACGTGACGACCAAGGCGATCGACAACCGGCGGGGAAGCAGTTGAGCGGCGTCCTCGCGTTCAGCATCTTCGGCGTCGAATGGCAGTTCCTGAAGCCGTTCATCGTCGTCGGGCTGGCGTTCGGAGGCGTGTACGCGCTCTCCGGCGTGGGCCTGGTGGTGCTGTACCGCGCGACCGGCGTGCTGAACCTCGCGTTCGGCGCGATCGGTGCCGGCGGGGCGTTGATCGCCTACTGGATCGTCACCCACACGGGCTGGCCGCACTGGCTGGCCTACACGGTCTGCGTCGTGTTCGGCGGGGTCGTCAACCTTGCCTACGGCATGGTTTTCGGCCCCGCCTTCGCACGGCGCGACCCGCTCGTGAAGATGATGGGCACGCTCGGGCTCGCGCTGATCCTGCTCGGGATCATGGCGTGGCGCGCGCCGATCGGCGGTGCGTTCGCGCGCTTCCTGCCGCTCCCGACGACGTCCCACCAGTACCAGGTGTTGGGGACGCCGGTGAACCTCACGCAGATCATCGCACTGAGCCTCGCGTTCGCCCTCACGGCCTTCATCACGATTTTCCTGCGCGTGACCAAGCTCGGCACGGCGATGCGCGCCCTCGCGAACGACCGCGAGATCACCGCCACGCTGGGCGTTCCCGCCCGCCGGGTCGAGGCCGCCGCGTGGTTCGGATCCGGGCTCGTCTGCGGCGCAGCCGGGCTGATCCTGCCCGACCTGCTCACCTCGCTCGACTACTCGGCGCTCACCTTCCTCGTGATCTCGTCGCTCGCTGCGGCCCTGATCGGACGCCTTCGGTCGCTGTGGGTGACCCTCTTCGGCGGCCTCCTGGTCGGGCTCGCGCAGGCGGTGCTCGCGCCGTATGCCTCGATCACGCAGTACCGGTCGGCAGCCCCGTTCGTCCTTGCAATCGCCGCGCTGCTCATCCTTTCGCGGCGCCGGGTCGTGACGATCTCCCGCGCGCAGTGAGCAGCAGCCTTCATCTCGAACGCGCGGTCGTGATCCGCGGCCTCGTGATCGCGGTTCTCCTCGTGATCGTCGTCGCCGCCGTTCCGAAGCTCGTCGGCGCGGACTGGATCACGACGTTCACGAGCGTCGCCATCTACTCGCTCGCCGCGCTGGGCTTCGGTGTCCTGTACGGCCGGGTCGGGATGATCTCGCTCGGCCAGATCGCGCTGCTCTCGATCGGCTGCTGGATCGGGACGAGGCTGGCGTACGCAACGGCGATCCCGTTCCCCCTCCTGCTGCTGGTCGTCGGCGGCATCGTCTGCCTGATCGGCGTGATCATCGGCCTTCCCGCGCTGCGCCTCTCGGGCCTGTACCTCGCGCTGATCACGCTGATGTTCGCCGGCGCGACGACCGTCGTGCTCGGAGCGACGCAGTTTCCGAACGGCGGCCACGGCTTCCTCGGCTACACGAGCAACTCCAGCCTGATCGGGCTGAATGCGGTCCGGCGCCCCGCGATGGCGACCTCGGATGTCGCCTACTACCGCTACGTCGTGATCGTGGCCGCGATCATGTTCCTGATCGCGCTCGTCCATGTCGCCGGCAAGCCCGGCCGCGCCTGGGCCTCGATTCGCGAGAGCGAGCCGGCTGCGCTTGCGGCCGGCGTGAACACCGTGAAGTACAAGCTGTGGGCGTTCGGCCTCTCGTCGTTCATGACCGGGGTCGCGGGGTGCCTGCTCGCGGCGCAGATCGGCGAGCCCCGCGCGATCACCTTCCAGACGCAGGATTCGCTGACGCTCGCCGCGACGGCTCTGATCGGCGGCATCTTCAGCCTCTGGGGCGCCGTCGTCGCCGGCCTCTTCAACCAACTGCTGCCGTTCATCTTCCAGGCGCAGTGGGGGTTCAACCCGAACTTCCTCCTCATCCTCTTCGGCGCCGGCCTGCTCCAGGTGCTGCTGACGGCGCCGGGCGGGCTCACCGAACAGTTCCCGAAGGACATGGCCAACCTCGGGCGCCTCGTCTGGCGGGGGGTGCGCCGGCTGAGCCCGCCGAAGAAGGAGCCGCCCGAGTCGGCGAAGGAGACGACGGAGGAGCCGACGTGATCGAGGTGCAGGGCCTGACCGTCCGCTTCGCCGGTGTCACGCCGATCGACGACATGAGCGTCGTCTTCCCCGACGGCACCTGTGGGCTGATCGGCCCGAACGGCGCGGGCAAGACCACGTTCTTCAACGTGCTCAGCGGCTTCGTGAAGCCCGCGGCGGGAACGATCACCGCGTTCGGGCAGAACCTGCTCAAGGTCTCGGACTACAAGCGCGCCCGCTGGGGGCTCCGGCGCACGTTCCAGACCGAGATGGCGATCGAGAAGCTCAGCGTCTACGACAACGTGGCGCTGATCCACGAGCACTCGGGGGCGAAGCGCGCGACGCGCAAGGACGACGTCCTGAAGGCGATCGAGTTCGTCGGGCTCGAGACCGCGCCGCACGCCAAGGTCGGCGGGCTGGGCGCGCGCGAGCGCCGGCTGGTGGAGGTCGCGCGCGCCGTCGTCGGAAAGCCGCGCATCGTCCTGCTCGACGAGCCTGCCGCCGGCCTGCCCGACGAGGAGACCGCGCATCTGGCACAGGTGATCCAGAAGATCCCGGGCGAGGTCGGCGCGCTCGTCATCCTCGTCGACCACGACATGAGCCTCGTCTCCGCGTGCTGCGAGACGACCGCCGTCGTCGACTTCGGGAAGCTCGTCGCGTCCGGGCCGACGGCCGAGGTGCTCCGGGATGAGCACGTCATGCGCGCGTACCTCGGCACCGAGACGCCGATCGACGACTCGGAGTCGGGCTCGGGTGTGGGGGCCGCCCCGTGAGCGCCAACGGCGCGCCGCTCCGGATCGAGAGCCTCTCGGTCGCCCGCGGCGGGAAGCCCGTCGTCCGCGAGGTCTCGCTCGAGATCGCCCCCGGTGCGGTGACGACGCTGCTCGGCCCGAACGGCGCGGGCAAGTCGACGATGGTGCTCGCGGTCGGCGGTGTCCTCCGCCCGAGCGGCGGGACCGTCACGATCGGCGACCTCAACCTGACGCGTATGCGGCCGGAGCACATTCGCAAGGCGGGCGTCGCGATCGTGCCGGAAGGCCGGCGGCTGCTGCCGGATCTGACGGTGCACGACAACCTGCGCGTCGCGACCTACTCGCTGAGCCGCGAGGACGCGAAGGGCGGCATCGATCTCGCGCTCGAGATCTTCCCGCAGCTCAAGGCCCGCTGGGGCGCGATCGCACGCACGTTGTCGGGCGGCGAGCAGCAGATGGTCGTTCTCGCCCAGGCGCTCGTGTCTCGGCCCAGGTTCATCCTCGTCGACGAGCTGTCGCTCGGGCTCGCGCCGGTCGTGGTCAAGCGCCTGATCCCCGCCCTCGAGCGCGCGGCGGCCGACGGCATCGGCGTCCTCCTGATCGAGCAGTTCGTGCACGTCGCGCTGGGGTTGGCGGAGAACGCCTACGTGATCGAAGGCGGCCGTATCGTGTATCAGGGGACTGCCGCCGAGCTCAAGGAGCATCCCGAGCGCCTGCATTCGGCCTACCTGTTACGCGAGCAGGCCGGTGCACTTCCGCCGACGGAGGGCGTGCTCTGACGACGCTTCGGGTGCTCGACGACGATCGCGCGCTGGCGCTGGCGCGCCTCTGCGAGCTGCTCGTGCCGGGCTCGGAGCGCGTCGGACCCGCGACGTACATCGACGCGCACCTCGCCGCGCTGCCGCCCGGGGTGCAGGGCTTCGCGATCGCCTCGATCGACGAGCTAGCAGGCGCGACCGACGCGACGTCGCTGGCCGAGCACGCTGCGACCCCGGCGTTCGGCTTCGTCCGCGCGCTGGCGGTCGAGGCGTTCTACAGCGACTTCGTCGCTTCCGGCGCCGAGGGGCCGGGAGCGTGGTCGGAGATCGACTTCAACTCGCCGCTTGCGACGCGGCTCGCCAAGGACTGGTCGTTCATGGGGATCGCATGACGGACGACGGCACGCACGACGTCGTCGTCGTCGGCTCGGGCGCGGGCGGGGGAGTCGTCGCCGGCGAGCTCGCGCAGCGCGGCCGCGACGTGGTGCTGCTCGAGACGGGCCCGCATCTCACCGCCGCGGACTTCACGCGGTGGGAGGCGAAGGCGAACCACGACATGTGGTGGCCGCTCCGGCTCGTCCCCCTCCCGAACGGCGAGATGTTCGCCTTCCTCGCGGGCCGCTGTGTCGGCGGCACGACGACGATCAACACGAAGGTCGCCCTGCGCGCGCACGAGCGGGACGTTGCGAAGTGGCACGGCCTCACCGGGCTCACCAACGAGCGGGGCGCGCCGTTCACGGCCGGCGATCTGGCGCCCTTCTACGACCGGGTCGAGCAGGTGCTGGGCGTGCGGGAGCGGCGCGACTGGGGCAAGAGCGTGCACACGGTGCTCCCGGGCTTTCGCGCGATGGGCGTCGAGCTCGAGCCGGTGCACTCGTACACGGACGTCAACTGCATGCGCTGCGGCTCGTGCCTGCAGGGCTGCCCGACGAACGCCGGCAAGTCGACGCAGAACACCTACATCCACGAGGCATGGGCCCGCGGGCTGCTCGACCTGCGCGCGAACGCGACGGTGGAGCGGGTCGTGGTCGAGGACTCCGGCGACGGCCCACGGGCGAGCGGCGTCGAGTACACCGACGCCGCGGGCGGCCGGCAGACGGTGCGCGCCCGCACGGTGGTCGTCGCCGCGGGGACCCTGAACACGCCGCAGCTGCTCCGCAAGTCGGGGCTCGACGGGTCGTGGATCGGCCGCAACCTCGGCCTGCATCCCGTCAGGCTCGTCTACGGTCTGTTCGACGAGCCGCAGGACACCCACATGGTGTACCCGATCAGCGCGCACTGCATGGACTTCCAGCACGACGAGGACGGCGGCTTCGCGATCGAGGCGACCACGATCCAGGATCCGATCTCGTTCGCGACGACGCTCACCGACGAGGACGGCCCGCTCTGGGGCGATCGCCTCGTCGAGGCGCTGCGAGGCTTCCGGCGCTGGGTGGGCGTCCTCGCGATGGTCAACGACGAGAACAACGCGTCCGTGGTCGTCGAGGAGAATGGCGGCGAGCGGTTCGACATCGACTTCCAGCCCGTCGAGCTCGAG
The DNA here is from genome assembly GCA_035518115.1 of Gaiellaceae bacterium. Taxonomy (GTDB): domain Bacteria; phylum Actinomycetota; class Thermoleophilia; order Gaiellales; family Gaiellaceae; genus PALSA-600. The sequence goes on along the minus strand of DATIXY010000084.1, from coordinate 5,513 downwards.
CGCATCGAGCGGGCGTTCGACTTCAGCCGGAAGGTGCTGCTTGCGGCCGGTGCGCGCCAGATCGCTTGGAGCGGCCTCGCCTCCACGCACGTGCAGGGCACCTGCCGGATGGGCGACGACCCCGAGCGCTCCGTCGTCGACCGGCACTGTGAGTCACACGAGGTGAAGCGGCTCTACGTCGGCGACGGCTCCGTCGTGCCGCGCACGCTGTCGGTGAACCCGTCGCTGACGATCATGGCCCTCGCGACGCGCCTCGCCGAGCACCTCGACGCCGACGAGCACGGGTACCTCGCCGCGTGAAGGCCGCGCTCCTCTCCGACTACCACGCGCGCCTCGAGCTCGTCGAGCGGCCCGATCCGGAGCCGGTTCGCCGCCGCGACGTGGTGGTGCGAGTCGGGGGCGCCGGTGTGTGCGCGACCGACCTCCACGCGATCGACGGGTTGATGGAGACGGTCGGGGTCAGGCTGCCGGTCGTGCTCGGCCACGAGAACGCCGGCTGGGTGCACGCGACGGGCGACGATGTCACGACCGCACGCGTCGGCGACCCGGTGCTGCTCTATCCGCCCTACAGCTGCGGTCTCTGCGTCTCGTGCCGGCGCGGGCTGGACATGCACTGCGAGCGTCATCAGTTCACCGGGCTCACGCGTGACGGCGGCTTTGCCGACTACGTGCTCGTCGACGAGCGATCGCTCGTCCCGCTCCCGGCCGGGATCGAGCCGGCCGCCGTCGCTCCCCATGCGGATGCCGGCATCACCGCCTACCACGCAGTGAAGAGGCTCGTGCCGCGCCTCGGCCCCGGGTCGAGCGTGGCGGTGATCGGTGTCGGCGGCGTCGGGCACATCGCGCTGCAGCTGTTGCGCGTGCTCGGCGCATCGGACGTGATCGCGGTCGACACCGATGAGCGCCGGCGCCGGCTCGCCCGCGAGCTCGGGGCACACGAGGTGCTCGGCGAGCAGGACGACGTCGCCGGCGCCGTGCGCGAGGCGACGGACGGGCGGGGCGTCGACGTGGTCGTCGACTTCGTCGGCAGCGACACGACGCACGCATCGAGCATGGAGATGCTCGCGCGGCACGGCTTCTACTCGGTGGTCGGCTACGGGGGGATGCTCACCGTCCCGTCGGTCGGGCTGATCGGCGCCGAGCACACGATCGCCGGGAACCTCGTCGGGAGCTGGGTCGACCTCTGGGAGCTGCTCCAGCTGCACGCGCGCGGTGACGTGACGCTCCGCGCCGAGTCGCATGCTCTCGCGTCGGTGAACGACGTCCTCGACGCGCTGCGGGCCGGGGACGTCACCGGCCGGGCCGTGCTCGTCCCCTGACGTGGCGAGCACGCGGGCGCTCCAGCAGGGAGAGGTCCTCTGGACTCCGACCGCGGACGCGCGCGAGCACTCGGAGCTCGCGCGCTACCTGCGCTGGCTTCGCGACGACCGGGCGCTCGACTTCGCCGGGTACGACGAGCTCTGGCAGTGGTCGGTCGACGAGTTGGAGGCGTTCTGGGCGTCGCTCTGGGACTTCTTCGAGATCAACGCGCACCGGCGCTACGAGCGCGTGCTCTCGTCCCACGACCTTCCGGGCGCCGTGTGGTTCGAAGGCGCGCTTCTCAACTATGCCGAGCACATGCTCGGCCGCGAGGAGGACGCCGGCGAGCTCGCGATCGTCGCCGTCTCGCAGACGCGCGCGCGGATCGATCTGACGTTCGGAGAGCTGCGCGGCCAGGTGGCGCGGGCGCGGGCCGGCCTGCTGCGGCTGGGCGTGCAGCCGGGAGACCGGGTCGTCGCGTACCTGCCGAACATCCCCGAGACGGTCGTCGCGTTCCTCGCGGCGGCGAGCATCGGCGCCGTCTGGGCGACGTGCCCGCCGGAGTTCGGCGTGCGCAGCGTCATCCACCGGCTCGGCCAGCTCGAGCCGACCGTGCTGCTCGCCGTCGCGGGGTATCGCTTCGGCGACAAGCAGGTCGACCGCCGGACGGAGGTCGAGACGATTCGCAGTCAGCTGCCGTCGCTGCGCGCGGTCGTCCACGTGCCGTACGGCGGCGGCGACGAGGACGCCCTGCCGGGCACCGTGCAGTGGGGCAACCTGCTCGCCGAGGAAGCGCCGCTCGCCTTCGAGCCCGTTCCGTTCGCGCATCCGCTGTACGTGCTGTTCTCGTCCGGGACGACCGGCCTGCCGAAGGCGATCGTCCACGCCCACGGCGGCATCCTGCTGGAGCACCTGAAGAACCACGCGCTGTCGTGGGACATCCGGCCGGGCGACCGGCTCCAGTGGTTCACCACGACGGCCTGGATGATGTGGAACGCCCTCGTCTCGACGCTGCTCGTGCGCGCGTCGATCGTGCTGATCGACGGCAACCCGGTGCATCCCGACCTCGGCGCGCAGTGGCGGCTCGCCGAGCAGCTGCGGCCGACGATGCTCGGCCTCAGCCCCAGCTTCGTGATGGCGTCCCGCAAGGAGGGCGTCGAGCCCGGCCGCCTCGACCTGTCGTCGATCCGGACGCTCGGCGTCGCGGGCTCGCCGCTGGCGCTCGAGGGCTTCGCGTGGCTCTATGAGCAGTTCGACGCGGACGTCCTCCTGAATCTCGGCAGCGGGGGCACCGACATCTGCACCGGCATCGTCCAGGGCTACCCGCTGCTGCCCGTGTACGCCGGGGAGATGTCGGGCCGCTGCCTCGCCGTCGACGTCCAGGCATTCGGGCCCGACGGGACGCCGGTGGTGGGGGAGCTCGGCGAGCTGGTGATCCGCCGGCCGATGCCGTCGATGCCCGTCGGCTTCTGGAACGACCCGGACGGGTTGCGGTACCGCGCGGCCTACTTCGAGGACTTTCCAGGCGTCTGGCGGCACGGTGACTGGATCGCGTTCACCGAGCGCGGAAGCTCGGTGATCACCGGCCGGTCCGACGCGACGCTCAACCGCGGCGGCGTCCGTCTCGGCACGAGCGAGTTCTACTCGGTGGTCGAGGAGATCGACGAGGTGACGGACAGCCTCGTCGTGCATCTCGAACAGGACGACGAGCTGCTGCTCTTCGTCGTCCTGCGGCCCGGGAAGGAGCTCGACGACGAGCTGAGCGGCCGCATCGCGGGAGCACTCAGGAACGGGCTGTCGCCTCGCCACGCGCCCGACGCGGTGGTCGCGGTCCCGGCGATCCCGCGCACGCTCACCGGCAAGAAGCTCGAGCTCCCTGTCAAGCGCATCCTCACGGGAACCCGCGCGGAGGACGTCGCCAGCACGGATGCGCTCGTCGATCCCGGCGCGATCGAGCCGTTCGTCGACTACGCACGGACACGGGAGCCGGCCTGATGCCACTCGCGCGCCTCGACCACGTGCTCGTGCTCACCGACGACATCGAGGTAACGCGCGCGGGTCGAGTTGAACGCGCCGGGCTTCGCGCTCCTCGACCGGCCCGAGCCGGGCTTTGCCCGGCGGGAGGCCAACTCAACGATCCGCGTCGCGTCGTCGCGCGAAGAAGAAGCGGGCAAGTGGGGGAAACATGGTTTCCCCCACTCGACTAGAAGGGGAACGGCGTCGCCTTGTCGCGCGACGTCACCCACTGCCACTCGGTCCACAGCTCGAGGTTGGCGACGCCGCCGAAGTGCCCGCCGTTCGACGAGACGCCGAACCCGCCGAACGGGGCGGGCGGCTCCTCGTTCACGGTCTGGTCGTTGATGTGCACCATCCCGGCCCGGAGCCGGTCGGCGACCGCCCGGGCCCGCTCCGGCGACGCCGAATGCACGGCCGCCGCGAGCCCGTACTCGGTGCCGTTCGCGAGCTCGACCGCGTGCTCGTCGTCACGGAAGGCGATCACCGGGGCAACGGGCCCGAAGATCTCCTCGGCGTACGCGGGCATGCTCGTCGTGACGCCGCCGAGAACGGTCGGCTTGAAGAACGGCCCCTCGTGCGTGCCGCCGGCGAGCAGCTCGGCTCCCTGCGAGACGCTGTCGTCGACGATCCGCTGCACGCGTGTGATCTGCTTCTCGTTGATGATCGGGCCGAGCGCGACCTCGTCGGTCGCCGGGTTGCCGACCGGCAGCCGCTGCGCCCGCTCGACGAGAGCCGCCGTGTACTCCTCGACGAGGCTCTCGTGAACGAGGTGGCGGCTCACGGCGATGCAGATCTGGCCCTGGTGCAGGAACGAGCCCCACGCGCCGGCGGAGGACGCCGCCTCGATGTCTGCGTCGTCGAGCACGACCAGCGGGCTGTTCCCGCCGAGCTCGAGCACGACGCGTTTGAGCATCCGGCCGGCGGTCTCGCCGACCAGGCGCCCGGTTTCGGTCGAGCCGGTGAACGAGATCATGCGGACGTTCGGGTCGGAGACGAGCGCCTGGCCGACCTCGCCCGCCCCGGGCAGGACGTGCAGCACGCCCTCCGGCAGCCCGGCCTCCTCGAACAGCCGCGCGATCACGACGCCGCCGGTCACCGGGGTATTGGCGTCCGGCTTGAGCACGACGGCGTTCCCGAGCGCGAGCGCGGGGCCGATCGAGCGCATGGCGAGCACGTAGGGGAAGTTCCAGGGTGTGATCACGCCGACGACGCCGACCGGCGCGCGCCGCGCCATGCTCGTGCGTCCCGGCGTCAGCGACGGCAACATGACCCCGAGGGGATGCGAGACGAGCGCCGCGGCCATGTCGAGCTGGCCGATCGACGCAGTGATCTCGACCGCCGACTTCCCGCCGATCGAGCCGGACTCGCGGATCAGCCAGCCGGTGAGCTCGTCACGGTGGCGCTCCATCAGCTCCGCGGCCCGCTTGATCACCGCGACGCGATCGACGAACGGCGTCGCCGCCCAGTCGCGCTGCGCGGCCTTTGCCGACGCCGTCGCGCGGGCGACCGTCTCGGCGTCGCCGCCCCCGGCCGTGCCGAGCAGCTCGCCGGTGGCGGGCTCGAACGTCTCGATCGTCTCGGGCGCGTCGACCCAGCCGTCGCTGAAGATCTTCCCGCTCCATGCGCTCTCGTCGAGCAGGCTCTCGACCTGCGTCTCGGCCGTCGCACTCATGATGCTCCTTTCATCGTCGCCGCCTCGGTCGGGGTGCGTGATCGGATCAGGTCGGCGGCCTTCTCGCCGATCATGATCGTTGCTGCGTTCGTGTTGGCCCGCGTGATCGTGGGCATCACGGATGCGTCCGCGACCCGCAGCGCCTCGACTCCGAGCACGCGGAGCTGCGAGTCGACGACCTCGCCCATCGCACAGGTCGACGTCGGGTGGTAGACGGACTGGCCGGCCGTCTGTGCCCAGGCCAGGATGTCTTCGTCGGAGGTGGAGGCCGGGACGCTGAACGGCTCGCGCTCGACCGCCTTCAATGCGGGCTGCGAGGCGATCTCGAGCGCGATGCGCACGCCCTCGATCAGGCAGCGCCGGTCCTCCTCCGTCGTGAGGAAGTTGCAGAGGACGCGCGGCTTCGAGTCAGGCAGCGGCGCGCGCAGCATCACGCGCCCGCGGCTCGTCGGCTTGATCACCACCGGTCCGAAGCAGTAGCCGCCCTCGCTCGGTGCCGTCAGCCCCTGGTCGAAGAACATCGACG
>DATIXY010000083.1:0-18806 GCA_035518115.1 Gaiellaceae bacterium | reverse complement strand
TTCAGGAGCGGCTCGACAAGGACCCGCCCTGGCACGCCGTGGTCGCCGTCGGCGCGCTGTGCCTCGCGCTCGTCGGATCGGTAGTGATCTCGTCCGCCAGAGAGGAGCACGAACCGCAGAGCGAACCGGCGGTCGGGCCCGTGGCGGCGGCCGCGGGGCAGCTCGCGGGCTGAACGGCTGGATTGGACGATGCCCGCCCGGGGCATGCCATGAGTGTGGAATCGCGCGTCCCGGTCCGGGGCAGCGACCGCCGGCTGCCCCCTGACACCCGCCGGGTCGGGCCGGCCGACCCGCGCGAGCCCGTGACGGTCACGGTGCTCGTCCGCCGCCGACCCGTGGAGGCGGCGCCAGCCCGGCTCGACCGCGCGACGTTCGCCGTCACGCGAGGCGCGAACGCCGAGGATCTCGCGTCGGTCGAGCGGTTCGCGCACGACCACGGCCTCACCGTCGCCGAGTCGAGCCTCGACCGGCGCACCGTCAGGCTCACCGGAAGCGTCGCCGACGTGTCGAGCGCGTTCGGCGTCGAGCTCCACCGGTACGAGCATCCCGAGCACGGGAGCTTTCGGGGCCGGACCGGGCCCGTCTTCGTGCCGGCCGGGCTCGGCGACGTGGTCGAGGGGGTGTTCGGGCTCGACGACCGGCCGCAGCTGCGCCCGCAGTTTCGCATCGCCGACCCGCGGGCCGTGACGAGCTCGTACACGCCGGTCGAAGTTGCGCGCGCGTACGACCTCCCGGCGGACGCGACCGGCGCCGGGCAGTGCGTCGGCATCATCGAGCTCGGCGGCGGCTACCGGCAGTCCGACCTCGACGGCTACTTCGGCGGCCTCGGCCTGCCCGTGCCGGCGCCGGTTGCCGTGTCCGTGGACGGTGCGACGAACAGCCCGGTGGGCGACCCGGGTAGTGCAGACGGCGAGGTGCTGCTCGATATCGAGGTCGTCGGTGCGATCGCGCCGGGAGCGCGCATCGCCGTCTACTTCGCGCCGAACACGGACCAGGGCTTCATCGACGCGGTCACGACCGCCGTTCACGATCGGGCCAACGCTCCTTCGGTCATCTCGATCAGCTGGGGCGGACCTGAGAGCACGTGGACGGGCCAGGCGCAGAGCGCGCTCGACCAGGCGTTCGCCGACGCGGCCTCTCTCGGCGTGACGGTCTGCGCCGCTTCCGGCGACAACGGCTCGGGCGACGGCGTCGACGACGGGCGAGCGCACGCGGACTTCCCCTCATCGAGCCCGCACGTGCTCGGCTGCGGCGGCACGCGCCTCGAGACGACGGGCGCCGAGACGGTGTGGAACGACGGCACGAGCGGCGGTGCGACCGGAGGCGGCGTAAGCGACACGTTCGGGCTGCCGGACTGGCAGTCCTCGGCAGGCGTGCCGCGATCGGCGAATCCGGGCGGGCGGGTCGGCCGCGGCGTCCCCGACGTCTCCGGCAACGCCGATCCGCAGACCGGCTACACCGTCCTGGTCGACGGGCAACAATCGACGTTCGGGGGCACGAGCGCCGTCGCACCGTTGTGGGCTGCTCTCGTCGCGCTCCTGAACCAGCAGCGTGGGACCCCGATCGGGTTCCTGAACGACCTCCTCTATACAGGTAGCGAAGGCACGCTCCGCGATGTCACGAGCGGGAACAACGGTCTCGGCGACGCTCCCGCGTACACCGCGGGCCCCGGGTGGGACGCATGTACCGGCCTCGGCAGCCCCGACGGTGCAGCGCTGTCGCGGCTGCTCTCGTCCTGACGATGCGAACCTGACGACCGACGGCACGCCCGTCCGACTCGGACCGCACGATCCCTACGGAAACAACAGCGGGTTGATCTTCCAGCGTCTGATGGTGGTCGCCTTCGCGCTCACGCTTGCGAGTGTGCTGATGCGCGACGGTCGGACGATCCTCGGACGGGCTCTCTCGTCACGGGTGCTCGTGGACGACCTTCGCTCGCTCCGGCGTTCGCGGACGGAAGGCGAGCGGGCCAGGCCGAAGACCCCGGATTCGCGCCGTCGGCCGGCCGTTACCTGATCGGCTTGTCAGAGCTGGTCGACGAAGACGCGGATGGGTGCGAGGAACCCGAACCCGAGCCGCTCGCAGATCGGCCGTGACATGCGGCCGGCCTGCACCGTGAGGGCCGGCGTTCCACGAGCGGCCGCCGCCTCCCAGCGTGCCTGGACGAGCGCGCGATAGACGCCGCGGCCGCGGGCGTCGGGAAGCACTGCTCCGCCGAAGAGGTTCACGCCGGCATCACCGAACGCGGCGAACGACGTGCCGACCACGCGCCCATCGACGAGCGCGACGAAGGCGCGGCCGGGGTTCTCGGGATGCAGGTAGTCGTCGAAGCGCGAGCGGAGGTCGTCGTCGGTCAAGTGCGGCATCTCGAATGCGGTCTCGACGACGCGCGAACCGGCCAGGTAGTCCTCCCATGTCTCGACCATCCGCACGTCGACGCCGTCGGCGCGGTCCCCGAACACGGGCTCGAGGACGGCCAGGGCGTTCTCGACCGCCTCGAACCCAGGGGTGTCCTCGTTCACGAGCCCCGCCTGTTCGAGCCCCGGTGCGACATGGTCTTGATCGGGCGGCACCCACCACGCCACGATCGTCTTGTCGTGCTCCCGCGCAACCGCGCGCGCCGCTTCGACCGTCGCCCCGACGTCGGCAGGGCCGTCCCCGCGTATCCCCACGATCTGCGCGGTCGGCCAGTGGTTGATACCGATGAAGGCGCCTTCGAGCTCGACTCTCTTGCCGTCGGGAGACTCAGGCAGCTCGTGGAACGGGTAGAGCGCCAGGCGCCGCACGGGCTCGGGAACGTCCACCCGCCGACCCTAGCGGCTCAGAGATCGAGCACCACGTTCGCGGTCGGCTGCGAGCAACAGATGAGCGCGCTGCCCTCGGCCGGCGGTTCGACCGGGTCGGGACGGTACTCGACCGCTCCGGCGACGAGCGCGGTCTCGCACGTGTGACAGACGCCGGTGCGGCACGACCAGCGAACGGGAACGTCGCAGGCCTCGGCGAACTCGAGGAGGCTGGCGAAGTCGTCGCTCCAGGCCGCGGCGAGGTTGCTGCGGGCAAACTCGATCGTCGGCCCGCCTCCCGGCCGACCCGCCGGTGGATGCGGTGCCCGCGTCGGCGACGATGCGATACCGGGCGTCAGGCTCGGAGCTGGCCCGAACGGCTCGGTGTGAATGTGGGCGGCGTCGAGGCCGACCGCGACGAGTCCCGCACTGATCTCCTCCATGAACGGCAGAGGTCCGCACAGGTAGGCCTCGGCATCGATCGGCAGCTCGAGCCGCGCGAGGAGCTCCGGCGTCAGGTGCCCGCCGTCGTCGAAGTCGCGGCCTTCGCGGTCGGCCGGATCGGGCCGGCTGTAGCAGATGTGGCTGTGCACGTTCGACAGTGACGCGGTGAGCGCGCGTGCTTCCGCGGCGAAGGGATGCTCGTGACCGTTGCGGGCCCCGTAGAGCCACCAGACCTGCCTGTCGGAGCGCTCGTCCGCCAGTGCATGGAGCATCGCGAGGACGGGCGTGGCGCCGATGCCTGCGCTGATCAGCAGGACGGGCGACTGGACGCGGTCGAGGATGAAGGTTCCCCGCGGTGCGGCGATCTCGAGCTGATCGCCGACGGCGAGCCGGTCGTGCAGGAAGCCGCTCGCAGCGCCGTCGTGCTCGCGCTTCACCCCGATCCGGTAAGAGCCGGCTCTCGGAAGCCCGCAGAGCGAGTAGTTGCGGAGCAGCGAGCGCTCGTGGCCGCCCGGCTGGATGCGCACCGTCAGGTACTGGCCGGGCTCCGCCGCCGGAAGGGGCGCGCCGTCCGGCTCTTCGAGCTGGATGGAGATCACGGAGTCGCTCTCGCGCGCGATCGCGGTCACCGCGAGCCGCCGAAAGCCGGGCCACGCCGGCGGGGGACTGGCATCGGCCAGGCCCGCGTTGCCGCTGCCCGGCTGCGCATCGAGCAGAGCGCGAAACGACCCCTGCCAGCCGGCGCTCAACGCCGGAATGCGGAGTGCGCGCAGCAGCTGCTGGCGCGGATGCCCGGGGAGATAGAGGAGCGCGTCGATCTCGGCGACCGTCATCTGCTCCGGCCCGGACGCGACCTTCAGGATCTCGTCTCCTGCTTCCACGTCGCCCTCTTCGAGGACGCGGAAGTAGAAACCGGGGCGGTGGTGTGAGACCAGAAGCGCGGGGATGCGCGGGTCGTTCATGCGGATCCCGACGCGGTAGCAGGTGACGCGCGGCTGCGTGACCTCGAAGAGCGCGCCCCCGATGCGGTAGCGGTCGCCGATGCAGACCGCGTCGTCGCTCAGTCCGTCGATCGTGAAGTTCTCGCCGAACTGCCCATGGACGAAGTCGTCTCGCCCGAGCTCGTGCTCCCAGTAGCGGTACGAGTCGAGCTGGTAGACGAAGACAGCACGCTGCTCGCCGCCGTGACCGGCGAGGTCGCCCTGCCCGTCACCTTCGAGGTTGAGCTTGCCCGCCCGGCGAGGGCCGCTGACGGCAGCCTTGAAGACGCCGGTGAAGACCGTCTTCCCCTGCCACTGCACGTCCTTCGGCATCCCGACGTTGACGGACAGCAGCGTTCCGACGCGCTCCACCTCGGGGTCGATTGTCGCGGTTTGGCGCGTCACCGCAACCGGTTCCAGCGCTGAGCCAGGGCGATTAGAGTCTCGACGTGGCGGCGACCGGAATCAACCACGTGACGATTCCCACGCGCGACCTCGGCGAGTCGGAGCGCTTCTACGCGGATCTGCTCGGAGCCGAACGGCTGGCCTCGCCCAACTTCGGGGCGCCGGTGCGCTGGCTCCGCGTCGGCGGCGTGCAGATCCATCTCCTGGAGGACTCGAGAGGCGGAGGCGGTCCTGGTCACTTCGGCGTCACCGTTGACGACCTCGCGCCCGTGTACGAGCGAGCTCGTGCACTCGACGCGCTCGACCCGGCGGCGAATGGCCACTACCTCTGGGAGCTGCCGGACGGCGTCATGCAGCTCTACGTGCGCGACCCGAGCGACAACCTCGTCGAGGTGAACGCGCGCGATGCCGGCGCGCCGGGCGGAGCGGCGCACACCGACCGTCGCCTCCTGGTCGACGCGCAGCCGCAGAGCGAAGAGAACCTCCGCGCACGACTCCTGATGTAGTCGCGAGCCGCGATGAGCGACCACGAGCGCATGACCATCGCGTCGGTCGAGATCTACGTCTATGAGCTGACGTACGTCCACGGTCGATACGTCATGTCCGGCGGCCGCGTCGTCGACCGACTGCAATCGACCGTCGCGCGCGTGATCACGAAGGAAGGCATCGACGGCTTCGGCGAGGTCTGCCCCCTCGGGCCGGCCTACCTTGATGCTCATGCGGGAGGGGCGCGCGCGGCCCTCGCAGAGCTGGCTCCGGCACTGATCGGAACGGCTGTCTCGAATCACTCCGGCGTGCAGCAGGCGCTCGATCGCGCCCTCAAAGGTCACGGATACGCGAAGAGCGCTCTGGACATCGCCTGCTGGGATGCGCTCGGCAAGAGCGTCGGGCTGTCCGTTTGCGAGTTGCTCGGGGGGCGGATCGGCGAGTCGTTCCCCCTGTACTTCGCCGTCCCGCTCGGCTCGGTCGACGAGATGACGGCATATGTGCGTGCCCGGCGCGCCGAGGGAATCCACAGCTTTCAGCTCAAGCTCGGCGCCGACCCGGTCGACGACGCCGAGCGGACGATCGCCGTCGTCAGCGAGTTGGAGAAAGGCGACGTCGTCGTCGCAGATGCGAATGGTGGTTGGCGGCTCCAGGACGCAGTCGTCGCCGCGCGCGCGCTCGACGGGTTGCCGAATCTGTTTCTCGAGCAGCCGTGCCCGACGCTCGAGGAGTGCCTGATCGTCCGTGAACGGACGACCCTTCCGATGGTTCTCGACGAGTCCATTCAGGATGTGCAGACGCTGTTGCGTGCGTACGCCGCGAGCGCAATGGAGGCGTTCAACCTGAAGATCTCGAAAGTCGGCGGCCTCACTCCCGCGAGAGTCATGCGCGATCTGGCGCAGTCGCTCGGACTGAGCTTGACGATCGAGGATACGTGGGGAGGAGACCTGGTGACCGCGGCGGTCGCGCATCTGGCGGCGAGCACACGACCCGAGTCCCTGTTCACGGTCTCCTTCATGAACGACTGGACGAACGAGCACATAGCCGGGCACGAGCCGCGGTCGCAGGCCGGCCGAGGGAGCGCGCCGCTCGGAGACGGTCTCGGCGTGACGGTCGACCTCGTAGCGCTCGGCAAGCCACTCCTTCAAATCACCGCCCAGACGACCTGATCCGCGGCCCCGCCGGGAGGCTGGTCGGTATCGAAAGAGAGAGGGCAGCCACCTGGACAGGTCGCACGCCCGGCAATAGCCTCGATCGACTTAGGCGGGGAGGTTCGATCGGTGCAGGTGCGGAATGCGATCGCTGCCGCTGTCGTCACTCTGGCCGGCGTCGGCGGCCAGTCTGCGGAGGCGCGAGCGCCGAGCGCGAGCTCGACTGCGACGACTGCGTCGCACCTCACGAGCCTCGCTGCGCTGACGCCGGCCTTGACGCGCAACGACGTGACCCTGAGCGTGGCGGGCGCGGGCGGCATGGCAGCGCGTGTCGAGCTGCTCGCCCCGGACGGCAAAATGGTCCTCGCCGCCGCCCGCTCGCTCCGCGGGGGCAAAGCCACCGCCGGTGGACAGGTCTGCGGCCAGCGGTCGGTGACCGCGGTCCGGGTCAGCCTCCCATAGAGTCCCCGGGCGAGCGAATGGCAGCCGATCCCGACCAGCTGCGCGACTTCGCGTCGCGCTATACCGAGGCATGGTGCAGTCAGCAGCCGGAGCGCGTCGCTGCGCACTACTCCCCGGAGGGGTCGCTGACGATCAACGACGGTACCGCTGCGGTCGGGAGAGACGCGATCACCAGCTCGGCCCGGTCGTTCATGGTCGCATTCCCCGACATGCAGGTGCTGATGGACGATCTCCGCCTCGACGGTGGGAGCACGCAGTACCACTGGACGCTCGTCGGGACGAACACGGGCCCCGGCGGGACCGGGCGGAGGGTCCGCATCAGCGGCTTCGAGGAGTGGACGATCGGCGAGGACGGCCTGATCGCGGCGTCGCTCGGCCACTTCGACGAGGCCGAGTACGCGCGCCAGCTCGAGCACGGCGTCGATTCCTAGCCGGCTCGGCCCTCATCGGGCTCCGATCCAGACGCGGTAGCCGATCCACCACGGCACCGGCGCCGGCAGCAAGCGCGCCGCGACACGAAGCCGCGTCAGTCCGACTTCGTCCTCGGTCGCACCGTCGGCGAGCAGCGTTCGAAGACGGCCCTCGCTCAGCGCGACGCCGACGAGGCGGGCGCCGTCGCCGGGCTCGACGCTGTGGACTGCGAGCTCGCGTGTGTGTGCGAACACGCCGCTGTCGTCCAGCCGCTGAACGCTGATCGGCCACAGCGACGCCGCCGTCAGTCCGCGTTCTGCGCGAAGGGCAGTCGTGCGCCTCCGAACGTCCAGGTACGCCTCGTCGCACTCCCAGTTCGATGTCGCGAGCGCGAAGTACTCGTACGCGCACAGCACGCCGCCGCGGCGCAGGATGCGGCCGATCTCCGGGAAGACGAGCTCGGGCCGCATCCAGTGCAGCGACTGCGACGCCGTGACGATGTCCGCGCAGCCGTCGGTCAACCCCGTCTCGTATGCCGACGCGCCGACGTACTCGACGTTGGGAGCATCGGTGATCTCCATCGCGTACGCGACCATCGCGGCGTTTGGCTCCACCCCGACTACGCGCTCTGCGCGCCCCGCCCAGACCCGTGTCGAGAGACCCGTGCCGCAGCCGAGATCGACCACCAGTTCCGGGCGTTCGACGCCGACGAGCGGCGGCAGCAGGTCGAGCAGCGCGGGTGGAGGAGCGGGGCGGAACCGGTCGTAGTGCTCGGCGAACCCCGGTGAGTCGTAACCGGATGACGCCAGGCGAGCACGAAGCTCGTCGTCGTGCCGTTCCGCCTCGGTCACTGCGTGAGCGGGTACGCCTGGCACACCTTCGTGTAGCGCAGGTTCGGGAGGATCTGCTCCCACTCGAGACGGGTGAGGTTCCTCCGCGCGACCGTGCAGGCGCGGGCTGCCAGGTACCCCGCGCGAAGGTTCCACCGGGTGAGTGTCGGAGAGCCGCCCGCGATCGGGAACGCGAGCGTGACCGGTGTTGCGTCGGCCGGCCCGGCGAAGAGCGCGGCCGTGGTCGTGCTCGGATCGGCACCGAGCGGCGTTCCGATCTGGGCGCGCGTGGCGAGATCGAACAGCCATGTCGCACCGTCGGTCCCGCCCGCGACGAGCGTCTTGCCGGTCGGATCGACGGACAGGCTGTTCACCTGCCCCTGGTTGACCAGGATCGGCGCGCCTGCCTCCTTCCCGGTCGCCGCATCCCAGATGCGGGCGATCCCGTCCCCGTCGCCGCTGATCAGCGTCTTCCCGTCGGGGGCGAACGTCGCCGTGTAGACGTTGTCGCCCGTCTTCACCGTGTACAGGCGCTGCCCCGACGTGGCGTCGTAGACGTCGATCAGCCCGGCCGGGCCGACGTCGTAGACGACTGCCAGCCGCGTGCCGTCCGGAGAGAAGACGATCGCCCCGAGCCCGACCTGGCCCTCCGCTGCGCCGGTCGGTTCGAGCAGCGGGAGCGCGCGACCGCCCGGCAGGAACCGGGCGATGCGGCCGTCGTCGGTCGCCGCGGCGAGCAGACCGGTGCCGGAGAACGCGACCGAGACGATCGACGGAGGGCGCCCGGCGTGAGCCGGGAGCGCCACCGTTCTGAGCCGCTTCCCGGTGGCCGCGTCGAAGACGATCGCCTTTCCGTCGTCGGTCCCGACGGCGAGCCGGTCGCCGGCGCGATCGAGCGCGACCGATGTCGGCTGGCCCGGCTTGCCCGGTGGAGCGATTGGGATCGAGCGGACGACCGGCATCGAGGGTGCCGTTCCTGCCAGCAGCTTCACCGTCCCGTCCCCCATGACGGCTGCAACGAGGCGCCCCCGAGCGGAGCCCGAGAACAGGCGGCCCGCCGGAAGGTCGGTGTTCGGCTGCGGCGCCGGTCCCGGAAGTGGGCGTGTGGTCGACAGGCTGTGTGCGCCGCGAAGGTCCCACGCGATCAGCCTCCCGTCGGCTCCGCCGCTGAAGACGACGTCCCCGGCAGTGTTGAACGCGACGCCGTGCACCTGGCTCTGATGTCCGATGAACGTGTTCTCGACCGTGCCGTCGGACACGCGCACCACCGCGACGCCGGAATGCGCGAGCGTGGCGAGAACGAGCGTGGCGCCGTCGGGCGAGAGGGCGAGCGTGCTGGTTCCACCGAGGTCGAGACCGATGATCGAGTGACGGCCGGAATCGAGGTCGACGACCTTGTAGCCGCGGGCGAGCGGCACGACGAACCTACGGCCGCCAACGGCGTAGGGCAGGAACGGCGGAAGCCCCGGCCCGCCGAGAACGGTGCGAGAGGGCGCTCCACTGAGGCCTCGCAGCCAGATCAGGTAGCGCACCGGCGCGGCCTCGTCGGCCAGGGAGGACTCGACCGCGACGACAATCCGGCCCTGCTCCGGCTCGACGTCGTCGAAGACGAATCCGTGGCTCGGCCGGATGAGCTGCAGCTGCTTCATCGTCCGCAGGTCGACGACGCCGATCGACGCGCCGGAGAGGGGCAGCGTGTAGAGGAGCCGCCCGTCGTTCGAGACCGAGTACGCACTTGCCGGGAGGCGCTTGTCGGCGCTGAAGCGCCCGGTGGTGATGTCGAGGAAGCCGAGCTCGTGCGTCTTCGCGTCCACGTACATGACGGCGTCGTTCCCGGCCCATGCCACCACTCCCGGTGCGAACGAGAACGATCGCTCGGTCTTCAATGTCCGCGAGTCGACGATCGCGCCGCCGCCCTGGTTGCTGACGACGAGCTGCCGGCTGCGAGCCGGGCTCGGCAGCATGCCGCGGACCCGGCCGGTGACCGGCTGGACGACTGCGAGGGCCGCCGGCGATCGCTCCTCTGCAGCGAACAGGTAGCCGCGCGTGGCCGGCGACGGCTCGAGGTTGTAGCTCTCGCGTGCATAGAGGAACGACTGGTCGGGCGGCGTGACCGTCAGTGCCTGCGCGCCGAGCCGCTGCGCCTCCGCCGTCGTCGCAGAGTGACGCGCGTGGCTCCGTTGCACGAGCGCGACCGAACCGGCGACCGCCGCAGCGACGAGGAGCACCACCGCGGCCGCGAGCAGGCCGCGCAAGCGCCGGTTGATCCGGCGCTGCTTCCGCGCCTCCTGCTCGCTCGCAGCATGGGAGGCTGCGACGAACTCGCGCTCGAGGTTGTTCAGCTCGCGGCCGTGCGTCGCAGTCCAGTCGAGAGCCGCCGAGAGCCGTGGGCCGCGGAAGAGCTCCGCCGGGTCGCGGCCGGCGCCCTCCCACTGGGCTGCGGCCTGGGTGATCTGGATGCGCAACCGCCGCCCCTCGGCGTCTTCGTCGAGCCAGTCGCGCAAGCGCGGCCATTCGCGGAGCAGGGCCTCGTGCGCGACCTCCACCGTCGAGTCTCCGGCCGTCAGGAGCCGGTCGTCCGTGAACCGGGCGACGACGGCGGCCGCGTCGGGATTCCCGTCGAGGTCGAGCTCGGAGAGGGGGACACGCCGGCGCGTGATCGTGTCGCTCTCCTCGCCACCCGCGAGCCGCAGCAGGACCGAGCGCGCCGCCTCACGCTGTGGCCCGTCCAGCTGCGAGAACGACTCCTCGGCGAGCCGTGCCACGGCGCCGCTGATCCCACCGGTCTGCTGGTACGACGCGGCCCGGATCCAGCCCGCGTCGCGCGTGCTCCAAAGCTCGACGAGCGCACTCGAGAGGAGGGGGAGCGCGCCCGGCTGCTCGGTCGCATCGTCGACGAGCGCATCGACGAGCGCGGGCTCCAACCGGACGCCGGCACGACGCGCCGGAAGCTCGCTGGCCCGCCTGAGCTCGTCCCGCGTCATCGGCGGAACGAGCACGTGATTCGCGGCGAGCAGGGCCGCGAGCTCCGGATACGCAGCGCAGCGTCCGTAGAAGTCGTCGCGGATCGTCACGACCACGGCGTTGCGGTCCGGGGCGTCGGCGAGCTCGACGAGCCGTTCCACGAACGCGGAGCGCGCGTTCTCGTCGTCGCAGATCGTGAAGACCTCTTCGAACTGGTCGACGACCACGACGAGCCGCTCTCCTGCGGGCGCGGCCGCGAAGGCCAGGTCGAGTAAGGCGGACGGCTGCGCACCGGGACGCAGGACGACGTGCGCCCAGCGGTTGCTGCCGGGCAGCAGGCCCGCCGCGAGCGACGGGAGCAGCCCCGCCTGCACGACCGAGGACTTGCCGCTGCCGGAGACGCCGACGACGGCCAGCAGGCCGAAGCCGACACTGCGTGCTGCGAGCTCGCCGACGAGCTGCTCGCGCCCGAAGAAGGTCGCGGCGTCGTCCTCGTCGAACGGCGCGAGCCCCTTGTACGGGCAGACGGCCGACCGGGCTCCGACCCCCGGCGCGTCGAAGCGGCGGTCGAGGCGAAGCCTGATCACGTTGTTGGCAAAGCCGAGGTCGCCCGCCCGTCGCGCGCGTCCTTCGGCGAGCCACGCTGCGGCGGCGGCCAGGCGCCGGCCCGCCTCGCTCCTCGCCCAGTCGAGCAGGGCCCGGTGCACCGCTGCGGGCACCCCGCCGGAGCTGCGCATGACCGCATCCAGCGGGACGTCGTCGATCTCCTGCCCCGCGTACTCCTCTGCGATCTCGGCGACCCCTGACGCCGTCAGAGGCTGCAGCCGCCGGTGGCCGTCGCCGCGGGCGTCGGCGCGCTCGAGCACGCGTGCCAGTTCCGAGCTCGCGCCGGGGTCGGCGGCGAGCACGAGCACGAGCACCGGACGCGTCTCGACCGCGTCGAAGGTCGCGCTCAGGCTCCCGGCGACCTGGCCGGCGATCGGCTCGAGATCGTCGAGCACGACGAGCGTCGGGCGCTCGGCCGTCGCTGCCGCCTCGAGCGCCTGCGCCGCGCGCGCGGCTGCATCGCCGCCGCCGCTCGCGCGGATCACCACGTCGCCGCCCCGGCTGACGTAGTCGTCGAGGTCGTCGGCGAGCCGCGTCTTGCCGATGCCTGCCGGACCGGAGACGAACACGACCCTTCCGCGCCCGCGCCGGCACGTCCGCCACGTGCCGCGCAGCCAGTGCAGCTCGTCGTCGCGGCCGACCAGCTCGCCGCCCGCCGCGGAGGCGTCGCCGGCCCGGCCGTCGGGCGCGGCGGCGGCCAAAGCGGGTCGCGCGTCGACCGCCTCCATCACCTCGACCGGCTCGTCGATCCCCTTGAACTGCGTGGCCCCGTGCGGGCGGAGCTCGAAATCGCCCTTGCCCTGGGCGAGCGCCAGCTCGGCCAGCGTCGGGGTGACGAGCACCTCGCCGGCGAGCGCCGACGAGCACAGCCGCGCCGCCATGTTCAGCGCCGCGCCGCGGAAGCCGTCCTCGACCGGCACGGCCTCGCCGCCGTCGATGCCGACGCCTGCCTTCAGGGGCAGCTCCGGCTCGGCTTGGATCTCCTCGGCGAACGTCGCCTGCAGCTCGAGGCCGGCGCGAACGGCCTGCGCCGGCGCGTCGAAGATGGCAAGCGCCTCGTCGCCGCGCAGCTCGATGACACGGCCGCCGCGGGCGCCGACCGACTCGCGCGCGATCCGCGCGAACTTCGTCGCGAGACGCGCCGCGGCCGCGTCGCCCTGCGTCTGTGTGAAGCGCGTCCAGCCGCGGACGTCCGTGATCAGGAACACCCGGAACGAACTGCCGGACCCCTCGGACGCCCCTGTCGCCATGTTGCTCGACTGTAAAGGCCCGATGGGTTTGCAGCCGAGGCGGCATGCGTGTCGCCACCATGTCGGGATGCCTGTGATCGCGACCGGCATCTGCTGGGGGATCGTCCTCGTCGTCTGGATCGCGGGTGCGCTCTACGGGGCGCGCAAGGCGCCCGGTCGGCGGCAGGGCGGCGCGGGCGGCGACGCGCTGTGGCGGCTCGGGGCTGCCGTCGTCGCCGTGGCCCTCTACCACGCCGCGCGCACCGAGCTCGACCGCGTCGCCGACCACTCCTTGTGGATCCAGCTCCCGGGGCTGGTGCTCCTCGTCGCCTCGACGGTGTTCACGCTGTGGGCGCGCGTGTCGCTCGGCCGCATGTGGTCGGCGACGCCGAACGTGCTCCGCGCCGACCATCAGCTCCGAACGGACGGCCCGTACGCGGTGACGCGCCATCCGATCTACACCGGCCTCTACGGGATGCTGATCGGCACCGTGCTGCTCAATGGGCTCGGCGTGTCCGTCGTCTTCCTGGTGGTCGGCACGGTCGTCGTGGCATCCCGGGTCCCGGTCGAGGAGCGGCTTATGACGAAGACGTTCCCGGAGGAGTACCCGCGCTACCGGGCGCGCGTGCCGCAGCTCGTGCCCGGGCTCAACCTGCTCCACCGCTCACGCGGCGCGACCGGCTGACCCGGTCTTCCCTCGATCGAGGAGAAGGAGGCGGCCCCCGGTGCGGCGGCAACTGAGGCCACCCCCTTCGGAGCGTGTCGTTGAGGGCACGCTCCTTCTCACTTAAGACCGCTGTTTGCGGGATGCAACGGCGAAAAAACTGCCGCAATCCGCGCGAAGCTGCCGTTCAGGGCAGGGCGAGCAGCACGTAGGCGTGGATCGCGTCGGCCTTGCCCTTGATCTGCAGGCCCGTCCGCGCCTCGACGACCGCGCCGTCCGGCAGCTGCTCGTAGGTCTCGGCGCCGATGAGGACGCCGCCGGCAGGGGCGAGGCTCTCGAGCCGCGAGCCGGTGTTGATCGTGTCTCCGACGAGCGGGTACGCGACGTGGCCGTCGCCGCCGACTTCGCGCAACACCGCCTCGCCGCTGTTGACACCGACGCGCAGCTGCGGCCAGTCCGGATGCTCGGCTGCGATCACGGCCAGCTCCCGCTGGAGCGCGAGCGCCGCGCGCGCTGCGCGGAGCGCATGATCGGGCTGGTCGCCGCGGCTGTTGAACGTCGCCGCGATGCTGTCCCCGATGAACTTCTCGAGCTCGCCGCCGAACCGCCGCGAGATCAGCGGCGCCGCGGTGCCCCAGTAGGTGTTCAGCACCTCGGCGACTTCGGTGGGCGTCGATCGCTCCGAGAAGCGCGTGAAGTCGACCAGGTCGCCGAACAGGACGCTGATGTCCTGGCTTCGTTCGCGCGTCGACGGAAGATAGAGGTGACGGAACCGCTCGTCGCGCCATTCGCGCCGCGCGGCGAAGCCGATGATCAGGTACGCCGACACGATCAGGCCGTGCCACTCCCACCAGCTCGCGTGCCACTGACGCTCGCCGGTGAGCGCGACGCCGACCATCGCCTCGGCGAGGAGCAGAAAGCACGCGATCACCGCCGCCGGCAGCAGCTTGCGGTTCTCGCGGAAGATGAGCCAGTAGCGGCCGGCGCTGATCGCGTAGACGACGGTCCCGATGATCGCGAACACCGTGAGGAGGCTCCCGCGTGCGGCCTCGCTGTCCGACGTGCCGAGCGGCGGCAGGTCGAAGACCGTCCAGACGAACCACCCGGCCATCGTCCAGAGCACGAAGAGGCGGAGGGTCGTCCGCCGGCGGACGAGCCACGGCCCGATCTCGGGTCGAACGTCGACGAAGGCCGATCCGAACGCGAACAACGCTGCGACGAGCAGGCCGAC
This sequence comes from Gaiellaceae bacterium, assembly GCA_035518115.1. Lineage (GTDB taxonomy): Bacteria > Actinomycetota > Thermoleophilia > Gaiellales > Gaiellaceae > PALSA-600. The sequence continues at coordinate 4,160 of DATIXY010000083.1, read as the reverse complement.
CGGGATCGCAACCATGAAACCGCCGTGCTCCGCGGTGAAGAGGACGCCCGCGGTGCCGATCGCGTGCAGCCCGAGGAAGCCGCCGGTGGCCATGAAGGCGAGCGAGAGCAAGAGCACGCGCGCGTCGCCGCGCCGGTTCGCGGCCTCGCCGGCGGCATAGCCGAGCACGAACGCGAGCGCACCGACGGCGCCGAAGACGACGAAGTGCGCGCGGTAGTTCTCGAAGTGCGGGTCGATTTGCCTGCGCAGCAGCAGCGAAGCGAGCCCGATCAGCGGCAGGGCCGCGGCCGTGATCCAGAGGGCCCAGAGAGCGGCCGAGCGCGCTCGCTGCCGCGAACCGACTTCATCGATCATCTCTTCAAGCTAGGCGCAGACGTCCGTCAGGAAAACCGAACCGAGGACGATCCTGTAGTCGTCCTCGAGAACGACTTTCGGAGCGTTCAGCCCTGGGGATCCTGGAACGCGCGGCCCCAGGCCCAGCCCTGCCCGCGTCCTGCGGAACCTTCCAGCCCGGCGATCGCGCGTTGCAGCAGCGCGACCGCGGCCCGGTAGTCACCCGCGAGCATCAGCTGGTAGGCCTGTGAGAATGGGTCCGCTGCGGCCGGCGGCTGCGCCGCTCTCGGCGCGGGAGCGGGCGTCGGCGCGCGCGCGACGGTTCGGCCGGGCGCGGACGCGACGATGCGCACGGTGCGCGTGACCGTTCGCACCACCGTGTGCGTCGCGCTGCCACGCCAGAGCAGCGCACCGGCCAGGCCTGCGAGCGCGAGCGCGACGAGTGCGGCGAGGACGAGCGGCAGGCGCGAGCGGCGGCGGGGGATGACCGCCGTAGGGCGCACCGTCGCAGCCGGCGGAATCGCGAGGGCCGGGGGGCGCGCTGCGACGACGCTCGCCCCGGTCGAGGCTGCGAGCGCCGAGACGAACGCAGCGCAGGTCGGGAACCGCTCGACCGGGTCCTTGGCAAGCGCCCGCGCCAGCACGTCGTCGACACCGGCCGGAAGCTTCCGGTTGCTACGCGCCGCCGACGGCACCGCCTCGTAGACATGCGCGCTCGCTTCGGCCGCGTACGAATCGCGAGCGTACGGGCGCACGCCGGTCAGCAGCTCGAATGCGACGACACCGAGCGCGTAGCCGTCGCTGGCGGCGGTCGCCGGCCGGCCTTGCGCCTGCTCGGGCGCCAGGTAGCCGGCGCTGCCGAGCACCGTCCCCGTCAACGTCATTGGATCGAGACCCGACGCATGTGCGATGCCGAAGTCGACGACGCGGACGTGACCGTCGTCGTCGAGCAGGAGGTTGGCAGGCTTGACGTCGCGGTGCACGACGCCGCGAACGTGCGCGGCGTCGAGCGATGCAGCCGCGTCGCGCAGCCAGTCGACCACCTGCGGCGCCGGCCGCGCACCGTGCTTCACGATTGCCTGCTCGAGCGTGCCGCCGCCCAGGTACTCCATCACGATGAACGGCGTGCCCTGCCATTCGCCGACGTCGAAGATCGTGACCGTGTTCGGCAGGTCGGACAGCCGTGCGGCCGTGAGCGCCTCGCGGTGGAACCGCCTGCGCACGTCCTCGTCCGTCGCGAACCGCCGCGCCAGCAGCTTCACGGCCACCGGCCGGCCCAGCGTGTCGTCGATCGCACGGTAGAGGTCGCCCATCCCGCCCGACGCGACCCACTCCAGGTGCAGGTAGCGCGGCGGGCACAGGTTCTGCTCGACCCGCATGCTTCTCCTTTCCCCGACCGGCAGGATCTCGGACCCTCGGCCGGTGTGTCAATCCGCGAGCCTTGACCCGGCGACGGCGTGCGCCGTAGGGTGCCCGCCGGTAGCCGGATCCGGCTCGTGCACGATGCAGGCGAACTCGCTTCACGATCTTCGCCCCGACGCGTATCAGTACGCGTGGGACAACTCGATCGAGCCGGCGCTCGAGGTCGAGTCGGGCGAGGTCGTGCTTCTGCACGTACGCGACGCCTCCGACGAGCAGATCACGAGCACGTCCGGCGTCGACGACGTGCTCCGGCTCGACTTCTCGCGCGTCAACCCGGTCAGCGGCCCCGTGTTCGTCAAGGGCGCCGCACCCGGCGACACGCTCGCGGTGGAGCTGCTCGAGTTCCGGCCGCAGCCTTGGGGGTGGACGGCGATCATCCCGGGCTTCGGCCTCCTGGCTGACGAGTACACGGAGCCGTGGCTGCGGATCTCGACCGTCGATCCGGAGCTCGGGCGCATCTGGTTCTCGGAACGCGTGAGCCTGCCGTACCGCCCGTTCCCGGGCACGCTCGGCGTCGCCCCGAGCGAGCCCGGGAGTCACTCGATCGTGCCTCCTTCGCGCTTCGGCGGGAACATGGACACGAAGCACTTGAACCCCGGTGTGACCCTGTACCTGCCGGTCGGCGTCCCGGGAGCGCTCTTCTCGCTCGGCGACACCCACGCGGCGCAGGGCGACGGCGAGGTGTGCGGCACCGCGATCGAGACGGCGATGGAGGCAGTCGTCCGCCTGACCGTCCGCAAGGACATCCGTGTCGACGCCCCCCAGTACGACGTCCCCGCTGGGCTCGTGGCCGCGCACGAGCAGTCGAGCTACCACGTCTGCACTGGAGTCGGCCCCGATCTGTTCGAGGCGGCGCGCGATGCCGTGCGGGCGACCGTCGCCTGGCTCGGCGAGCGTCACGGCCTCGATCGCCAGGAGGCGTACGCGCTCGCGAGCGTCGCCTGCGACCTGCGGATCCACGAGGTCGTCGACGCCCCGAACTGGGTGGTCGGCTGCTTCGTCCCCGAGTCGATCTTCGAACAAGGAGGCTGAGACGGCGGGCGCGGAAGGGATCCTCGGCCCGGGTTAGACGCGGCTGAACTGTGAATGAGCTTCCCTCGCGCGGGTGAGCGGGGGCGATGCGCGCATGGCCGATACCTGCTGCAAACCCATGCACCGTCCAAAGGAGTTCGAGTGAAGCTCAGGATCGTCGTTCTGTTGGTCTGCGGAATCGCCGGAGCGGGGGCTTCCTTCGCCTTCGCAGCCGGCGACGCCCATGGCCGGAACGCATTTTGCAGGCCCACGCTCTTCACCGGCACCGTCTCCGCCCCCCAGTCGTTCAACGTCACGGTGACGAGGACGTCCTGGTGGCATTCGGGCCTGAAGCGTGGGCAGGGCGTGAACGTCTCCGTCGGCTCGTCCGGCCAGACCCTCCGGTTCACCGGCCAGGGCTGTGTCGGCAGCGACGGCAGCGTCACGGTCAACCAGGGCGTGCTCCAGGTCGTGCGCCAGCGGGGGAACGACGGCCCGCCGTCGACCACGACCACGTCCGACCCGCCGTCCTCGACGACGACGACGACGAGCAAGGACAGCCCGCCGCCGCCCACCACGACGGGCGGCGACAACCCGCCTCCGCCTCCTCCGCCGTCGACGACCACGACGACCACGCCGGGCGACTAGACCGGCGTCGCGCGTCTCAGTGCGGGGGCCCGAGCGGCCCCCGCACTCGGGTCGGCCGGGCCGGCTCGTCGCGTGCGAGCGCGATCAGCGCCGACCCCGAAGCGTCGCGCAGCTCCATCGTCCGGTCGCAGCCGGCAGAGCCGAACACGCGGCCCGAGTCGTCGAACTCGAGCGAGAGCGATGTCCGTTCGACGGCGGCTCGAGCTCCGCGCCGCGGCGGATGCCCGACACGACCCAGGTTCCGGCCGGGCCCGACGCTGCCTCGCTCACCTCGCGAACGCTACAAAAGCGAGAGAGGCGGCCTCGCGCCGCCTCCGAACGCCGACCCGGCGCGTGAACGGCATCTAGGCCGGGACCGGGTCGCCGGCGGGCGGCATCGCGCGCAGTGAACGCGCGAACCGCTCGAGCAGCTGCACCACCTCCGGGTGCTGCTCGGGCTGCCACTCCTCGAGGAACCGCTGCAGCGCCTCCTGGCGGGCCTCGGCCATCTTCTCCACCGCCGTGTGGCCGCTCTCGGTCAGCCGCATCTGCAACGAGCCTTCGACGAGCCCCTGCGCACGCAGGTCGTCGAGCTGGCGTGCGACCGTGTCGGCGTCGAGCTTGTAGCGCGCCGCGAGCTCCTCGGCGCTCGTTGCGTCCACCTGGTTGACGCGCAGGAGGAGCCACGCTTCTCCCGGCGTGACGTCGATGTTCGCCACGCTCGCGAGCCGTTCGTACACGAGGTGCCGGTTCTCGCGCTGCGCGAG
>DATIXY010000082.1:0-19049 GCA_035518115.1 Gaiellaceae bacterium | reverse complement strand
CGCCTCGCCGCCCGGACACCGCCCAAACGGGCCCCCTCCCCGCTCAACCCGGGCAACCTCGGCGTCTGCATCCCGATCGTCGTCCTCGCCGGGGTGTTCGGGCACACGGCCGGGGTCGTCGCCGCGCTGTGCGTGCTCGGGATCGTCTTCGTGATCGCCGAGCTGCGCCGCTAGGCGGTCGCGGCCGCGCCGATCAGGACCCCGCCGGCGACGATCAGCGCCGCCCCGGCCACGATCCGGCGGCCGACGTGCTCCGATCTCCCGATCACGAGGGCCGAGAAGAGAACGCCCCAGAGCGACTCGGTCGCGACGAGCGGCGAGACGACGGTCACGCGCCCGTGGTAGTAGGCGGCGAAGAGGCAGAGGTAGGAGAGCCCGAAGAAGAGACCGGCCGGGGCGAACCGGCCGAGCTCGCGCGCGGTGGGCGCGCGCCGCGTCCACACGCCCGCAACCAGGGCCCCGGCGAGCAGCGTCGCCGCGGCGGCCGCCTCCGGCGTGGCGTGGCCGTGCAGCGAGCGGACCAGGTTGTCGCGCGTCGCGAACAGGACGGCCGCCATGCCCGCATAGGCGAGCCCGACGCGCCGGAAGTGCTCGGGACGGTCGCGTTCGACCGCGAGCAGCACCCCGCCGCCGACGATCGCGAGCGCGCCGAGGACCAGCGGCACGCTCAGCGGCTCACCGAGGAAGACGAGCGCGATCGCCACCGCGACGAGCGGCGCCGCGCCGGCGATCACCGACGTCCGCGAGGCCCCCACCTCCTGCACGGCGCGGGTGAACAGGATCTGCGATGCGCCGGGCGCGATCAGTCCGGCGAGCAGGAACGGCCAGAGGCCGTGGAACGCCGGCCGGACGGCGGCCGCCGCCAGGGCGACCACGAGGGCGGACAGGATCGTCGCCAGCGCGGCGGCGTGCGACTCGCCGGTGCGCAGCCCGACCCTGATCGCCACGGTCATCGCCCCGAAGAGCGCGGCCGACGCGACCGCGAGCAGGACCGCGGTCACGACGCCGCGGGCCGCGGGCGGCGGACGAGGCGCGCGAGCGTGGACGCGGCGGCAGGCTCGGCGGCGACGATGCCGGCCATGATCATCAGGCAGCCCACGTACGCGGCCACGCCGAGCCGGTCGCCGGCCAGCGTGAACCCGAAGAAGGCCGCCCACACCGGCTCGAGCGAGAACGCGAGCGCGGTGCGCGTCGCGCTCGTTCGGCGCTGCGCCCACGACTGGGCGAGGAATGCGAGCGCGCTGGCGAAGACTCCGGTGACGAGCAGCGCGCCCCACACGGTCGCGCCGTGCGGCACCCCGACCTGGCCGGCGGCGACTGCGACCACCGAGAGGCCGACGAACGCGGCGAGCATCTCGACGAGCGTGAACGCAATCGCGTCGTACACCGGTGCGAACCGCTCCATCAGCACGATCTGCAGGGAGTAGACGGCCGCCGCGGCGAGGACGAGCAGGACTCCGGCCGCTGAGCCGCGGTGCACGCCGGCCAGTAACGCGAGCCCGAGCGTGGCGAGCACGACCCCGAGCACCGCCCCGGGCCCGAGGCGGCTGCGGAAGAGCGCGAGCGCGAGCACCGGCGTCAGCACAACGTAGGTCCCGGTCACGAACCCGGTCGAGGAGACCGACGTCCGCTCGAGCCCCGCCGTCTGGAGCGCGTAGCCGGCGCCGAGCAGCGCGCCGGCGAAGAGGGCCGCCCCGGCTCCCGCACGTCCCAGCGACGTGAGCCGCCCGGCTCCGGGGATCGCCAGCGCGCCGCTGGCGATCGCGAAGCGCAGCGCCAGGAACGCGAACAGCGGGTAGATCGCGACGGCGTCCTTCACCTGGACGAACGTGACGCCCCACACGGCGGTCACGGCGACGAGCACGAGCAGCGCGGGCACCCGCGCGATTCAACACTGTGGGCCTGGGTACCGTTGACGGCGTGCCGACACTCGACACGCTCCGCCGGCCGCTCCGGGACCTTCGCATCTCGGTCACCGACCGGTGCAACTTCCGCTGCGTGTACTGCATGCCACGGGACGTCTACGGGCACGACTACGCGTTCCTGGAGCGGCGGGAGCTGCTCACGTTCGAGGAGATCGCGCGGCTCGCAGGCCTCTTCGTCGGGCTGGGTGTGCAGAAGATCAGGATCACCGGCGGCGAGCCGCTCGTGCGGCGCGACCTCGAGCGTCTCGTCGGAATGCTCGCCCCGCTCGGCACCGACCTGACGCTGACCACCAACGGCGTGCTGCTTCCGGCGAAGGCCCGGCTTCTCGCCGACGCGGGCCTCACGCGCATCACGGTCAGCCTCGATTCGCTCGACGACGCCACCTTCCGGTCGCTCAACGACGCCGACGCCGGCGTCGACCGCGTGCTCGAGGGGATCGACGCGGCAGCGGCTGCAGGTCTGCCCGTCAAGGTCAACTGTGTCGTCAAGCGGGGCGCCAACGAGAACGAGATCGTCCCGCTGGCGCGTCACTTCCACGGGACGCCGCACACGCTGCGCTTCATCGAGTACATGGACGTCGGGCACACGAACGGCTGGCGGCTCGACGACGTCGTCCCGGCCGCCGAGATCGTCGCGGCGGTCGACGCGGAGCTGCCGCTCGAGCCCGTCGAGCCCGGCTACCGCGGCGAGGTGGCCCGGCGCTACCGCTACCGCGACGGTGGCGGCGAGATCGGCGTGATCGCCTCCGTGACCCAGCCGTTCTGCGGCGACTGCACCCGAGCCCGCCTGTCGGCGGAAGGCCGGCTGTTCACGTGCCTCTTCGCCGTCCGCGGCCACGACCTGCGCGCGCTGATCCGCGGCGGCGCCTCGGACGACGAGCTCGCGGAGGCGCTGGCCGGAGTGTGGCGCGTCCGCGACGACCGCTACTCGGAGCGCCGTTCCTCGGCGACTGAGGCGCTCGAGAAGGTCGAGATGAGCTACATCGGCGGGTAGACCGCTGCACGTACGCGCGGTACGCTCACGCGGATGCCGAGATACATGATCGTCCGCAGCTTCGACGTCACCGCCGACGAGATGCCGGGCGTCGGCAGGCGGTCCCGCGAGCTCGTCGACAGCGAGTTCCCGGAGATCATCTGGGAGCACAGCCACGTGGTGGTCGACGAGGACGGGAAGGTGCGGACGTTCTGCGTCTACGACGCGCCGAGCGCCGAGGCGGTGCGGGCGCACTCGACCCGCCTGGGCCAGCACGAGATCGACTCGATCGACGAGATCGCCGGCGACGTCACGCCGGCGGACTTTCCGCCCGTCTGACGTCGTCCAGGTGGAAGGACGCCGCACTGGCGATCGCCAGGCGACGGCGGACCGCGTTCCGGCGCTCGGTCTCGTCGGCCGGGATCAGCTCGAACGCCTCGCGGTAGAAGAGCACCGCGTGGTCCTTCGCCCAGCCGCGCTCGGCGATCTCGGCCGCGCGAAGCAGCTGCTCGACCGCGCGGTCGTTCTCCCCGGCAGCGCGCCAGTGGCGGGCCATTGCGCCGATCGCCTCGCCCGAGCCGCCGGTCGTCTGGCCGAAGAACTCCGCGACGATCGCGTGCCGCCGCGCACGATCCGCACGTGACAGCAGGTCGTACGCGACATCGCGGATGAGCGCGTGCGTGAACGAGAACTGCTGCTGACCCTCGATGATCGACCCCGTCTCGCGGCGGATCAGATCACGGCGCTCGAGCTCCTCGAGCCGCTGGACGAGATCGTCGCTCTCACCCTCGAGTGCACGCAGCACGTCGAACCAGAAGATCCTTCCGACCACCGCCGCGTCGAGAAGCAGTGTGCGCTCCGGTCTCGGAAGCGCGTCGAGCCGCGCGGCGACGATCTCGCGCACGTTCGTCGGCAGCGACCCCGTCGAGACCTCCGAGATGCTCGCCGCCAGCTGCTCGATGAAGAGCGGATTGCCCTCGGCGATCGCGACCACCTCCTCGGCCTGGCGCGGATCACCCAGCCGGCGCGACACGAGCTCGCGCGCGTGCTCCTCGCCGAGCGGGCCGAGCGTCAGCGAGGTGTACCCGGCGAGCCCGGAGCCCCAGTCGCCCCGCACGTCCAGCAGCTCCGGCCGTGCGAGCGTGACGAAGAGCAGCGGGCCGCGCGCACGCTGCACGAGCGCATGGACGAGGTCGAGCATGTGCCCGTTCGCCCAGTGGATGTCCTCGAAGACGAAGATGGTGGGCTGCTCGCGCGCCGCCGCTTCGACGAACGCGCGGATCGAGTAGAAGAGCGCCTCGCGATCGGCCGCCTCGGGCCCTGCGTCGACGCCGACGATCACGCCCAGGTGGCCGGCGACCGCGACCGGGTCGGATTCCGTGCCGCCGAGCAGCGCCGTCGACCGTGCCAGCAGCTTCTCCGAGACGACCACCGGCGGATCGCTCTCGAACCCGCCGCCGAGCTTCATCAGCTGCCCGGCGAACGCGCCGTAGGCGCTGCTCTCGCGGTACGGCAGCGACCGGCCCGCGACGACGCGCGCGCCGGCAAAGGCGGCACTGCGCGAGAACTCGGCGGCCAGCGTCGACTTGCCGACGCCGGGCGGCCCGAAGATCGACACCAGGTGCGGCAGCCCTTCCGCCGCCGCGCGCCCCCACAGCGAGTCCATGATCGCCAGCTCGAGCGCGCGGCCGACGATCCCGGCGCTCGCGAGCGGCCTGAGGCCCGCCTCGGTCGTCGCCCGCCGGGCCACCCACGCCTCGACCGGCTCGTCCTTCCCTTTCGCGATCACCGCCGCGGCCGGCTCGTACTCGATCACGTCCCTCGTCGCCCGGTAGGTCGCGGCGCCCACGACGATGCCGTTCAGCGGCGCAGCCGCCTGGAGCCGCGACGCCGTGTTGACGACGTCGCCGGCGACCATCGACTCGCCGAGTCCCGGCCGCGCCCCGAGCGCGACGATCGCCTCGCCCGTGTTGACGGCGATCCGGATCCGCAGGCCGCCGCCGGCCAGCTCACCCGCACAGTCCCGCACGACCAGGGCAGCACGCACCGCCCGCTCCGCGTCGTCGCCGTGGGCCACCGGCGCACCGAAGACGCCCATCACGGCGTCGCCGATGAACTTCTCGACGACGCCGCCGAACGACTCGATCTCGCGGCGCACGCGGTCGTGGTAAGGCGCGAGCACGGCGCGCACCTCCTCGGGGTCGAGCTTCTCCGCCTGGGCGGTGAAGCCCACGAGGTCGACGAAGATGACCGAGACGACGCGCCGCTCGTCGCCCGGCGGCCCTTGGGCCGTGATCGGAGCCCCGCAGGCGAGGCAGAAGCGCGCGACCGGCGGGTTCTCCTGCCCGCACGCCGGGCAGGCGATCAGCGGGTGCTCCGATGGCTGCAAAACGGTGTTTTTCAGCGGTTTTCGATCCTAACGGCCATCGCGACCGCGCTCGCAACTAGAATTCGTCGATCGTGTCTACGGTGGTTGCAGCGGGCCGCCGGTATCTGCCGCGTGGTTGGGCCGACCTGGGTCGCCAGTTGGCTATCTGGTTCGGCTTCGCGATTCTCTACCAACTGGTACGCGGGCTGGCCGACCGGAACCCCCAGAGGGCGTTTGCGAACGGCTATCGCGTGCTCGACTTCGAGACCGAGGTGGCCCACCGGCTGTACGAGCTCACGTTCGAGCAGTACGTCGTCCAGCGCCACTTCCTGGATACCGCGGTGTCGTGGACGTACTGGAACTCCGAGTTCACGGTCGTCGGGCTGGCCGTGCTGTGGGTCTACCTGCGCCGGCACGACGCCTTCGTCGGCTTCCGCAACTCGATCCTGCTTGCCAACACGATCGGGCTGCTCGGGTACATGATCATGCCGACGGCGCCGCCGCGGCTCCTCGGCGTCGGGTTCGTCGACCAGCACCGCGACGGCCTCGTCCAGCTCGCCGCCAACCCGTACGCGGCGATGCCCAGCCTTCATGCGGGCGACGCGCTGATCGTCGGGGTCGTGCTGTTCAGCGTCTGCCGCTCGTGGTGGGCCAAGGCGTTCTGGGCGGTGTGGCCCGCCTGGGTCTGGTTCTCGGTGATGGCGACCGGGAACCACTTCTGGCTCGACTGCGTCGCCGGGATCACCGTGGCGCTGTTCGCGATGGCGATCGTGTACAACCGGCGGATTCGCGGCCTGTTTGCCGCTCGACCCGCCTAACCGACCGTCGGGCGACGCGCGGGCGGAAACCGGCGAGACCGGTGATACGGTCCGCTCGTTGAGCAGAGCGGCCGCGATCAAGGACGGCTACACGACGGGCGCGCGGACCCTGGCGTCCCGCTCGGTGCTCGGCCTGACGCGGACGAGACTCACGCCGAATGCACTGACCGCGGGCGGGATCGTCCTCTGCGGCCTCGCGTCGATCCTCGTGCTCTTCGAGGACCGGAACGAGATCCTCTTCTACTGGCTCGCCGCGGTCGTGTTCGTCGCCGGCTCGCTCCTCGACATCCTCGACGGCGCGCTCGCCCGCGCCGGCGGCAAGACGACCCCGTTCGGCGCGTTCATCGACTCGACCACCGATCGGGTCAGCGAAGGCTTCATGCTCACCGCGATCGCCTACGTGCTGGCGGCGAACCACCATCCGGTGTTCGTCGCGGTCGCGATGGCGGCGATGTTGGGCTCGTTTCTCGTTTCCTATACACGCGCGAAGGCCGAAACGCTCGGGCTGCGCGGTGACGTCGGCATCGGCTCCCGGGCCGAGCGCGTGGTCGTGATCACGGCCGGGCTCGTGCTCGCCCCCTGGGGCATGCTCGGCTGGGCGCTCGTCCTGCTCGCCGCGACCGCGTGGATCACCGTCTTCCAGCGCGTCCTGCACGTCCGCAAGCAACTGATGGAGGCACAGTCACAGTGAGTGAGATGAACGGCAACGGCCGCCCGCAGGACAAGGTCCGCGTTGCACTGATCGGCGTTGGCAACTGCGCGAACTCGTTCCTGCAGGGCTTGACGTACTACCGTGATGCGAAGACCGACGAGTTCGTGCCCGGGCTCATGCACGTCGACCTCGGCGGGTACCACATCCGCGACGTCGAAGTGGTCGCCGCCTTCGACGTGGTGAAAGGGAAGGTCGGCGTCGACCTGGCAGACGCCATCTGGGCACACCCCAACGACACGATCAAGTTCGCGGAGGTCGCGCCGACCGGCGTCACCGTCTCGCGTGGGATGACGCACGACGGGATCGGCAAGTACCTCTCGCAGATCGTCGAGAAGGCGCCGGGGCCGACCGCCGACATCATCGGCATCCTCAAGGAGCGCAACGTCGATGTCGTCGTCAACTACCTCCCGGTCGGCTCGGAGGACGCGACGCGGTGGTACACCGAGCAGATCCTGAGCGCCGGGTGCGCGATGGTGAACTGCATGCCGGTCTTCATCGCGCGCGAGGACTACTGGAACGACCGCTTCCGCAAGGCCGGAGTGCCGATCATCGGCGACGACATCAAGTCGCAGGTCGGCGCGACGATCACGCACCGCGTGCTGACCACGCTCTTCCGGGAGCGCGGCGTCCACCTCGACAAGACGATGCAGCTGAACGTCGGCGGCAACTCGGACTTCCTCAACATGCTCGAGCGCGAGCGGCTCGAGTCGAAGAAGATCTCGAAGACGAACGCCGTCACCTCGATGCTCGACTACGACATCGGCGCCAAGAACGTCCACGTCGGACCGTCCGACTACGTGCCCTGGCTGACCGACCGCAAGTGGGCCTACATCCGGCTCGAGGGCTCGAGCTTCGGCGACGTCCCGCTCAACGTCGAGATGAAGCTCGAGGTGTGGGACTCCCCGAACTCGGCCGGCATCGTGATCGACGCCGTCCGGCTCGCGAAGCTCGCGCTCAACAACGGGATCGCCGGCTCGCTCGAGGGGCCGAGCTCGTACCTGATGAAGTCGCCGCCGCGCCAGATCCCCGACGACGATGCAGTGGAGCTCGTCGAGGAGTTCATCGAGCGCAACCGGCGCGAGATCGCCACGCCGGCTCCCGCGGAGGTCTAGAGACCCGTATCTCCCGGGAGCTTCTAAGCTCCCGGGAGATGCGCATCTGCCTCGTCACGCCGTTCGCGTGGTCGCAGCCGCATGACGTGAACGAGCACGTGGCGGGCGTCGCGGGCGGCCTCCGGGCGCTCGGGCACGAGGTCACCGTCGTCGCCCCGTCGACGCGGGCGAGCGATCTGCTCGCCGGCCGCCGGGCGCTGATGCGCGGCGAGCGGGCCGACGTGATCGCCGTCGGGCCGGCGATCCCCGTCTCGACTCGGTCGCAGCTGGGGGTGCCGGTGGGCGTGCAGGCGAACCTGCGCCAGGCACTCCAGCAGGGCTCGTTCGACGTCGTCCACGGGTTCGATCCTGGCCTTCCGTCGCTCTCCTACCTCGCGCTCCGCGACACGGACTCACTCGCCGTCGCCACGTTCACCTCGCCGAACAGGCTCGGCTATCCGCCGGCGCGGTCGCTGCGCGAGAAGCTGCTGGCGCGGCTCGACGTGCTGATCGCGCTCTCGCCGGCGGTCCGCGACGCGGCCGAGGAGCGGTTCCCCGGCGACTACCGCATGCTCTCGCCGGGAGTCGACACGAGCCTCTTCGAGCCCGGGCCGAAGGAGAAGACGATCGTCGTCGAGCTCCGCCCGAACGAGCGGATCGTCGCGCGCGGGGTCCTGCTGGCGCTGCGCGAGCTTCCCGGGTGGAGCGTCGTGCTCCTGCGCACGCGGCCGCTGATCGGACGGCCGGCCATCCCGCGCGAGCTCGCAGGCCGCGTCCAGCTCCGCACGCTGCGCGACGGCGCGGCCCGCGCCCCGCTGCTCGCCGCCGCGTCGATCTTCGTCCCGGGGATCGAGGGCCTGCCCCGCGTGACGCTCGAGGCGTCGGCGGCGGGGTGCGCAATCGCACGGCCGAACGGCGTCGAGTCTCAGCCCGAGCTCGCGGCTGCCGCGGCCGCTCGGCTCGCGGAGGACGACGGGCTCCGCGAGCGCGAAGGCACAAAGGCCCGGGCCGCGGCCGAGGCGGGCGACTTCTCGGCGGTCGCCGCCCAGCTGTCGGAGCTGTACGGCAGCCTCCCGGCCCGCCGCAGGCGGCGCCAGGCCGCAGACCCGCTCGCCGACCGGCCGCTGATCGTCGCCGACCTCCACATGCACACGTCGTGGTCGCACGACTGCTCCACCGATCCCGGCGAGCTCGTCGACTACGCCGAGGCCGAAGGGCTCGGCGCGATCGCGGTCACCGACCACAACGTCTTCGGCGGCGCGCTCGAGACCGCAGACTATGCGTCCGGGCGCGAGCTGATCGTGATCCCCGGCGAGGAGGTGAAGACCGACGGCCAGGGTGAGGTGATCGGGCTCTTCCTCGAGCGCGAGATCCCACGCGGCCTCAGCTTCGCCGACACGATCGCGGCGATCAGGGACCAGGGCGGGCTGGTCTACGTGCCCCATCCGTTCGACCGGCTCCACGCGATCCCCGATCCCCGGACGCTGCACCGCCACCTCGCCGACATCGACGTGCTCGAGGTCTACAACGCTCGGCTCCTGCTCGAGGCGTACAACGACGAGGCACTGCGATTCGCGCGCAAGTACAACCTGACGATGGGCGCCGGGTCGGACGCCCATGTCCTCCAGGGCGTCGGCACCGGAGCGCTGCGGATGCGGGCCTTCCGCGACCCGGAGGAATTCATCGTTTCCCTGCGCAACGCGGAGGTCCTGCGGCGGCCGAAATCGCTCGCGTACCTCCAGTCGCTCAAGTGGGTGGCCCAGGTCAAGGAGAAGGTTCGTTAGAGGAGAAGGACCCCCTGCCGCCGTGCCCGCCGTGACGACCGACGACATCTATCAGCGGTACCTCGACAAGGCGATCACCGAGATCAATCGCCTGCACCACGAGATCGTGGAGGCGGCCGACGGCGGCTTCGCGGCTCAGCCGACGGGCCATCCACTCGCTGACATCTTTCTGCTCAAGTACGGCGCCCAGACGTCCGAGCTACGCGAAGGCCTTGCGTTTCGCGGCCGCTCCGGAGACGCGATCATCAAGTCGCTGCGCCGGCTCGGCGTCGACGCCTCCGAGGTGTACGGCACGAATTGCGTCAAATTCGCCGGCTGCGACCTCGCGCTCGCCGCCGACTGGCTTTCGCGGGAGCTGCGCATCGTCGAGCCGAAGCTGGTCGTCGTGATGGGCGCCGACGCGCTCGAGTTCCTGGACGGCCTCGAGTTCCCGCTCGCGCGGCCACTCGAGGGCACACTGGGCGAGCTCCAGCAGTTCACGCCGACGATCGAAGCGCTCGCCGTCCCCGACATCGACTCCTCTCTCGACGAGGCCGCAACGAAAACCGCCTTTTGGAACGCCTTCAAGCCAGTCGGGCCCTGGTGGGCCGCACTTCCGCCCTACTAGCGGTCGCGCTCTTCGCGGCGCTCTTCGCCTACGACAAGCTCTCGGACCGGCTCTGGACCGCGGGCGTGTGGTGGGACGTGGCGTGGATCGCGTGCGTGCTGATGCCGGCGACGTTCGCGCTCGTGCTGCTCGCGCTTCCGCTCCGCCGGTTGCGGTACCTGCTCCCGGCCGGGCTCGTGTTCGCGGTGCTGGCGGCGATCATGACGGCGATCGACGCGCAGGTGCTGGCGAACTTCTCGCGCCTCGCTGCGGCGACGCTTCTCGGCTGGTGGTTCCTGCGCTACTTCGAGGAGCTCTCGTGGGTCGTGCTCGTCGCCTGCATCATCCCGTGGGTCGACGCCTACTCCGTCTGGCGCGGGCCGACGAAGCAGATCGTGTCGCATCACGAGCACGTGTTCACCGTGCTCTCGTACGCGTTCCCGGTGCCGGGCGAGCACGCCGCCGCGAACCTCGGCGTGCCGGACCTCCTGTTCTTCGCGCTGTTTCTCGGAGCCGCCGCTCAGTTCGAGCTGCGCGTCGTGTGGACATGGATCGCACTGGTCGCGGGCCTCGGCGCGACGATCGCGCTGACCGTGTGGTTCGACCTGTCGGGGCTGCCGGCGCTGCCGGCGATCGCGCTCGGCTTCCTGCTGCCGAACCTCGACCTCCTGTGGCAGCGGCTACGACGGCAGCCCGGGCTCGGTGACGGCCCTGATGTAGCGAGCGGCGGAGCGGCGCACGACGTCTGAGCCGTCGGTGACAACGCGCCCCCACCAGGCGCCGAAGATCGTGTCGAAGCCGAACGGCTGGAGCGCCGCCGCGATCGCCTCGACCTTCGACGGCGGCAACGGGATCAGGTTCGGGTACGAGTACATGAAGCTCACGTAACGCCGGTCGGGGATCACCTGGACGATGTCGCCGGTGAACAGGATCCGGCGGTCGGACCAGTGCAGGACCTGCCCGCCGGCGAAGTGCCCGCCGCACCGGATGAGGGTCAGTCCGCCGCCGAGCGCGTGCGTCTCCCCGCTCCACGGCTGAACGGCGGAGTCGGGGCGCGCCACGTGGGCGGCATCGGCCTCGTGGATGAGGATCGGGCAGCCGAAGGCGTCGGCCCATTCGACCATTGCCGAGTAGTAGTGGGGATGCGAGACCGCGATCGCCGCGAGGCCGCCCTGGGCGGCGACGCGGCGGATCAGGTCGTCGTCGAGGTACGGCACGCAGTCCCAGAGGACGTTCCCGGCGGCGCTCTTCACCAGGAGCGCGCGCTGGCCGATCGCGAACGACGGCGACATGCCGATCCCGAGCACGCCCGCGTCGTCGCGAACTTCCGCCTCGTGGGCGGCGACGACGTCGTGCCACGTGAGCCACACCTGGCCCTCGTCCGCGGGCACGTACTGGCGCGGGTCCTCGCAGATCGCGCACGCACCGGGCGGCTCGTCCGCCTCCGGGTACTGCGTCCCGCAGGCCTTGCAGACCCAGGTGGTCACGCCGCGCGCTCGAGCAGCGACACGCACTCGACGTGCGGCGTGTGCGGGAACATGTCGACCGGCCGCGCGCGGACGAGCCGGTAGCCGTAGTCGTCGGCGAGCCGCTTGGCGTCCCCGGCGAGGGTCGTCGGGTTGCAGGAGACGTAGACGATCCGCGGCGCGCCGAGCTCCCCCAGCCGGCGGAGCGCCTTCCCGGCCAGGCCCGCGCGCGGCGGGTCGACGATCACCAGGTTCGGGTCGCCGGCGCGCTCGCGCAGCTCCCGGAGCGAGTCGCCGACGTTGCCGGCGAAGAACGCTGCGTTGCCGATCGAGTTCAGCTCGGCGTTCTCGATGGCGCAGGCGACGGACTCCTCGCTGATCTCGATACCCCACACGGTGAGGGCATGGGCGGCGGCCGAGAGGCCGATCGTGCCGATGCCGCAGTACAGGTCGTAGACGGTCTCGGTGCCCGAGAGCGCGGCCACGTCCAGCGCGAGTGCGTACAGCCGCTCCGCCATCTCCGTGTTCGTCTGCAGGAACGCGTTCGGGCGCACGCGGAAACGCAGGTCGCCGATGCGCTCCTCGATCGCGTCCTCGCCCCAGAGCAGCTCGGTCGGCAGGTTCGTCACCTCGGCGACGCCGCGGTTGACCGACCAGTGGATCGAGCGCACGCCTGGCAGCTCGGTCAGCACCTCGATCAGCCGCTCGCGGTCGAAGCGCTCGCCGCGCGCGGTCACGAGCTGGACGAGGAGCTGGCCGGTGTTGCGGCCCTCGCGGACGACGAGGTGGCGGAGGTAGCCCTCCTGCGTCGCCTGGTCGTATGCCGCGAGCCGCTCCTCGCGCGCCCATGCGGCGATGCGGTTGCGAACGGCGTTGCCGGCGTCGCTCGCGAGCCAGCACCGTTCGATCGGCAGCACCTCGTCCCACCGCCCGGCGCGGTGGAGGCCGAGCACGGGGCCGTCCTCGCCGGGCGCGAACGAGTACTCCATCTTGTTGCGGTACCGGAACTGCGACGCGGCGGGGACGATCGGCTCGAGCGGCGGGCTGTGGAGCCCGGCGAGCCGTTCGAGCGAGTCGGCGACCCACTGCTCCTTCGTCGCGAGCTGGGCATCGTAGGCGAGGTCCTGAAAGCGGCAGCCGCCGCAGGCGGGGTAGTGCACGCAGGGCGCGTCGACGCGCAGCGGCCCCGGCGCGACGATCGCGGTCGCGACCGCCTCGGCGTGCCGGCGCTGCACCTTCGTCACCCGCGCCCGCACGGTGTCGCCCGGGAGCCCGCGGCGGACGAACACGACGAAGCCGTCGAGCCGCGCGACGCCGTTGCCGCCGTAGGCGAGCGAGTCGACGGTGAGCTCGAGTTCCTGATCGCGCTGGACGGGAGCGGCCATGGTCGGAGGCTAGCCGTGGTGCGTCAAACGGGTGCCTGGCACCCAGGTGCCGGGCACCAGACCTACGCGAGCACGGTGACGTACACGGAGCGCGTCCGCGGGCCGTCGAGCTCGCAGAAGAAGATCCCCTGCCAGGTGCCCAGCGCCAGCCGCCCGGCGCGCAGGGGGATGACCACTTGCGGCCCCATCAGGGCCGCGCGGATGTGCGACGGCGCGTTCTCCTCGCCCTCCTCGACGTGCTGCCAGCCCCAGCCGTCGCCGACGATCCGCTCGAGCGCCGACTCGAAGTCCCGGGCCACTGCGGGATCGGCGTGCTCGTTGATCGTCACGCCGGCGGTCGTGTGCGGCACGTAGACGAGGACGGCGCTCCCGCCCGCTCCCTCCACCGCTCCGCGAACCTCGTCGGTGATGTCGACGAGCTGCGTCCGGCGCTCGGTGGTGACCGTCAGCTCGCGCACGGCCGCTTATCCTACGGCGCGTGTCCGTCGACGCACCGAGCAGCCGCGAGCTCGACGCCCTGCGCGACGATGCCGACCGCTTCGTCGGCGAGCTGAACGAGGAGTACTACCTCCACTACGCCGGCCTCAAGGAGACCCTCGACATCGAGCCGGTCTACGAGCGGCACGAGGAGCTCACCCGGCTCGACACGGCTCAGCGGCTCGCCACCGCACCGACCGAGCTCTGGCGTTTCGCCTGCGAAGGCTTCCTCGGCAACCTGACCCGCGAGCACCAGGCGCGGGCCGCCGCGGTCGAGGCTTCCCTGGAGACGACGGTCGACGGCGAGACGATCCCGTACCGCATGCTCCGCCCGACGATTGCGAACGAGCCCGACCGCGACCGCCGCCGGCGGATCGAGGAGGACCGCGTGCGGCTGCTCGACGAGCATCTGAACCCCGTGTACCTCGAGGCGCACGCGATCGACCGCGACGCGGTCGTCCAGCTCGGATCGCCGAACGCCTACGAGCTCTACAAGCGGTTCGCCTTCCGCCTCGACGAGCTCGCCGGCGAGTGCCGCGACCTGCTCGACGAGACCGAGTCGCTCTGGGAGACCGAGGGCGACCGCGTCTTCCGCGCGCGCCTCGGCATCGGCCTGACCGATGCCGGCCCGTGGGACGTCCCGCGGCTCTTCCGCGCGCCCGAGCTCGACCGGATCTACCCGAACGGCGCGATGGTGCCGGCGCTCGAAGCGACCCTCGAGGGCCTGGGCATCGACCTTCGCTCGCAGTCGAACGTGCACCTCGACATCGACGTCCGGCCGAGGAAGTCGCCTCGGCCGTTTTGCGCGCCGATCGAGGTACCGGGCCGCGTGATGCTGGTGATGCAGCCGATCGGCGGGAAGGACGACTGGGAGGCGCTGTTCCACGAGGCCGGTCACACCGAGCACTTCGCGCACACCTCCGCCGACGCGACGTTCGAGGCGCGGCGGATGGGCGACATGGCGGTGACCGAAGGGTGGGCGATGCTGTTCGAGCACCTCGTCACGGAGCCGGCATGGCTGAACCGGCGCCTCGACGTCCCGAAGGTCGCCGAGCTCGCGCACGACGGCGCCGTCTCGCTGCTCTACTTCGTACGCCGCTACAGCGCGAAGCTGCTCTACGAGATCGAGTTCTTCCAGGCGAGCGACGTGACCGAAATGCGCGGCCGCTACGCGGAGCTCCTCGGCGACGCGCTCAAGCTGCAGATCAACCCGGAGAGCTACCTCGACGACATCGACGGGAGCTTCTACGTGACCGGCTACCTGCGCTCGTGGGCGTTCGAAGCCCAGCTGCGCGACTTCCTGCGGGGCGAGTTCGGCACCGACTGGTTCGCCCGCCGGCCGGCGGGCGATCTCCTGCGCGAGCTCTGGGCACTCGGCCAGGGGCCGACCGCCGACGAGCTGCTGAAGGACGTCTCGGGCGCCACGCTCGAGCTCGCGTCGGTCGGTGCGCGGGTCCGTGACGGCCTCGCGCAATAGCCTCTCGGACGACGCGCTCCTGGCGCTCGTCGCGCGCGGCGACGACGACGCGCTGGCCGCGCTCTATGACCGCTACGGGCGCCTCGCCTACGCGGTCGCGCTGCGCGTCGTCCGCGACACCGGCCTCGCCCAGGATGCCGTCCAGGAGGCGTTTCTCGCCGCCTGGCGGACGGCCGCGAGCTTCGATCCGGCCCGCGGGACGGCGGCGACCTGGCTCCTGACGCTCGTCCACCGGCGGGCGGTCGACATCGTCCGCCGCGAGCAGCGCCGCCGCGGCGAGCCGCTCCCCGACGGCGCCGCGGACACGGGCGGGTCGGCCGACGAGGATGCGCTCGTCCGCGACCGTCGCCGCGCCGTCCAGGAGGCGCTCGCCCGGCTCCCGCCCGACCAGCGCCAGGCGCTCGAACTGGCCTACTACGGCGGACTGAGCCAATCCGAGCTGGCCGAGCGGCTCGGACTGCCGCTGGGCACGGTCAAGAGCCGGATGTTCGCCGCCCTCGCCCGCCTGCGCGACCTCCTCGGCGAGCCGCCCTGACGGAAATCCGAAGCGAGGTTTGCCCGGAATAGAACGTGGGGAGGCCACGTTGCAGTGGACATGCGCACGCTGACCGAGATCAAGAGGGAAATAGACAGGCTTTCGGATCGCCGCTCGGACGTGATGCGTCGGCTGTCGGAGGGGTATGACGCCTCTCTGACCGCGGAGCACCAGGCACTCGAGGAGCAGATCGCCGATCTGTGGGACGAGCAGCGCCAGGCCCGCGCGACGCTTCGCTTCGGCGAGCGGGACCAGATCATCCAGAAAGCCCGCCAGGAAGAGCGGCTCTCGCGCGCCGCATAGCGGCGGCGCACCTCGGGTACCGTCGTACCCGAGGTGCGTTTCTCCTGGGGGATCGCGCTGCTCGCGGTGCTCGCGCTCACCGGCGCGGGCGCCGGACGCGCGGCGCCGGTGCGAGTGACGGTGATCGGCGACTCGGTCGCCGAAGTGCTGGCTCAGAACCCGGGGCCCGAGCAGGTCCTCGCACAGGGGTTCGACCTGCAGCTCCAGACGCAGGCGTGCCGGAAGCTGATCGACCCGGGGTGCTACAGCGGCAGCCCGCCCAGCGTCCTCGACGTCGTGCAGAGCCTGGGCGCGCAGCTCGGTCCGATCGTCGTCGTCGACGTCGGCTACAACGACACTGCCCCCAGCTACCAGGCCGGGATCGACCAGGTGATGGCCGCGCTGGTCGCGGCCGGCGTCCAGCACGTGATCTGGGTCACGCTGATCGAGAACCAGCAGACGTGGGCGGACATCAACCAGGTGATCCGTGGGGCGACCGGCCGGTGGCCGCAGCTGACGGTCGCGGACTGGGCGCAGGACGCCGCCGGACAGCCGTGGTTCAACGACGACGCTCACCTCAACTACGACGGGACCGTCGCGCTCGCGGCCTTCCTCCGTCCGTTCCTGCTATCCGCCTGCGGCGCCGCCTGCGCACCGCCGCCTCCCCCGCCGCCCAGGTTCTGCGGTCTTGCACGCACCGCGAACGGCTTCGACTTCGTCAGTGCCGTGAAGGGGATCTCCTGCCGGCGGGCTCGCAGCGCCGTTCGCGACGTCGAGCGCGGAGCGCCGGGCCCGTGGGTCTGCTCGCGCGCGGTCCACGCATCGTTCGAGCTCGACTGCCGCACGTCCGGGGCCGAGGTGCAGGTGCTGGAGCGCTCGCCGGTCGCAGCGGTTCGCCACGGCAGCACCGTCACGCTCGCAAACTGGTCGTTCCGGCTGCACGGGAGCGCCGTCCAGGGCCTGACCGGGCACGGCCGCTGGGAGACGCTCGTCGCGCGCCCGCCGTATTGCGTGCCCGACGTGCCGCGCGAGGCGCTGGCCGCGCTGCCACTCCGTCCGACGACGCCGGCCGGCGGCTGTTACGCGCCACGGTAGGCGCTACGATCGGGGCGCACGGGGCGTTAGCTCAGCTGGGAGAGCGTCGGCTTTGCAAGCCGAAGGTCACCGGTTCGATCCCGGTACGCTCCATAACTGACGTTGCGCAAACCGCTATCGAGTCGACGCAGTCATCCTTCGCAGGCGACGGCGATCTCAAGGGCGCTGCAGATCTCGCGCATCCGATCGTCGCTGAGTCGGCCGAGACGCTCGACGAGCGTTGCCAGCGAGACACTTTCGACCGAATCGAGGTTCACAGCCGATGTCCGCGGCACGGGATCCTCGCCTGGCTCCAGGCGAACCTCGCTCGGGATGCCGCGGATCGTCGTCGTGCACGGTCCGATCAACGTGCGCCGAAGGCGCGGGATCGCCGCGTCTCGCGACAGCACGACGACTGGGCGGCGTCCGATCTCAGGGAGCTCACACCACCAGAGCTCTCCCCGCGCGGGAAGCACGTTCACGACGAGCCAGCGGCCGCGCGGAACGAGGCCAGGTCGCCCCACTCATCGAGCGAGTCGAGCGGCACACGGTCGTACGCGGTGTAGGCCGCATCGGTCTCCATCGTGCGATTGCGGGCCAGCAGAGCATCGAGTGCTTCGTCGATGAGAGCCGCGTCATTCACCCCAGAACGGGTCTCGCGTGCGGCGGCAAGCAGCCGGTCGTCGACAGTCGTACTGATCCTCACACGTGCCACTGCCATCTTTATACCACAAACGTGCCACAAAACGGGGGTTTCAGAGGTGGAACGGCGGCGGGGCGGCCACAACGAGCCGGTTTGCGCAACGTCTGGTTCTGCCCATGACCGTTTGCAGGGTTTTTCAGCCGGGCGCCCGACCTTGACCGGCTAACACGCCCGAAGTGCCAGCGCCGTGCCAGCGAACCGCAGCGCGCCGCGCTTGAAACGCACCCCTCTACAAGGCGGGCGCGCATGAGACCGGGCCTGGCATCGCCCTGGAGGCGGATCGATCGTCCTTCGTCGGAACGAACCGCAACGGCCCGTGGAACGACGTGGTCGGAGGGGTTTCCGAGGTAGATACTTACCGCTGCGGAGCCGGGCGGGTGTTCCAGGGTTCCAGGTTGCTGGCGTCGCGCCGGTTACCCTCTCTGACGGCGGATGCTCACCCGGCTCCGCTCAGAAGTGATTGGTGCACGCGAGGAAGCGCCGGCCGTCGGGTGTCGGTCACCCTCGACGGGTACGGACTGCCAGGGTCGACGAGCTCGCTCGAACTTCCTCGCCGGCGATCGTCGCCGTCACGATGAGACGGACCGTGTGACCGGCGTCACGCTTCGTCAAGAGGAGCATCAGACCGCTTGCGCCGGAGATCGTCGTGCAGGACGAGCCCGCACAGCGTTCCCAGCGGTAACGAACGTGGGTCGGCGCAGCGCTCCAGATCGCCGCCGTCGCCCTGATGGTGCTCCCGACGATCGGAGTCCCGCGCAATTTCGGCCGCGCGACGAGCCTGGGAGGCTGCGCGCCGCAGCTGGCGCCTGCGGTGACGTCGGCCACACGTGTGAAGCTGGCACCGTCGGCGGAGTTGACGAACAGCTGGAACGTCGTGCCGCACACGCTCTCCGAGGTCGTCGTGGCCACGAAGGCGACTTGCGCGTGCGGCGGCATCACCCCTGGCGACAGCGGCCCGCATTCGATCTCGCGCGGGCTCCCGTCCGGCTGTCCGATCACGCAGCTCGCCGAGCCCTCGTTCCCGGTCGTTCCGCCGACGAAGCTCGTACCCTGAGGCGCGACGAGGTAGAAGTTTCGCCACGACGTCGAGCCGGAGTTGACCAAGACGAAGTCGTAGGCCCTGCCGGATGTGAGGTATGTCCCACCGCCGCCGTCGACAAGCGGGCGTCCGGCTGCACCGTGCGCGCACGCGAGCACCGATCCCGCCAGTGTCAACGCGGCCGCCGTTCTGCGGTTCACGCTCGTAGTCTGTCGGTCAGAAGTGGTTCGTGTACGAGAGGAAGCGCCAGCCGCCGGGCGTCGTCAGGACCTGGTAGCTCGTCCACGTGTCCCGGACGACCTGCCCGTCGGCGTCGAGCGCGTTCCAGTTCACCGTCACGAAGGCCGAGTACGC
>DATIXY010000081.1:0-7752 GCA_035518115.1 Gaiellaceae bacterium | reverse complement strand
GGGGCGACGATCACGTACGGCCCCCCGCAAGGCGACGTCGACGCGGTCGTCACCGACGACCCGTCGCTGGCCGGCGCTGCCCCGACGGTCTATTTCCTGCCGTTCACACCGAACGGCCGTGGCGTGAGCGACGCCTGGAGCATCGCCGCCGACGGCGACCCCATGGACGAGGAGCCCACGCTGCTCGTCATCTCGGCTGACGA
Organism: Gaiellaceae bacterium; assembly: GCA_035518115.1. Classification (GTDB taxonomy): domain Bacteria; phylum Actinomycetota; class Thermoleophilia; order Gaiellales; family Gaiellaceae; genus PALSA-600. The sequence goes on along the minus strand of DATIXY010000081.1, from coordinate 7,549 downwards.
GGCGGCGCGCAACCCGAGCGTCCGCGCCCTCGCCGAGAAGGCGCCGGCCGTCGTCGGCATCGGCATGTTCGAGGAGAGCTTCCGCGGACTGGCCGACATCGTCCTCCCGGGGACGAGCTACCTCGAGCGCGACGGGACGACGGTCAACCTCGAGGGACGGCTGCAGCGGCAGAGGCGCGCGGTGCTCGCGCCCGCGCCCGACGTGCTCGCGTGGCTCTCGAAGCTGGCCGCGCGCTTCAGGGTCGAGCTCTCACCGCACTCGTCGGTCGTCTTCGATGAGATCTCCGAGAAGTGCTTCGGCGGGATCGCCCTCGCGGACATCGGCGAGCGGGCGACGCTGCCGCTGCGCACCGCCGAGGCGAAGCCGTCGGACACGAAGCGCGTGAAGGCCGCCCAGGCGCGCGGGAAGGGTCTCCGCCTCGTCGCGTACCGGCCGCTCTTCTCCGGCATCGCAGTCGAGCGGACACCGGAGCTCCAGTTCCAGCGCCCCGGGCGCGACGTCTGGCTGTCGCCGGAGGACGCGGGCAAGCGGAGGATCAGGAACGGCGCGCCGGTCACCGTCTCGTCGAACGGGACGTCGGTCGAGCTCCGCGCGCGGATCGCGCGGGATCTCGCCCCCGGCGCGGTGCGGATCGCCGAAGACCACGCCGAAGGGCTCCACGCGACGGTGGAGGTGAAGCCCGTATGACGGAAGCGTGGTGGATCACGGTGATCAAGGCGTTCCTCGTGATCAACATCGTGATGCTGTTCTTCGCGTTCACGACGTGGCTCGAGCGCAAGCTGCTCGGGCGCATGCAGCTCCGTTACGGGCCGAACCGGGCAGGCCCGAAGGGGCTGCTCGTTCCGATCGCCGACCTGCTGAAGCTGATCCGCAAGGAGGCGTTCTCGCCGAGCGCGGCCAAGGAGCCGCTCTACATCATCGCCCCGGTGATCTCGATGTTCACCGCGCTCGCGGCGTTCAGCGTGCTCCCGTTCGGCGCGGGCTGGACGGTCGGCGGCTACTACATCGCGGGCGAGGTGGCGAACGTCCCGATCTCGCTGATCCTGATCTTCGCTCTCGGCTCGCTCGGCATCTACGGCTTCATCGTCGGCGGGTGGGCCTCCGAGTCGAAGTACTCGATCCTCGGCTCGATGCGGACCTGTGCGCAGCTCGTGTCCTACGAGGTGTCGCTCGCGCTGTCAGTCCTCGGCGTCGTGATGATGGGGCAGTCGCTGAACCTCGTCGACATCGTCAACAAGCAGGAGGCGACCCTCTGGTTCTTCATCCCGCAGGCAGTCGGCCTGGCGGTGTTCCTCGTCGGCGGCACGGCCGAGACGTCGCGGGCGCCGTTCGACCTCCCCGAGGCCGACACCGAGCTCGTCGCCGGCTACCACACCGAGTACTCCGGCATGCGCTGGGGGATCTTCCAGGCCGCCGAGTACATCAACCTGCTCGTGCTCTCGGGCCTGTGCGTCACGCTCTTCTTCGGCGGATACCACTTCCCCTGGGTGCACTCGCTCGACATCCTCGGGCCGGTCTGGTTCGTGCTCAAGCTGTTCATCCTCGTCACCATCTTCATCTGGCTGCGCGCAACGCAGCCGCGACTCCGCTACGACCAGCTGATGCGCTTCGGCTGGAAGGTGCTGCTGCCGATCGCGACCCTGAACGCCCTCGTCACCGCTGCGCTGGTGGTGGCCGTGAAATGAGTGCCGTTCCCAGCACCTTCAAGGGCTTCGGCGTGACGCTGAAGCAGATCTTCAAGAAGCCGATCACGCAGCAGTACCCCGAGCAGAAGTCGCCCGTGTACCCGCGGTATCGCGGCCGCCACCGGCTGCACCTCCACGAGAACGGGCTCGAGAAGTGCGTCGGCTGCTCGCTCTGCGCCGCCGCCTGCCCGGCGGACTGCATCCGCGTCGTCGCCGACGAGAACACGCCCGACAACCGCGTCTCCGCCGGCGAGCGCTATGCACGTATTTACGAGATCAACATGTCGCGCTGCATCTTCTGCGGCTACTGCGAGCTCGCCTGCCCGTTCGACGCGATCACGCTCGGCAACGACTTCGAGATCTCCGAGTACAACCGCGACGACCTCATCTACACGAAGGACATGCTGCTCGCGCCGCCCGTGAAGCGCATGCCGGTCGCCGACCCCGACCTCTACGACACCCCGATCCCGTTCTACAAGGATCATTCCTAGTGGAAGGGCGCTAGTGGCGAACTTCCTCGTCTGGGTGGTGTGGGTGCTGGCGGCATTCGCGTGCCTCGCCAGCGCGCTCGCGGTGGTGAGCTTCCGGAACCCCTTCTACTCGGCGCTGTCGCTGATCGCGAACCTGGGCTCGCTCGCCGTGCTGTTCCTGCTGCTGTCGGGAGAGTTCGTCGCCGCCGGGCAGGTGCTCGTCTATGGGGGCGCCGTGATGGTGATGTTCCTGTTCGTGATCGCGTACCTCGGCGACCGGTCCGAGGAATCACCGTGGTCGGGAGGCCCGTCGTGGCTGGCGGTAGGGGCGGTGCTCGCGGGCGGCGCGATCCTGGCCGAGGTGATCGTCGTCGTCGGGCTCTCGACCGGCAACCTCCTGTCGAAGCCGCAGCACATCGAGCGGTCGTTCGGGTCGCCGGCGTCGATCGGGACGCTCTTCCTCACCGACCACCTCCTGGCATTCGAGGTGACCTCGATCGTGCTGCTCGTGGCCGCCGTCGGCGGGGTCGTGCTCGGCGCCCACGCGCGCCGCATCGACCCGCTCGAGCATCCGCACCCGGAGAGGGCCGATGCACGGGCCTGAGATCCAGTGGTACGTCGCGCTCGCGGCGCTCCTGTTCACGGTCGGCGCCCTCGGAGTGATGCTGCGCCGCAGCCCGCTGATCATCCTGCTCTCGGTCGAGATCATGCTCAACTCGGCCAACCTGCTGCTGATCGCGTTCTCACGGCTGCACGCACGCGAGGACGGCCAGATCTTCGCGATCTCGGTGATGGCGGTCGCCGCGGCCGAGGTCGTGGTCGGGCTCGGCATGATCGTCGCCCTCGGCCGACGGAACGTCGAGCTCGACGTCGACAAGCTCCGGACGCTGAGGGGATAGCAGCATGACGGCCGCCACCTGGACCTGCCTGCTGCTCCCGCTCGCCTCGGTGATCGTGATCACGATCGGCGGGACGCACATCTCGCGCCGCGCCGCCGGCGTCATCTCGACGGTGACGACCTTCGGCTCGTTCGCCGCCGCCTGCGTCTGCCTCGGGATCCTGCTCAGCGAGCCGTCGTACGACCGCGCTCACACGACGACGTCGTGGACGTGGCTCTCCGCGGGCCAGTACCACTTCGGCCTGTCGCTGCTCACCGACCAGCTCAGCGTGATGATGATGCTGATCGTCTCGGGTGTCGGCGGGCTGATCGTCCTCTACTCGCTCGGCTACATGCACGGCGAGAACGAGGAGCGGCGCTACTTCGCCTATATGTCGCTGTTCGTGTTCTCGATGCTGCTGCTCGTCCAGGGCGCCAACCTGCTGCTGCTGCTCGCAGGCTGGGGCATGGTCGGCCTGTCGAGCTACCTGCTGATCGGCTTCTACCAGGAGCGCCCGTCCGCGATCGCCGCCGCCAAGAAGGCGTTCGTGATGAACGCGATCGGCGACGCGACATTCGCACTCGCGCTGTTCCTGCTCGTCCAGCAGACGGGCACACTCAACTACTCGACGGTCTTCGCACTCGCACCGCATCACGGTGCGGCCGCGAACCTGATCGCGCTCGGGCTGCTCGGAGGCGCTGTCGCGAAGAGCGCGCAGATTCCGCTGCACACGTGGCTTCCCGACGCGATGGAGGGCCCGACGCCCGTCAGCGCGCTCATCCACGCCGCCACCATGGTGACGGCCGGCGTGTACCTGATCGTGCGCTGCTTCCCGCTCTTCGAGCACGCGTACTTCGTCCAGGACCTCGCGGCGGGCCTCGGCGCTGCGACGCTGCTGATGGCCGGCCTGATCGCGCTCGTCCAGGTGGACATCAAGCGGGTGATCGCCTACTCGACGATGTCGCAGATCGGCTACATGTTCGTCGCCGCCGGGCTCGGCGCGTATGCGAACGCGATGTTCCACCTGATGACGCACGCGTTCTTCAAGGCGCTGCTGTTCCTCGCCGCCGGGCTCGTCATCCACGCGGTCGCAGGCGAGCAGGACATCCACAAGCTGCGTGGGGTCGGCAAGCTGATGCCCCGCACACGCGCCGCGTTCCTGATCGGCTCGCTCGCGCTCGTCGGCATCTTCCCGTTCGCCGGCTTCTTCTCGAAGGACGAGATCCTGGCGTCGGCGCTCGCATCGGGGTGGTACGGCCACATCCTCTATGTCGTCGGGATGATCGGCGCGTTCCTGACCGGCCTCTACACGTTCCGGCTCTTCTTCATCGTCTTCACCGGTGAGCCGTCCGCGTTTGCGCGCGAGCACTACCACGCGCACCGCGGGCAGGAAGGCCCGTTCTCGATGCTGATCGTCGTCTTCGTGCTGGCGGTGCTGTCGACGATCTCGGGCTGGATTCAGTGGGAGCCGATGTGGGGGCTGGTCTCCAAGTGGCTCGATCCGGTCGCACCTCCGCTCGTCGTCCCGACGAGTCGCGACGACTGGCTCTCGTCCGCCGTCGCGCTCGTGATGGCGATCTCCGGAGCGGCTGTCGCGTGGGCGATCTACTCGGCAAAGAGGCTCGAGGCGCCGAAGCCCTGGGCCGTGCTCGAGCACAAGTTCTACTGGGACGAGATCTACGACGTCGTCTTCTACCGGAGCTCCGACCTCCTGGCCCGCAGCCTGGGCGCCCTCGTCGAGCGGCCGCTGATCAACGGCTCGCTGGCCGCCCTCGGGGTCGGCGTCTCGACGGGCGCACGCGAGCTCGGCCGCGCGCAGACCGGCCTCGTTCGCTCCTATGCGCTCGCGCTCGCGGGCGGGCTCGCCGTGCTCCTCGTCGTCTTCGTGGCGGTCAAATGACGACGCTGCTGATCGTGCTGCCGCTGGCCGGCGCCCTGCTCGTAGCAATCGCGCCGCTGACCGCCTACTGGCTCGGCTCGCTCGCCGCCCTGATCTCGCTGATCGAGGTCGCCGTCTGGATCACCGCCGTCGGCAAGTTCGACTTCGGCGACCCGTCGCTGCAGTTCGCGCAGCAGCACTCGTGGATCCCCGATCTGCACGTCTCCTACCACGTCGGGATGTACGCGTTCTCGCTGTGGCTCGTCGGGATGACGGCCGTGGTGATGGCGGCCTGCGTGATCTACGGCTGGTGGGTCAACCGCGCGCGGGCGCGCGCGTACTTCTCGCTGATGCTCGTGCTCACCGGGTCGATCGTCGGCGTGTTCACTGCGCAGGACCTGCTGCTCTTCTACGCCTTCTTCGAGGCGATGCTCATCCCCCTGTACGTCCTGATCGGCGTCTGGGGCGGCGCGCAGCGCCTGCGCGCGACGATCGTGTTCGTCGTCTACACGGTCGTCGGCTCGCTCTTGATGCTCGCCGCGATCATCGCCTACGGCCTCCAGGCGGGAACGTTCGACCTCACGACGATCAAGCAGAGCTCGTCGACGTGGATCTTCCTCGGCTTCGTCGCCGCGTTCGTGATCAAGTCGCCGATCTTCCCGTTCCACGGCTGGCTGGCGATCACCTATCGCGAGTCGCCGCCCGAGATCGCGGCCGTCCTGTCCGGAGTCGTGTCGAAGGCGGGCCTCTACCTGCTGCTGCGAATCGTGATCCCGAAGTTCCCGGGACCGGTGCACGACTGGCGGCTCATCCTCCTGATCCTCGCCTCGATCTCGCTGATCTACGGATCGCTGCTCGCGTTCCGAGCACGAGACTTCCGAGGCGTCGTCCTGTACTCGTCGCTCGCGCAGAGCGGCCTGATCGTCCTCGGCCTGCTGGCCAACAACGACCTCGGCTTCGACGGCGCCGTGCTCCAGATCGTCAACCACGCCCTGATCTCGGCGTCGCTGTTCCTGATCGCAGCGATGGTCGAGCGGCGCTGCTCGACCGGTGAGTTCCGGCTCCTCGGCGGGATGGCGCGGGGCCGTCCGGCGCTCGCGACCGTCGTCCTGACGGCCGGCGTGATCGCGCTCGCCGTCCCGCTGTCCTCGGCGTTCGCCGGCGAGTTCCTGATCCTCGCGGGCGTGTTCCAGCAGGGCTGGGGGTGGGCCGTCGTCGGCGCGGTCGGGATCGTGCTGGCGGCGATGTACGTGCTGCGCGCGATCTCCGGCGTCCTCCATCAGGACGTCGGGCCGGCGGTGCCCGAGTCGGCGCTCGACCTGCGGCTCGGCGAGCTCGCCGTGGTCGTGCCGCTCCTGCTCTGCCTGATCGGGCTCTCGGCCTGGCCGAACCTGATCTCGGGCCACGCGTTCGGAGGCGGCCACGCCTCCTCGTCGATCGCGCAGGGGCAGCAGTGATCTCGAAGCCGCACGTCGACTGGCTCGCCCTCTCGCCGACCCTGGCGATGATCGGTGCGGCCGGGCTCCTGCTGATGGTGGCCGTGTTCGTCCCCCGCCGGCCCCGGCGCGGCGTCGCCGCCGCGATCGCATTCGCCGCGTTCGTCGGTGCATTCGCGCTCGCGGTGGTGGTGGCAGCGAAGACGCCGAACGGCGCGGCGATCGTCGCCGACTCGATCTTCCGCGACCGATACGCCGCCTACGGACAGCTGCTGGTCGCCGGCTGCGGTGCCGTCGCGGTTCTCATCAGCTACGGCGAACAGTGGGGCGACGAGCACGTGGCCGAGTACTACGCACTGCTCACCGCGGCGGGAGCAGGCATGGCGTTCTTCGTCCAGGCGGCGAACCTCCTGAATCTGTTCCTCGCGCTCGAGTGGTTCTCGATCGCGCTCTACGTCCTCTGCGCGATCGACATCGACCTCGTGGGGTCGCTCGAGGCGGGGCTCAAGTACCTGATCGTCGGCGCGGTCGGCTCTGCGACGCTCTTGTTCGGGTCGGCGCTCGTCTACGGCGCCACGGGGGAGCTCTCCTTCGACAAGATCGCCGCCGCGGGCCACGCCCACGACGCGATGCTCGTGGCCGGCCTGGCGATGATCATCGCCGGGCTGGCGTTCAAGTCGTCCGCAGCGCCGTTTCACATGTGGACGCCCGATGCCTATCAGGGCGCTCCGACCCCGGTCACGTCGTTCATGTCGTCCGCGACCAAGGTCGCCGCGCTCATGGTCACGTACCGCATCCTGCAGACGGCCTTCCCCGCCGATCAGCGCCTGTGGCAGCTCGCGATCGCCGTGATCGCGATCATCTCGCTCGCGTGGGGGAACATCGCCGCGCTGGTCCAGCGGAACGTGAAGCGGATCCTCGCGTACTCGTCGATCTCACACGCGGGGTTCATGCTGACCGCGGTCGCAGCCGCGAGCTCGCTGGGCGTGCGTGCGCTCCTCTTCTACCTGATCCCGTACACGGCGATGTCGCTGGGAGCGTTCGGCGTCGTCGCGGCACGGGAGCGCGAGCTCGGTCAGCCGGTGACGCTCGCGAACCTGGCCGGCTTCGGCTGGGAGCGCCCGTTCCTCGGCTTCTCGATGTGGGTGTTCATGCTCGGCATGCTGGGCTTCCCGCTCACGGGCGGCTTCGTCGGCAAGT
>DATIXY010000080.1:0-27646 GCA_035518115.1 Gaiellaceae bacterium | reverse complement strand
CCCTTCGCGAATGCATCGCCGCCGAAGGCCGCGAGGAACCTCGGAAACGACGCCAGGTACCGGCCCGGGTCCGGATAGAGCCACCGTTCGACGGGGTCGGCCGCGAACGACAGCGTGAGCGTGCCGAACGCTCGCTCTCGTTCAGCCTCGGCTACCGGGACTGCCTGCACGCGCCGACTCTACGCCGGGCCTGCGGCCGATCACGGCATCGACCCGCACGCGCTCGTGGCGCGGGCCGTCGAGGTGCTCTCGGATGCGGCGCTCGAGCTCGGTGCGCCGGTCGCCGAGACGCTCGGGCGATGCGATCGCCGTCGAGTAGACGAACCCGATCAGCTCATCCGCCGTCCAGCTGCGGTCGACCTCGACCGAGATGGTCTCGACGTCGGAGAAGGGGCTCGCGGGGAGGATGCCGGCATACCGGAACTTGGGCCGTTCGATGGGAGGCTCGTCGATCAGTTCGTTCGCCAGTGCGAGTGCGAAGGACTGCACCTCGGACTGCGGGATGTTGTCGGAGCAGAGGGCGACCGTGGGGGTGATCCGCGCCAGGTTGGCGAGCACGAGCGGCGCGTCGAACCAGTGGAGCGCCCGTCCGATCGTCGCGAGCTGGAACGTGCCCCAGCTCTCCTCGACGTCCTCGGCGCGCGCCTCGACCGCGGTGACGTTCGGCGGGGCGGCACGCGTCAGCTCGGCGAGCATCTCGGGCTCCACGTCGACCGCCACGACCTCGGCAGCGTGAGTGGCGAGTGGTTTCGCGAGTGAGCCAGGCCCGCAGCCGAGATCGATCACGCGCGATCGACGATCCACTCCTGCTGCCTCCGCGAGGCGGGTGACCAGCTCCGCGGGGTAGCCGGGGCGGTAGCGCAGGTAGTACGCCGCCGCCGTGCGAAAGGGCCGCGACGTCATATGGTCCGAGCCTACATCGGAACCCGAAAGGAGATTCGTGCCCGAGATTCTCTGCGCGTTCGGAGTGCACTGCGACGCGGTCGCCGGCTGGCTCGGCTCGTACGGCGGCGAAGACTCTCCCTGTGACATCTCGCGTGGCGTCTTTGCCGCCGAGGTGGGAATGCCGCGCCTACTCAAGCTGTTCGACCGCTACGAACTGAAGAGCACCTGGTTCATTCCGGGGCACACGGCCGAGAGCTTTCCGTACGAGACGCAGCAGGTCGCCGACGCCGGCCACGAGATCGGCCTGCACGGCTACTCGCACGAGAACCCACTCGCGATGTCGCCGTCGCAGGAGCGCGCAGTGCTGGAGCGGAGCATCGAAGTGCTCGAGCACTTCTCGGGCCGGCGTCCGGTCGGTTACGTCGCTCCTTGGTGGGAGTTCTCGCGCGTCACGAACGAACTGCTGCTCGAGTATGGCATCAAGTACGACAACAGCCTCATGCACACCGACCATCGGCCCTACTACGTCCGGGTCGGCGACGGCTGGACGGCGATCGACTACGCGCAACCTGCTGAGACATGGATGAAGCCGTTCACGCGGGGGCACGAGACGGCTCTGATCGAGATCCCGGGCAGCTGGTACCTCGATGACCTTCCGCCGATGATGTTCATCAAGACGTCGCCGAACAGTCACGGGTTCGTCAACCCACGCGAGCTGGAGGTGCTCTGGCGCGACCAGTTCGACTACGTGTACCGGGAGGAGGAGCGGGCGGTGTTCCCGCTCACGATCCATCCGGACGTGAGCGGTCGGCCGCAGGTGCTGCTGATGCTCGAGCGCCTGATCGAGTACGTCAACGGGCATGACGGCGCGCGCTGGGTCACGTTCGAGGAGATGGCCGACGACTTCGCCGCCCGCGTGCCGGCGCCGAGCAACGGCTCGTGACGCCGGTGGAGACCGTCTGGTACACGGCGATGTCGATGGACGGCCGGATCGCGTCGGCCGCGCACAGCATCGAGTTCACCGAGACGCTGTCCGACTCCGGGGCGAACGACTTCGAGCAGTTCATCGCCGAGGTCGACGCTGTGCTGATCGGAGCGTCGACGCTCCGCTGGCTGACCGGCCACGGGCACGGGTGGCCGCACGACGACCTGCCGACCTGGCTGGTCTCCCACGACGAGGCTCTCGCGGACTCGGTGCGCCCGACACGGGCGCCGCTCGTGCGCGTCGCCGGCGATCTGCTGCCCGCGATCGAGGCAATGGAGCAGAGCGGTCATCGGCGCGTCTGGCTCGCCGGCGGCGGCTCCGTCGCGGCTCAGGTGCTCGCGCTCGACCGGCTCGACGAGGTGATCGCGACGGTCGCGCCGACGGCGATCGGCGCCGGGCCGGCGCTGTTCGACGCCGACGAGCTGCCCCAGCGGGCGTTCGATCTCGTCGAATGCCGCCCGATCGGTGACGCTGCGCGGCTACGGTGGGTACGTGATCGTGCTGAGATGTCGGGCGTGAGCTCGAGGGCTGGAGGTTCGCGGTGAGCGTCGACGGCCGCGGGGATGCCCGCCGGCGGATGCTCCGGCGCGTCGGACTCGTTGCGGCCGCGCTCGTGCTCCTCGCCTTGATCTTCCTGTCGGGAGGCCACTGGGTGCTGGGGATCATCTTCGCCGTCGCCGCCGTCGCCGCGATCTGGGTCTTCCTGCAGCTGCGCACCGTTCGGTAGCCGCTCTCACTGCCGATAGCGCGTCAGCATCGGCGGTGCATGGAGGCACTGCGCGAAGCTGAACGGACGCGTGACCAGCGGCCGCACCCGTCCGGCATCGGGATGCAGCGGGTTCATCAACACGACGTCTGCCTCGGGAAGGACCTGCGAGCGAACCGCGACGAGCATGCTGCGGCGCTCCGAGAGCCAGACGCTCACCCACTCGCGGATCGCCTCGTCGCTTGCTCCATCGAGGGCTCGTTCGGGAGTCGCGTCGGTCTCGGTCCACCCGAGTACATAGTCGTCCGGGGCGTCGGCCGCACCGCCCGGGAGGTATCGCAGCGCGATCAGAACGGCGAGGCCCGCCTCCGAGGCGAAGTTGACGACCGGCGCGCCCGGGGGTGAGTAGCGGCCGCCGTGCCGCAACGTCCCGGCGCCGTCGAGCGCCGTTTCGCCCGCTCGCGTGAGCCGCCAGAGCCGCATGACTATTCGTTCACCTCCACCTCGCGGATCCTCCCACGGTCCTCCTTGCGCGCCGGCCGATCCGGCGGGCTGTGCGAGGATCTGGCGCGTGCCCGACTCGCGGGTTCAGATCCGTCCCGCGCGCGAGGACGATCGTATGCCGATGGCGCTCCTGTTCGCCGCGGTCGCCGAGGAGCGCGACGGCATCGCGAGCGAGCCGCCGGTGGACATCGACGCGCGCGCTGCCTCGTGGACGATCGAGGGGACGTTCGTCGCGGTCGCCGACGGCGACGTGGTCGGGATGCTGCACGTCGAGCCCAGCCGGCACGGGTTCGGCGAGCTCGGCATGGGCGTCGCGCGCGAGTGGCGCGGATGCGGTGTCGGCACTGCGCTCCTCACCGAGGCGATCGGCTGGGCGCGTGCGCAGGGGCTGCACAAGCTCATCCTCGGCGTCTTCGTCCACAACGCTGCCGGCATCGCGCTCTACCGGAAGCTCGGGTTCGTCGAGGAGGGACGCCGCGTCAAGCAGTACCGCCGATCGAGCGGCGAGCTTTGGGACTCGATCGAGATGGGGCTTCTGCTCTGATCGCTCGCTCGACCGGCTCACCGATTGCCTCGTTCCTATCCTGCCGTTGCGCGTTCGGCGCACGTTCCGCCAGGAGCCCTCGGCTGGTCGCTGGGACCAGTGTGAGGCCATCTGGCAAGCGCCTCGAGAGCGCACCAGGGGACTATCCGATGATGAGTACGGCCACGCCCGCGGACTCGAGCGGCGCAAGCGTGTCGCGAAGGAAAGCGATCCCGTCCAGCATCGCGTAGCCGACGCCCTCTGCTGCGGTCCCGTTGGACTGCTCGTAGTAGCGGCGAAGCTCTGCTCCGTCGAACTCACTCGGATCGAGGCGTGCCAGGTAACGCTCGCGGTGTTCAGACGTGAGGACGAAGACCGAGTCCTCACGCATCTGATGGTCCGAGCGCATCAGGTCGATGCCCTGCTCATCCAGGTACGTCAACAGCGTCGCAAGGACAGCGCCGGACCAGCTGTATTCGATGCGAGCGATGGCCTCGCGGCCCAGGACGTCCCGGAGTCGATCCGACGTTCCAGGGCTTCGCCGGCCGAGAGCAACCTGCACGATCGGAAGTGCGACCTCGGAGATCACGAACGACCGGCCAATGGCGGAGCCTCGCTTGGCCCACGGTGCCGGCGTCGCGTCCGTCGCGGTTCTGCAATCTGCCAGGCGGAGCAATTCGTCGACCACGTGGTGAAGAGGCCGGGTCGCGTCCACATCGATGGCTCCGGCCGGTTTCTCGTCGCGCCGATTGAGCTCGAGCATCAGGTCGAGCTCCTCGGGCTGCTTCCCGAAGTCGTTGTTCGTGCGCTCTTCGAGCCGGCGACGCATGGTGGCGTCGTCGATGCGGAGGTTGAAGATCTTGGTGAAGTGGTGCAGAAAGCGATCGCGATTGCTGCTGCTTCCACAGACGAAGAGCACATCCGGCGTCGGGCTCACCAGTTCGCGGAGGGCCTTCTGGCGATCCCACATCGAGCTGTCGAGACCGGTGTCGCGATCGGTGCGGAGCTTCCAGGCACGGTCGGTACTGATCGCCTTGTAACCGCGCCCGATCAGTTCCTCGTAGACGGAGGACTTACCGGCGCCCGACAGACCCTCCACGAGATAGTTCCGTCTAGCCACGATGATGGTCCAGCCATCCCACCGAGCCAGGATAGGTCACCTCCCGGGGACATTTCTGAACGGAGCGAGCAGATGACACGGACGCGCATTCACAACTTCTCCATATCGCTGGATGGTTTCGCGACCGGCGAGGGCCTGGCGCTCGACACGCCCTTCGGTCACGCCGGCCACCGGCTGCACGAGTGGATGTTCGCCACCCGCTTCGGCGCGCCGATCCTTGGACGCGACGGCGGCAGCGCCGGCGTCGACAACGCGTTCGCCCAGCAACACGAGCCGGGCATCGGCGCCGAGATCATGGGTGCGGGGAAGTTCGGCCCGCCGGGCTGGCAGGACGACGCCGACTGGAAGGGGTGGTGGGGCCCGAACCCTCCGTTCCACACGCCGACCTTCGTGCTGACCCATCGCCCGCGACCCTCGATCGAGATGGCGGGTGGCACCACCTTCCACTTCCTCGACGCCGCACCGGCCGAGGCGCTGGAGGCAGCCCGTGCGGCAGCCGGTGGACAGGACGTCCGCATCGGAGGCGGCCCGACGGTCGTGCGCGACTTCCTCGCCGCGGGCCTCGTCGACCACATGCACCTGGTCCAGGTGCCGATCGTGCTCGGCCGTGGCGTCCGGTTGTGGGACGGACTGGAAGGGCTGGACGAGGACTACGAGATCGAGGCCGTCTCGGCGCCCAGCGGGGTCACCCACTTGACCTTCGACCGGAAGACGTGAAGCAGGCAGACGGAATGCGACATGCTCTGCGTTCCAAGCGACGTATCTCTGGGAGGCGGTGGCCCGGTGAGTGAGTCCTGAAATGGCGAGCGACATGAAGCTCGAGGTCGTCACCCTGCCCGTGTCGGACGTCGATCGGGCAAAAGCCTTCTACGAGGGTCTCGGCTGGCGATTGGACGCGGACATCGTCGCGGGTGACGCCTTCCGGGTGGTTCAGTTGACGCCGCCGCACTCGGCCTGCTCGGTTGCTTTCGGAGTGGGGTTGACTACCGGGGAGCCGGGCTCGGTCAAGCGGCTGTTGCTCGCCGTCGAGGACATCTACGCGGCGTGCGAGGACCTCGAGGCGTGCGGTGTCGCGGTGAGCGAGGTGTTCCATCTCGCCGGAGGGCGTGTTCCGGGCCCGGATCCGGAGCGCCGCTCGTATCGGACCTATGCCTCCTTCTCCGATCCGGATGGCAACGAGTGGCTGCTCCAGGAGATCACGGCGCGACTCCCAGGCCGCGAGTGGGACGCCTGATGGACATCGCTTCCCTGGCCGAGCTCCTTCATGAAACGGCCGAGCATCACGACCCCTATGAGAAGAGCCACGCCGCGCACAACTAGTGGGACTGGTACGCCGCATACATGAACGCGCGCCAGCACGGGAGCACTCCGGACGAGGCTGCGGCAGCCGCTGGGCGCTACATGACGGAGGTCCTGCACATCGGGTCGCTATGACAGGCGATCTCGGGGGACATTCGCCTCGACCATGCACGCGCCGCAAGTTCGGGCCGCTGTGGCTGCGGCTCTGTCGACCGCCTCGGCGAGCGATCTGAGGGCTGATGAGGCCGTCGTGCTCAGCAACTCGAACCGACTGGCTCTGCGCCTGCGTCCGTGTGACGTTCTAGCTCGGGTCGCGCCCATGGATCGCCGGGGAGGCGCGGAGTTCGAGGTCGAGCTCGCTCGGCGGCTCGCCGAAACCGATAGTCCCGTCGCTTCGCTCGATCCTCGCTCGGAGCCGCGCGTCTACGTGCGCGACGGCTTCGTCACCACGCTGTGGACCTACTACGAGCCTGTCTCCAACCGCGATGTCGGACCGGTCGAGTACGCGCAGGCGCTCGAGCGGCTACACGCTGGATTGCGGCAAGTCGAATCCACCGCGCCTCACTTCACGGATCGTGTCGCGGAGGCGCAGGCACTCGTCGGCGATAGCGCCCGGACCCCGGAACTCGAGGATGCCGACCGCGAGCTTCTGAGCAGCACGTTGCAACGGGTGACGTCGGCGATCGTTCGGCGAAACGCACCCGAGCAGCTGCTCCACGGCGAGCCGCACCCCGGCAATCTGCTCGACACGACGGAGGGGTTGCTGTTCACAGATCTCGAGACCTGTTGCCGTGGCCCCGTCGAGTTCGACGTGGCCCATGTGCCGGAAGAGGTGAGCGCACGCTATCCGGACATCGATCAGGGCCTGCTGCGTGAGTGTCGGACGTTGATGCTCGCGATGATCACAAGCTGGCGGTGGGACCGCGACGACCAACTCCCGAACGGAGGCCAGATGCGCACGCAGTTCCTGATCCGGCTACGCGCGGCGCTGGCGCGATAGCCCGGCGCCGCCACCGATCCATCCGGCACTTCGCGTGTCAGAACGAGACGACGGTTCCCCCTGCAGTACATCCTCGGCACGATCGACCGGCTGCAACCGAGACAAACCGTTCGAGGTCGCGCTCGCTCAGCGCACGAAGGACCGTGTCGGTCACATCCATCGGAGCCCGGATGATCGCCGATCGTCTACCTAGCGGGCGCAGCTCGAGATCTTGGTGGGCCTCGAGCCGTCCACCGTCACGCGCCAGGTCGACCAGCACGTCTGCGTCCTGGAGACGCTGTTCGCGACCAGTTCGGTCGAGTCCGGCGACCAGGCGGCGGTCGGCGCGTAGTCGAGCTGGAGCAGCCTGCGCACCTTTCCGGTCGCGACGTCGACGACTGCCAGCTTGCCGAGCGTTCCCGTGCCCGTCTCGAAGGCGATGTAGCGGCCGTCGGGCGACCAGCCGAACACGTTCTCGACGTTGCGTGGGACGAGAGCCCGGCTCTTGCCGCCCGCGGCCGGGATCAGACGCAGGGCGACCGACTTCCCCGCGGGGGCGACGTAGGCGACCTTGCCGCCCGTGGGCGACCACAGCGGCTGCCGGCCGACCTTCGCGAGCTGCCGGAGGCGGCTGCCGTCCGTCTTCGCCGTCCAGATGCCGAACGTCTTCCCGGAGCCGTCGGACGCGGTGCGATCGAAGGCGATCCTCGTTCCGTCGGGCGACAGACTCGGATCGACGTTGTCGAGACTCTTCCCGCCGACCGTGCCCACGACGGATCCGGACCGAGCGTCGATGATCGTCACCGGCGCCGCGCAGGTCAGGCAGGAGGGCCAGTACCTCTCGGCCGCGATGCGCGTTCCGGCCGGGTTCGTGACGACGGAGACGTCGTTGATCCGGGCGATCGTCTGCGGCTTGCTCCCGGGAACGATCCGGAGGATCTCTCCGTCCCGCAGGTAGACGATCCCGCTCGGCAGCCACCACATCTGGCTCGGCGGGTCGGGGCACTTGCCGGTGCAGGCCGTGTAGCGGAGCGGCCGCGCGTTCGTCCCGTCGGCGTTCGCAGTGCAGAGGGCCTGCAGGATGTCGTTCGGGTTGCGGTGGCCGGTCGGCGGAGGCCAGCGGGTTCCGTAGTACGCGATCTGGGTCCCGTCCGGCGACCAGGTCGGCTGGCTCACCCGGCGGCACGGCGAGACGCTCGTGGACGAGGCGCGGCTCGTGCCCGCGACGAACGCGAGAAGGACGACGGACGCTATGAGGACGCGACGCAACAGGCCGCCAGGGTACGCCGCTCGGCTCGACCCCCGCCGAGACGGATGGGCGGACCCCGCACTCTCGCCTGTCGTCCTTGCCGCGAGTACAGTCGGGTGCGACCCGACGAGAACGGAGTTGACCGATGCCGATCGCATACGTGCAGGAGTTCGTGATCAACGATGGCGACACCAGCACCACCAACTACGACGCGGTCACCGCCGCGCTCGACCTTCAGGAGGCACCCGAAGGGCTCCTGATTCACACGGCCGGTTTCGACCTCGACGCCGGATTCTTCCGGATCTTCGACGTCTGGGAGACGCGCGCCCACGGCGAGAAGTTCATCAACGAGCAGCTCAACCCGGTCATCGAGCCCATGATCGCCAAGGCCGCCGAGAGCCCCGACGCCAACTTCGATCCGCCGAGCCGGGAAGCTTGGTACGAGCTACACGACTCGATGAGCGGCTAGGCACGAGCCCGCGTCTCGACCGCGACGAAGTGGGAGAGGACGGCTGAATCGCCAGCCGACTCTGATCGGGGACGTCACCGTCGTTCGGCCGCTGCGCGTCGGCGACTTCGACGAGCTGTACGCGGCGGGTGCGGACCCCATGCTCTGGGACCAGCATCCGGAAAACGAGCGCTGGCGCGAGGACGTCTTTCGTGCGTACTTCGATGACCACCTCGCCTCCGGTGGAGCGCTCGCCGTCGTGGATCGAGCGACGGGCAGCTTGATCGGCGCGACTCGATACGACAACTACTATCCGGAGAGGAGCGAGGTCGAGATTGGCTGGACGTTTCTGGCTCGGCCGTACTGGGGCGGTGCCTACAACGCCGACCTGAAGCGGGTCATGCTCGAGCACGCGTTTCGGTCGGTGGAGACGGTCGTCTTTCTCGTCGACGCGCGCAACCTCCGGTCGCGGCGCGCGGTCGAGAAGCTCGGCGCGATCGAGTCGGGCTCACGTAGGGGAATGGTGCTCTATGCGGTCCACCGGTAGCAGGCCGACGGCAATGCGACTCACCTTCCACCTGTCGCGGCCGGAGGGAACGGTGACGAGCGCCTCCGCCACGGTCACCCGTGACCGGTGTCTGGATCTGCGATCGAAGCGCCTTCACGAAGGCAAGCCGGCCTCCGCATGTCGGCGAGGTGCGCGTGGTCCGACTCGAGCGCGGCGTGCTCACCGAGCCCTGACAGGAGCCGCCTACTGCGTCACCCGGGCCGATGACCCCGGCAGGTCCGGCCCGTGTGACCAGCGCAAGAGGAGGGGATTCGATGAGCGGCGCGGAAGGATGGAAGGTCGCGCGTCTCGACGACATCGAGCGGCGCGGCAGAGACATCCCGGTACGCGAGCACTTCGGGATCCGCGCATTCGGAATCAACGCCTTCACGCCGGCTGAGGACGGCATGCTGATCGGCGAGCACGTGGAGGCCGGGTCGGGCCAGGAGGAGCTGTACCTCGTGCTCGACGGGAACGCGACGTTCGAGATCGACGGCGACACGGTCGACGCACCCGCCGGGACATTCGTGCTCGTTCGGCCCGAGTCGCGGCGGAAGGCGACCGGGGATGGAACGGTGCTCGTCATCGGCGCCACACCCGACGAGGCGTACCAACCGTTCGACTGGGGCGAAGCGTGGACGTTCCACAGCGAGTCGATGCGTGCGTACGGAGAGCAGCGCTACGCCGATGCCGTCGCAGCTGTCCGCGCGGGCCTGGAGCGCAACCCAGACCATCCCGGGCTCCACTACGACTACGCGTGCTTCGCGACGCTCGCGGGCGACACCGGCGACGAGACGTTCGGTCACCTCCGACGATCCGTCGAGCTGGTGCCGCGCTTCCGCGAGCAGGCCCGCAGGGACGACGACTTTGCCGCCGTCCTCGACGACCCACGGTTCGAAGAGGCTCTTCGCGAGTAGTTAGCCTGCCTGCGATGGCGCGCGTGGTGGTGATCGGCGCGACCGGGCACATCGGCAGTTACCTCGTGCCCCGCCTCGTTCGCGGCGGCTATGAGGTGATTGCGGTGAGCCGTGGTGAGCGGGAGCCGTACCACCCGGCCGTCGAGTGGCGGTTGGTCCGGCATCTGAACGCCGACCGCGACGCCGAGGAGGCGGCGGGCAGCTTCGGGCGGCGGATCGCCGACCTCCGGCCGGATGCGGTCATCGATCTGATCTGCTTCACCCCCGCATCCGCCCAACACCTCGTCGAGGCCCTCCGGCCGGCGCGTCCGCTGTTCCTGCACTGCGGCACGACCTGGGTGCACGGGCGGGCCACCCGTGTCCCTGTGACCGAGGACGAGCCGCGCACCGGCTACGGCGAATACGGCAGCAACAAGGCCGCGATCGAGGCGCTGCTGCACCGCGAAACGCTCGCCGGGGGCGTTCCGAGCGTGGTGCTGCTGCCCGGGCACCTGTGCGGGGCCGGCTGGCCGGTGGTCACGCCCGCCGGCAACTTCGACGGCGATGTCTGGCGGCGGCTGGCGGTCGGCGAAGCGGTCGCCTTGCCGGCTCTCGGTCTCGGCGTGCTGAACCACGTGCACGCCGACGACGTCGCTCAGGCATTCGAGCTGGCTCTGAGCCGGCCGGCCGCGATCGGGGCCAGCTTCCACGTCGTCGCCGAGCAGGCGATGTCATGTCGTGGGCTCGCCGACGGGGTAGCGGCCTGGTTCGGCCGTGAGGCCGTCCTCGACTTCGTCGAATGGGACGAGTTCGAGCGACTCGTCGGCCCGGAGCACGCGGCGGCGACACGCGAGCACGTCGAGCGCAGCGTCGCAGCCGGCATCGCACGCGCCCGTGCGGTCCTCGGATACGCCCCGCGCTACTCCTCGCTGGATGCGCTCCAGGAGTCGCTGCACTGGCTGGTCGAGCACGGCCACGTGGATGTGGCCGGACAGGCCTTCTGACCGCCTCGCCGCGCGGGTGCAGTGTCTATCGTCTCCGCCAGTGGCCGGGAGAGAAGGAGGAGTGCCGGTGAAGATCCCGGTCGACGTCGACAACCTCGTTCGGACCGAGACCGATCGGATGAGTTTCCCTCGATCGAACCGGAGAACTGAGGTCCGCGCGTGACCGTCGGCTACGACGACGGCAAGATCGTGTGCGGCGCCGACGGGCTGCAGATCCACTCGTACTACTTCCCACTCGGCACCAAGATCATCCCGTACGCGCAGATCCGGGGCCTCCAGCGCATCGAGATCAAGGGCGTCTTCTCCGGCAAGTGGCGCATCTGGGGAACGGGTAACCCTCGATACTGGGCCAACCTCGACACGATGCGACCCAAGAAGAAAACGGGATTCGTCGTCGACCTCGCACGCAAGGTCAGTCCGATCGTCACCCCCGATGATCCCGACGCGTTCGAGTCCGTGATTCGCCAACGAGCCAACCTCGAAGCGGGCAATGCCAGGGAGATGAAAGGCCCCTTCATCTGACTGCGGGCGAGCCGGTCTCGGTTCGAGCTCTGTCGACACCGACGCACGGCGAGATCGAAGCGCTCGCCGAGCTCTTCGACAGTTACCGCGCTCACTACGGCGAGGCTTCCGACTCCTCGGAGTCTGCAGAATGGCTGGAACGGAACCTCGGCGCCCGCCTGCGCGCATTCGTGGCCGAAGAGGGTGGGAGGCTCGTCGGCTTCGCGATCACGATGGAGGTACCGGCATCCTTGCGGCTCTCGCACTTCTGGCAGATCCGAGACCTGTTCGTGATCCCAACGCACCGTCGCCGAGGGATCGGCCGCGCCCTTCTCGGCTCGGTCCAGGCGGCTGCGATCGCGTCCGGTGCACTCCGCCTGGTGGTGCAGACCGAGGAGGACAACGATCCTGCGCTCCGTCTCTACACCGACACCGGCTACCGCTCGATGAGCGGCTACCGCTCGTTGATGCTCACGTTGACGGCGATTCCGGCGGCGGTCAGGCGGGCGGCGCTGTTCCCGGCGCAGGATCTGCCCGATCTGCCGCTGGGACATCCGTCCCGTCGAGTGGTGGTGGCCGGGGTCCCGGTCGAACTGCCCGCCGGCCTGCCGATGGGCGATGTCTTCCCCGAGCTGCTGGAGGAGTCTGGGGTCGAGCCGGTGGTCGGCGCGGTCCGGCGGTTCCTCCGTGCCGAGGGGCGGGAGAAGGCGGTCTGGTTCGTGTCCGACGCGGCGTCTCCACGCGATCTCGCCGGCCGTCTGCGCGCGCTCGGGATGAGACCGGACGACGAGCCGCCCGGTGAGCCGCGGGCGGCTGCGCTGGTGGCGGTCGAGCCGCCGCCGCCGGGGCCGCCGGGCGTGGTGGCGCGCAGGGTCGAGAGCTTCGAGGAGTTTCTCGCCGGCGAGCGGGTGGCTGCCGCTGCCTTTCAGATGGACGAGAAGATGCGCAAGGCGTTCGAGGAGCGGGCGAAGCGCCTCTGGCCGTTCGTGGCGGCCGACGGAGCGATCGCGGCGTTCGTCGCGCTCGTCGACGGAGAGATCGCCGCGTCCGCGGGAGCGCACTTCGGACGAACCGCGGTCCAGCTGAGCGGCGCCGGCACCCGTCCCGATCAGCGCGGGCGCGGTGCGTATCGAGCGCTCGTCCGGGCGCGCTGGGACGCCGCCGTCGAGCGCGGGACGCCGGCGCTCACCGTCAGCGCGGGCGAGATGTCACGGCCGATTCTCGAGCGTCTCGGCTTCTCCATCGTCGGCTGGATCGACTGCCTCCTCGACGATCTCTCCTAGCTAAGGTCGATCGAATGGGAAGGCTGGCCGTTGTGTTGTACGTGCTCGCAATGGCAGCTGTCGTTGTCGGGATGGACGTTCTCGTCTTCCGAAACCACTTCTGGGAGCGGCTGGCAGCCAACGTCGGCGTCGTCCTCGTTTTCGTCGCGTTCTACTTCAGGTTCTTTCGTGGAACGTAGATCGGGGGAGAGCGATCCGCGCATTCCTCTAGTACCGTGGTCAACGTGAGCGACACGTTCTCGTCTCCGCCGGGCGGCGGCTCCTCGGGAGGCGGCGACGACCCCGTCTCGTGGCTACAGATCGAGCAGGGCTGGACCGTCGTCGGTTCCGACGGTGTCGACGTCGGGACGGTCGCCGCGATCGAAGGCGACAAGCACGACGACATCTTCGACGGCCTCGCCGTCACGGCCGGCTCGGAGACCCGCTACGTCCCCGGCGAACAAGTCGGCCAGATCTTCGCCGGCCGCGTGATCCTCAGGATCGCATCGAATGACGCCGGCGCGCTCGAGCCGTTTCGAGCCCCGCCGCCGGAAACCAAGTGGACGCCGGGAAAGGCGCCTCTCTCGACCCGGCTGTCCAACTGGTTTCGCGGCAAGCACTAGGGCGCTCGGAACCGGGTATAGGGTTGTGCTCCCTTCGGAAAAGGAGGAGCCGATGCAGTACCTGATTGTCGGCCAGCATCCACCCGATCTATGCCCTTCCGCGAACGAGACGGTGCGGAAGCTTTCTGCGGAAGGTGCCGGCCAGATTCCCGATCTTGCCGAGAAGCTGGGCGTCAAGCTTCTCGCGACGTACGTTCCGATGAACAACCACATGGTGTTCGCGGCCGTGGAAGCGGACGACATGGACACGGTGCGGGAGTTCGCGTTCCAGTCGCGGCTCGGCCAGTGGAACACCATCGAGCTGTACCAGGTTTCGACGCTTGAAGAGGCGCTGACGAAAGTGACGGAGCTGCCGACGATCTACGGCTGAAAGCACGAGGCCGGCGAGGTCCCGCGCGCCCGTCGAGCCGATGATGGCGGACGCACGGCCTCGCCGGTCGTATCTCCTCGTGCTCGAGCCGGCCTTCTACGATGCGGTGCGTGGCCGAGTTCGTTCCGCCCGGTTTCGAGGTCCCGCTCGGTCTCGAGACTTCCGACTTCGTTCTCGAGCCGCTCGGTCCCGAGCACAACGAGCAGGACTACGACGCCTGGACGTCGTCGATGGAGCACATCAGGGCGACGCCCGGGTATCCCGACGGCTCCTGGCCGCGCGAGATGACGCTGGACGAGAACCAGGGTGACCTGCAACGGCACGCCGACGACTTCCGCGCCCGGAGGGGGTTCACGTACACGGTGCTCGAGCCGGCCGGCCGCGACGTGATCGGATGCGTCTACATCTACCCGCCGACCGGTAGCGACCACGACGCCTGTGTGCTCTCCTGGGTGCGGGAGAGCCATGCTCGGTTGGACGTTCCGCTCTGGCGCGCCGTGAGCGAGTGGCTCGATTCGGACTGGCCGTTTGCGAGCGTCGAGTACCCGCCGCGTGCCTCGGTGCCTTAGCGCCCGGGTGTCTACAGTCGTCCGATGAGGCGACTGTCCACCGGGTTTGATACGCGCGGCAGAGCCTCGTGGCCGACCTCCAGGACCTGGCACGACCGGCCTCGAGCCCCCGAGCACCGACGTCGCGGCCTTCGGCCGTTTTGCAATGCTGCGTTGGATGGTGGCGGGCCGCTGGGACGGAGACGAGCGGGGCGACGGTGTCGCTGACGCCACGCAGTTCGTGGACGGCGCTGCAGAGCTGATCACGGCAATGCGCCGTCCGAACTGGGTGGCCGAGCAGCCCGAACTGCATCTGCTCCCTCATCTCGAGCGCGCCTGCGAGTCGCTGCCGCTTCGGATCCTGGACGCGCGCGCGTCCGACGATGGCCGATACGACGTTCGGCTCAGTTGGATCGGGGACGACCCCGGTGTCGGCGTGATCCGCGCGGCGATCTTCGGCCTGCTCGGCGGAATCGCGGAGCCGGCGAGCTACATCAGACAGCGGCGGCCCGATTCGGGCGCGGGCTCCGGGGAGCTGCTGACGTTCGACGTCGTGACCGGGATCGTCGACGAGAAGCCGTTCAAGCCGCACGGGCACACGCTGCGGCTCAGCGTCGCAGCTCTCTCGTAGCTCGCGCGGCGCCGGCTGCGCACGTCAGAGGGTGAACCAGCGGCCCTCCGTGACGACTTCGAGCCGGCCGTCGACCACCGTGATGGCGGTCTGATCGTCGATCACGTACGCCGGCACCGATAGGCCGGCGGCCCACGCCTCGATCTCTTCGGGAGGGCTGGGCGGAAGGCCGTCCTCGCGATCGAGGTGGGGGAACACCGAGAAGTCGACGAGCCCCAGCGCCTCGTCGCTGCCGGTCAGCGGTTCGCTCTCGTCGTAGACCGCTCCGCCGAAGTCGGGAGTCGCCACCATTGCTCCCCCGCTCGTGCCGACGTAGACCGTTTCGGGCCGCAGCGAGGGCAAGAGGTCGGCCAGCCCGGACTGCCGCATCCAGTAGCACAGGTACAAGGGACTGCCGCCCCAGACCAGCAGGGCGTCGGCCGCCTCGACGTCAGCGGTCCAATACTCTTTCCTGACGCTCGGCAGTGCGGTGAGCTCGAGCACGCCCAGCGACTTCCAGCCCAGTCCGCACATCGGGCTCCGGGTTGTCCCGCTGATGAACTGGTAAGCGTGCGAAGGCCCGCCCGGGAAGGGCTGTATCCCTGTGGGGATGCAAAGAGCGCTGGACTCGGCGATCGGCTTGCCGAGGAGGCCGACCAGCGCGTCGTGGATGCTCGAATTGCTGATGCCGGAGGAGCAGAGAAGAAACTTCACGATTGCCTCCCGTTTCATTCCTGAGGTTCGGTTAGAGACTGGCAGGCCTCGAGTAACTCATCGGCCGAAGGCGATCGAACGCACGCGCTCGGTACCTTTTCTGTGTGGAAGAGGAAGTCGTGCCCGTGCTCCGCATCGAAGATGCCGGTCGCGCGGTCGACTGGTACGCGCGGCTCGGCTTTCGAAAGGAATGGGAGCACCAGTTCGAGCCGGGCTTCCCGTGGTTCGTTTCGATAGCCCGCGGGCGCGTCCGCTTCTTCCTGTCGGAGCACACAGGCGACGCGCGGCCGGACACGCTTGTCCACTTGTACGTCAGGGACATCGATGCCATCTCCCGGGAGTTCGGCGTTCCGGTCGACGAGGAGGGCCTGGCCGGACGACAGTGCAACCTCAGCGATCCCGACGGGAACAGGTTGCGGATTGCAACGCCACGCGACTGACCGTCTCCTCCAGGTCGGCTTCCCGGCGACGACGCGCCGAGCTCTCGCGGCCGGAGCGGTGATCCTCACCATCTCGTCGGCCGTCGCGCTGGCTTCACCGGCCGGTCGCGCCGCGCCCCTCGCGGTGCCATCCTCGGGCCCGATCCTCTTCGACTCCGGGCTTCGCTGCCCGGCGATCCGCACCGGCGTCGGAAGCTGCGCGAGCCCGAAGTACCGCTCGCGGATCTACCTGATTCGGGCGGTGGGCAAGCGCCCCGTCCCGATCACGAGCGGCGCGCGCAACGACACCCATCCGGTCTGGTCGCCGAACCACACGAGGATCGCATTCATCCGGCAGACAGCCCCGATCGGCGGGCCGCTCGGCCAGCCGAAGGGCGACGCCGCGATCTGGGTGATGAAGGCCGATGGCAGCGGCGCACACCGCGTTTCGCGCGGCGTCACCCTCGCCGGCTGGGGCGGCCCGACCTGGTCACCGGACGGGTCGAAGATCGCCTTTGTCGGGAAGTCCCCCGACGGGAAGGCGCTCGACATCTACGTGACGGGCGCGAACGGCGGTGGCCCGACCGATCTCACGAAGAGCGGTGACGGCGCAGCCTCCGACTACCCGAGATGGTCGCCCGACGGCACGCAGATCGTCTTCCGGCACGTCTTCCCGAACGGCTGGCCCACGACATGGACGATGAGCCCCGACGGAAGCGGACAGAAGCCGCGGTTCCGCGGCGGCAGCATGTACGCCTGGAGCCCCGACGGATCGAAGATCGCCTGGGTGTTCAGCCGCGGCACGCACGATGAGATCGAGATCTCTTCCCTCGACGGGACGAACGTGGTGGAGATCACCAAAGGCTCGACCTACGAGGAGCCGTCGTGGTCTCCCGACGGCAGGCAGCTCGTCCTCGTCCGCGCGAACCAGATCACGATCCTGAACACCGACGGCACCGGCATCAAACAGCTCACGAAGAGGAGCCCCGGCCGGTACGTCGAGGATCCGAGCTGGTAGCTCGCCCCTTCGTTCAGCCCGCGCCGCTCGCTCGATCCTGTCCCTGGTGAACCGTCATCGTCTTTCGATCAGCGACCTGAGGTAGTTCTCCAGCTTGTCGAAGCTGTCTTCCTGGCCGTCGGTCTTGGTCATGTGGGCGCGGCCGGCCTCGTCGCGGAACGCGAGCATCATGGTCAGCTTCGTCACTCCGTCGGTCTCGTGCAGATCCACGGACTCGACGGCGTCCGCGTCCGGCCAGCCGTCGAACAGCCACGTCTGCACGGTGCGGGTCGGCCGCTCGATCTCCATGTACGTTCCACGAAACGAGCATTCGGATCCGTCTTCGGTGACGAACACGAAGTGGTAGTCGCCGCCGACGCGCAGGTCGATCGAGCACACCGTCATCTCGCACGTGAACGGCGCGAACCACTTGCTCACATGCTCGGGCTTCGTCAGGACGTCGAACACGAGCTCGACCGGAGCGTCGAACTCTCGAATGGTGAGAATCTCGAGCTCGCTCGGATACTCGATCACTGCCGATCCGTGGCGCGCGGGTGTCACTGCGGCTCTCCTTGTCGTCGTAGTTCCCCGAGGTAGTCGTCGATCCGATCGAGGCGGTCGCTCCACTCCTGCTCGTACTTGGCCAGCCACTCGTGCATCGGCCGGAGTCGTGCGGGCTCCAGGCGGTACAGCCGGCGACGCCCCTCCGCCCGGCAGCTGACGAGCCCGACCTCGCTGAGCACCCGTAGGTGCTTCGAGACCTGCGGCTGGGACATCGAGAGGTCGTTCACGATCGCCCCGACCGCCTTCTCCCCCGCGGTCAGCGTGTCCAGGATCTCCCGCCGGGACGCCTCGGCAATTGCGTTGAAGACGTCCGACGTGGTTGAAGACCGGGCCACGCTTGCATCATATTCCGATATCGGAATGTGTCAATCAGGCGCCTGGCACCTGACGGACGCCTGCGAATCGGCGCTGCGTCGCATCTCCGTGCGTGGAGGCGGGGTACGCACCGGCGGATGTCTCTGACGAGAGCTGACCGACGTGCTCAGGACGGTGGGCGCCAGCCTCGGTCAAGGGTCGTTTGCCCCACCTCGATCACGTAGCCGTCAGGGTCGCGGATATAGCAGCGCAGCTCGGTGGCGTGCTTCTTCGGCGGCGTGAGGAACTGTGCGCCCCGTTCGGTCCAGTCGGCGTACACCGCGTGGATGTCTGCGACTCGGATGTTGAGAAAGCTGCTGACGCGATCCGGATCGGGAGGCGTCTCGAGCGTGACGGTCGGCTTGTCGTCGGTCGGGCCGCCTCCGACGTTGATGATGATCCACGTGTTCGCCAGTGCGACGTACGTCACCCCGTCGTCTCCCTCCCCGGAGATCACGGTCCTGCCGCCGAGCACGTCCGTATAGAACCGGCGAGACCGCTCGACGTCGTCGGAAACGATGAAGTGGGCCACGACCATTTCGTGGTCGATGCTGCTCATGCCGACCTCCGTTGTCGGAATTGGCTTCTCGCCTGCACCGGTTACAGGAGTTGGTCGAGGCCGCGAACGAGGCCGACGCGTCCACCGACCGCGCGGATGGCCAGGAGTGTCCCTGCGACGTACGGCGCGGCTGTCGAGCCCGCATCGTGACGGATCGAGAGCCGTTCGTCCGTGCCCGCGAAGACGATCTCGGTCGAGACGCTGAAGCTCGGCAGCCGCAGGGAGTGGACCTGCGTCGTCCCGACCGTCGCTCCCCGCGCCTCCGATGCCCCGAGTGTCTCGGCGACGGGCACGGCGACCGCCGGAGAGCCGATGCCGTCCAACCGCTCGGCCAGCTCTCGTGCCGTGCCGCTGGGGGCGTCGGGCTTCGTGAGGCTCGCGTAGTCGATGACCTCCCAGCTTCCGAGACGCTGCGCTGCCTCAGATGCAAACCGAAGCAGCAAGGCCGCCGTCAGAGAGAAGTTGCCGGCGGCGATGACGCCGACGCCTTTTTCCCGGGCGCGGCTCTCGATCTCCGTGAACTCGGATGCGGAGAGACCGCTGGAACCGACGACCACCGCGACTCCCCGGTCGAGCGCGGCGTGCACGTTGCTCCTCACGGCTCCGGCATGCGTGTAGTCGACGAGGACGTCGACGCCGACCTCGTCCAGCGCCTCGGCGACCGTGGAGAAGCTCTTCGGATCGGAGCGGGAGACTCCGGCGGCCAGCACGAGGTCGCCGGCCGTTTCGACTGCCTCGGCTACGGCGCTCCCGGTCCAGCCCGTGACGCCGGCAACGCACACGCGAACAGGCACGCGGGCAGCCTAACCGGAGGTGACTCGGCTACGCCTCGATCCCGATCGAAGGGGCGGCACCCGTTGGGTGCCGCCCCGCGACGGGTCGTTCAGGCCTCGCAGCTGCCGACCAGCTCGGCGGCCTGCGGCTTGCCCTTGTGCCCGGCCGCAGCCAGGATCGGAGGGACGTCCGGGTCGGATACGAAGCTCTGCCAGCCCTGGGCATCCCAGTCGAAGATCGCCCAGACCCGGTCGCTCTCGGACGGATCGCGGAAGACGACTGCTCCCTTTGAACCGTGCTCCTTGCGCTTCTCGGCTCCGCTGGTCGAGAAGACCTCCATGAAGCGGTCGACGTCCTCGACCTGTGTGGTTGCCAGCAGCATTTCGTGCTCCTTTCTTGTCGTTTGGTCAGGCGGTCAGAGCCGGTGAGGGGATGAGGCGTTCCTGCGGGTCGATGGCGCCGAGCGTCTCGACGACCTCGAAGCGGCCGTCACGCGCCTGGGCGATGTACATGTGCATCCGCACGTGGTGCTGGCCCGGCACCATCGCAGCGGGCCCACCCGGCCCCTCGTCGATGCGGGCGTGGTCGAGGGCGGCGATGACGTCGTCTTGCTCGATCGAGCCGGCCTCCGCCACTGCGGCCGCCCAGAGGCGCAGCCCGCGATAGAGGCCCGAGCACCCGCTGCCGCCGGTGAACTTCGGAGCGCCGGGGTAGAGCGCGTCGTACTGGGCGAGAAGCCTCTGGCTGAACGGGTCGTGAACGGTCTGGTAGTAGTCGAGGCAGCTGTAGAGGCCCTCGACATGAGCTGCAGGCACGGCGCCGAGCAGGTTCTCCTCGAAGTAGGTGCAGACCAGCTGCCCGCCGCGGCTCGTGAAGCCGGAGTCGTGAAGCTGCTCGAGGAACGGGGCGACTCCGGGCGGCACGGTCGTGTTGAACACCACATCTGCACCGGTGGAGGCGATCCGGGCGACCGTCGCGCGGTAGTCCTCGTGCTCGAGCGGGAAGTACTCCTCGCCCACGATCTCCCCGCCGTTCGCCGTCACGACCTCACGCACACGCGCGTTCAGCACGTGTGGCCAGATGTAGTCGGCGGACGGGAGGTAGAAGGTTGTCGCTCCCGTCTCCCGAATCAGCCACGGGATCAACAGATCGACCTGCTGCGCCGGCACCGGGCCGGTACAGAAGATAAGCGGGTCGGACTCCTGCCCTTCGTACTGCTCGGGGTAGATGTAGAGGCGCTTGCCCTCCACGACGACGGGGCCTTTGATCGCCTGCCGCGTGGAGCTGTAGATCCCGCCGAAGACGACGTCGACCTCGTCCCGCTCGATGAGCTTCCGCGCGACCTTGGCCGCGACCTCGTCGTCGGTGGCGCTGTCTTCGAGATACAGCTCGAGCGACCGGCCGAGGAGCCCGCCCTTCGCGTTGAGGTCGCCGACGACCATCCTGGCGACGTTGGCGTTCGCGAGCCCGATGATCGAGAGCGGGCCCGTCTGATCGGCGATGACCCCGACCTTGATGGGGTCGTCGCCGGAGAGCGGCGATGCCGCCATGATCTCTCCCTTCCTATAGCGTTGGCAGTCACCCCGGAGCGAAAACTGCGACGCGTCGTGGGTGAAGTCTGCTCGCGGGACGCCGGCGAAACATCGGGAGGACTCCCCATCTTCGAACCATCTCTTCGCCTTGGTGAGCTGATCGGGACGCTCTCGCTGGCACAGGACAACGCGTTCGGGCAGCCGCTCGAGTCGCAGCTACGCTCGTGCCTGCTCGCGAGCTGGATGGCCGAGGCCGCCGGGCTCGACGAGGACCTGCGCGCGACGGTCTACTGGGTCGCCCTGCTCCGGTTCATCGGCTGCACCGGCCACGCCCACGAGGTCTCGACTCTGTTCGGCGACGAGATCGCGATCCGCGGGCAGACACTCGTCCACGACTCCGGCAATCCCGCCGAGGTGATGCGCGACATCGTCGCCTTCGCGACCGCCGGCCGAAGCCCGGAAGAACGTGATGAGATCGTCCAGAAGATCCAGGAGACGATCCGCGACTGGGCCTTTCTCAACTTCTCGTCGGGCTGCGAGGTCGCAGATGTGCTCGTCGAGCGACTGAACTTCGGTCAGGACGTGCGCGACGCGCTCCTGTGCACGTTCGAGTGCTGGAACGGGAAGGGGCACCCCAACCACGTGCAGGGCGAGGCGATCCCGCTTCCGATGCGCATCGTCCACGTCAGCCATCACATGGAGGCTCTGGGTCGCCGCTTCTCGCCCGAGCGCGCCCTCGAGGCTGCGCGGGCGCGCCGCGGCGAGACATACGATCCCGCTGTCGCCGACCTCTTCATCGCCCACGGACGCGACTGGTTCGACCGGCTCGCCGACACGGAGCCGTGGGATGCGACGCTCGCCCTCGAGCCGGAGCCACATCGGCTGTTGACCGGTCCCGAGCTCGACGACGCGCTCAGCGTCGTCGCCGACTTCATCGATCTCAAATCACCGTTCTGGGGCGGCCACAGCCGTCGCTGCGCGAAGCTCGCCGAGGACGCGGCCGGCGTGCTCGGGCTCCCCGACGCGGACGTGGCGGTGCTCAGGCGCGCGGCACTGCTTCACGATTTCGGGACCACAGTCGTCCCGAACTCGATCTGGGACAAGCCCGGCCCTCTCACCCGATCCGAATTCGACCGCGTCGAGCTCCACCCGATGCTGACCGAGCAGATGCTCCGCCGCTCGCCGGCTCTCGCCGTCCTGAACCCCGTCGCCTGCGCGCACCACGAGAAGTGCGACGGCTCCGGCTACCACAAGCGGCTCCAGGCCACGGACGACGAGCTCGGCACATGCATCCTGGCCGCAGCGGAGGTCTATGTGGGATTGACCGCCGAGAGAGCCGACCGGGCGCCCTTTTCCCCTCAGGACGCGGCGTCTGAGCTGCGCCGTCTCGAGTCGGCCGGCGTCCTCGAGCCGCGCGCGAGCCGCGCAGTGCTGGTCGCCGCCGGTCACGGGGAGCCGAACACGCGCACCGGCAGGCGACAGCAGAACCCGGGTGGTCTCACACGGCGTGAGGTCGAGGTGCTCCGACTCGCTGCCAAGGGCCTCACGACGAACGACATTGCCGGCCGGCTCTTCATTTCGCCCAAGACCGCCGACCACCACATCCAGCACATCTACGGAAAGATCGGCGTCTCGACGCGAGCCGCGGCAGCTCTCTGGGCCATGCAGCACACCGTGGTGACCTGATCGCCGGATGGGTTCCATCCGCCCCAGCGCAGTGCGCGCTCAGCGCAGCACCAGGAGGGGCAGCCAGTTGCTTCGCGTCTCCGCCGCCGCCGTGACTTCGGCAGCCCGCGCGGCGCGGTGGAGGCGCTCCTTTCCGCGGCGGAACTCGTCGTCGGTGAGCGAGCGCATCGTGGTGTCTGCGCGACGGAGCGTGTCCACCTGGTCGAGGAGCCCGGCGAGGCCGGTCGGGTACGTCTCACGGACCTCCTCGAGAGCGTCGAACCGGAATCCCGCGGCCGCGAAGGCCTCGCACGTCTGCTCGAAGGAGGGGAACGTGTCGACCAGCCGCGCGGTCTCGGGGAACCATCGGACGAGCTCGATGCCGTCGTAGTTCGTGCCCGAGATGCCTCCCCGGACGAGGACGGGCGCACCCGCGCGGAGAACGCGCCGGATCTCGCGAGCCGCCGCTCCGAGGTCCGGGATGTGATGAACGACGAGCGAGAGCCAGGCCGCGTCCGCCGAGTCGTCTGGCAGCGGCAGGGCGCTCGCACTTCCCTCGAGCACGCGGATCGCCGATGTCCGCGGGATGTGGGCTCGCATCGCGGCCGACGGCTCGACCGCGAAGACGCCGATCCCGAACCATTCGCTGAAGGCAGCGGAGAACGTCCCGGTTCCCGCGCCGATGTCCACCAGCGTCGTCTCCGGTGACGGCCGGAGGTGGCGCCGTACCGCATCCCGCCACTCGGTGAGCCCGTCGCGCGGGACCTCGCGAACCGCCTTGAACGCCGTGGCGGTCTGCTCGTCGTAGCTGATCCTGGCCACGTCGCGAGCCTGCTCCATGATGTGGCGAGCGGGCAACCGCTCCGTCGGCGAGCGGTCGCCCGTTCTCTGTGAACGGCGACTTCACCGTGGCCGGAAGTCTTCGAACCGGGGTGCATACGGACCGTGCCGTCTGACCTCGGCGCGCCATCTGAGCCACCGGTAGGGATGTCGAGCCCAGCGCAGGTCGATCGACTCGCTCGCGCGGAACCAGCTGAGCGGAAGGCCGAGCGCGCGCGGCTCGGTCTTGCTCATCCGCAGGCGCCTGGTGCCGTCGTCGACGGGCCCCCTGCGATCCGGCTGCTTCCGACCGTCGTTCACGTTCCTCATTCCTCTGCCCAAGGGTATTCGCCTCCACGTGTTGCTCACCGATTCCCGCCGCCAACGCCTCGCCGGCCGGGTAGAGCTCCTCCCCGGCCGGCGAGCCGGCTTCGATTGCCGTCACCTGCGGCTTCCACGTTCGCGTGTGCGGAGTGGTTTACTCGGTCGGGATCTCGAACCGCGCGATGATGCCGGTGTGCGCCTCGTCGGGCACGTCCTCGGCCCGCCCGCGGACACGCCGACGACCCGCGTTCCAGGCGGTGAGACGAGGGTCGACGAGGGACCGGTCACGGATGAGAACGCACACATCGCGGGGTTCGACATCCCGGAGCGCGCGGACCTCGACGGGGGCGCTCGAAGTTGCGTCCGGGAACCCGGGTGCGGGCTTCGGGATCCCGGAGCTGAGGCCGATCGAGGAGTAGAAGCGCGCGAGTACCCTGATCGGCGATGACCCGGCCGCGACGTGCGCCGTTCGTCGGGCTCGCGGTGCTCGCCGCCGTCTTGTCCCTGGTCGTCTGCGGCTGCGGTGGTTCGGCGCGTGCGAGCTCCCCGCTCGTGAGCTTCGAGAGCCCGAAGGCAGTCGGCTTCTACGCCCGCTGGTACCGGCCACGGGTGGCGCGCGACCGCACGGCGATCCTGTTGTTCGGGGGCTCCGACGGCGGCCTGTTCACCGACCCGCTCCCCGCGACACTCGCCGCGCACGGCTATCCCGTGCTCGACCTCGCGTACTTCCGCGAGCCCGGGCTCCCCCAGCAGCTCGAGGGCATTCGCCTGGAGTATTTCCAGCGTGCGCTTCGCTGGCTCGCCGGCCAGCCGCAGGTGAACCCAAAGCGGATCGTCACGTTCGGCGTCTCGCGCGGAGGCGAGCTGTCGCTGATCCTCGC
This sequence comes from Gaiellaceae bacterium, assembly GCA_035518115.1. GTDB lineage: Bacteria > Actinomycetota > Thermoleophilia > Gaiellales > Gaiellaceae > PALSA-600. The sequence continues at coordinate 2,985 of DATIXY010000080.1, read as the reverse complement.
CGCCAGCTTTCCGGCTTTGATTCACGGCGCCGTCGGCTACGTCCCGTCCGCATACGTGGCCGGCGGGCTGCCCGACCCGAGCAAGCCGGCCTGGACGTATCGCGGCAACCCCGTCTTCGGCTGGCCGCTCGCCGGGACGATCCCGGTGCAGAAGATCGACGGTCCGGTCTTCGTCGTCGGCGGCGGAAACGACGCCCTGTGGCCCTCCGGGATGTTCGTCCGGACGATCGCGCAGGAGATGCGCGACCACGGACGTCGCGACGTCACCGCGCTCGTCTACCCGCAGGCCGGCCACCTGCTCGGCTACGTCCTGCCGCTGCCGAGCCCGCCGACGAACGACAAGCACGTCTACGGCCTCATCATCAACGCCAACTCGCCGCCGCTCAACCTCGGCGGATCTGCGAAGGCGGACCTCGCGGCGCGCAAGAACGCCTGGCCGAAGCTGCTCGCATTCCTCGCGCACATCACGTCGGCCCCGTCGTGAGGCCCTCTCCGATCGCGGCGAGTTGCGCGACGACCACGTCGACCGGCTGCGACGCGTCGACCGTGTGGGTGCACGTTGCGCGAAGCAGCGGCTCGACCTCGGCCAGGTCGCGGAGAACGAGATCGCGCTCCTCGCTGCTCTTGCCGTAGTCGTTGGTCGTCCGCGTCGCGATCCGGCGAAGCAGCACCTCCGCAGGAGCATGCAGCAGCACGACGGCGTCGAAGCGATCGTAGAAGCGGCCCTGATTCGAGACGGTTCCCGACACGTAGAGCGTCCGCTCGTCGTCGCGCTCGAGCAGGTCGGCGATGCGATCCTCGCGCCAGACGTACCCGCCGTCGTCATCGGACCAGACACTCCAGCCGCCGCGATCGGTGTCGACGACGGCGAAGCCCCGCTGCTCGAGCTCGACGAGCGCGGTCGACTTGCCCGTTCCGGACATCCCGGTCAGGAGGATCCTGCGCACGCGACGAGGCTAGCGGTGGGCTAGCCGGGGGTGCGCGCGGGCGGGATCGCCTGGTCGATCTCGTCCCGGACGTGACCCGGAAGAGCGAGTGCGGCTGCTCCGGCGTTCTCGTGCATGTGGCCGCCGCTGCGACTGCCCGCGATCGCGGCGGTCACGCCCTCCTGGTGCAGAACCCATGCGAGCGCAACCTGTGCAACGGACGCACCAAGTTCCTGCGCGATCGGGCGGATCCCGTCGACGACCGCGAAGTTCTGCTCCGCTTTCGTGCCGAGCTCCTCCTTGTACCAGTCGGTCTCCCGCCAGCGTCCCGGCCAGGCTGCCCGCACCTGTTCGAGGGTCTTCCCGCTGAGGATGCCGCTTGCGAGCGGCTCGAAGATCGTCGCGGCGATGCCGAGCTCCCCGCAGCGGGCGATCGAAGGGAGCTCCTCGTGGTAGTAGCAGAGGTTCAGTCCGACCTGGACTGCATCGACGGGACGCTGGGCGTGGCACCGTTCGACGTCCTCGATCGTGTAGTTGGACAGGCCGATCGCCCGGACGAGCCCGGTCTCCGCAAGCTCGGCCATCGCGCCCCAGGTCTCCTCCAGCGGGACGCCGGTCTCGTCCGGCCAGTGAAGGAAGTAGACGTCGAGGTGATCGCGCCCGAGCCGTTGCAGGCTTCCCCGGCAGGCGCTCAGAACCTGGTCTCGGCGAAACCCGCTGCCGCCGCCGGTGACGCCCGGACGCGGCGCGACCTTCGACGCGACCAGGAACTCGTCGTCGATCTGCGCGAGGGCGGCGCCGATGACCTCCTCGTTGTGCGTGTCGAGGTAGTTCTCCGAGGTGTCCAGCCAGTTGATGCCGTTCTCGATCCCGGTCTCGATGACTCGAACGGCGCGTGCGACGTCGGGCTCCTCGTCCGGCTCCGGGCCGAGCTCGTACCCGCCCAGGCCGATCCGAGAGATCGCAACGCCGCTGGAGCCGACTTCTCGGCGATCCATGCCCGCCACCGCGCGAACCTATCGTCCGGTCATCCGTCGGGCAAGGTCGGCCGGCCGTCCTCTAGAGTCGAAGCCGTGGAGCAATGGACGTGGCCGGACGAGCTCGACGCGCTGATCGCAGCCCCGGAGCACCATCGCCTCGTGTTGGAGAACGAGCGCGTCCGAGTACTGGAGACCGTGATTGGTGCGGAGGAGACGACTGCCGTCCACACCCATCGCTGGCCGAACGTCCAGTACATCGTGAGCTCCGCGGACTTCGTTCGCCGGGACGGCGACGGGAACGTGAGCCACGACACCCGTGCCACCGGCGCGCCGACGCCCTCGGCCGTGTTGTGGTCCGAGCCGATCCCGCCGCACTCCCTCGAGAATGTCGGCGACTCGGAGCTCTGCGTGATCATGGTCGAGTTGAAGAATTGACGCCGCGTCCTCCGGACGCGGACGACGAGCGCCCGCCGATCTGCCCCGTCTGCGGCGTGACGATGGTTCCGATCGCGCTCAGTGCGCGATCGGGAGGCGAGGGCGATTGGGTCTGCCTGGAGTGCGAGGAGACCGCGTGGACTGACGGTGGCTGAGGCTCCCGTCACGGCGCGATTGTCGATGCCGACTCACCGACGACGGCGTGAAGCTCCCACTCGCCGGGCACGCCCTTCAGCGTGGCACGGCCGCGGTTCTCGAAGCAGAGGCCCGATCCGGCGACGAGGTCTTTCACGGTCGACGAGACGAGAATTTCGCCCGGACGCGCCTGCGCCGCGACGCGCGCGCCGATGTTGACGGCGATACCGGCGATCTTCTCGTCGACCACCTGACACTCTCCCGTGTGCAGTCCGGCGCGAATCTCGAGTCCGAGCTCCTGCACCACCCGAGTGATCGCCTGGGCGCAGCGAATGGCGCGAATCGGCCCGTCGAACGTTGCGAAGAATCCATCGCCCGCGGTGTCGACTTCGCGTCCGCGGAAACGGCTGAGCTGCTGGCGGACGAGGGAATGGTGACGCTCGACCAGTTCCCGCCAGGCGGAGTCGCCGCGTTCGACGAGCGTTGCGGTCGATCCCACGATGTCCGTG
>DATIXY010000079.1:0-2542 GCA_035518115.1 Gaiellaceae bacterium | reverse complement strand
GTTGCCGTGGCCGCGCCAGAAGACGGCCCCGTCCCGGCGGTCGATCCGCCGCGGGAAGGTCGGGTTGATGATGACGACGTCCGGGTCGGCGCAGTTGAGCGAGTCCCACGGCTGGGAGAAGTTGAGCCCGATGATGATCGTCGTCAGCGCCGCGACGGGGCGGCTGACGTAGACGTACTTCTGCCCCGTCCCGTCGACCGTCTCGACGAGGCCCGTAGCGGCGGGGAGGAAGAAGCGCCCCGTCTCCCGCTGCATCAGGGCCTCGAGCTCGGTCAGGAGCGTATCGATGACGCCCCCGGGGGCCTGGTCGCCGGTGGCGCTATCGCCGATGAACGCGATCGCCTGTGCCAGCGTCGCGAGGTTAGACACGGAGGGCCGGCGCCGGGGCGTGCAGCGGCGGGTTGTGATGGCCCGTCGCCAGGGCGTGGGCGCGGATCGCGGCGTTGTCAGGCAAGAGGCGCCCGCAGCGTTCGCAGACCCGCACCCGCGCCTCAGCGCGGACCATCCGGTCGGAGGGCGGGCCAAGGAGCGCCCGCCCCCGCAACGTGCTCACAGCCTTACGGCTGCGTGATCGGCCGCGCCGAAGCGATGCCGATGATCTTGAGCGACCGCGTGACGACCGGCGTGGCGGTGCCCGAGAAGGCGCTGACGCCCCGACGGTAGAAGCGGTAGCGCGGCACGTCGTAGACCGCGCGGCCGACGGCCGTCGCCGCCACGATCGGGCCCGAGTGGGCGCCGAGCGTGTCGTAGATGTTGAGCACCCAGGTCGTCGGGACCGAGGTGTCGTTCGACCCGTCGATCGTGTCCGTGATGCTCGGGAGCGTCCCCGAGACGGCCGTCACGTCCTGCTCGACGAAGGGGCGGACGTTCGGCTCCAACCCCGAGCAGTCGACGTAGAGCGTCGAGGCCACCGTCTGGGAGGCCCCGACCGCCGTGCTCGCCTCGAGGTTCTTGACGAACACCGCGTCGCTGGCAAAGGACAGCGCCATTTCCGTGCTCCTTCAGGTTGAGGTGGGCGGGGCGCCGGCCTGGCCGCCCCACCCGGTTACGCGAACCCGAGACCAGCTCCCGCCCCTGCTTAGGTGTTCGGGAACTGGAGCGAGCGGACGAAGGCGACCGGCTGACCGACCTTGCCGTCGTACCGCTCCGTCACGCGGATGGCGACCTGCCGCGCGGCGAAGTAGCCGCCGCCGTTGTCCGTCCGCGCCTCCATCTGCTGGCGATCGCCGAAGACGTAATACTTGAAGTTGCCGCCGAGGAGCACCGTGTGGGTGCCGTCCTCCTGCGTGTCCGAGATCGCCTCCGTCTCGAAGATCGGCTTGCCGAGCAGGCGGGCGAAGGGCTCGTCCGTCAACTGCTGGAGCAGGAAGCGCCCGACGTCGTCCTGGAGGCCGACGAGCTTCGCCATCCCGGCCGTGCTCGTGAGCCAGAGGAAGTTGCGCCGGTAGCGCGGCTTGACGTGGTGGTAGCAGCCGACGACGTACTTGGCGAGCGCCTTGTCGGAGGCGCCGGCGTAGGTCGGCGTCGAGCCGACGGCGCCCTGGTTGATCGACGTGTTGTTGAGCACGCCCTCCGGCTCCGACGTCCCGGTGCCGAGGATGAGCTTCTGGTTGCGGAGCTCGGCGAGCACCTCGGCGAAGAGCTCGGTCAGGTACGTGATCCCGTCGATGCTGATGTCGGCGAGCCACTTCTCGTCGACCGGCACGAGCAGGACGGCCTCGCGCGCGACCAGCTCGACCTCTCCGAAGCTCGGCTGCGTGCCGATCCCGGTCGCGGTCGTCGGGCTGCCCTGCGTCCCGTAGGTCGCGATCGGCCGGACGGTCACCCGCGGGACGACCATGCGCTCGGTCGTCATCGGGATCACGCGCAGGAACTCGGTCGTCGCGAGCGGCGTCATCTGGCCGAGGAGCTCGATGACGTCCTGGGCGAACTCGACCGGGACGAGCGCGCCGCCCTCCGCGAGGTTGTTGGAGTCGAGCGCCCGCTCGCCGGACTTCGCGGCGTACTGCATCATGCCGTTGAGGTCACGGACGGCGAAGGCCCGCATCCAGTTGATCATCCGCTCCCCGAGCGCGCGGCCCGCCTCGTCGCCCGCCGCGACCTTCTCGGCGATCGACCGGTGCGCGCCGCCGTTGCCGATCCGCTCCGGCCCGCCGAACTTGCGGGCGTAGCGGTAGACGCCGGAGAACTTCATGAGCGCCGTCGGGTCCGCCACCCGCAGGTCCGGCCGCTGCCGGCCGTCCGGGGCGGTCAGGCCCTTGAGCTTCTCGTCGAGGCCGCGCGTGATGTCGGCGAAGCCCTTGTCGATCTGCTCCTGTACGTCCTTCGGGAGAGGCATTGCTGCTCCTCGTTAGTGAGACCGGCTCGGCAGGATGCCCAGGTGGGCACCCAGCACGCGATCGATTTCCGCCTGGCCGCGCTTGAGCGCGGCGTCGAGGTCCGCTGGGGCGACGGTGAGCTCCGAGTCGGCTGCCGGGGCCGTCGCCTCCTCGCCCTCGGCGATCCAACGTGCGACCTGCGCCTCCGCCTCGCGCCGCTGCTC
>DATIXY010000078.1:0-50038 GCA_035518115.1 Gaiellaceae bacterium | reverse complement strand
CGTAACCGCCGCAGCTTCGCGATCGCCTCGACGCGGCCTGGATCTGTGCGGTTCCACACTCGCCTCGGCGCCGACGAACGATCCAAGAGCTCTCGATCACCGGCCCGATAACGGCCGACCCACTTCCGAGCACAGCGCACGCTGACACCGGCGGCCTCAGCCGCCGCCGTCAGCGTCCATCCCTGATCAACCACCCGCGTAGCGAGCTGCCGCCTGCCACTCCAACTGAGCGCCGCGTTACCGTGCAGAACCATCCGGATGCCTCCTTGGGGCTCGGGTTGCCATCGACAGCACCCAGCCTCCAAGGCGGCCCGGATGAACCAACGTCCTCAGGAACTACACCTAGTCGACGACCGTCACGAGCTCGTGCGTCGAGGGCTCGAAGCTCTCGCAGTGGCTGCGCACGCGCCCGATGCGCTCGCGGAACTCCGGCAGTTCCTTCCAGGAGCGCTGCGCGTCGAAGCTCTCCCACGGCGCGAAGCTCATGTAGGCGTCCGGACGGTCGAGGTCGCGGACGAGGCGGAACGTCCCGGACCCGGGCATGGTGCTGGCCCAGGTCACGAACGACCGCCACTCCTCGACGAACGCGTCCTCCTCGCCGGGCTTCACGATCCACAGGCCGCTCGTATAGGTCTCGGTCATGGCGGCGACTCTATGTCACCGGGAGCAGCAGGTCGATGACGTCGCGCGAGCGGTAGTGCTCGATTCCGAGCCGCGTGTCGTCGCGGTCGGGCCGCCTCGCGAGCTGCTCGAATGCCGGCGCGATCTGCGCGTAGACGGCGGGCGGCTCGCCGCGGAGGCGGCGTCGCGCATAGCGGCCGCCGGCGAGCGATCCCGTCTCGAGCCCGAGCGCGTCCGGATCGTCACCCGCCCGCAGCTCGACGCACGCCCGGTACTCGTGCCGCACCTCGTCGAAGACGCCGAAGAATCTCCGCCCGTGGAGCGAGCCGACGGCGGCCTCGAGATCGTTCCAGGCCCGGGTGATCGCCTCCTGCTCGTCGGCGGCGCTCCTGAACATGACCGCGACCTCGTCGCGCTCGACCACCGTCACGAGCGGAGCATCGGACACAGTCCGAGGCTATCGCGACGGCACGACCGGTGAGACCCCGAGCACCCGACCGCGCGCATCGAGCGCGCGCACCGCGACGACCTTGGCCGAGGAGGTGTCGGCGGGGATCGCCGTCTCGAGATCCGACCAGCGAGCACTGCCCACGACCTCGAGGTGCGACTCGTCCGGGCCGGCGAGCGCCTGCCAGCGCGCGATCCCCGTCTCGCCGTTCCAGCTCGCGTAGACCATCCCGGGCGACACCGCTGCGCGAGGAGGCGCCGACGGCCGGCCCGTCCAGATGCTGCGGTATGCGCGGTAGGTGTCGCCGTAGGGCAGCTTCAGCTCGAAGCGCAGGGAGCCGCTGGGCGAGAACTCGCTCACGATCCGCACGCCGCCCCAGCCGACGAACGCGCCGCCGTCCGGGAGCAGCTGCAGGTTGCCCTCGAACGGCGAGGCGATCCGTCTCGGCGCCAGGAACGTCCCGACGATCGCCGCGCGCATCGTCGCGAGGTCGAGGTGGATCTCGAGCGGCCGCGAGTAGGGCTCGACGCGTGGGATCCCGCCGTTGTCGAAGAGCGTCAGGAGATTGCCGGCATGCAGCCGCGCGTCGTGCTGGTACGCGAAGCCGACGGCGGACGGCGGGCCGAAGTCGCTGTGCTTGCCTCCGAGACGCCAGATGATGTGGCCGTCTCGGCCGAGTAGGTAGATCGTGCTCGTGTTCCGGCCGGACACGAGGATCGTGCCCCCGGGCCCGTCGGCGATCGAGTTCACGTGGAAGTAGTCGAGCGGCTGCTTCCTCGTCGCGTCACGCGCCGGCTTGCGGTTGGCCTCGGTCGACTCCGACAGCGGGACGTGGCCGAGGCTGTGCCACTCGAACACGACCCGGCCGGTTGCGACGTCGACTTCCTCGACGATGCTGTCGTACACCCAGCCGTGCTTCGGGCCGCCGACGCGGGAGAGATCCGCGGGCACCTCGTGGTACACGGTCATGTACGCGGTACCGCGAGGCGTGAGCTGGAACTCGTGCAGGTCGCCGGCGAGCCCGCGGCTCGCGTGCACACGGGCGATGAGGTGGTAGGCCTCGTCGTAGATCACGTACGAGCCGCGCCCCACGCCGGCCTTGCTGATCTTCCCGACCCACCAGGTGAGCACGCGCCGGCCGCGGTAGCGCTGGACGCGAAAATCCGTCGCCTGGACGGGCGCCACGAGCGGCTGGTACCAGATCACCCGTCCCTTGTTGTCGATGATCATCGGCCCGCCCGGCTTGCCGGTCCCCTTCTCGGCGACGAAGACGTAGCCGGGCGCCGTCATCGACGCCGGGTGGGTCACCGTCGGAATCGGGACGACGACACCGGGCAGCGTGTGCAACGTGCGCGTGGTCGGCGCAGGCCCGGCTGCATGCGTCGCAGCGGCGCAGGCCGCGGCGATCACGCAGGCGAAGGTCGACCGGCGCAGCACTCGTCGCGAGGCTACCTGGGGTCGTTGTCCGGGGCGGGCCGGGGCGGCAGCCGAGCGCCGCCGCCCCGCCACGCTCGCTACTCGACCTGCCCGAAGGCCTTGATCTCGGCGAGCTCCTGCTCCGACAGCTCGCGGGGGACGTCGCCTCGCGCGACCTTCTCCGCGCGAACATGCTCGTTGATGTCCTTGACGATCTCGGGGTTGGCGAGCGTGGTCACGTCGCCAACGTCGGTGAAGTTCGAGATGCTCGCGATCACGCGGCGCATGATCTTGCCCGAGCGCGTCTTCGGCATGTCGGCGACGATCCAGACGTTCTTCGGGCGGGCGATCTTGCCGATGTCCTTCTCTATCTGGGCCGACACCTTGTCGGCGACGTCGTCGTTTGGGAAGCCGGGCTTCAGCGAGACGTACATCTCGACCACCCGGCCGCGCAGCTCGTCGATCACCGGCACCGCGGCCGCCTCGGCGACCTCCTCGACCTCGATCGCGGCCGACTCGAGCTCCTTCGTCCCGAGCCGGTGCCCGGCGACGTTGATCACGTCGTCGATCCGGCCGAGGATCCGGTAGTAGCCGTCCGCCGCCTGCACCGCGCCGTCGCCGGCGAGGAAAGGCCAGTCGTGCCAGTCGGTGCTCTTCGGGTCGCGGTTGTACTTCCCGTAGTAGGTGTCGACGAACCGGTCGTCCTGGCCCCAGATGGTCAGCATCCGGCCCGGCCACGGGTTGCGCATGCAGATGTTGCCGGCCTTCCCGGAGCCCATCGGCACCTCGTCGCCGTTCTCGTCGTAGATCACGCCGTAGAGCCCGAGCACGGTCGGGCCGCAGCTTCCCGGCTTCATCTTCTCGAGCCCCGGCAGCGTCGCGCCGAGGAAGCCGCCGGTCTCGGTGAGCCACCAGGTGTCGGTGATCGCCGCCTCGCCCTTGCCGACGCTCGTGAAGTACCAGCGCCAGACGTCGGGCTCGATCGGCTCGCCGACGGTCGTCATCGTCTTGAAGTGGTAGTCGTACTTCGCCGGCTCGTCGGGACCGAGCTTGCGCAGCATCCGGATCGTCGTGGGCGCAGTGTGGAAGATGTCCACGCCGAGCTTCTCCGCGATCCGCCAGGGCCGGCCCGGGTCCGGATACGTCGGGACGCCCTCGTACATCACGGTCGTCGTCCCGAGCGAGAGCGGGCCGTAGACGATGTACGAGTGCCCGGTGATCCAACCGATGTCGGCGAAGCACCAGTACATGTCGTCGGGATGGATGTCCTGGTAGTACAGCGACGTGCCGGCCACGTACGAGAGGTAGCCCCCGATCGAGTGCTGCGCGCCCTTCGGACGGCCGGTCGTCCCGCTCGTGTACATCAGGAAGAGCGTCCCGTCGGCGGGCATCGAGACCGGGTCGACGCTCCGGCCGCTGTACTGCGGGATCAGCTCGTCGACGAAGTAGTCGCGGCCCTCGACCATCGGGGTCTCGGAGTGGTACTCGCCGGGAACCCGTCGAAAGACGAGCACCTTTTCGACCTCGGTTCCCTCCTTGCGCGCCGCCTCGATCGCCTCGTCGGCCTTCGCCTTGTGGTCGATCAGCTCACCGTTGCGGTAGTACGAGTCGATCGTGACGAGTACGGTGCTCCCCGCGTCGGCCATCCGCTGGCCGCATGCGACGCCGCTGAACCCACCGAACACCTCCGAGTGGGCCGCGCCGATCCGGGCGCAGGCGAGCATCGCCACGGGCAGGTCGGGAACCATCGGCAGGTGGAAGGTCACCCGGTCGCCGGTCTCGACGCCGGCGAAATCCTGCAGCAGCGCCGCGAACTCGTTCACCCGCCGGTGCAGCTCGGCGTAGGTGATCTCCTTCGTCTCGTGCTCTTCGAGCTCCGGCACCCAGATGATCGCGTTCTCGTCGGCCCGTGTCTCCAGATGCCGGTCGACGCAATTGACGCACGCATTCAGCTTGCCGCCGACCCACCACTTGAAGAAGGGCGGGTTCGACGTGTCCAGAATCGTGTCCCACCTGCGATCCCACGTGAGCAGTTCGGCGTAATCGACGAAGCACTCCGGAAAGTGCTCCTCGGAGAAGCGCTCGCGGATCGCCGGGTCGTTCGCGTTCGCCTCGGCGACGATGCGGGGCGGCGGGTCGTAGTACTCCTCCTCGCGCCAGTGGACGGCAATCTGCGCCTCGGAAACCTCCACTCCCTCGACGGATCCCACAAGCTCACCTCCCTCTCAGGACGATACGCGCCTCGGCGGGCCGCCGCGTTGCGCGGGCGGCCCGCCTTCGATCGCACTGCACAGTCGTCTGCGGTTGCACTCTGAAGTCGTCGGTCAAACCATGCCGAAGCCTAGCCCTATGCCCAGATCGGCTTGCCGACGGGCAGGATCCGTCGCGGCGCCGCCATCCCGTTGACCACACCGGCCCCCGACGTGTACCAGGCGACCGCGGCGGTGACGATCCCGACCCAGCCTCCCCAGTGGATCCAGCCGCTGTTCGCATGGCCGTGCGCCTCGGAGAAGTTGCCGATCACGAGCAGGATCTCGGTGATCTCGAGTGTGAAGAACACCAGGAACACGGCGACGTTGACGCGCAGGCTCCAGAGCAGCATGTAGGTGTTGAAGATCGCGAAGGCCACCAGGAACCAGGCGGCTGCATTGCTGAGGTCGTGGGGGTTCGCCGTGATCGCCGCGTGGAAGTTGTTCGAGGCCACAACGAGGATCACGAAGACCGCGAAGCTCATCCAGAACGCACCGTATGTCGAGAACGCCGTCGCCCCGAACACGTTGCGGTTCCGGAACTCCCACATCCCGGCCATGAACTGCGCCAGGCCGCCGTAGAACAAGGCGGGCCCGATCCAGATCAGGTCGGGGATGAAGGTCGCGTTGTGCCCGCTCAGCAGAAACGTCGTCAGAGCGAACCCTGCGAGCCCGAGCGGGGCGGGATCGGCGGGCGGGAGCAGCTCCACCAGTGTCGAGGCGGGCCTCGCCTCGGCAACATCGGCCATGACAGCCTCCTTGCCAGGAAGATCAGGTTATGATGGACTGACCCCGCGACCTTATACCCCGAGCGAACGCTGTCAAACCTCGGGGAACATCGCTCCCGGCTCAGGGAGCGAGGTCGTACGGGTACTGCGTGAGGTTCTCGGCGCCGGCCGCCGTGACGAGCACGAGGTCCTCGAGCCGCACCCCGCCGAAGCCGCTCCGGTAGAGACCGGGCTCGACCGTGACGACGTCGCCGGCCCGCAGCGCGTTCTTCGAGGCGAGGCCCATCCCCGGCTGCTCGTGCACCTCGAGCCCGACGCCGTGGCCGAGGCCGTGGAAGAACCCGTCGGCGAGGGTCGCGCCGCGTTCCTTCGTCCGCTGCGTCGGCTCACCGGCGGCCTCGAAGATCTCGCAGGTGACGTCGTAGACCCCGCGTCCGTCGGCGCCGTCGCGGATCGCCGCGATGGCCTGGTCAAGCGCCTGCTTGCAGAGCGCGTGCCAGCGCGCGACGTCGCCGGGGACGTCGCCGACGACGAAGGTGCGCGTCATGTCCGCGAAGCACGCCGTCTCGACGTCGCGCGGCCAGACGTCGATCACGACCGGCACGCCGGCCCGGATCGGCCCGCTTCCCATGTCGTGCCCGACGGCGCCCTGCGGCCCCGGCGCGACGATGAACTCGTCGGCGCTGGTGCCGTTCGCCGCGAACGCCTGCGCCATCGCGCTCTTGACGCGCTCGACCGTCAGCGGGGACCCGTCGACGACGAGGCCGTCGCCGCTCCCGCTCGCCCGGCGAAGCAGGTCGCGCGCGGCGTCCATGCCGGCCTCGGCAGCGCGCTGTGCGCGGCGGATGCCCGCCAGCTCTGCAGCCGTCTTGACCCGGCGCCGCTCGTCGAAGAACTCGCCGTCGACGGTCAGCTCGACCCCCTCTCCGCGGAGGCGGTCGGCGAGCCAGAGCGGGAACGTCTCGGGGACGACCGCGCTCGTCACGCCGAGCGCCTTGACGGCGCGAACGGCGATCTGGCGGCGGATCTCGGGGCCGGGCACTCCTGCCGCGGTCAGCTCGTCCGACCCGAATTCCTCGGTCGGATGCAGTTCGTAGGTGCCGACCTCGGCGAGCCGCGCGATCTCCATCGAGCCGATCGCGATGTGCCGGATACCGCCGACCTCGGCGTAGAGGAAGGGGTCGGGCACGCCCAGCGGGATCTCGTGCCGGAGCTCCGGAGAGCGGAACGTGTCCGCGTGAATGAGGACGTCCGGCACGGCCGCGCACTCTAACTAGGATCAGCCGTATGGACCCGCAGGGGAGAGCGCTGGAGCTCGTCGATGCCTACGACGAGGAGCTCGGGCGGCTCGTGCCGAGCGGTGCCGAGCTCTTCGATGCGCACCTCCATCTCGGCACCGACATCGACGGGATGATCGGCGACTACGACCGCCTCGAGCAGGTGATGGCGCGCTACGGCGTCGGGCGCGCGTTCATGTTCTGCCTCGACGAGCCCGACCGCCATCCCGGCTTCCGCGCCGCGAACGACCGTACCCTGGCGTTTGCGGAGCGCTCGAACGGGCGGCTGATCCCGTTCGTCCGGCTCGACCTGAACGAATCGCCGATCGAGGAGGCGACGCGTTGCCTCGATCGCGGGGCCCGCGGGATCAAGCTCCATCCCCGCGCGCAGAAGTTCACCGCCACCGACGAGCGGCTCGGGCCTGTCTTCGAGCTCGCATCGGAACGCCGGGTCCCGATCCTGATGCACGCGGGGCGAGGCCTGCCGCCGATCGCGGACGGCCTGCATCACCTGATGGAGTCGAGCCCGGGAGCGACGCTGATCCTGGCGCACGGCGGCATCGCCGACCTCGCGAACCTCGCCGAGCACTTCAGCGGCCATCCGCGCACGTTCTTCGACACCTCGGTGTGGAGCCCGGTCGACTTGCTGGACTTCTACCGGCGGATCTCGCCCGAGCAGGTGCTGTGGGCAAGCGACTTCCCGTACGGCCAGCAGCCGGGCTCGCTGCTGATCGCGATCAAGACGGCGCGCCTTGCCGGTTACGGAGAGGCCGAGCTGCGCGCGATGCTCGGCGGCACCGCGGGCAAGCTCGCCGACGGCGGAGAGCTGCCGGCGCCGAGCGCGCCGATCGGGAGTGCGACGTTCGCGCAGCCGATGCAGCTCGCGCGCATCCACCAGTACCTCTCGATGGCGACGCCCCTGCTGTGGTCGCGTCAGCCCGACACCGTCGGCGTTCTCGGGCTCGCGATCAACGCGTGCGCCGAGCAGGACGGCTACCCGCGCACCGTCGCGCAGATCCACGACCTGCTGGTCGCGGCCCGCGAGCTGTGGCGGGTCGTGCCGGAGATCGAGGACGAGACGCGGCGGCGCGACGCAACGCGGCTCACCTTCCGCCTCGTCCATCTCGCCGACATCGAGGCGGTGACCGCCGATGCCTGAGCTCGCGGTCAACGGCCACCGCTACGCCGTCGACGCACCGGTCGGGACGACGCTCGCGGAGACGCTCCGCGACGAGCTGACGCTGACCGGCACGAAGATCGCGTGCGGCGAGGGGCAATGCGGCGCCTGCACCGTGCTCGTCGACGGGACGCCGGTGCTCTCGTGCATCACGCTCGTCCACTCGGTCGACGGCGCCGAGGTGACGACGATCGAAGGGCTGCGTGACCACCGGATGGTCGAGTCGTTCGTGCGCGCCGATGCACTGCAGTGCGGCTTCTGCACGCCGGGCCAGATCGTGAGCGCGGTCGCGCTGGTCGAGTCCAATCCGAGCCCGTCGAGCGACGAGATCCGCCACGCGATGGCGGGGAACCTCTGCCGGTGCGGTGCATATCCGAAGATCGAGGAGGCGATTCGCACGTGGCGCGACTGATCCGCACCGAGAAGGAGATCGAGGGCCGGTACGAAGAGGTCTGGATCGTCGTCGAGGAGGACGTGCTCGAGCAGTGGCCGCCCGGGCCGCTGAACGTCGTCGGCCGGCCTGCGCCGCGCGGCGACGGCCTGCAGCGGGCGCGCGGCGAGGCGATCTACACGGCGGATCTCCGTCTCAACGGCATGCTCCATGCCGCAGTCCTGCGCTCGCCGCACGCGCACGCGCGCGTCACGCGCATCGACCTCGCCCCGGCGCTCGCCGTTCCCGGCGTGCACGCGGCGATCGGCCCGGGCGAGACCGAGGTGCTCGCCGGCGAGTGCGGCTTCGAAGGCGCGCCGATCGCGGCCGTCTGCGCGGACACGCTCGAGCAGGCGCGCGCCGGCGTGGCGGCGATCGACGTCGAGTTCGAGCTGCTCGAGCCGATTCTCGACTCCGACGAGGCCGTCGTACGCGGCTCGCTGCTCGGCGAGCCCCGTGTCCGGCAGCGCGGTGACGTCGAGCGCGGCCTCGCGGAGGCAGACGTCGTCCTGAGCGCCGAGTTCCGCACCTCCGTGGTGCTCCACAACTCGTTCGAGACCCACCAGGCGATCGTCCAGTGGGTCGGCGACACGGTCGAGGTGCACATCTCGACGCAGTTCATCTGGGGCGTCCGCGACGAGGTCGCCAAGGGGCTGAGCCTGCCGCCCGACAAGGTGCGGGTGATCTGCAACTACATGGGCGGCGGCTTCGGCTCGAAGAACAGCCCCGACGACTACACGTTCATCGCGGCCGAACTGGCGAAGCGCACCGGGCGGCCGGTCAAGTGCGCGCTGACGAGGCGCGAGGAGCACCTCGCAGCCGGCAACCGCAACGCGACCATCCAGCGGCTGACGGTCGGCGCGAAGGAGGACGGGACGCTGACGGCGCTCCGGGGCGAGTACGTCAACGCGGTCGGATGGGGCGGGTGGTCGTCGCCGACCGAGGGCCCGATGCACCTGCTGTACTCGTGCCCCAACGTCGCGTCGACGACGTACCCGGCGAAGCTCAACCAGCCGCCGATGAAGGCGTTCCGCGCGCCGGGCTTCGTCGAGGGGACGTTCGGGCTCGAGGCGCTGCTCGACGAGCTCGCGGCCAAGATCGGCCTCGACCCGCTCGAGCTGCGCCGCCGCAACCACGCCGAGCAGGACCCGAGCGACGACCGCCCGTTCAGCGGCAAGAACCTGGTCGAGTGCTACCGGCGGGCGGAGCCGCACTGGGAGCGCCGCCACGAGGTGCGCGCGCGGTCGACCGACGTCGTCAAGCGCGGCGTCGGCATGGCGTCGCAGATCTGGTACGGGGGCGGTGGGCCGCCGTCGTACGCCTGGGTGCGCGTCGGCTCGGACGGGCGCGCGACGGTCGTCACCGCGATGCAGGACATCGGCACAGGCACGAAGACCGCGATGGCGCAGATCGCCGCCGAGGAGCTCCGCATCCCGCTGGAGCACGTCACGGTGTCGGCCGGCGACTCGGCGAGAGGGCCGTACGCGTCGATCTCGGCGGGCTCGTCGACGACGCCGTCGATGGGGCCGGCGGTGCGCGCGGCGGCCGCCGACGCCCGGCGGCAGATCGAGGAGATCGCCGAGCAGCGGGGGGACCCGGACATGCCGCTGGGCGAGGTCGTCGCGCTGCTCGAGGACGCGCAGGTGCTCGGCAAGGGCGCGCGCGGGCCGAACCCGACGGGGATGCAGGTGCTGACGTTCGGCGTCCAGGTCGCCGAGGTGGCGGTCGACGTCGAGACCGGCGAGATCTGGGTCGAGCGCGTGGCCGCGGTGCACGACGTGGGCCGCGTGATCAACCCGCTCGGCGCCTCGAGCCAGATCGAGGGCGGGATCATCCAGGGCATCGGCCACACGCTGTCCGAGGAGCGGCTCCACGACCCGTCGAGCGGCGCGATCCTGACCACCAGCTTCGAGTCGTACCGGCTGCCGACGATCGCGGACGTCCCGGAGATCGTCAGCGAGCTCGTCGACGTGCCCGACCCGAACCTGACGAACCTCGGGTCGAAGGGCCTCGGCGAGCCGCCGATCGTGCCGACCGCAGCCGCGATCGCGAATGCGATCCGCGACGCGACCGGGGCCGAGGTGCGGCGGCTGCCGATCACCCGCGAGGAGATGCTCCGCGCGCTCCGCGAGGCGGAGCAGCGGCAGCGCGAGAGCGAGCGCAGTGAAGCTCCGGCGCGCGTCTAGCGTCGCCGGTCTCGAGCCCGCAAGTAACAGTCTGTTACTTGCGGGCGGGACCGAGGTCGTGCCGCTGCTGCGCGCGGGCATCCTCGAGGCCGAGGAGCTGATCGACGTCCGCGGCGTCGTCCCGCGCGGGATCAGCGGCCCGTCGATCGGCGCCGGGACGACGCTTGCGGAGATCGAGTCGTCGCCCGACGTCCCGGATGCGCTCCGAGAGGCGTGCCGGCTCGCGGCCAGTCCGCAGCTCCGCAACACGGGCACGCTCGCCGGCAACCTGCTGCAGTCGACGCGCTGCTGGTACTGGCGGCTCAACTGGCCGTGCCGGCTGCACGGCGGGGACGCGTGCTTCGCGCGCGACGGCGAGCATCGTGAGCACGCCGTGCTCGCGAACGACTACTGCGCGTCAGCCCACCCGTCGGACGTAGCCGCCGCGCTGCTCGCGCTCGGCGCGACGGTGCAGACCGACCGCCGCAGCCTGCCGCTCGCCGAGCTGTACCGCGTTCCGAGCGAGGACGACCGCCGCTCGACGACGCTCGAGCACGGTGAGCTTCTCCTCTCGGTCGAGCTCCCGCCGGCCGGCCGGTCGGTGTACCTCAAGGCGATGGAGCGGAAGCGCTGGGCGTTCCCGCTCGTCGGGGTCGCGGCCGCGCGGAGCGGCGACACGGCCCGGGTCGCGCTCGCCGGCGTGGCGCCGGTGCCGTGGCTGCTCGGGCCTGCCGGCCTCGAGGCCGCGACGCCCCTGCCGGGCAACGCCTACAAGCTCGAGATCGCAACGGCGCTGGTGAAGCGCGCACTGGCGCAGCTGGATGGGTAAGCGGCTGCTCGTCCTCGGGTGCGTGGCGCTCGCCGCCGCCGGCTGCGGTGGATCGAAGAAGTCGGCGCCGACGACCACGGTCGATGCGCACGGGTGCATTCCCGTGGCGCAGCCGCCGCCCACGCAGCGCAGCGAGGACAAGCCGAGCACCAAGCTCGACCCGTCGCGCACGTACGACGTCACGTTCGAGACGAACTGCGGGAACTTCACCGTCCGGCTGGCGGTGAAGCAGTCGCCGAATACGACGGCCTCCTTTGCGCACCTCGTCGACAAGCACTTCTTCGACCACACGCTCTTCCACCGGATCGCGCCCGACTTCGTGATCCAGGGAGGCGATCCGACGCAGAGCGGCGAGGGCGGCCCGGGCTACGAGACCGTCGACAAGCCGGCGAAGGGCACGAAGTACGTCCACGGGACGGTGGCGATGGCGAAGACTCCGGCCGAGCCGGCGGGCACCGGCGGCAGCCAGTTCTTCGTCGTCACGGCGGTCGACGCCGGACTGCCGCCCGACTACGCGCTGCTCGGGCACGTCGTGAAGGGGATCGGGGTCGTCGACCGGATCGGCAAGCTCGGCAACGCCAACGAGGAGCCGATCGAGCCGGTCGTGATCGAGCGCGCGACGGTCGCCACCTCGAAGTGACGGTGGCGGCGGTGGTGCTCGCCGCCGGCGCCGCGACGCGCTACGGCAGTCCGAAGCAGCGGGAGCTGCTGCCCTCGGTGCTGAGGGCGCTCGACCGGTCGCCCGTCGACGACGTCGTCGTCGTCTCGGGCGCCTACCCGCTCGACGTCGCGGGAGCGCGCCTCGTCGACGCACCGGACTGGGAGGACGGTCCCGGGGCGTCGCTGCGGCGCGGGCTGGCCGCGCTCGACGACACGGTGACACACGCGCTCGTCGTGCTCGCCGACGGTCCGACTCTCGACCCGCGCGCGGTCGAGCGCCTGATCGCGGAGCGCGGGCTCGGGCCGGTCGTCGCGGCGACGTACGACGGCACGCGGAGCCATCCGGTCGTCCTCGCCCGTGACGTGTGGGCGAACGTTCCCGACGACGGCGGTCGCGCATTCGACCCGGTGCTGGTCGACTGCTCAGACCTGCAGGCGCCGGGCGACGTCGACTATCCGGCTACGTGAGCGGCGTGCGCAGGGCCGCGAGCTTGGCCTTGAGCGCCGGCGGCATCGGCTCGGAGACGGCGACCCGGACGTAGTGCCGGAGGCGCTCCTCGAAGCGGTAGCGCTTGGCGCACCAGCTGCACGACTCGAGGTGCTTCTCCGCCTCTGCGACCTCTGCCGACGAGAGCGTGCCGTCCAGGAACGGCTGCATCATCTCCTCGCACTTCTCGCACCAGTCGATCACGCCGGAACCGCCTTGTCAGCAAGGTTCTTCTTGAGGATACGCCTTCCCCTGTGCAGCCGCGACATCACGGTCCCGATCGGGATGTCGAGGATCTGCGCGGCGTCGGCGTACGAGAACTCGCCGATGTCGACCAGGACGATCACATCCCGGAAGTCGTGCGGCACCTCGGTGAGCGCATCGACGATCGAGTCCTGCGAGAGCCGCTCGAGCACACGATCGGAGTCGGAGGCGCCGTCGGGGTTGGCCGCCTCGAGCCGGTTGTAGAGGAAGTAGTCGCCCGCCTCGTCGATCGACGACGTCTGCGGCGTGCGCTGCTGGCGCCGGCCGCGGTCGATGTTGAGGTTGGTCAAGATCCGTAGGAGCCACGCGCGCAGGTTCGTGCCCGGCGTGTACTGCTGCCACGAACGGAACGCCCGCTCGTACGTCTGCTGGACGAGGTCCTCCGCGTCTTCGCGGGATCCGGCCAGCCGGCGCGCCACGCGATACACCTGTTCGCTCAACTCGAGCGCCTCCTCTTCGAAGCGCACGCGCGCGCGCGCCTCTTCGGCGATCCTGCGAGATTCGGAGGTCGTCGGTGCGCTCTCGCTCATCCGGCGGCCACCCTAGCACCGTGTTCAACGACCTCCGGCGCCGTGGGATTCCCTACTGCTCGCGAAAGCCGCCGCGTGCCATCGCGTCGAGGAGCGCCGCCCGCGTCGTCAACTGATCGTCGTAGGAGACGGTCACCTGGCCCATCAAAGTCGCGTTCGCCGACTCGAGCCCGTCGTGCCCCTGGAGCACGCCGCCGAGGCGCATCACGCAGCGCTCGCAACGGATGCCCGAGACCTGAAGCGTCTCCGTGACCATCGCCATCGAAGATCAGGCTACCGACCGTGCGACGAGATCCGCCGTCACGTCGACGGGGCTCGCGAAGCCGAGCTGCGCATCGCCCTCGCAGCGGCGGGTGTCGAAGCGCTCGAGCAGCGAGTCGCCGCCGAGGCGCGCCGCGAACGGCCGGACGCGCTCGAGGAGCTCGTCGGCGAGCTCGGCGGCCGGCGCGACCGAGGTCCCGTCCGGGTGGAGCAGCTCGGCGCGCGGCCCGAAGTGCGCAGCCGCCCAGCGGTTCTGCGCGTAGTCGCCCCGCCCCCGGTCGGCTAGTAACAGACTGTTACTTGGAAGGGCGCCGTCCAGCGCCGCCGCGCAGAGCGCCTGGACGAGCGCCGCGAAGGCGGCCGAGAGCCCGACCGCGGTCGGCTGGTCGGGGACACGCACCTCGAGCGTCCCGAAACGTGGGTGTGGCCGCACGTCCCACCAGATCCGCGTGTAGTCCTGCGTCACGCCGAGGCTGACGAGGCGCTCGACCCACGCCTCCCACTCCGCGTACGACGCGAACGGCGGCGGCCCCGCAGCGCGCGGGAGCAGGATGAGCACCGGGGCGCGATTCGAGGCCATTCCGGTTCGCTCCCCGGCGAGCCAGGGTGAGTTCGCCGAGAGCGCGAGCACGACCGGCAGCCAGGGGAGGATCGCCTCGAGACAGCTCCAGCACGCGTCGCCCGACGGCATCCCGACGTGCACGTGCAGGCCCTGGACGCCCTGGCGGCGGACGCTGATGCCGCCGTAGCGCTTGAACGACGTGTACCGCTCCTCGTCGACGATGGGCTGGTTCTCCGGGCGCGCGAACGGATGCGTCCCGGCGGCGGCCACCGTCAGCCCTTCTGCCGCTGCCGCGGCCCCAGCAGCGCGCCGCAAGGTGCGAAGCGCCGCATCCACTTCACCCGCATCGGCGCAGACCCCGGTCGTCGTCTCGAAGACCGATGCGAACAGCTCCGTCTTCAGGCTGCCGGGGAGCTCGAGGCCCTCGACGCCGGCGAGGATGCGGTCGACCGCGGCAACCTGATCGAGCGACCGCGGGTCGACGATCATCAACTCCTCCTCCACGCCGAGCGAGAACGGAGCGCTCTCGCCGAACGTGTGGGCGATCACCTCGCGGCTTTGACGCCGTGCACCGGCCGCCCGGCCGCGACCCACGCGTAGTACGACGCGCTGGGCCCGAAATCGGGCAGGTAGCCGACGACGCGCGGATTCCGTCCCACGTCGCGGGCCCGGGCCGCGTGGCGGAGCAGGTTCGGGTCGTCGAACGCTTCCCAGACGAGGACGAGATGGGCGGCGGTCATGAACTCGGCGATGAACGCGCAGCCCGACGCGGGGCACGGAAAGGGGTCGGTGCGGACGCAGAACCAGCCGCCGTGGTCGGCGTTCTCGTCCTCCCAGAGCCGCTCCGATGCTTGAGCTTCGAGGTCGAGGGTGGCCTGCCCGCGTTCCATCGCGGGACAGAGTAGACGCTCCGGTCGTCTCGACCGTTTGGCTGATTAGACCGGCCGCGGCCCGGGCAGGCGGGCGGGCCGCGACCGGCCTAGCGAGCGGGCCGCCAGGCGGCCCGTGAACGGCCTCTCCGGGGGAGAAGAACCTGGCCGTTCAACCTGGTCGTCACTGTGCTGCCTCCGGGGCGTTCCCGAGGGTGACGGTGACGGATTTCTTCTTGCCGTCGCGATAGATCTCGAGCGAGAGCCTGTCGCCCGGCTTGTGGCGCGCGACCTCTTCGCGCAGCTGCTCGGCGGTCGCGACGGGCTCGTGGTCGGCGCTGACGATGATGTCGCCACCGAGCGGGTAGGTCTCGCCCTGGACGACCACGTTGGTCGAGTGGCCCTTGAGCCCGGCGTGCTTCGCGCCGCTGTCGCTGTTGACGGTGTCGATCATGACGCCCTTCGACGTCGGAAGGTTGAAGAGCTTCGCGATCTGCGGCGTGATCGACACCGTGCTCACGCCGAGGAAGGCGTGGGCGACCTTGCCGTTCTTGATGATCTGCGCCGCGACGTTGCGGACGATGTTGACCGGGATGGCGAAGCCGATGCCGATGTTCCCCTGCTCGCCCGTGGTGCCGGTCGAGATCTGGGAGGTCACGCCGATCACGCGGCCGTCGGAGTCGAGCAGCGGGCCGCCCGAATTGCCGTGGTTGATCGCGGCATCGGTCTGGATGACGCCGTCGATCTCGAGGCTGTTCGGCGCCACGATCTGCCGCTGGAGCGCCGAGACGACCCCGGCGGTGAACGTTCGCGTGAACCCGAACGGGTTGCCGATCGCGTACACCGAGTCGCCGACGCTGACGTCGTCGGAGTCGCCGAGGGGCAGCGGCGTGAGGGCGCGCGAGTGCGTGTCGATCTTGAGAACGGCGATGTCGGTCGACGGATCGGCGCCGACCACCTTCGCGTTGATCTGATCCTGGCCGGAGAAGGAGACCTGCACCCTCGTCGCACCCGAGATCACGTGGTAGTTGGTGACGATGTGACCGGCCTTGTCGATCACGAAGCCGGAGCCGAGCGACTGCTCGGTCTGCGGCGAGCTCGGGAAGCCGAACGGGTCGACGGTCTGCGGGGTGACGGTCGTCGAGGTGATCTGCACGACGCCGGGCGCGTCGCGCGAGTAGACCCGCTCGGGCGTGATGCCCGTCGTCGCCGCGGGCGGCTGAAGCGCGGCGTTCGCGACGCCGGTCGAGCCGCCGGCCGGGGCGACCTGCTGGATCGTGGTGTGGCTGCCGAGCTTGCCGAGCAGCGCCGCGCCGACGAGCGCGAACGTTCCGCCGGCGAGCGCGACGATGGCCATTTCGCCCACGCGGAGAGACAGCATGCGACTGCGCGCCACGCCCACCGTTATAACGGCCGGATGTTGGACGGGCGTGAGCGGCCATTAACAGCGAGTTAAGCGGCGTGTGGCCGACGTAAGCCAGCCGTGAAGGACCTCTTCCTCCTCGATCCGTGCGTCGTCTACCTGAACCACGGCTCGTTCGGCGCATGCCCGCGGTCCGTGTTCGAGCGCTACCAGGCGCTCCAGCGCGAGCTCGAGCAGGAGCCGGTGCAGTTCCTGGCGCGGGAGCGGGGGTTCGGCGAGCGGTTCGAGTCGGCAAGGCTGCGGCTCGCCGGTCACCTCGGGGCCGACCCCGCGTGCCTCGCCTTCGCGCCGAACGCGAGCACGGCGCTCGACACGGTCGCCCGGTCGCTTGCGCTCCGCGCCGGTGACGAGATCCTCACCGGGGACGAGGAGTACGGCGGGGTGATGCTGCTCTGGGAGTTCGTCGCTTCACGGTCGGGCGCGACGATCCGTCGCGTGCCCTTCGACGACATCGACCCGGGCCTGCGGACGCGCGTCGTTTTCTGCTCACACGTCGAGTGGTCGAGCGGCCGCGTCAACGACGTCGCCGACCTATGCCGCCGCGCACGTGCGGCGGGAGCGCTCTCGATCGTCGACGGCGCGCATGCGCCGGGACAGCTCGACCTGGCGCTCGACGCGATCGGCGCCGACGTCTACGCGGGTAACTGCCACAAGTGGCTCGTGGCGCCGAAGGGATCGGGGTTCCTCTACGCACGGCGCGAGGTGCAGGATCTCATCGAGCCGTTCGTCGTCTCCTGGGACTGGGACGAGTCGAGCTCGTGGCCCGATCGGAACCGGTGGCAGGGAACGCGCGACCCGGCCGCGTACCTCAGCGTGCCGGCGGCGATCGACTTCCAGGCCGAGCACGACTGGCCCGCCGTTCGTCGCCGCAGCCGGCGGCTGCTCGAGCATGCGCGTGGGCGGCTGCAGCTCGAGCCGTTGACCGATGACTTCGTCCAGATGCTCGGCTTCTCGATCGACGTGGAGGAGCCCGCGACTCTCACGCGCCGGCTCTTCGAGGAGCACCGGATCGAGGTGCCGGTGTTCGAGACGTCCCGCGGCTGGGTGATGCGCGTATCGATCCAGGCCTACAACGACGAGGACGACGTCGAGGCGCTCGCGCGGGCGCTCGAGGCTTCGTAGTCAGAGCTCGCGTGTCGGTACCGGCTCCTCGCCGTCCGCATCGACGCGGTACGCGGAGGTGCCGGGCCGGCACGTCACGGCCTCGACGAGCTCGGTCTCCTCGAAGTGGAGGCCGACGCCGTCCTCCGCGGCGAGGCCGGGCGGGAAGCCGGCATCGACGAGCTCGCGATAGCGCGGGCGGCGCAGCTCCTCGCCGTCGTAGTGCGGGCATGCGCTTCCTGGGAGGAAGCAGAGCCCGTCGCGCAGCCCGTCGAGCTGCGGCCCGAACGAGTCGGTGACGCCGGCCTCGAACCAGCAGATCATCCCCGCGCTCGCCCCGAAGAGGACGACGCCGGCGTCCCACGCCTCGCGCAGGAGATCGTCGATGCCGTGCACGCGCCAGATCGCGAGCATGTTGGCCGTGTTGCCGCCGCTGACCCAGATCGCGTCCTGGTCGAGGATGCACGAGCGGAGGTCGTCGGGCGGCCAGGGGAACGTGCGCAGGACCGTCGGATCGGCGAGCCGCACGAAGCGCTCGAGGGACGTCGCGATGTTGGCGTCCGACTCCGCGGTCGCGGTCGGCACGATCAGAAGCCGCGGACGGTCCTTCCCGGTGAGCTCGAGCACATAGCGAAAGAGGCGCTCGGTCTGCTCGGGCGTGTCGCCGGCGCCACCGAGGCCGACGATGTGCCTCCCCGTCGCCACGACTCCGGAGTCTATGTCGAGTTCTGCTTGAATCGACGCATGGGGTCGCAGTCGAAGCTCACGGTCGGAGGCAGGTCGTACGACATCTTCCGGCTCGCAGAGCTTCAGGCGTCCTACGACATCGCGCGACTGCCGTACACGCTGCGCGTGCTGCTCGAGAACGTGCTGCGGAACGGCGACGACGGGGACGTCGATGCGATCGCGCGCTGGGATGCGAGCGCCGAGCCGTCCCGCGAGATCTCGTTCGCGCCCTCGCGCGTCCTCCTCCAGGACCTGACCGGCGTGCCTGCGGTCGTCGACCTGGCGGCGATGCGGAACGCCATGGCCGATCTCGGCGGCGATCCGAAGCGCATCAACCCGCTGATCCCAGCGGAGCTCGTGATCGACCACTCGGTTCAGGTCGACCTGTTCGCCTCGAGCCGGGCGTTCGCGAGGAACGTCGAGCTCGAGTTCGTGCGCAACCGCGAGCGGTATGCGTTCCTGCGCTGGGGGCAGCAGTCGTTCGACAACTTCGCCGTCGTCCCGCCGGGAACGGGGATCTGCCACCAGGTCAACCTCGAGTACCTGGCGCGGGTCGTCGACGACCGGGAAGGCGTCGCGTTCCCCGACACGCTCGTCGGCACCGACTCGCACACGACGATGGTCAACGGCCTCGGCGTGCTGGGTTGGGGCGCCGGCGGGATCGAGGCCGAGGCGGCGATGCTCGGCCAGCCGCTGTCGATGCTCGTGCCGCAGGTCGTCGGGTTCAAGCTGTCGGGCGAGCTGCGCGAGGGCGCGACCGCCACCGACCTCGTGCTCACCGTGACCGAGCGCCTGCGCCAGGTCGGCGTCGTCGGGAAGTTCGTCGAGTACTTCGGCGACGGCGTCTCGTCGCTCTCGCTGGCCGACCGCGCAACGCTCGGGAACATGTCGCCCGAGTACGGCGCGACGTGCGGGTTCTTCCCCGTCGACGCCGCGACGATCGACTACCTGAGGCTCACCGGCCGGAGCGAGGAGCGGATAGCACTGGTCGAGGCGTACTGCAAGGAGAACATGCTGTGGCACGAGCCGGCCGAGCACGCGACGTACTCGGAGATCGTCGAGCTCGACCTCGCCGACGTCGAGCCGTCGATCGCAGGCCCGCGGCGGCCGCAGGATCGCGTCGCACTGCACGACGCGAAGAGCTCGTTCCTCGGCCAGCTCGGGTCGTTCGGTGTCGACTATGCGAACGGCTCGCACGATCGCGCCGTGGCGGACACGTTCCCCGCGTCGGACCCGACGACGGAGCAGCAGCCGGGCGGCGTGCCCGAGCCGGTGGCCGACGCGGGAAGCGTCGCGCTTGCGGACCCGCCGAAGCCCGAGCCGGTGCAGGTCGAGCTGGACGGGGAGACGTTCGAGCTCGACCACGGCTCGGTCGTGATCGCGGCGATCACCTCGTGCACGAACACCTCGAACCCGGCGGTGATGATCGCCGCGGGGCTCGTGGCGAAGAAGGCGGTCGAGCGCGGTCTCGCGCGGCGGCCGTGGGTCAAGTCGTCGCTCGCGCCCGGCTCGAAGGTCGTCACGGAGTACTACGAGCGCTCGGGCCTCGACCGCTATCTCGACGAGCTCGGCTTCCAGACCGTCGGCTACGGCTGCACGACGTGCATCGGCAACTCGGGGCCGCTCCCGGACGAGATCTCGCACGCGGTCGTCGGACACGACCTCGTCGCCTGCTCCGTACTCTCGGGGAACCGCAATTTCGAGGCGCGGATCCACCCCGAGGTGAAGGCGAACTACCTCGCGTCGCCGCCGCTCGTCGTCGTGTACGCGCTCGCGGGGCGAATGGACATCGATCTCGAGTCCGAGCCCGTCGGCCGCGGCTCCGACGGCGAAGACGTCTACCTGCGCGACCTCTGGCCGTCCGCCGACGAGGTGAAACAGGTGATCGCGGACTCGATCGAGGGCGACATGTTCCGGCGCACGTACAGCGACGTGTTCACGGGCGATGACACCTGGCGGGCGCTGCCGTCGCCCGCGAGCGAGCTCTACCAGTGGGAGGACGACTCGACCTACGTGCGCCAGCCGCCCTACTTCGAGGGCATGACCCGGGTGCCAGGCACCGTTCCCGACGTCGAGGGGGCGCGCTGCCTGGTCTGGCTCGGCGATTCGGTGACGACCGACCACATCTCCCCCGCCGGCTCGATCCGGCCGGACTCGCCCGCGGGCCGATACCTCGTCGACCGCGGCGTCGAGCGGAAGGACTTCAACTCCTACGGCGCCAGGCGCGGCAACCACGAGGTGATGGTGCGCGGCACGTTCGCGAACGTCCGGCTGCGCAACCTGCTGGTGCCAGGCACCGAGGGAACGTGGACCGTGCACGTACCGACCGGCGAGGAGATGACGATCTACGAGGCGTCCCAGCGGTACATCGCTGAGGGGACGCCGCTCGTCGTGGTGGCCGGGAAGGAGTACGGGTCGGGCTCGTCGCGCGACTGGGCGGCGAAGGGCCCGAACCTGCTCGGCGTCAGGGCGGTGATCGCCGAGTCGTACGAGCGCATCCATCGCTCGAACCTGCTGATGATGGGCATCCTCCCGCTGCAGTTCCCCGAGGGCGAGGGAGCAGCATCGCTCGAGCTCACCGGCCGCGAGAAGTTCTCCATCAGCGGCGTCGACAACGGCGAGTCGAGCGAGGTCACCGTCCGTGCGGACGGCGTCGAGTTCGCCGCCCGGGTCCGGCTCGACACACCGCGGGAGCGCGAGTACCTCCAGCACGGAGGCATCCTCCCGTTCGTGATCCGGCGACTCCTGTCCTCATAGTCGTCACCGGGGACCCGCCGGCGCGCAGCGGCATCGCTCGTCGATCGCGTCCGGAGCCCAATCGGTTGTGGAGGCGCCGACCCTCGCTGTGCTCGCAGCATCCCGCTGCCGTCGGCGACGGCCCCGCGTAGCGGCACCGCCCGGGCATCCGCCCGTCCAGCGAGTGTGACGAACACCGGGGGGCTCGGCAACGGCTGTGGAGCGATCGTCACGCACTTGTGACGTTCGCTCCGACTCACGGTGCCAGGCACCGTGAGTGAGTACCCTTCACCCACCGGGGTGCCCGGAAGCGGGCTGAGAACACACCCGTCGAACCTGATCCGGTTCGCACCGGCGAAGGGAGAGGCTTGAGCGACACGCAAGCACCGAGTTGGGGGATCGAGCCGGTCCCGGACCGCCTGCGCGTCCTCAGCTCCTTCGACGGCTTCCTGCTCTGGGCCAACCTCTCGGTGTCGCTGCTCGTGATCGTCGCCGGCGCGTTCCTCGTGTTGCCTGGCACCCAGGGCGGCCTCGCGCTCTCCCTGCCGATCGCCGTCGCGGCGACGGTCGCCGCCGCGATCGTCGGCAACGTGCTGCTCGGGCTCGCAGGGCTGATCGGCGCCGACGCCGGAGTGCCCGCGATGGTGCTGCTGCGCGCACCACTCGGCCAGCGTGGCTCGTTCCTCCCGACCGGACTCAACATCCTCCAGTGCTTCGGCTGGTCGGTGTTCGAGCTGATCGTGATCGCGACCGGCGCGAGCGCGCTCTCGCAGCAGGTGTTCGGCTTCGGCGGCGTCGCCTTCTGGAAGATCCTGTTCGGGATCGTCGCCACGATCCTCGCGTTCCTCGGGCCCGTCGGATTCGTGCGCAAGTACGTCAAGAAGTTCGAGGTCTGGATCGTGATCGCCTCACTGCTCTATCTGTGCTGGTGGTCGCTCCACGGCCAGCACGCCGAAGCGCTCTGGCACCGCAGCGGCTCGCACGACTTCTGGCCCGGCTTCGACCTCGTCCTCGCGTCGATCATCAGCTGGACACCGCTCGCCGCCGACTACACTCGCTTCGCGCGCTCGCGCAGCGCCGGCTTCTGGGGCACCGGCCTCGGCTACTTCGTTCCGACGATCCCTCTGTTCGCGCTCGGCGCCGTGATCGCGATGTCGCGCAGCATCTCGGACGCGCCGGCCCTACTGACGGCGATCGCAGCCGGGGGAGCTGCCAGCATCCTCGCCTTGCTCGCGCTGACCGTCGACGAGAGCGACGAGGCGTTCGCGAACGTCTACTCGGGCGCGGTCAGCCTCCAGAACCTCCTGCCGAACGTCCCGCAGCGCCTGCTCGTGACGGCGACCGCGGCGCTCGCCACCGGCGGCGCGCTGCTGGTCGACCTTCGCAACTACCAGCCGTTCCTCTACCTGCTCGGCTCGTTCTTCGTCCCGCTGTTCGCGGTACAGCTCGCCGACTGGCTCGTCGCGGGCTGCCACTACAGCCGCGCCGACGTCTTCGACGGGCCGCGCATCCGCGTCGAGATGATCCTCGCCTGGCTCGTCGGGTTCGCCGTCTACCAGTGGCTCTACCCGCAGGGCCCGGGTTGGTGGACCGGGCTCGTCGCGCATGCTCATCCGCATGCGCTTCCGTGGGGCGGCGCGTCGCTGCCGAGCTTCGCGGTCGCCTTCGGGCTCGCGGCCGCCGCACGACTCGTCGCGAAGAGGAGGCGAGCTCCTATTCTCGCGGGCGCGTGATCGCGCTCGTCGGGAACCTCTCCTGCGACCTCTTCCCCGGCCGGGTCCCGCGCGTGGGCGGCGGCGCCTACCACGGCGCGCGGGCGCTCCGGCACCTGAGCATGCCGGCGCAGGTGATCACGCGCTGCGCCGCCGCCGACCGTTCGACGCTCCTCCCTCCTCTCGTGCGGCTCGGGACGCCCGTGCAGTGGATCCGCGGCAGCGCCACCTCGACGTTCGGGTTCGCGTTCGACGGCGAGCAGCGGACGATGGAGGTCGAGGACGTCGGCGACGCGTGGAAGCCGGCCGACCTGAGTCTCCCGCCGCGGGCACGATGGGTGCATCTGGCGGCCCTCTTTCGCGGCGAGTTTCCCGCCGAGACGGTGGCGGCACTGGCGCGCCGCTGCCGCGTGTCGCTCGACGCACAGGGTCTCGTGCGCGCCCCCGAGCTCGGGCCGCTGCGGCTCGACGCGGACTACGACCCCGACGTGCTCCGCCACGTCTGGGTGCTCAAGCTCGCGGACGAAGAGGCGGAGGTCGTCGGCGACGTCGCCGCGCTCGGCGTCAAGGAGGTCGTGATCACGCACGGATCACGCGGGTCGACCGTCTACTACGGCGGCACCTCCGAGTTCGTCCCGGCACGGGCGCTCCACGTCAACGCCACGGGCGCGGGGGACGCGTTCGCGGTCGCGTACGTCGCCGGGCGCGAGACCGGCCTGCGCCCCGTCGGCGCGGCACGGCGCGCCACCGCGATCGTCGCAGCGGTCCTCTCGGGATGATCGCCGTCGTCCACACGGTCGACGGGGCGTTCGCCGTCGACCTCGACGGCGAGGAGGAGGTCACAACCTGGGCCGGCCCGCTCATCGAGCCCGAGGAGATCGTGCTCAACCTGCCGCGCCTCGTCGCCGCCGCGGCGACCGGCGCGGTGGTGCTGGCAGTCGTCGAGGCGAAGCCGCCACTCCTCGTCTCGCACGACGCGGCGTCGACGTGGCGCGCGACCGGTCACGGGCTGCCCCCCGGTCGCGCGGTCGCGCTGTCCGAGGAGAACCCCGATGTCGCGCTCTATGCCACGCGAAACCGCTTGTATCTCTCCCGGGACGGCGGCCGCTTCTGGGCCGCGCTCGCGGTCGAGCTGCCCGAGATCGAGGCGATCGAGCTCAGGGAAGGCTGAACTCGCCGCGCGCCACCGTCACGGCAGAGCCGCCGACGGCCACGCGCTCGATCGCATCGGCACTGCCGTCGGCCCGCGCGTAGAGCGTCGACGGACGGCCGATCTCGGCGCCCTGCGTGATCTCGATCTCCTCGCCGAACGCGATGCGCCCGTGCCTCGCGAGGTGAATCGCGAGCGGCCCGGCGGCCGAGCCGGTCGCTGCGTCCTCGACGACGCCGTGGCTCGGCGCGAACATCCGCGTCTTCCAGCGGTCTCCGTCGCGCGCGAAGCAGTTCACGCCATCCGCGGTCGCCGTCTCGAGCGCGGCGACGTCTGGTCGCACGGCGGCGACGGCTTCGGGCGAGTCGAGCTCGAGGTACACGTGCCCCGGTCCCAGCTCGTACCGCTCGACCGGCAGCCCGGAGCGATCGAGGCCGACCGCCGCGAGGATCGCCGACGGATCCTCGACCTGCTCCCACGCCGGCACCGGTTGTTCCATCCAGCCGAACACGATCCGCGGCCCCTCTCGCAGGAGCTCGACCGGCACGACGCCGCTCCCGGTCTGCAGCCGGATCACCATCTTCTGCAGCGGTCCGCCGAGCACGAACGCCGTACCGAGCGTCGGATGGCCCGCGAACGGCAGCTCGCGCGCCGGCGTGAAGATGCGGATCCGGACGTCCGCGTCGGGCACCTCCGGCGGCAGCACGTAGACCGTCTCGCTGAAGCCGATCTCGCGCGCGAGCGGCTGCAGCGTCTCCTCGGGGATCTCGCGGGCGTCGGTGAAGACGGCGAGCTGGTTACCCGCCAACGGGACGTCGGTGAAGACATCGGCGAAGACGAAACGAAACGCGGGCACGTACCGAGTCTAAGCTCCGCCTGGGAGCGCCCGGTTCCTAGACTGCGGGCAGTGGAACGGAAGCTCGCGACCGTGCTGTTCGTCGACCTCGTCGATTCGACGGCGCTCGTCACAGCCAGCGACCCGGAGGTCGTCCGCCGTCGCGTCACGCGCTACTTCGAGCGAGCGTCGTCCTGTATCGAGTTGCACGGAGGCACGGTCGAGAAGTTCGCCGGCGATGCGGTGATGGCCGTCTTCGGCGTGCCGCAGGCCCACGAGGACGACGCCGAGCGGGCGGTCCGGGCGGCGTTCGCGGTGCTGGAGGCGGTCGACGCGCTCGATCTCGAGGCCCGCGCCGGCGTCGAGTCGGGCGAGGTCGTCGTCGGCGAGGGCGACTCGACGTTCGCGACGGGCGAGGCCGTGGTGCTGGCGGCGCGTCTCCAGCAGTCGGCACCTCCGGGGACGGTGACGCTCGGCCCGGGCGTCCGGCGTCTGACCGCCGGAGCGGTCGACGTCGAGGACGCGGGGCCGGTCGAGATCCGCCCGGGCGAGCCTGTGTGGACGTGGCGCGCGAAGCGCGTGCTCGACGCGCGCGAGCGCCGGCGCCAGGCCCCGTTCGTCGGGCGCGAGCCGGAGCTGGAGCTGCTGCAGAACACCTACGACCGGATGCTGCGCGACCGGCGCCCGCACCTGATGACGGTGTTCGGCGACCCGGGCGTCGGGAAGTCGCGGCTGATCGCAGAGTTCGCCGACAGCATCGAGCGCGCGACCGTGCTCAACGGGCGCGCGCTGCCCTACGGCGAGGGGATCACGTACTGGCCGATCGCGTCGATGGTGAAGGCCTCGGCCGGGATCACCGACGACGATCCTGCGTCGGAGGCATTCGAGAAGCTCCGCGTCTCGTGCGAAAGCGACGCCGTCGCCGACCTGCTCGGGGTCGCGCTGGGGCTGCTCGGTGCGACCGAGGGGATCGGCGAGGACGCGGAAATCGCCTGGGCGACGCTGCGCTGGGCCGAGGAGCTCGCCGACGCGCAGCCGCTCGTCCTGATCTTCGAAGACGTGCAATGGGGGGACGAGCGCCTGCTCGAGGTGATCGAGAATCTGGCTCGGGCCCGGCGGCCGATCCAGATGCTCCTGATCTGCGTCGCGCGCTTCGAGCTGCTCGACACGCGTCCGGCCTGGGGCGGCGGCAACCCGCGAGCGTCGGCGATCGAGCTCGCGCCCCTCGACGCGGAGGAGAGCGACGAGCTCGCGGCGCTGCTCCTGCCCGCCGGGGACGAGGAGAACGAAGAGCAGCGGGCGCTGCTCCTCGAGAAGGCGGAGGGCAATCCGCTGTTCCTCGAGGAGACGGCGCGGATGCTGCTCGAGGCCGACCTCGACTGCGCAGCGCTCGATCGCATCCCCGACAGCATCCAGGCGCTGATCGCCGCGCGGATCGACCTGCTCGAGCCCCAGCACAAGCGGCTGCTCCAGCATGCGGCCGTGATCGGCCGCGTCTTCTGGCGCGGCGCACTCGAGCACCTCGCGCCGGGATCGGACGTGCCGGCGCTGCTCGAGGGATTGCTCGAGCGCGACCTGATCGCGCCCGTCGAGCGTTCGACGATCCCGGGCGACCGTGCGTTCCAGTTCACACACGTGCTCATTCGCGACGTCGCCTACGGCGCGCTGACCAAGGCCGAGCGTGCCGAGACGCACCGGTCGTTCGCCGGATGGGTCCCGCCCGAGCTCGTCGAAGTGAGCGCGTACCACCTCGACCGCGCGTGCGCCCTGCTCACCGAGCTCGACGGCGCACCGCCGGGCGACCTGGCCGCCGAGGCGGCCGCTGCGCTCGAGACGGCCGGACGGCGGGCCTACGGGGCAGACGCCTTCGCCAAGGCGAGGCGACTCGCGCGCCGGGCGTACGAGCTCGATCCGACGCCGCAGCGCCTCTACCTGGCGGCCGACTCGGCCTGCCAGCTCGGCGACCTCGGCACGGTGGCGAGCGAGATGGAGCAAGTGCGGGCCGAGGCGGCTCACCAGGGCGACTCTGCGCTCGAAGGCCGCGCGCTCACCGGGCTCGCGGCAGCGGCCCTCGGTCGCGACGGCGACCCGGCGCAGTCGGTACGACTCGCGCGGGACGCGCTCGAGACCTTCAACGACGAGGATGTCGAGGGGCGCGCGACGGCACTGCGGCGGCTCGCCTCGGCCGCCTGGTGGACGAACGACCTCCGCGGCGCCGAGGGCTACACGCGCCAGGCGCTCGAGCTCGCCGACCTGGCGGGACGGCCCGACCTGCGCATCGACGCGCTCGGACAGCTGCAGTGGCTCCTCGAGCTGCAGCTCGAGCTCGACGCCGCCGAGGAGGTCTTCAACGACCGGCCTGCAGCCGAGGGAGTGCTCGCCCGCGCGCGCGCGGCGCACGCGCTCGGCTCGCTGAGGCGCATGCAGGGGCGGCTCGGCGAAGCGGCGCAGTGCCTCGTCGAGGCTCGTTCGCTCTATCTCGACGTCGGCGCTTCGGGCGATGCCGCGATGTGCGGGCTGATCCTCGGCTGGATGGCACTGGTCGACGGGCTCGCCGAGCAAGCGGAGAGCGAGTTCCGCGATGCCGCACGCGTCTTCGCAGCCAACGAGGACCACGGCCGGCTCGCCGAGGCGCACCGGGCGCTCGCAGAGGCGCTCGTCGCGGCCGGCCGGATCGAGGAGGCCGATCGCTTCGCGACCCAGGCACGGTCGGAAGTGAGCGACCACGATCTGACGTCGCTGCGGTCGACGATCTCGACGCTGGGCATCGTGCGGGCGGCGCAGGGCCAGGACGAGGAGGCGGAGCGCCTCCTGCGCGAGGCGCTCGCCATGCTCGCGGGGACGGACTACCGGCTGATGGAGGCCGAGGCACGGGTCGAGCTCGCGCGCTTCCTGGCCTCCCGCGGCCGCGTCGAGGAGGCCGCGGCCGTCGAATCCGGGCTTCCCGCGCGGGTCCCGGGCTGGCTCGGCACCGGCGACGCGCACGTCCCGGCCGCCGTCTGACCGGTCCGGTGCCTGGCCCGTATGTGCCCGGCACCTTGTAATTCGCTCTCCCGGGCCGCACAATCCTGGCTTTCCGACGGTCGAATCGAACCCCCCAGGAGGTCAGGTGGACTCGCAGGCGACGCAGGACAAAGACCGGCGCATGCTGCACACCCTGGGCTACGCCCAGGAGCTCTCGCGCCGGATGAGCGGGTTCTCGAACTTCGCGATCTCGTTCACGATCATCTCGATCCTCTCCGGCACGTTGACCCTCTACTACCAGGGGCTCAACTACGGAGGGTTCGTCGAGGAGGCGTACGGCTGGCCGATCGTCTCCGTGTTCGTGATCATCGTCGGGCTCGGGATGGCGGAGATCGCCTCGAAGTACCCGACTGCAGGCGGGCTGTATTACTGGTCGGCGAAGATGGGCGGGCCGGGCTGGAGCTGGTTCACCGGCTGGTTCAACCTGATCGGGCAGATCGCGATCACGGCCGGCATCGTCTACGGCTCGGCGCTCTTCGCCGACTCGCTGCTGCAGCTCGAGTGGCCCGGGACGTTCAAGGGCACCTCGCACGAGGTGGTCTACGTCTACGCCGTCATCCTGATCGTGCTCCTGCTCGTGAACGTCTTCAGCGTCCGCCTGGTCGCGTTCCTCAATGACGTCTCCGTCTGGTGGCATGTCCTCGGCGTGGTGATCATCGTCGGCTTCCTCATCTTCAAGCCCGATCACCACCAGTCGTTCGGGACGGTGTTCTCGAAGACGATCAACAACAGCGGCTTCTCGCACGCGTGGCTGTGGTACGTGCTCTTGCTCGGCCTCTTGCAGGCGCAGTACACGTACACCGGCTACGACGCGTCTGCGCACATGAGCGAGGAGACGGTCAACGCGTCACGTTCGGCTGCGCGCGGGATCGTCATGTCGATCGTCGTCTCGGCGGTCTTCGGCTACATCCTCGCTCTCGGCGTCACGTTCGCGATCCAGAACCTCAGCGACACGACGGGCGCGGGGACGTTCGCGGTGAAGGAGATCTTCCTGCAGTCCCTGGGCGACTCGACCGCGAAGGTGATGCTCTTCATCATCGTCATGGCGCAGCTCTTCTGCGGGATGTCGTCGATCACCGCGGCGTCGAGAATGGGCTACGCGTTCTCGCGCGACCGCGCCACACCGGGACACCAGCTGTGGAGGCAACTCAACCGCGAACGGGTGCCTTATCTCGCCGCCGCAGCGATCGTCATCCTCGCGTTCCTGTGCGCGTTCCCCGCGTACTTCGGCACCAACGGCGCCGTCGCCTACGCGGCCGTGACGTCGATCGCGACGATCGGCCTCTATCTCGCGTACGCGATGCCGATCTACCTCCGGTTGAGGATGGGCGACAAGTGGGAGCCGGGCGAATGGAACCTCGGCCGCCACTACAAGTGGATCGGGACAATCGCCTGCCTATGGGTCGTCTTCATCTCGATCCTCTTCATGGCGCCGCTCAGCCCGGCCGGAATCCCGTGGAACGACGGCTTCACCTGGCTGGCGGTCAACTACGCGCCGATCGCCGTACTCGGGACGCTCCTGCTCGTCGGCGTCTGGTGGCTGGTCTCGGCCAAGAAGTGGTTCACGGGCCCGATCTCGCAGGGAACGCCCGAGGAGCTCGCGCGCATCGAAGAGCAGTACGAACACGGCGCGAGCGCACCGGCGACCTCCGCGTAGGATCGTCGTCGATACCGGATCGGAGGGAGCCGGCACGAGCCGGCTCCCTCCACAAAGGAGGCTCGTTCCGTGCTGACGCTCGAGGAGCTGCGCGCCGACTCGTCGATCGACACGGTGATCATGGCGTTCACCGACATGCAGGGCCGGCTGCTCGGCAAGCGGCTCCACCGCGACTTCTTCTTCGAGCAGGTCGACCACGGCCACGGCACCGAGGGCTGCAACTACCTGCTCGCCCTCGAGATGGAGATGGACCCGGTTCCGGGGTACGAGATCGCGTCGTGGGAGCGCGGGTACGGCGACTTCGAGCTTGTGCCCGACCTTTCGACTCTGCGGCGGATCCCGTGGCTCGAGGCGACCGCGCTCGTGCTGTGCGACGTCCACTGGGCCGACGGTTCGCCGGTCAGGCCGTCGCCGCGGCAGGTCCTGCGTGCGCAGATCGAGCGGGCGAAGTCACACGGGTTCGACGTGATGGTCGGCTCGGAGCTCGAGTTCTATCTCCTGAAGGAGACGTACCAACAGGCCCACGCGCAGCATTACCGGGACCTCACGCCGTCGGTCCCGTACATCCTCGACTACCACATCCTCGCCTCGACCTTCGCCGAGCCGTTGATCCGCCAGATCCGCAACGGCATGGTCGGCGCGGGCATGCGGGTCGAGACGTCGAAGGGCGAGGCGTGGCCGGGCCAGCACGAGATCAACTTCCGTTACGCAGATGCGCTGCGGATGGCCGACGACCATGTCGTCTACAAGAACGGCGCGAAGGAGATCGCGCACCTCAACGGATGCTCGGTCACGTTCATGGCAAAGCCCGATCACACGTGGATCGGATCGTCGTGTCACATCCACTCCTCGCTGTGGCGAGAAGGTGAGAGCGCGTTCTCCGGCGAGAGCGACGTGTTCCGCCGCTATCTCGCCGGCCAGATTGCCTGCGGCCGCGAGCTCGCGATCTTCTTCGCGCCCAACGTGAACTCGTACAAGCGGTTCGCGGCCGGCTCGTGGGCGCCGACGACGCTCGCCTGGGGCCGCGACAACCGTACGTGCGGCTTCCGCGTCGTCGGGCACGGAGCGGGCATGCGCGTCGAGACTCGGATCCCCGGCGGTGACGTCAACCCGTACCTTGCGTTTGCGGCGCTGATCGCATCGGGCCTCCATGGCATCGAGCACGGCCTCGACCCCGGCCCTGCGCTCGAGGGGAGTGCCTACAGCTCGGAAGCGGAGCGGTTCCCGTCGACGCTGCGCGAGGCGATCGTCGCCCTCGAGCAGGGATCGGTCGCGCGAAGCGCATTCGGCGACGACGTCGTCGACCACTACCTCAACTACGCGCGCACCGAGCAGGAGCTCTTCGATCGTGTCGTCACCTGCTACGAGCGGGAGCGGTTCTTCGAGCGTGGGTAAGCCCGTCGTCGGCATCACCACGTACCTGACCGAGGCGTCCTGGTCGTACTGGACGCTGCCGGCAGCGCTGATCCCGGCGTCGTACGTCGCATCGGTCGAGCGGGCCGGCGGGTCGCCGCTGCTCGTCCCGCCGGGCGCCGGGATCGAGGAGACGCTCGCGGCGGTCGACGGGCTCGTGTTCTCCGGCGGCTCGGACATCGACCCGGATCTCTACGGGCAACCGCCGCACGAGTCGACCACCGGTGTCGTTCGCGAACGCGACGATTTCGAGCTCGAGCTGATGCGCGCCGCGCTCGACCGCGACCTGCCGGTGCTCGCGATCTGCCGCGGGTCGCAGGTACTGAACGTCGCGCGGGGCGGGCGCATCGAGCAGCACCTGCCCGACCGCC
Source organism: Gaiellaceae bacterium (assembly GCA_035518115.1). Taxonomy (GTDB): domain Bacteria; phylum Actinomycetota; class Thermoleophilia; order Gaiellales; family Gaiellaceae; genus PALSA-600. Next base: position 18,917 of record DATIXY010000078.1, on the reverse strand, counting down.
TGGGCGACGAGGTGCACCGGCAGGTGCCGGGCACGTTCGGCGAGCACGGCGTCGACGTCCTCCCCGACACGAAGCTCGCCGGGATCATCGGGGCGCGCACGGCCGTCAAGTCGCATCACCACCAGGGCTTCGACCGGCTCGGCGACGGGCTGCTCGAGTCCGCGCACGCAGACGACGGCACGCTCGAGGGTGTCGAGGACCCGAGCCGCGCCTTTGCGCTGGGCGTGCTCTGGCACCCCGAGGAGGACGAGGACAAGGCGCTGTTCGAGGCGCTCGTCGCCGCGGCGGCCGCGCACCGCGCGCAGCGTTAGCGGGCGGCCGCAGTCCGGAAGCGCAGCGCAGCGGCCTCGTGGTCGACGATGCGCCGGGGATAGCCGGGCGCCGCACCGAGGAGCCAGGGCCGATGGACGGCGCGACCGGCGATCTCGGCCAACTCCGGTACGTGGCGGCGGACGTAGTCGCCGCTCGGGTCGAACCGCTCGGCCTGGCGGAGCGGGTTGAGGATCCGGTTGCCGCGTGTGTCGGCGCCGGTCCCCGCGACCCACTGCCAGTTGCCCGTGTTGCTCGCGACGTCGCCGTCCACGAGCAGCTCCGCGAAGTGGGAGGCGCCGTGGCGCCAGTGGACCCCGAGCGTCTTGGTGAGGAACGAGGCGACGATCAGGCGCGCACGGTTCGGCAGCCATCCTTCGGCCTTCAGTTGCCGCATCCCCGCGTCGACGATCGGGTAGCCGGTGCGTCCCGCCTTCCACGCCTCGAGCGCTGCCACGTCGTCGCGCCACGGAGCGCGGCGCGGGCGGAGGTCGCCGGTCGCGCTCGCCGGGTTCGCGGCGAGCAGCTGCAGGAAGAAGTCGCGCCAGCAGAGCTGACGCGTGAACGCTTCGGAGTCGGCGGCGCGCTGCGCGAGCTCGAGCGGCGAGATGCAGCCGAAGTGCAGGTACGGGCTGAGGCGCGACGTTGCGTCGGCGGTGAGGTCGTCTGCCTGCTCGGCGTAGGCGGCGAGGCCTTCGCCGAGGAAGCGTTCGAGGCGCCGGCGTCCCTCGCGCTCGCCGCCGGGGTCGCGGCCTGAGGCCTCGCCATCGCCGAGATCGGGCGGGCCGTCGAGGTCGATGGCGGGCGGAAGACGCACATGTGGCGGCGCGAGCACGGTGCGACGCGGCGCGCGGCACCAGGCGCGCCAGTACGGGGTGAAGACGCGGTAGCTGCCGCCACTCGAGGTGCAGAGCTGATCGAGACCGGCTACCGACGCGGACGGGACAACGCGCAGATCGAGCTGCTCGGCGAGGCGCCGCTCGCGTCGCTGGGCAAAGGCACTCGCGTCCTCGGCGAGGAAGACCGTCGTGGCGTCCAGGCTGCGGGCGGCGCGCACGACCTCGGCGACGGTGTCGCCCCGGCGAACGGCGAGCCCACCGAGCGAGCGCGCCAGATCGTGCAGCGACTCGCCGAGGAACGCGAGTCGGTTCGCACCGCTCGAACGAAGGAGTGCGTCGTCGAGGACGAAGAGCGGCAGCACGTGCTCTGCCGCGTCGGCGGCAGCGGTGAGCGCGGGGTTGTCGTGTACCCGCAGGTCGCGGGTGAAGAGCACGATCGCGGTCTTCACTGCGGGTCGACGAGCGCGCCGAGCGTGGCCCCGAAGAGCGCATGGGTCGTCGCCTCGAAGGCGAACGTCCGCACATCGGTGAGAAGCGGCGGCCAGGTCCCGTCGCGGCGGTCGGGATGGACGCGGTCGACGATAGCCATCGCGGGCCAGAGGGCGAGGTTCTCGACCTCGGCGACGATCACGCCGCGCCGGACGCCGTGCCCGCCGACCCGCTCGAACGCCCAGCCGAACGCGGCGCCGTTGGCGATGTGGAGCGCGACGCCGGCGACGGGCCAGACCCGGCCGCGGGTAGCCATGCGGCCGAGGAGGCGTACGTCGGAGAACGGCGTCCCGAAAGCGCGGCCGAGTGCCGGCTCGGCGACCGCCCACAGCGCCGCGGCGATCGCGCCGGCGACAGCCCCTCTCACTGCAGCCTCCGGGGTCGAGTCATGCAGCCGCCCAGGCGTTGATCCGCTCCGCGACGAGCGTGGCCCAGCGGCGAGCGCCGGGCAGCGGGACGACGCGCGATCCGGCGCGGAGGGCAATCGCGTGGAGCGCGCCGGGAATCAGGCGGTAGGTGCCGTCGATGCCGAGCCGTCGCGCGCGTTCGAAGCCCCGGCGCGAGCTCGAGGGGCGGACGCCGGGGATGCCGGGCAGCGGCCGGTCGAGCGACCCGTGGAGGACGTCGAGGCGCCTGCCGCGGAGCGGGTCGAATTCGAGCGGGTCGGGGAGCCACGGCGCGAGCCCGAGGATCCCCTCCACGCCCGGGGCGTCGGCGATGCGAACGGCGACGGCGCCGCCCATCGAGAAACCGAGGAGGAGCGTCCGCTGAGCGCCGGTCGCCGCAACGGCCGCGCGCGCGTCTTCCTCGCAGAGGTCGAGCGAGTGCCACGACTTGATCCGGTAGCGCACCTCCGAGAAGGCGACGGTCGGGCAGAGCGGGGAAATGTGGCGGACGAGCCACTCGAGCGATGCGCTCCAGGTTCCGGGCACCGGTGCGGACTGGCCGCCGTTGATGCAAACGACGGCCGGTCTGCCGGGCGCTCCAGTCACGCGCATCTGGGCGCCCGTGGGGAGCACGATTGCGGCACCGGCCGTTCCGTTCGCTGCGTCTTCTCGCGCGAGCACGCGTCGATGCTAGGGGCACCGAGGGTGCCCATGTCGGAGGTGGCCGTGTCCCGTCTCCAGGAGAGGGTTACAAGAGTGCAACGTCTCGCTCCGAGCATGTCGACGCGTGATCGCCGCGAGCTACGGTCGAGTGATGCCACGGCGCTCGCCGATCGATCCACAGGGCTACTACCACGTCACAACGCGCGGCAACTTCGGGCAACCGCTCTTCCAGACTCCGGAGCAACACGAGCTCTATCTCTTTCTCTACGGCCGCACGGCGCTCAAGCTCGGTTGGATGACGCTCGCGTGGGCGCTTCTCTGGAACCACCACCACTTTCTGATCAAGCTCAGCGACGGGCGGCTCAGCGAAGGCATGGGGGTGATCAACAGAGGCTTTTCGCGCCGAATCAACGAGACGACTGGAAACACGGGCACCGGCCACCTGGTCAAGCACGGGTTCTACGCCGGCCTTGTCGAGACCGAGGATCACCTGCTCGCGGCGTGTCGGTACATCGACCTCAATGCGGTGACCGCTCGACGGGAAGAAAGCCCCGAACGCTGGCCCTGGTCCGGCTATCGAGCTGCAGTTGGTCTCGAGCATCCGCGGCCGTTCCACCACGTCTCGGCTCTGCTCGAGCTGTTCGGTTCAACACCGAGTACCGCCCGCCGCTCGTATCGCCGCTTCGTCGCGGCAGGCCTCGCCTCACCGAGCCACGTCTCGTCACCAGGTGACGGTGACGAGACGCGCGCATGATTCAATCGCCAGGTGACGGTCACCGTCGTCAACCCCGCCACCGAGGAGCCGATCGCGACGCTCGAGACGGCCGGCGTCGACGAGACCGACGCTGCGGTGGCGCGCGCTCGGGCCGCCTTCCCGGCCTGGCGGGCCGTCGCACCGGCCGACCGGGCGCGTCTCCTCCGCCGCCTCGCGACGCTCGTCGAAGACCACCACGAAGAGCTCGCCCGGATCGAGTCTGCGAACGCCGGCAAGCCGATCTCGGGCGCACGGGGCGAGATCGGGATGGTCGCGGAGGTCTTCCAGTTCTACGCCGGCGCGGTCGACAAGCACCACGGCGAGACGATCCCCGTCGCCGGCGGCATCGACCTGACCTTCCGCGAGCCGCTCGGCGTCGTCGGCCTGATCGTCCCCTGGAACTTCCCGCTCAACATCGCCTCGTGGAAGCTCGGGCCCGCGCTCGCCTGCGGAAACACCGTCGTCCTCAAGCCCGCCGAGCTCACCCCGCTCTCGGCACTTCGCTTCGCGGACCTCGCACTGGACGCGGGGATCCCCGAAGGCGTGATCAACGTGCTCGTCGGCAAGGGGAGCGTGATCGGCCGCCGGCTCGTCGAGCACCCCGACGTCGCGAAGATCGGCTTCACCGGATCGACCGAGGTCGGGAGCGAGATCATGCGCGGCGCCGCCGGCACGATCAAGCGCGTAACGCTCGAGCTCGGCGGCAAGTCCGCCAACGTGATCTTCGCCGACGCCGACCTCGACCGGGCCGCGGCAGCCGCACCGTACGCGGTCTTCGACAACGCCGGACAGGACTGCTGCGCACGCTCGCGCATCCTGGTCGAACGCTCCGCCTACGACCGATTCGCCGAACTGTTCGTCGACGCGACACGCGGCGTGAAGGTCGGCGATCCGACCGCGGATGCGACCGAGATGGGCCCGCTGATCTCCGCCGCCCACCGCGAGACCGTCGCCGGCTTCGTCGACGGCTCACCGCTCTTTCGCGGCGACGTCCCCGACGGCGCGGGCTACTGGTACCCCTGCACCGTCGTCGAAGCGACAAACAACGACCGCATCGCACGCGACGAGGTGTTCGGCCCCGTCGCCGCGCTGATCCCGTTCGACAACGAGGCGGATGCGATCCGCATCGCCAACGACTCGCTCTACGGCCTGTCGGGCTCGATCTGGACGCGCGACGGCGCCCGCGCGCTCCGCGTCGCACGCGAGCTCGAGACCGGCGTGCTGAGCATCAACTCGAACAGCTCGGTGCGCGTTCAGACGCCGTTCGGCGGGTTCAAGCAGTCGGGGTTCGGGCGCGAGCTCGGCCTGCACGCGCTCGCGGGCTATTCCGAGGTCAAGAACGTCTTCTACTCGACGGAGGTGTGAGTGCCAGGTCGCCTGCAGGGCAAGGTGTGCGTGATCACAGGTGCGGGCAGCGGCATGGGCCGCGACGCAGCGATCCTCTTCACCGAGGAAGGCGCGTCGGTCTGCGTCGCCGACGTCGACGGCGCCGCGGCCGAGCAGACCGCGTCCTTGTGTCCCGGCTCCTTTGCGCAGCAGGTCGACGTCGCCGACGAGGCGAGCGTCGCCGCGATGATGACCGCGACCGCCGACCGCTACGGCGGCATCGACGTCCTCTACAACAACGCCGGCATCTCGCCCGGCGACGACGCATCCGTGCTCGACACGACCGCCGCGGCATGGGATCGCGTGCAGGACGTGAACACGAAAGGCGTCTTCCTCTGTTGCAAGCATGGCATCCCCCACCTGCTCGAACGCGGCGGCGGCTCCGTGATCAACGTCGCGAGCTTCGTCGCGATCGTCGGCGCGGCGACGTCGCAGATCTCCTACACCGCGTCCAAGGGCGCCGTGCTGTCGATGACGCGCGAGCTCGCCGTTCAGTTCGCGCGCGAGGGCGTCCGCGTGAACGCCCTCTGCCCCGGTCCCGTCGAGACACCGCTTCTCCTTGCGATCTTCGGCGACGACCCGGCTGCGCTCGAGCGCCGCCGCGCGCACTGGCCGACCGGCCGCCTCGCCAAGCCGCGCGAGATCGTGAACGGCGCACTGTTCCTCGCGAGCGACGAGTCCTCATACGTCACCGGGACGACCTTCCTCGTCGACGGCGGGCTCACGGCCGCGTACGTGACACCGGAGTAGCTGTGCGTATCTGCCTGATGGTCGAAGGTCAGGAGGGCGTCGACTGGGCGCAGTGGCTCGCGCTGGCGCGAGCGGCCGAGGAAGCCGGCCTGGAGGGGCTCTTCCGGTCCGACCACTACCGGTCGATCGTGCGCGGCGAGCCCGCAGGGGCCCTCGACGCCTGGGCGGTGCTGGCCGCGCTGGCGGCGGCCACCGATCGGCTTCGCCTCGGGACGATGGTCTCGCCGGTCACCTTCCGGCCCCCCTCGGTGCTCGCGAAGAACGTCGTGACCGTCGACCACGTGTCGAACGGGCGCGTCGAGCTCGGCATCGGCGCCGGCTGGTACGAAGCCGAGCATCTGACCTACGGGCTCCCGTTCGGTACGACACGCGAACGCCTCGACGAGCTCGACCGGCAGCTGGCGGAGATCACCCGCCAGTTCACCGACGCCGACGACGTCCGGCCGCAGCCGGTGCAGCGCCCCCGCCCACCGATCATCGTCGGCGGCCGCGCACGACCGCGTACCGTCAGCGCCGCCATTGGCTTCGCAGACGAGTACAACACCGTCTTCCCGACCGTCGACGACGCACGCGCGCGCCGCCGGATTCTCGAGGATGCCGCACGCGAGGCGGGACGCGAGCCGCTCCGCTACTCGATGATGATCGGCTGCGTCGTCGGCCGCGACCGCACAGACACCGACGAGCGAATCGCAGCCTGGCGATCGCTCACCGGGCAGGACGGGTCACCGGGGATCTCGGGCACGGTTGACGAGGTGGCCGAGCAGCTGCGGGCATATGCGGATGCTGGCGTCGAGCGCGCGATGCTTCAGCACCTCGTGCACGAGGACGTCGAGATGGTCGCCGTGCTCGGGGAGCTCGCCGCCGCGCTCGCCGACTAGGCTGGCGCCCGTGCGCGTCTTCCTCGTCCGCCACGCCACCGCGGCACCCGGCACCCCCGACGACGCGCGGCCGCTCACCGTGGAAGGACGTGCCGAGGCCGACGCGCTCGCGGCACAGCTCGCGCGCGAGAACCCGACCGCCGTCCTCTCGAGCCCGCTCCTGCGCGCGCGCCAGACCGCCGAGATCGTCGCGCGCGCGGCAGGAGTCGAGGCCGCGGTCGATGCGAACCTTGCGCCCGGCGCGACGCCGGCGACCCTGCGCGCCGCCGTCGCCGGACGCGGCGAGAGGGTGGTCGCGATCGGGCATCAGCCCGATTGCGGGAACATCGTCGAGGAGCTCACGGGCGAGCGACGCCCGTTCCCGACCGCCAGCTACCTCGAGCTCGAGTTGTGAGCACGATCGTCGTCCGCGACCTCGTCAAGTCCTACGGCTCGAACGAGGCGCTCCGCGGCATCGGCTTCACCATCGAGGCCGGCGAGGTCTTCGGCCTGCTCGGCCCCAACGGCGCCGGCAAGACGACGACGGTCGAGATCCTCGAGGGCTATCGCAAGCGCGACGGCGGCACGGTCGAGGTGCTCGGCGCCGACCCCCAGACCGCCGGCTCGGCCTGGCGCGAGCAGGTCGGCTTCGTCCTCCAGTCCTCCTCGCTCTACCCGAACCTCTCGGTATCCGAGAGCCTGCGCCTGTTCGCGGGCTACTACGCGGCGCCGCGAGACCCGGACGAGGTCGTCGAGCTGATCGGGCTCGACGAGAAACGCGACGCACGCGCACGCACGCTCTCCGGCGGACAGAAGCGCAGGCTCGATCTCGGCCTCGCGCTGGTGGGAGACCCGACCGTCCTGTTCCTCGACGAGCCGACGACCGGGCTCGACCCCGGGGCACGCCGCGCGGCGTGGGACACCGTGCGCGGGCTGCGCGCACTCGGCAAGACCGTCCTGCTCACCACCCACTACCTCGATGAGGCCGAGCAGCTCGCCGACCGCGTCGCGGTGCTGACGCGGGGCGAGATCGTGAGCGAAGGCACGCCCGCCGAGCTGACCGGCGGCGCCGTCGAGACCGAGATCCGCTATCGCGTCGGAAGCGACGAGGTCGTCGAGCGGACGAGCGAGCCGACGCGCCGTCTCCACGAGCTCACCGGCGAGGCACTGGAGCGCGGCGAGGAGCTCGACGCGCTCGAGGTGCGCCGGCCGACGCTCGAGGACGTCTACCTCGAGCTGACCGACGAGTGAAGCTCCTCCTCCACGAATTCCGCGCGCAGCAGCTGCTCTTCTGGCGCAACCGCGAGGCAGCGTTCTTCACGTTCCTGCTGCCGGTCATCTTCTTCCTCGTCTTCGGGTCGATCTACGGCAACTCGACGATCACGAAGGAGCACCTGCGCGCAGCGCCCTTCCTGCAGGCGGGCATGATCGGCTACGGCGTCGCGTCGACCGCCTTCGCGGGACTGGCGATCTCGGTGGTCGTCCGTCGCGAGAGCGGCGTGCTCAAGCGCGTGCGCGGGACGCCGCTGCCGCCGGCCGTCTACGTGCTCGCGGTCCTCCTCTCCACCTTCGTCGTCTTCCTGATCGAGGCCACGACGATCATCGTCATCGGGCGCGTCCTCTTCTCGGTCCCGCTGCCCGACCGCCTGCTCTCGCTCTTCTTCGCGCTCGTCATCGGCTCGGCGTCGTTCGCCGCACTCGGGCTCGGGCTGACGGGCTTCGTCCGCTCGGCCGAAGGTTCGTCCGCGGTGATCAACTTCGTCTACCTGCCGATGGCGCTCATCTCCGGCACGTTCTTCACGCCGAGGGACTACCCCGGCTTCCTACGCGCGATCGCCGACGTGCTGCCGCTGACCTACTTCACGAAGCTGCTGCGCAACGTCATGGTGCGCGACCACCATCTCTGGTCGGAGCTCGGCTCGCTCGCCGTGGTCGCACTGTGGGGCGTGATCGGAGCGATCGCCGCCGTCTACCGCTTCCGCTGGCAGCCGCGCGACGGCTAGTCGGATCCGGCCGCCAGCTCGCGCGAGCGTTCCATTGCAGCGTTGATCGCATTGAGGAACGCGGCGCGGACGCCGGCCTGCTCGAGCTCGCGGATCGCGCGCGTCGTCGTGCCACCCGGCGACGTCACCGCCTCGCGCAGCTCGACCGGATGCATCTTCTCGTCGCGCAGGAGCTTCGCCGTGCCCAGCATCGTCTGCACGACGAGCCGCGTCGAGACCTCCCGCGACAGGCCGAGGAGGATCCCCGCCTCGATCATCGCCTCCGCGAGCAGCGCGTAGTAGGCGGGCCCGGAGCCGGAGACGGCGGTCACGGCGTCCATCGCGTCCTCCGGCAGCACGACGACGTCGCCGACCGCGCGTAGGACCTCGGATGCTTGCTCGAGGTGCTCGGGGCCGGCCGAGCGGCCGCCGCAGATGCCGGCAATCCCCTCGTGGACGGTGGACGGCGCATTCGGCATCGCACGGACGACCGGGATGTCGGCGTGCAGGCGCTTCTCGATCGCGGACGTCGGGATCGCCGCCGCGAGCGAGAGCACCGTCTGCGTCCCTTCGAGCGCCGGCGCCACCTCGTCGAGCAGGGTGTTCAGATCCTGCGGCTTGACGGCGATCACGACCACGGTCGCCCCACGCACCGCATCGGTGTTCGAGGTGCCGACCTCGATGCCGTAGCGGTCGCGCAGCTCGTCGATCCGCTCCTCACGGCGAACGGTCCCGGCGATGTCGGTCCACCCCGAGCTGTGCAGCCCGGCGAGCAGGGCCTCACCGATCTTGCCGACCCCGAGGATCGCGATGCGCATCGGGGGAGCCTATGCGAGGGCGCGCTCGACCGCATCGAGCGTTCGCTCGGCCTGACGCCGTGCGACCGCGTCGACGCCGCCGCCGACGATCTTGTCGAGCGCACCGGTGAGGTGGATCTCGGCGCGCCACGTCATCGCCGTCCCGGAGCCGTCCGCGGCGAGCTCGAACGACGAGGCGACGTCGGCGCCGCCGCCGCGGGCACGCAGCGACGCGTGCTCGGACGGGCGCTGGTCGAGCACCTCGAAGCGGACGGTGAGCTTCGGCGCCAGCGGCACCGGCAGCTTGACCCGCGCCTCCCAGTGCCTGTCGTCGAGGATCCGGTGGTCGCGCACGGCCGGGATCGCCGACACGACGACCTCGGGGTCGGTCAGCGCCGCGAACACGCGCTCGGGCGGTGCGGCGAAGCTGCGCTCTCCGGTGACGACGGCCATCGGGGCGGGAGGGTAGCCGACCGCAGGTGGGCTACTGCGGGAACGTAAGGGGCTGGTTGACGCTCGTCACCGCGTACGACATGTTCATGTTCAGCGTCTGACCCGCCGCGTGCATCGTCATGCCGAGGAGCGCGGTCTCGACCAGGTGTGTGTCACGCGGGATGAACAGCTGGACCTTGATGTCGCCGATCGACGCGCCGACCTTCGAGAGCAGGCCCTTCGAGAGGCCGGGCAGGTTCGAGAGCAGTGCGTTGCCGTCGAGCGTCCCGGTGACCTCGTCCTCGGTCCGGCCGTTGACGTCGAGCGTGGTGACGGAGACGTCCTTCACGTAGGGCGTGATCGCGTTCAGGTCGAATCCCGCCGCGGCCTGGGGCTTCATGCCCGTTGGGACGGGGAGCGACCGGGTGACGCCGTTCAGGCGCATCTGGAGCGACTGGCCGCGCTTGATCATCACGACGTTCTGCGACGGGATGCCGGGCGTGGTCGTCGTCATCGTGGCGAAGAAGTCGCCGGCGCCCGCGCCCTTGAGGATCATGCCGCCCTGCGCGTCGACCTGCGCGGCCTGGCCGGCGGCGTTCATCGAGATCTTCATCGTGAACCCTTCCGACGACACCGACTGTGCGGCGACGCGGGATTGCTCGAGCAGGTCCTGCGCCTTCTGCGCATCGGCGCCCGTGCAGGCGGTGGCGACGATCGGGAGCGGGATCAGCGCGAGCAGGACGAGGAGGAGCCGCATGAGGTGATCATCGGCGGCGGTGCGCGGCCGGTGCGTCCCGCGATCGGGGGATCGCTAGCGCGTGAGGGTGATCTTGGAGAGCCCGAGCGGACGGTCGACGTCGATCCCGCGCAGCTGCGACAGGCGCATCGCGACGATCTGGCCGGGCACCACCGCCAGCAGCGGGCTCAGCCACTCGGGTACGCCGGGCTCGAGCGCGAGCCGGACCTCGCCGCGGCGCAGCACGCGCTCGTCGTCGGCGATCACGATCGCCCGGGCGCCGCGCGACGCGACGTTGCGAAGGGCGTCCTCGACGCTCCACAGTGCAGGCCCTGTCGGCGCAACCGCGATCACCGGCCAGCCGGGCGCGATCGCCGCCACCGGCCCGTGCATCAGGTCGGCGGCCGAGTAGGCCTCGAAGAGAAGGCCGGAGAGCTCCCTGATCTTGAGCGCGATCTCGAACGACGTGCCGTAGTTGACGCCGCGCGCGATCACGGTGCCGCCCTCCACGGGGCCGAGCCGGTCGATCTGGCCGGCGTCGGCGCGCGAGCGCTCGAGCTGCCGCGCGAGCTGGTCGGGCACGAGTGCGAGCTCGGCCAGCGCTCCCTCGTCGCCGGTCGACGCCGCGAACAGGAGTGCGATCGCGCCGAGCGAGTTGACGTACGTCTTCGTCGCAGCGACCGACTGCTCCACGCCGGCCTCGAGCGCGAGCACCTCGTCGACCGACGAGCCGAGCGGCGACGAGGGGACATTCGTCAGCGCGACGGTGGGACGGCCCTGCGCCCGGGCCTCGGCGATCACGGCGTTGACGTCCGGCGACTCTCCGGACTGCGAGATGCCCACCACCAGCGCGCCGTCCAGCCGCGGGGGTTGCTCGTAAAGGGTGTAGAGCGACGGCGTCGCGAACGCGACCGGGACGCGATGAGCACGCCCGAGCAGGTACTGCGCGTAGCGCGCGACATTGGACGAGCTCCCGCGCGAGGCGATGAGGATGTAGTTGACGTCGGGGCGGCGCAGGAGCAGGGCGATCCGCGCCGCCTGCTCGCGCTGACGCTCGAAGAGCCGGGCCAGCGCCTCCGGCTGCTCGGCCAGCTCGCGCTCGAGATGCGTGCTCACGCGGGCACCGCCGGCCGGAGGACGTCGGCGGCGGCCTCGAGCGAGGCGCGGCCGGCGCCGTACGTCGCGACGTAGCCACGCGCTCGTTCGGGTCGCCACACCGGCAGGCCGACCTCGATCACGACGACGCCGTCCCGGTCGACCACATCGCGCATCCAGGCGTGCCGGTGCGCGTCGCGGATGACGTAGGCATCGGCATCCGGCACGGGCTCGCCCTCGCGCACGATCCGTGCGCCCGCGAGGTGATGCTCGTGCTCGCCGGCGGCGATGTTCGCGCGCGGCCGGAGCTCGACGATCGACGCGTCTTCCGCGAGGGTGGCGTCGCCGGAGACACGCAGCGCCCGCCGCGCCGCCGCCGCACCGACCGAATGGTCGACGACCGTCGGGGCAGGCCGCGCCCAGGCAGCGAGCGAGCGGACGCGCCCCGCCGCCTTCGCGAGCCGCTCCTCTGCGAGCTCCCCGGACGCGACCGCCGCCACGAGCGCGCGCTCGATCCGGGCGACGTCGTCGTCCTCGAGGTCGTGGCCGACGCAGAGCATGTCGACGCCCGCCCGGAGCGCGCCGACCGCAGCTGCTTCGACGCCGACGGTCGCGCTGACCGCGCGCATCTCGAGCGCGTCGGCGACGACGAGCCCGTCGTAGCCGAGCTCCTCGCGCAGGAGGCCGCGGACGATCCGTTCGTTCAGCGTCGCCGGCTCGTCGCCGAGTTCCGGGACGACGACGTGCGCGGTCATGATCGTCTTGACGCCGGCGGCGATCGCAGCACGGAAGGGCTCGAGCCCGGCCCGGAAGTCTCCGGTCACCACCGGCAGCTCGAGATGGGAGTCGAGCTCGGTGGCGCCGTGTCCCGGAAAGTGCTTTGCGCAGGCAGCGACGCGCGAGCGCTGGAGCCCGCGCACGAGGGCGGCGACGTGCGGCGCGACCGCGGCTGCGTCGTCACCGAACGCGCGCACGCCGATCACGGGGTTGCCGGGAACGTTGACGTCGGCGATCGGGGCGAGATCCCAGTTGACGCCGACGGCGGCGAGATCCGCGGCGATCGCCGCTCCGACCTCCTCGGTCAGCCCGATGTCGTCGACCAGCCCGAGCCCGGCCGCGGAGGGATACGAGCTGCCCTCGCGCCACTCGAGCCGCGTGACGTCTCCCCCTTCCTCGTCGATCGCGAGCAGCACCTCCTCGCACTCGGCGCGAAGGGCGGCCGCCAGGCCGGCGAGTTCCTCGGGCGTCGGCACGTTGTAGGCGAAGAAGAGAATGCCCGTGCCGCCGCGGTCGAGGAACCGGCGGATCCAGTCGGGGACGTTCGTCCCGGGGAAGCTCGGCAGCAGGCAGGTCGCCGCGAGGCGCTCGAGGCTCTCGCTCACCCGCGCACCGCCCCGGCGGTCAGGCCGAACGCGATCCGCCGCTGCACGGCGATGAAGAAGAGGACGACCGGGATCGCAGTCAGCGTCGATGCCGCCATCAGCGCGCCCCAGTCCGTGTTGCGGCTCGTGCCCAGGAAGTACGAGAGCCAGACCGTCACCGTCTGCTTCGCCTGGTCGTTCAGCAGCACGCGGGCGAAGATGTACTCGTTCCAGGTCGTGATGAACGCGAAGACCGACGTCGCGACCAGGCCCGGGCCCATCAGCGGCAGCAGGATCTTCACGAACACTCCGAGCCGCGTCGACCCGTCGACCATCGCCGCCTCCTCGAGGTCCTTCGGGATGCCGATCAGAAACCCGCGGAGCGTCCAGACGCAGAACGGCAGCACGAACGTCATGTACGTGATGATCAGCCCGGAGAGCGCGTTCACCTGGTGATAGCGGGCGAGGACCACGTAGAGCGGGATGATCAGCCCGGCCTGCGGCAGCATCTGGATGCCGATCACGAGCACGACGAAGACCTCGCGCAAGCTGAAGCGGTAGCGCGCGAGCGCGATCGCCGCCATGAAGGCGATCACGATCGAGATCCCGACCGTGACGCTCACCACGATCAGGCTGTTCAACACGTCGCGCCAGAAGAACGGCTTGTTGATCGCGTCCCGGAAGTGCTGCAGCGTCGGGTTCAGCGGTATCCACGACGGAGTGAGGCTGACGATGTCGTCGTTCGTCTTGAACGCGGTCGCGATCATCCAGTACACCGGGAACACCATCACGACGAAGACCGCGAGCCCGAGCACGTTCCAGCCCAGCTGCCGCATGCGGCGGTTGCGACGGCGACGGTTCATTGGGCGGTTCCGATCCGCACCATGCGGCGCACGTAGACGACGCTCAGGACCGCGACGATCAGCAGCATCAGGATCGAGATCGCTGCGCCGCGGCCGAAGTCGGTCTTGAAGTAGCCCTCCTCGAAGAGGTAGATGCTCATCAGGTAGTTGCCGGGCGTGATCTTCGCCTGGCCGATCAGCAGGTACGGCTGCGTGAACACCCCGAAGTCCCAGATGATCGAGAGGCTCGTGAGGATGAGCAGGATCGGCCGGATCACCGGGATGGTGATGTCCCGGAAGATCGCCCACGGACGGGCGCCGTCGACCTCGGCCGCCTCGACGAGGTCGTGCGGCACCTGGGCGAGGCCTGCGAACAGCGTGATCGCGACGAACGGGATCGCTCCCCACACGATCAGCACCGTGACGAGGCTGAGCTGCGAGAACGTCGTGGCGTACCAGTCGTGCTGGTCGTAGTTGCCGATGTGCAGCTCCGTCAGCACGTAATTGACGACGCCGTTCTGGAAGTTCGTCATCCAGTAGAAGATCTGGACGGCGACGACGACCGGCATCGACCAGACGAGCACGAGACCGGAGCTGAGCAGGAGCCGGACGACCGTGCTCACGCGTACGAGCAGAAGCGCGATCAGCAGGCCGAGCACCATCGTCAGGGCGACGTTCGCGACCGTGAAGATCACGGTCCGCAGCAGCGTGTGCCAGAAGATCTGGTCGTGCAGGACGGAGCTGTAGTTGGCGAAGCCCACCGAGGTCCCGTGGTGCTGGATCAGCTCGAACAACCCGTACTTCTGCGTCGACAGCCTCGCCAACCAGTACAGCGGATAGCCGAGGACGAGCCCGATGACGACGACGACCGGGACGACCAGCAGGTACGGAACGGCCAGCCGCCCGGACCGGTTCCAGAAGCGGCGCTGCCGCCGAGACCGGTGAAGCGTGGTCTCGGCGGCAGCGGCCGTCGTGCTCGTTCCGCGCACCGGTTTACGGCTGGTTCAGCACCGATGCAACGTTGTCGCTGGCCGACTGGGCCGCCTGCTTGACGGTCAGCTTGCCGGTGAGGATCTGGCCGAGCATGTTGCGCAGGATGTTGCCGTTCTCGACGTCGACCCAGTGCTTCGCCGTCGGAACGAACCAGCTCCGCGCGGCTGCGCGCTCGTTGACGCTGTTGCCGAGCAGGTTGGTCGCGTTGGGGATGTTCCCCTTCGCCTGAAGGGCCTTCTCCGACGCCGTGTCGGTGAAGTCCTTGATCCACTCGGTCGCGAGTGCCTTGTTCGAGCTGGTGACCGGCACGGCGAGGTCGGAGCCGCCGAGGAAGCCCGGCATCGTCTTGCCTGCGATGTGGCCCGGCATCACGAACTGGGCCGTGGACGCGGTGTACTTCTTGCCGACGCAGCAGGTGAACCAGCTGGGGCCGACCATCGAGGCGGCAAGTCCCTCCGCGTAGACGTTGTACGGGTTCGGGTTCGTCTCGATCGTGGTCTTCGAGGCCCGCGACGCCGCGAGGAAGAAGTTCTTGAACGCGGTCAGGCCGGCGATCGACTGCGGCGAGGCGAGCAGGCCCTTCCACTTGCCGCTCACCTCGGTCGCGATCCCTCCGCCGTAGTCGAAGACGAAGCCCATCGCGACGTACCAGTCCTCGCCCGCGATGTAGACGGGCGAAAAGCCCTTCTGCTTGTTCTTCGCGAGCAACTTCTGGGCGTCCGCCATGTACTGCGCCGTCGTCGCCGGCAGCTTCTTGATCCCGGCTTTGGCGAACAGGTCCTTGCGGTACGTCACGACACGAGAGCCGGCGTAGTACGGGACGGCGTAGGTCTTGCCGCCGTACCGGCCCGAGGCCGCGAGGCCCGGGAGCCAGTTCGCGTAGTTGTCGAACTGCGTCTTGTCGAGCGGCGCGAAGGCACCCGACGCCATGTACTTCGTCGTCTCGGTGTTCCCCATCTCGATCACGTCCGGCCCGCCGCCGCCCGCGAGGGTGGCATCGAACTTCTGCAGGTGGTCGGTCCAGCTCTGATACTGGATGTTCACCGTCCAACCCGGATGGGCCGACTGAAACTGCTGGTTCGCGGCCGCCACTACATCCGGCCAGCCGCTCTGGGCATCCGTCTGCAGCCAGACGGTGATGCTGTTCGCCGCTGTCTTCTTCGTCGCGGCCGACGTCGCCGCGGCGAGCGCGACGGCGAGGACGGCGACCAGACCGAGAGCGACGATGATGCGTCTCTTCATCTGGATCCCTCCAGAGTCAGGCGGCCCTGTCGCTCGCCTCGCAGGAACCTGGGGTTGCGAGGGGTCTCGGCGCCGCGCGGTTGGTATAGACCAGTTGTCACTTCGCTGGATCGTGTCACAAATGTGCCCAAATTGTCAATACCAATCTCAGATTGGTATTGACAGCAGCGCGGAGTCCTAAGGAAGGGTGACCTGGGCGATCTCGAGGGGCTGCGCGGGCCGGCCGCCGACGCCGAGCTCGGTGACGAGCCGGTAGCGGTCGCCGCGATACGTCGACGTCGTGAACTCGATCACATCGCCTGTCCCGGCGCGCGTGACGCGCTCGAACAGGAGCGCGGGCGAATGCAGCGGCACGCCGAGAGCGGTCGACTCCTCGTCGTTCGTCACCGTCGGCTCGACCGTCTGCGTCCCGCCGACGATCTCGATCTCGTACCGGGAGGCGAGCAGGTCGTAGAACGAGCTCTGCTCGAGGTCGTCTCCGCTCAGGCCGGGGACGAGCGACGCCCGAACGTTCAACAGCTCGATCGCCATCGGCTCGCCGTCGGCCAGACGGAGGCGCTTGATCGCGAGGACGGGCTCGGCAGGCGAGACGTGCAGCATGCGGCCGAGCCGTGCGCCGGCGGGCACGGCGCGCAGGTCGAGCGTGCGGCTGGCCGGCACGAGCCCGCGGCGGCGCATGTCGTCGCTGAACGAGCTGACGTCCATGCCCTTGGGCACCTTCGGCTCGGCGACGAACGTCCCGGCCCCGCGCCTGCGCACGAGGTACCCCTCGCGGACGAGCTCGTCGAGCGCCGCGCGGACGGTCAGCCTCGACACACCGAGGTCGGTCCCGAGCTGCCGCTCGGACGGGATCGCGTCGCCGACGCCGAGCGGCTCGATCAGCTCGAGGACCCGCTCGCGCGTCTCTCTCTGCTTCGTCACCGGGCGGCCTGGAGCTCGGCCGCGGACGCTGTTGCGAGACGCTCGCCGCTCGACGGATCGAAGAAGTGGAAGCGCGAAGGATCGACCGCCAGCTCGAGCCGGCCGGCCGGCCGCGCGGCCGACCGCGGGTCGACCCGGGCCGCGAAGAGCGACCGGTCGACGGCAAGAAGCCCGCTGTCCGAGGCGGCTTCCAGCGTCTCGGCGGTGATCGGCGGCGCGTCGACGTGGAAGAAGACGTGGGCGTCCGAGCCCAGGTCCTCGACCACCTCGACGCCGACCTCGATCGTCGGCAGGTTGCTCGCGAAAGCGGCGTCCTCGAAGCTCTCGGGACGGATGCCGAGCACGACACGGTCACCGGAAACGGCCGGGCGGTGGCCTGCCGGCAGCGTCAACCGGAACTGGCCGAACGTGACCTCGTCACCGTCGATCGTCGACTCGACGAGGTTCATCGCCGGCGAGCCGATGAACGCGGCGACGAACAGGCTCTTCGGGCGCGCGTAGAGCTCGTGCGGCGTGTCGACCTGGAGGAAGCTCCCGTCGCGCATGACCGCCACGCGCTGGCCGAGCGTCATCGCCTCGGTCTGGTCGTGGGTCACGTAGACGGTCGTGACCTGAAGCCGCTGGTGAAGCTGTGCGAGCGAGGCGCGCATGCCGACACGGAGCTTCGCATCCAGGTTCGACAGCGGCTCGTCGAGGAGGAAGGCCTGGGGCTCGCGCGCGATCGCACGCCCCATCGCGACGCGCTGGCGCTGACCACCGGAGAGCTGGGCCGGCCGGCGGTCGAGCAGGTCGGCCAGCCCGAGCAGCTCGGCGACCTGATCGACGCGGCTCGCGATCTCGGGCTTCGGCGTGCGCCGCGCCTTGAGGCCGTAGCCGAGGTTCTGGCGCACGGTCATGTGCGGATAGAGGGCGTACGTCTGGAACACCATGGCGACGTCGCGGCTACGCGGTGCGAGGTCGGTGACATCGCGGTCACCGATCAGGATCGCTCCGTCCGTCACCTCTTCGAGCCCGGCGATCATCCGCAGGAGCGTCGACTTGCCGCAGCCGGAAGGGCCCACGAGCACGAGGAACTCGCCGTCCGCTATCTCCAGCGTCACGCCGTCGACAGCCGTCACCGAGCCGAACGCCTTCGTCACCTGGTCGAGCGAGATGGCGGCCATGTGGTGCGATGGTATAGACCAAAACGGATGCAGACAACCCCGAAACGCACCAATTTGTCGAAACTGGTATTGACCAAACCATCGGACCACTCCTACACTGTCGCAATGCGCGGCGGGCGGAGACGATCGTGAGGCTCGGAGTCGAGGCCTGCCTCGTCGACGGCGTCCTCGTGCCGGGCGACGCCGAGGTCGAGGAGGGGCGCGTCACCGCGACCGGTCTCTCGTCGCCGAACGGCCGCGGAATCGCGGTTCCGGGCTTCGTCGACCTCCAGGTCAACGGGTTCGGCGGCGTCGACTTCCTGGACGCCGACGCAGAGGGCTACCGGCGCGCCGGCACGGCGCTGCTCGAGACCGGCGTCACGGCGTACCTCCCGACGCTGATCACGAGCCCGGAGGAGCAGGTGATCGCCGCGATGCGCGAGGTGCCCCGCGAGCGCGAACGGCCGCGCATCCTCGGCATGCATCTCGAAGGGCCGTTCCTCTCGCCGAGCCGACTCGGGACACACGGAGCAGAGGCGCGCCGCGACCCCGACGTCGCGCTGCTCGACCGCCTGCTCGACGCCGGGCCGGTGCGGCTGATGACGCTCGCGCCCGAGCTTCCCGGTGCGGGCAAGGTGATCGACCGCCTGCTCGCACGCGGGGTCGCGGTCTCGCTGGGGCACAGCGACGCGACCGCGGAGCAGGCGACCGCCGCGTTCAACCGCGGTGTGCACAGCGTCACCCACCTCTTCAACGCGATGCGGCCGTTCCGCCACCGGGACCCGGGGATCGTCGGCGCGGCACTCGCGCGCGACGACGTGATCGTCTGCGTGATCCTCGACGGGATCCACCTGGCGCCCGAGACCGCCTCGGTGATCTGGCGTGCCGCCCGCGAGCGGGTCGCGCTCGTGACCGACGCGATCACGGCCGCCGGACGGGCC
>DATIXY010000077.1:0-11663 GCA_035518115.1 Gaiellaceae bacterium | reverse complement strand
GATGAACAACTCGTCCGGCATCTACCAGGTGGACGGGCTGCTGAAGGCGAAGCTCGTCGGATCGGGCCTCGAGCCCTACGTCGAGGTGATCGCGCACATCGACACCGAGGACGAGAAGCGGCTCGTCCCGCTGTACCGGCTCGAGCTCTGACGTTTCACCGGCCCGGGGCCGGGCTACAATTCGGCCGCCCTGCGGGGTCGTCTAATGGTAGGACGCCTGACTCTGGATCAGGTAGTCAAGGTTCGAGTCCTTGCCCCGCAGCTCGCGCCGACTGTATTTCTCTCTGCGTTGCCCGCTCTCTCGATGTGTGGGCCGAGAGGCCCGTCGAGACGAAAGGGAGGCACGAGATGCATCACATTTGCGCGCCAAAGCGGCTGCTCGCTGGACTGCTGATGCTGGTCTTCGCCTTCGCAGTCGTCGCTCAGTCCGCCGGCGCGGCGCTGCCGCGCGGCGAGTACCGCTACGACAACGGGGAATGGCTCCAGAAGCACGCGCAGACGACGCAGTACCGCTACCACGAGGGGCGGTGGGTCCTGGTCACGTCGACCAGCCGCTCGAAGGTCGTCGCCCGGCCGGCTGCGGTAAGGCCCGACGATCGCGCCGGAGCTCGCGGCATCGGCTAGCCGAGCCGCGACCGAGGAACTGCAGTCGCCACGAGGGACCGGCGCCGGCATCGGCGCCGGCCCCGAGCGCCGCTACCCTGGCGCGCCATGCACTCGAAGCTCGCCACGCTGCTCGCGCTCATCTGCGTCTTCCTCACCGTCGCGGCGACTGCCGCCGCCTCTCCGAAACCGCTCTCGCTGCGCGCCCGCCTGATCCAGCGCAACGAGTTCCCCGGCTTCCGCGTCGAGCCCGGGCTCGCCCGGTACTCGACTGCGGCGCTGTGGGTGCAGGCCGATCCGAAGCTGACGACATCGCAGCGGTCGGCCGAGCTGTCGCGTCTCCGGCACGAGGGCTTCGGCGGCCTCGACCAGGAGTTCCTCGATCACGGGAAGCTCAAGCTGGCCGGCGTCTCCTGGGTGATGAAGCTCGGCTCGCCGGCGGCGGCCCGCGCCGAGCTCGGAGCGAGCCTCGAGAAATACAAGCGGGAGGACACGGCGATCGGGGCGACGTTCACGCCGTTCGCCGTCCACGGCATCCCCGGTGCACGCGGCTTCGAGCTGAGCGGCAACGGCGAGGTCGGCGACAACGTCTTCTTCGCCGACGGGCCCTACCTCTACCTGGTCGGCGAGGGTTGGTCGCTGAGCGCCACCGACCCGCCGACTCGCGCAAGCCTGCTCGCCGCGGCGCGCACGCTCCACGCGCGCGTGCACGGCCACCCCGCGCCCTGACGCGCGCTCTTCTTCCTTCAACGGAGCATCGAGCACGCAGGCGGGCCAAGAGGGGGCGCTGCGTTGAAAGCGCGAGTGCCCCTTGGCCCGTCTTCGAGGTAAGCGGGTGGCTCGAGTTCAGACCCGGCGACCCTTCCTCGAGCCGCCCGCTTTTGCCACTCACGGAGCAATCCGCGGGCAGCGCTACCTAAGACGTCAACGGCGGGGTGAAGGTTGGGACGTCAGCGGACGGATTCGTCGGGCGGCGCGTCGTGACGATCCTCGTCACGGGTGACTCCCGACAGAGAATCCTTGAACTCGCGCATCCCGGAGCCGAGGGTCCGCCCGATCTCCGGCAGCCGCTTTCCGCCGAACAGCAGCAGCGCCACGAGCAGGAGGAGCAGGATCTCGGATGGGCCGATATCGCCCACGAACGCAAGGTAGCAGCGAACCCGTGACCATCACACGCGCGCAGTCTGCACTCGAGCGCCTCGATCGCTTCCAGCGGGCCCACGCGGTGCTGGGGTTCCCGCTGGCGGTCAACCGGAAGTACTCGGACGACCGCGGCGGCTACCTGACCGCCACGGTCACGTACTACGGCTTCTTCTCGATCTTCCCGCTGCTGCTGGTGTTGACGACGATCCTCGGCTTCGTCTTCCAGGGCAACCCGCATCTGCAGCACGAGATCATCGACTCGGCGCTCGGCCAGTTCCCGATCGTCGGCTCCGAGCTCAAGTCGGGCTCCCTCACCGGCAGCACGCCCGCGCTCGTCATCGGCCTCGTCGCGGCCCTGTGGGCCGGGATGGGCGCCGTGCTCGCCGCGGGGTACGCGATCGATCACATCTGGGGGCTCCCGCGCGTACGCCGGCCGAGCTTCGTCCGGACACGTCTGCGCGCGCTGCTCCTGCTCGGGGTGCTCGGCGGCGGACTGCTGGCGACGACCGCGCTCGCCGGCGCCGGGACGACCGGGGTGAAATACGGGCTCGAATGGAAGGTCGCGTCGATCGCCCTCTCGATCGTCCTCGACTTCATCCTCTTCTGGATCGCGTTCCAGGTGCTGACCACGGTCGACGTGCCGTGGTCCGACCTCTGGAGAGGCGCCCTGACCGCCGCGATCGGCTACGAGGCGCTGCAGCTGCTCGGCGGCTACTACGTCGGACGCGTCCTCGCGAACGCCGAGAACGTCTACGGGACGTTCGCGCTGGTGATCGGACTGCTGTCGTTCATCTACCTCGCCGTGCACATCGCGCTGCTCGGCGCGGAGATCAACGTCGTCGCCGCCAGGCGGCTGTGGCCGCGAAGCCTTCTCTCGGAAGGCGAAGAAGGCCTCCAGCCCGGGGACGCTCCGGCCGATAAGTGATCCATGACGATCCAGCGCGCAGCAGTCGTGACGCTCGCGGCCTTCGCGGCCGCGTTTGCCGCCGTCTACCGCTAGACGTTCGCGTCGCGCGAGTTCTTCTTGCCGATCGAGTCGGACCAGAGCTTCCTGGCCTGATCGTTCAGCTCGAACGTGCTGGCGACGACGGCGACCGGGCGAGGGGCCCGCGCCGACTCGGACGCCGGCGCGACCATGTTGCGGACGAACCCGCCCGCGACCGCCGCCCCTGCCAGCAGCGCGGCAGTGAGCGCGACGGTGATCGGCCGTGCGACGCGGCGGCGCATGCCGCTGACCGCGACCGGCCGGTGAAGTGCGAGCGGCGCGGCGCGGAGCTCGCCCGTGGCCAGCGCCGCGGCGTCCGCGAACGACTGGCAGGCCACGCATCCGGCGAGGTGGGCATCGAGCATCGCCGACTCGAGCTCCGAGAGCTGGTCGTCGAGGCGGAGCGACACCCAGAAGCGGGCGCGGGAGCACAGGCGGCTTTCGATCAGCATCGGAGAATCAGACGCCTCCGGCGGCGATTCGTTAGCCACGTTATCGATCGCGATCAAGGCGCCGGAAGCCGCCAACCGCGCCGTGGCCCGATGTTCACGGCCCGGAAACAGGTATGACAACGGTATGAGCGACGCAGTGCGGATCCTCGTCGTCGACGACGACGCCGACATCCGCCTGCTGCTGCGCGAGCTCCTCGAGCGGGCGAGCTTCGACGTCGAGGAAGCGGACAGCGGGCGCGCGGCGCTTCGGTCGCTCCACGCCTCCCCGCCGGCCCTCGTTCTCCTCGACGTCTCGATGCCCGACCTCGACGGCTACCAGACGCTCGAGCGGATCCGCGACCTGTCCGAGGTTCCCGTGATCATGCTGACGGCCCACGCCCGCGAGCTCGAGAAGGTCCGCGGCCTGACCGCTGGGGCCGACGACTACGTCGCGAAGCCGTTCGGCCGGCAGGAGCTGCTGGCACGGGTGCAGGCCCTCCTTCGCCGGACCGGCGGCTCGTCGGTCGTCCACGAGGCGTACGCCGACGAATTCGTCGAGATCGACTACGCCGAGCGGCGCGTCACCGTCCAGGGCCGCGACGTGCGCCTGACGCCGCTCGAGTTCAAGCTCCTCGCGACGTTCGTCCAGAACCGGAACCAGGTTCTCTCCCGCGACCAGCTACTCAGGCTCGTCTGGGGCGACCCGTACGGCGTCTCGGGCGACCAGGTGAAGCTGTATGTCGGCTACCTCCGGCGCAAGCTCGTCCCGGACGCCCCGGGCGACGCCCCGATCGAAACCCTGCGCGGATTCGGCTATCGCTACCGGGTGTGATTTGCCCGGATGCCCCGCCTCCGAGCGCTCTACACTTCCCCGACAACCCCCTGACCCCCCAGACAGGAGGACGAGTGAAGAAGCGAATTTACGCGGGCGTGGGAGCGTCCGTGGTTATTGCGGTAGTCGTGCTGGCCGTCACGGTCGGCGCGGCGATCGCGCACTCGAACGGAGCGACTCCGCTGCCCGCATCGTCGTGCTCGGCGATTCAGAATCCCAACGGGCAGTACCTGATCGCCTCCGATCTCCCGCTCCAGGGATCTGGTCGTACCCAGACGATCCAGATGACCAAGGCGATTGCCTACATCCTCAAGCAGAACAACTGGAAGGCCGGCAAGTACTCGGTCGCCTACCAGAGCTGCGACGACTCGACCGCACAGGCCGGGAAGTGGGATTCGGGCAAGTGCTCCACCAACGCCAACGCCTACGCTCAGGATTCGAGCGTGGCCGGCGTCATCGGCACGTTCAACTCGGGTTGTGCCGAGATCATCGTGCCGGTCCTCAACCGCGCTCCGAACGGTCCGGTCGCAATGGTCAGCCCGGCGAACACGTACGTCGGCCTGACGCACACCGGCCCCGGCACGGTTGCGGGTGAGCCTGGCAAGTACTACCCCACGGGTAAGCGGAACTACGCCCGCGTCGTCGCAGCCGACGACTACCAGGGCGCAGCCGACGCTCTCCTCACCCAGTCGCTCGGGGTGAAGAAGGTCTTCATCCTCAACGACAAGGAGGCGTACGGCCTCGGCGTCGCCACGAACTACAAGAACGCGGCGACCAAGCTCGGCATCAAGACCGTCGGCTTCACCGCGTGGGACGGCAAGGCGTCGTCCTACCAGGCGCTTGCGGTCAAGATCAAGGCATCCGGCGCGACGGGCGTTTTCGTCGGCGGCCTGATCTGCGAGAACGGTGGAAAGCTGATCAAGGACATCCGCGCCGGCGTGCCGGCGAGCGTCAAGATCATGCTGCCGGACGGCTTCACGCCGGCATCCGCCACGATCAAGGAGGCCGGATCTGCGGCCCAGGGCGCGACCATCTCGGTCGCGGGCCTGCCCAACTCCGCCCTCAAGGGCGCCGGTAAGACGTTCGTCAGCAGCTTCACCAAGGCTGTCGGCGTGCCCGACCCGTACTCGGTGTACGCGGCACAGGCGACGCTGGTGATCCTCCAGGCGCTGGCGCAGTCGAACGGCTCCAGGGCCGACGTCGCGAAGCAGCTGTTCAAGGTCGATCTGAAGAACTCGATCCTCGGGAACGTGTCCTTCAACGCGAACGGCGACGTGACCTCGAACCCAGTGACCATCTACAAGGTCTCGGGCAACACCGCCCCGACCTACAAGGTGATCACGCCACCCAAGTCGCTCGTCAAGGCGGCGTAAGTCCGGGACCCCGCAGGCACGGCTTCCGGGGAGGGCGCGAGCCCTCCCCGGGGCCGGTACCGGCGCGGAATCTGAGACGATTCGGGCGGATGGCCCGTCTCGCCTCCGTCCCCGACCTCGAGCAGGAGCTCGATCGGCTCTACGGCGTGGCGCCGGAGGCCTTCGTGAGCGAGCGCGACGCGCTCGCGGCGCGTCTCCGGCAGGCGCACCAGGCCGACGCGGCCGCGGCGGTCGCGAAGCTGAAGAAGCCCGTGGCCGTGGCCTCGGCCGCCAACCGGCTCGCACGCGAGGAAACGGCTGCCGTCCGTCGGCTGCTCACGGCGTCGGAGAACCTGCGGGCCGCGCAGAAACGGGCGCTCGCCGGACGGGGCGGCGCCGCCGAGGTGGCGGGGGCGCAGGCGGAGGAGCGCGAGGCCGTCGACGGGCTGGTCGCGGCCGCGCGGTCCCGGCTCGAGCCTCCCGTGACCGGCACGGCTCTCGACCGGCTCGGCCAGACGCTGCGCGCCGCGGCCGCCGACCCGGCGACGGGCCAGCTGCTCGAGCGCGGCCGCCTGACCACCGAAGTGCACGCCTCCGGCTTCGCTCCGGTCGACGGGCTCGCACCGGCGTCCCGGCGGCCCAAGCGCGGCACCGACGAAGTCGCAGCGGCCGCGCGTGCGCGGCTGAAGGCGCTCCGCGACGAGGCGCGCACGCTCGCCGCCGCCGCCCGCGCAGCCGAGCGGGCCGCGGCCTCCGCCGAGCGAGCCGCCGAAGCACTTCGCGCCGAGGCGGACGCAGGCAGCGCCGCCGCGGTGCGCGCGGCGGACGAGGTCGCGGCCGCCGAAGCCGCCTTGCGCAAGCGCTCGTAGCGGTCTGACTGGTAATCCCCGGTCGACTGACTTAGAGTCATAGTGGGATTTGGTTTTCGGGAAGGTGACTGCGGCCGAGGGACCTGAAGGCGCCAGGCGTGGCGTCGTGACGCCGTTTGCGCGGCCTTCGAGGCGCCTGCGCAAGAACGACGGGCGCATCGATCTCGCGGCCGAGGTCGAGCGGCTGCAGCGCGAGAACGACGACCTCCGCGCGCAGCTCGCCGCGCACAACTCGAAGATCGTGATCGACGCCGCCCTGAGCGCCGGCGCGCGCGTGCTCGCGGTGGTGCGGGCCGAGGTCGAGCTGCGCATCGCGGAGGGGCGCTGGGCGCTGCAGAAGGTACGGAACGAGTCGAACGCGTCGATCGCCTCCGCGAAGGACGAGATCGCGCGGCTCGAGTCGCTGAAGCGGCAGCTCTCCCATCAGACGCATGCGTTCGCCGCCGATCTGGCGGCCCTCGTCGACTCGAAGATGCCGGAGCCGCCGCAGCCGCCGTCGCTCGACGACGCGCTCGCCGAGCGGCTCCGCCCGAGCTAGCCCTGGCCCTTCATCAGGCTGCGAGGCGTCCCGAACGCCTCGACGGAGCCGGTCGCCGTGCCGACGACGACGAGCCGTCCGGCCATCATCGGGGCGGTGAACGCGGGCGAGCCGGTCTTGAGCACCCTCAGCACCGTCCCGGTCGCACTGTTGATCGCGGCGAGCGTGCTGTTCGCGGTCGCCGAGACGAAGACCACGCCGCCGACCGCAAGCGGTTGCGGCTGGATGCCGCCGCCGACATTCGCCGACCATGCCTGCGAGAACGTGCAGCCCTTGCCCAGCCTGAGGCCGACCGCGCCGGCCCCCCCGTTCGCCAGCGAGGCGCCGCCGACGACCAGCATCTTCGTCGCGGCGTCCCAGGTCGGCTGCGCGTAGAACGTGTTGTCGGCGCCCGAGGCGCCGAACCGGATGCGTACGAGCGGCGGGCTCGAGAGCTGGTCGCGCCGCCAGACGTACGTGTAGAGGCTCTTCGAGTTCACGGCGACGAGTGGCGGGCAACCGGTCGGCTGGAAGAGCATCGGCGTCGCGCCGAACCCCTGGTCTCCGAGGATGCTCGGGTTCGAGTCGGGCTGCGCGACGCTCGCGATCACCTTGAGCCCGGGCGTGAGGTGGACGACGCGCTCCGCCAGCCCGGCGTCCTCGTCGAGGTTCCCGTTCACGTAGACGACCGCGTTCGCCGTCGCCGTCCAGATCGAGCCGTCGCGCGGGTCGATCGACACGCCGCCCGGCCCCCACACGCCGCCGCCGTTGTCGGGGCCCGGGACCACGTCGAAGGTCGCCAGGGTCCGCCCGGTCTTCGTGCTGACCGAGACCACGCGCCCGTCCCACGGCCCGCTCGCGTCGGGCTTGTCGCACCAGGAGGCGACGGGGACGTAGACGCGGCCGCCGGCGATGCGGAGCGCGCCCCAGACGGTCTCGACGTCGGTGCGCTCGATGATCTGCGTGTCGAAGCCCGCGACCGGCCGGCCCGTCGCGAGCTGGAGCGCGCGCAGGTGGCCGTCCGCCCCGATCACGTACACCCGGCCGCTGGTCGGATCCACGGCCGGGGACGCTTCGATCCCGCCCGTGCCGCCGCAGACCTGCGGCTTCGTGGGCCCGAGCGACCGCTTCCAGATCGTCTTTCCGTTCTGCGGGTTGAGCGCGGTGACGCTGTTGTCGGAGCTCGCGACGAGCAGGACCGATGTGCTCCGGCCGCCGATCGTCACCGCCGGCTCGTAGAGCGGCTGCGCGGTCAGCATGCCGCCGACCGGGACGCTCCACGCCCGCCGGAACGTCGCGACGTCGGCCGTGGTGACGTCATCCGGGGCGACGTTGGCCGCCGTTGCCTCTCGGCCGTACGCCGACCACGCGTCGGTAGACGCCTTCGACTTCGAATGAGCACGCCCGAGTGCCGGGAATGCTCCGACGATGCCCAGGGCTGCGACTCCGAGCGCCGCCGCCGAGAGCACGGGGGGCGCTCGCATTCGCGAGAACCTAGGTGCGCGACCTAGGAGTGCCCTAAGACCTCATCCACACGGGGTGACGGCGGATGACGTAGGTTTTCGCCGCAATCTCCGACAACAACAATCTCTGAGGGGGCGCAATGCTGGGCACGTCATATCCGTTCGCAGACGTCATGTGGACGATGTTGGTGTTCTTCGTCTGGATCCTGTGGTTCTGGCTCCTGTTCACCGTTTTCGCCGACGTCTTCCGGCGCCACGACATTTCGGGCTGGGTCAAGACGCTGTGGGTGATCTTCGTGATCATCCTTCCGTTCCTCGGCGTGTTCATCTACCTGATCGTCGAGAGCAAGGGGATGGCGCAGCGCAACATCGATCGCGCGAACGAGGCGAAGTCGCAGTTCGACAGCTACGTCCGGCAGACGGCCGGAGGCGGGAGCGCGAGCGAGATCGCACAGGCGAAGCAGCTCCTCGACTCGGGTGCGATCACCCAGGCGGAGTTCGACTCGATCAAGGCGAAGGCGCTCGCCTAGCGGCGGCGTCGTTCGAAAGGAGAACGAACCATGTTCGTGTTCTACCCACTGATGCTGGTTTCGATCTTCATGCGGCGGCGCCCGTTGGCGCGGGCTGCCGTCGTCGGCGGGGCCGCGTACTACGCCGGCAAGCGGGGCGCCCAGAGCGCGCAGCGCGAGGCCGACCAGGACGCGCAGATCCAGGACCTCCAGTCGCAGCAGGCGTACGCCCAGCAGGCTCCGCCGCCGCCCCAGGCCGGCGGCGGGATGAGCGAAGACAACATCGCGAAGCTCAAGCAGCTCGCCGAGCTGCACGAGCAGGGTGTCCTGACCGACGCCGAGTTCGAGGTCCAGAAGCAGAAGATCCTGCAGGGGATGTGAGGAGGACGAGATGACGATCGGACCTGTTCAGATGCTGATGCTCGGCTTCGAGGATCCCCAGTTCAAAGGCGAGATCCTCGACGAGCTGACACGACTGAAAGACGCGGACCTCGTGCGTGTGATCGACGCCGCCGTGGTGAGGAAGAACGACGACGACAGCGTCGACGTCCTTCACGCGAGCAACCTCTCGCCCGACGAGGCGCAGGAGTTCGGGGCCGTCGTCGGCGCGCTGATCGGCCTCGGGATGGACGGCGAGGACGGGATGGCCGTCGGGGCGGCAGCCGGCGCCGAGGCGATGGAAGACGGAACGGTCTTCGACGACGACCAGATCTGGTACGCCGCCGACGCGATCCCGACCGGGACCGCAACCGCGATCGCGCTGCTCGAGCACCGCTGGGCGATCCCGCTGCGCGATGCGATCGTTCGGGCCGGCGGATTCGTGCTGGCCGACGAGTGGATCCATCCGAGCGATCTCGTCGCGATCGGGCTTCTCGCGTCCGAAACGGCCGAGACCTAACCACACATGGGCGTCGCGAGCCCGCCCCGCAGCCCACCGCAATGACACCACGCTGGGAGTGGCGCACCTTCGGCGACCGGCTCGGCGCCGAAGGTAGCCCCTTCTCAGACCTGCAGCCCGAACGCGTTCAGGACAGCGACGAGGTGTACCTGCTGTCCGTCGCCAACGACGAATGCGTCAAGATCCGCGACGGCCTGCTCGACGTGAAGACCCTCGACGAGGTCAACCGGGACGGCCTCGAGCAGTGGCGCCCGGTCTCCAAGCAGGCGTTCCCGGCCTCCAGCGCCGATGTTCGCGCCGCGCTGGAGACGCTACAGGCCACGCCGGCGCTCGAACGCGACACGTACACCGCCGAGGAGCTCCTGGCGGAGGTCGTCGAGCCCACGGCGACGCTGCGCGCGGTCCACGTGCAGAAGCACCGCGAGCACTTCCTGCTCAACGGCTGCATGGCCGAGCTGACCGACCTGCGCTTCGACGGGGGCGCGACACGCACCATCGCGATCGAGTCCGAGGATCCCGCGCTCGTGACGGCGACCGTCGAGGGCGCCGGCATGGGATCACTCGAGAACGTCAGCCTGCCACGCGGCCTCAAGGCGCTCACGGGCTTCGGCCCGAGGCGGTACGCCGTGATCGACGTCGGGACGAACTCGGTCAAGTTCCATGTCGGCCAGCTATCGCCCGACGGCGCATGGAGCACGACCGTCGACCGCTCGGAAGTGACACGGCTCGGCGAAGGGCTCGACGAGACCGGCCGGCTGAATGCCGAGCCGATGGAGCGGACGGCGAATGCGATCGCCGCAATGGTCGACGAGGCCAGACGGCTGCGAGCCCTCGAGATCGACGCCGTCGGAACGGCCGGGCTGCGGCTCGCACCGAACCGCGACGAGCTCGTCGGCATGGTCCGGGAGCGGACCGGCATCACGATCGAGGTGATCTCCGGCGAAGAGGAGGCGCGGCTCGCGTATCTCGCCGTCACGGCGGGCCTCCGTTCGAGCAGCGGTAGCCGCGTCGTCTTCGACACCGGCGGGGGCAGCTCGCAGTTCACCTATGCGCACGACGACATCGTCGACGAGCAGTTCAGCCTTCCCGTCGGAGCCGTCCGGATCACCGAGACGTTCGCGCTGGCCGGCGTCGTCACCGGCGAGAAGCTGGCCGCGGCGCTCGACGCGATCGCCCGCGAGCTCGCTCCGCTCGACGGTCATCCGCATCCGGACGCACTGGTCGCGGTCGGGGGCGCCGTCACCAACCTCGCCGCCGTCAAGCATGCGCTCGCGACGTACGACCCGGACGTCGTCAACGGCACCGTGCTCGGCGAGGCCGAGATCGACCGTCAGATCGACCTCTACCGGACGACCACGACCGAGGACCGCCGTCACATCGTCGGGCTCCAGCCGGGCCGGGCCGAGGTCATCCTCGCCGGCGCATGCATCGTCCGGACCACCCTCTCGAAGCTCGGGCAGAGGGAGCTGACCGTGAGCGACCGCGGCCTGCGTCACGGGCTGCTCGCCGAGCGCTTCGGGAAGCGTTGATCGTCTAACTACAGGCGCGGCCGGTCGCGCCCCACGAGCGCCAGGTGCGCCCGTCGTGCAGCCAGAGCAGCCAGGCGACGTGCAGCTGAACCCGGGGCAGCACCGCGAACGGGAACGACGTGTCGCCCGGGTGGGCGAACGCCGCCACACGGGGCCCGTTCATCGCCAGCCACGTCGCCGGTGCGATCTGCATGCCGCCGTAGTAGCCGTTCCCGGTGTTCGCGTTCCACGCTCCCTCGTGGCGATGGATGCACTGCGCCTGCGCGAGCCACGCCGTGCTCGGTTGCCACGGGGCGGCTCCGGCAGGCGCGGCGAGGGCCAGGGCCGCGGCCACGACGACCAGGGCGGAGCGCATCGCAGGGTTCTAACAGACGTCCGCGCCGTCGGCCCGGCTAGGCCGAGTCTTCCTTGCCCGGCCAGACGCCCGTTGCGCGTTCGTAGCCAGCAGCGCCGGCCCGGTCGGCAAAGGCCTTGACCCCGCCGAAGATCGCGCCGTGCAGAGCTGCCCCGATCACGACCTCGGTGAAGCCGC
>DATIXY010000076.1:0-64673 GCA_035518115.1 Gaiellaceae bacterium | reverse complement strand
TTCGCCTCGAGCCCGACCGCGTGCACCTCGCCGGAGCGCTGGTCGATCGCGACCACCGACGGCTCGGACAGGACGATGCCCCGGCCGCGCACGTAGACGAGCGTGTTCGCGGTGCCGAGATCGACCGCCATGTCGCGCCCGCCGAAACCCGTGAGGTAGTTGAAGATGCTCATCGTGAGGCCCGCGGAACTCTAGCTTGCCGCTCTCTGCATTGATCCTGGCGCTCGGCAGTGCCGTGCTGCATGCCGCGTGGAACCTGCTGCTCGGCCGCGCGCGGGACGTGCAGGCCGCGGCGGCGATGACGTTCGTGCTCTCGGTCGCGATCGCCCTCCCCTTCGCGGTCATCTGGTGGCACGCCGAGCCGTCGGTCTGGCCGTGGGCGCTCGCCTCGAGCCTGCTCGAGGTGGTGTACGTGATCGGGCTGGCGCTGGCCTACCGGATCTCGGAGGTCTCGTTCGTCTATCCGATCACCCGCGGGCTGGCCCCGCTGCTCGCCCTCGGCTTCGCGATCTTCGCGCTCGGCCACGGCGTGTCCGCAACGGAGGCGGTCGGGGTGGTCTGCGTGGCGGTCGGCGTCGTCGGCGTCCGCGGGCGCCCGGGTCACGGCGACGCGCTGGCGCTCATGCTGACGGTCACGATCGCCGCCACGATCGCGGCGTACACGCTCGTCGACCGCGTCGGGATCCAGCGGGCCGGAGCGCTGACGTACTTCGTCCTGACGCTCGCGCTGCCCTGCCTCGTCTACTCGCCGCTCGTCGGCGTCCGGGCGATGCGCCGCGAGTTCGGGGCGAACGTCGCGATCGCCGGCCTGGCGAACCTCGGATCCTTCTCTCTCGGGCTGCTCGCTCTTCGCCACGGCAGCGCCGCCTCGGTGCTCGCCGTGCGGTCGACGTCGGTCGTGATCGCGACGGTGCTCGCAGGTCGCGTGCTCGCCGAGCGCGTCTCGCGGCTGCGCATCGCCGGCTCGGTGCTCGTGTTCGCCGGGATCGTGCTGCTCGCGACCTAGACGTAGACGCCGGGAAAGCGCACTGCGAGCACCGAGACGAGCGCGGCGACGGGAAGGCCGACGACGTTCAGATAGTCGCCGTCGATCCGCTCGACGAGCGTCGCGCCGAGACCCTGGACGGCGTACCCGCCGGCGCGCCCCTGCCACTCTCCGGCGGCGACGTAGCGTGCGACGTCCCGGCGCGCGAGTGAGCGGAAGGTGACGTGCGTCGTCTCCTCGCGGAGCTCCTCCCAGTCGCCGGTCCGGAGGCAGAGGCCCGAGACGACCTCGTGCGTGCGGCCGGCGAGCGCCGCGAGCATCTCCTCCGCGTCGCCGGCGGTCGCCGGCTTGCCGAGCAGTCCGCCGTCGAACAGCACCTCGGTGTCGACGCCCAGCACAGCGCGCCCGTCGAGCTGTACCGAGCGCGCCTTGCCGGCCGCGCGGTCGAGCGGGCTGGTGCCCGCCGCCTCGTGGAAGTCGGGGGTGACGACCTCGAACGGGATCCGGAGCTGCTCGAGGATGGCCCGGCGCTGCGGCGAGGTCGATGCCAGGACCAGCGGCGGCGCCGGGCTCACCCGCGTTTCCGGGCGACCCAGATCTCCTCGCACGGCCATTTCTTCGCCCACTCGGCGGTGACGTAGGAGTAGTACGGATGGGTCTCGGCGTCCGCCGGCGCCTGGATCTCGACCAGGCGCTCGATCTCGAGCCCGTTCGTGCGCAGCACGTCGATCCACTCGCCGTGCGGCAGGTGGAACTCGACGCCCCCGTCTGGCCACTCGATCCGGTGCAGGCCGAACTCCGGGCGCTGCAGCGACTCCTTCGCCGGCTCCTCGTCGTCCGAGCAGAGGATGACGAGCGTGGAGTTGCGCAGGAAGACGAGCCGCCCGCCCGGACGGAGCAGCCGCGACGCCTCCGGGATCCATCGGTAGGGATCGACCCAGATCGACGCGCCGTACTCGGAGAGGACGAGGTCGAAGCTCGCAGCCGGGAGGCCGGTCTCCGCGGCGTCCGCCTGGACGAGTGGGAACTCGATGCCGGTCTCCGCCATCATCCGGCGCGCCGTGTCGAGCTGCGCGGGCGTCACGTCGACGCCGACGGGACGCGCCCCGAGCTTCGCGAGCCAGGCCGAGAAGTAGGCGGTGCCGCAGCCGAGCTCGCACACATCGAGGCCCGCGACGTTGCCGAGCACGTTCACGTCGGACTCGTCGACGCCCCAGATGCCCCAGCTGATCTCGTCGAGCGCCCAGTTGGTCGCGGCGCTGTCGTCCGTGTGCTCGCGGTTGGTCTCGGTCCACAGCGCGCGGTTCTTCGCCGCGTCGCTACGCCAGTCCATCGGGGAACCAGAGCGCGATCTCGCGCGCGGCCGACTCGGGCGAGTCGGAGCCGTGCACGAGATTGTTCGGCATCGCGAGCGCGTAGGTGCCGCGAAGCGAGCCCGGCTTCGCCTCGGCGGGGTTCGTCGCCCCGATCGTCACGCGGCACGTCGCAACTGCCCCCTCGCCCTCGAAGACCATCGCGAGCGTGGGCGCCGAGGTGATGAAGTCGACGAGCTCGCCGAAGAACGGCTTCTCGCTGTGCTCGGCATAGTGCTCTTCGCCGAGCGAGCGCGAGGCGGTGAGCAGGCGCGAGGCGCGCAGCGTGAGGCCGCGGCGCTCGAAGCGCGCCATGATCTCGCCGGCGAGGCCGCGGCCGACCGCGTCCGGCTTCGCGAGGATGAGCGTCTGTTCGACCGCCACTGGGCGGTCGATGCTAGCGGACGCGCTAGCGCGAGCCGCGCGCCTGCCGCGCCTGGCGCGCAGGCCGCTTCGCCTCGACCACCTTCGTCCCGGGCTCGTCGTGCTCGATCGGCGTGCGGCAGTACGGGCACACCTGCCAGAGCGGCTCGAGCGGGCGGTTGCAGCTTGCGCAGGCCTGCCGGAGCTTGGTGGTGCAGATCGGGCAGACGAGGAAGTCCTCGTCGACCTCGGCGCGACAGACGGGACAGTGGAGGTCGCGGCCGCCGAGGCGTTTCTCCATCGCCTTGATCTCTAGCTCGCGCTCGCGCACGTCCTCGAGGTACTCGGGCGGGCGGAACAGCATGTAGATGAGCGGCCCGATGAACGGGACGACGCCGACCGCCGTCGCGACCGCGACGAGCAGCTTGTCGTCGAGGCGGCGGCGCGCATCCTTGTAAGTCCAGTAGATCGTCGCGACCCAGAAGACGATCAGGAAGAAGATCAGCAGGTTCCGGATCACGTACCACGTCGACGAGTGGAAGAAGTCGTGGACGCTGCTGAAGGCGGAGGCGATCACAGCAGCATCCGTCCTACCGCGTATCCGGCGGCAAACGCCGCGCCAACGAAGATGGCGAGCATTGCAAGTGCGAATAAAAAGACACTGATCCGCTCACCGCGCCGAGTCATCGTATGCATTTCACCGGTCGTCGCACAGGTCGGCAAGGAGGTACAGAGAGCCGGTCACGAGCACCGGCGGCCCCAGGCGGCGTGCCCTCTCGAGGGCCAGATGCGGGTCCTCCACCGCCTCGACCGAGGTGAACCAGGGCCGTGCGCGGGCGGCGATGTCGTCGGCGGAGAGGGAGCGTGGATTCGACGAGCTCGTGGCCACGAAGGTGCTCCCCGCGCGCGCCAGGCGCTCGAGGATGCCGTCGGCGTCCTTGTCGCCGAGGATCGACGCCACCACCACGTAGCGACCCGGCTCGGGGAGCCGGGCGAGTAGCCAGTCGACCGCATCGGGGGTGTGGGCGCCGTCGCGGACTTCCCCGCCGGCGCGCAGCTCGAGCCGCCCGGGCAGCGCGGCCTCGACCAGGCGCGCGACCGACCGGCCGAGGAACGCCTCGACGGCATCGCGCGCGCCGCCGATCCGCACCTCGCCGGCCGGCACGAGCGGCGCGAACTCGGCGTCGGGCAGGACGACCACCTCGGCCGCGCCGGCGACCGCGAGCTTCTCGCCGGCAATCGCCTCTCGCGTCGATCCGAGCACCTCCGTGTGCTCGAGGCCGACGTTCGTCAGCAGCACGACGCGCGCGTCGACGACGTTCGTCGCGTCGTGCCGCCCGCCGAGCCCGGCCTCGATCGCAGCCACCTCGACGCCGCGCTCGGCGAAGTCGGCGAGCGCCGCCGCCGTCAGGACCTCGAACTGCGTCGCACCCACGGCCTCGGCCTCCGGGCGGACCCGCGCGATCGCCGCCTCGAGCCCGGGGCCGTCGGTCTCGAGCCGCTCGTGCCAGCCGGAGACGTGCGGCGACGTGTAGGCAGCGGACGCGATGCCCTCGGCGCGGAGCGTCGCGGCAATCGTCCGCGCAGCGGTCGACTTGCCCTTGGTCCCGACGACGTGCACCGCCTCGAACGACCGCTGCGGGTTGCCGAGCGAGTCGAGCAGTGCGTGGATCCGGTCGAGGCCGAAACCGTCGACCGGCCACGGCGACAGGGACTCCAGCCAGCCGAGGGTCGTGGTGCCAGCCACCGTCATGGAAGTGTCACCGACGATCCACAGCCGCGCCCGGCGACGGGTAGGAGCAGGGAGAACGCGGGCGCGCCGGCAGTCCGGATGGGGGCAGGCACCGATACCGGGGGCCTTTTACGCCCCGCCGACTGCTTCGAGCTCGCGCCGGTAGCGCTCGAGCTTCTCGCGCTCGCCGTCGACCACGCTGGCCGGGGCGTTCTGGACGAAGCGCTCGTTCGCCAGCATCCCCTCCGAGCGCGCGATCTCCGCCCGCAGGCGCGCCCGCTCGGCCGCGACCTGGCCGTCGTCGGCGGCGCGGGCCCGGTCCGGCTTGACCACCGCCGCGAAGATCCGCTCCTCGTCGCCGGCGAGCTTCGGCAGCACGCCCGACCGGCGGAACACCTGCGCCGCCTCCTGCACGCGCTCGAGCACCCCCGCCTCGCTCTCGTCGCCGGCCTCGGGCCACGCCGCCACGATCAGCCGCGACGAACGTGCCGGCAGGTTCGTCCAGATCTCCTCCGTCACGTGCGGCATCAGCGGATGCAGCAGCTTCAGCAGCCGCTCGAGCGCCGCCGTCGCCGTCGACCGCGCATCGGCGTCGCCGTCGTACAGCCGCGCCTTCACCGCCTCGAGGTACCAGTCGCAGAAATCGTCGAACGTGAGGTGGTAGAGCTCGTCGGTCACGTGCGCGAAGTCGAACTCGGCGAGCAGCGCCTCGACCGCGCGCTGCGACTGCGAGAGCCGGGCGAGGATCCAGCGCTCCTCGAGCGACGCCGGCCGCTCGTCGGGCAGCGCCCCCTCGCACGCGGCGATGATCAGCCGCGCCGCGTTCCACAGCTTGTTCGCGAGCTTGCCGCCCTCCTCGATCGCCGCGTACGAGAAGCGCACGTCCTGCGTGAGCGAGTTCTTCAGCAGCCCGTACCGGGTCGCGTCGGTGCCGTAGCGCTCGATCAGCTCGAGCGGGTCGATGCCCGTCCCGAGCGACTTCGACATGCGGCGGCCGTCGGGTGCGAGCACGGTCGAGTGGATGACGACGTCGGTGAACGGAATCTCGCCGAGCAGCTCGATCCCCGAGAAGATCATCCGGTTTTCCCAGAGGCGGATGATCTCGCGCGCCGTCGTCTGCAGGTTGCCCGGGTAGAAGTAGCGGAGATCCTCGGTGTCGTCGGGCCACCCGATCGTCGCGAACGGCCAGAGCGCCGAGGAGAACCACGTGTCGAGCACGTCGGTCTCGCGGTCGAGCGACGTCGAGCCGCACTCGGCGCACGCATCGGGCTCCGTCTCCTCGACGGTCACGTGCCCGTCGGGGCAGTACCAGACCGGGATCTGGTGGCCCCACCACAGCTGCCGCGAGACGCACCAGTCCGGTGCGTTCTCGAGCGAGTCGATCGCGAAGCGATGCTGGCTCTCAGGGTGGTAGCGCACCTCACGGTTGCGCAACGCCTCGAGCGGCCGCTGCTTGATCTCGTCCATCGAGCACCACCACTGCAGCGAGATCAGCGGCTCGATGCGGGTCTCGCACCGTTCGCACAGCGCAACGGCGTGCCGGTAGTGCTCCCGCTTCTCGAGCTGCCCGCGCTCCTTGAGCCAGTCGAGGATCTTCGTCTCCGCCTCCGCCTGCGTCAGCCCCTCGAGGCCGTCGACGCCCTTCATCCGGCCGTCGGCACCGATGCACATCGGCTCGGGCAGCCCGTGGTCGCGGCCGATCTCGAAGTCGGTGGGATCGTGGCCGGGCGTGATCTTCAGTGCGCCGGTGCCGAAGTCGCGCTCGACGCGCTCGTCGGCGATCACCGGCACGCGCCGCTCGACCCACGGCACGACGACCTCGCGGCCGATCAGGTGGCGGTAGCGGTCGTCGTCGGGGTGCACCGCGACGGCGACGTCCGCCGGGATCGTCGCGGGGCGGACGGTCGCGATCGGGATGTAGCCGTCGTCGTCCGCGAGTGGGTAGCGGATCGTCGACAGCGTGTCGTCGACGTCGACGTGCACGAGCTCGAGATCCGAGAGTGACGTCAGATGGTACGGGCACCAGTTGATGATCCGGTTCGCGCGGTAGATCCAGCCGCGGCGGTAGAGGTGCACGAAGAAGCGCATCACCGCGCGGATGTAGTCGTCGTCCATCGTGAAGCGCGTGCGCCGGTAGTCGAGCGAGGCGCCCATGCGCCGGAACTGGACGAGGATCTTCCCGCCGTACTCGTGCAGCCACTCCCACACGCGCTCCTCGAAGCGCTCCCGGCCGAGCTCCTGCCGCGACGTGCCCTCGGCGATCAGCGCCTTCTCGACGACGTTCTGCGTCGAGATGCCGGCATGGTCGTAGCCGGGCTGGAAGAGCACGTTGTAGCCCTGCATCCGCTTGAAGCGCACGACCGTGTCGCCGAGCGCGAGCTGCAGCGCATGCCCGGTGTGCAGTTCGCCGGTGACGTTGGGCGGCGGATGCGCGTCGACGTACGGTGTCCGCGACGGGTCGGGGTCGGCCGAGTAGAGGCCCTCCTCCTCCCAGGTCGCCTGCCAGCGCTCCTCCACGCCGTGCGGGTCGTAGCGCGGCTGCATCTCGGTCGCCATAGAGGTCGGACGGTAGTCGCTAGCGGCAGGCTGCGTAGCCCTGCATGCCGCGCGCATTCGCGGCGGCGACGACCTGCCCGTCCTCGAGCGCGACTGCGCTGACTCGGCCGATCGACCACGGCGGCTCGACCGCCACGCGGTGCCCGCGCCGCCGCAGCTCGGCAACGCCGGCGTCCCCGATCCGCGACTCGACCGCGAGCGAGCGCGGCTCGACGGTTCGCGGAAAGAACGAGCTGATCAGATGGTCGGTGTGCCACTCCGGCTCGTCGATCGCCTCCTGGAGGTTCCGCCCGCGGTCGACGCGCCGGAGGAACGCATGGAGCGCCCACTGCTCCTGCTGGTCGCCGCCCGGCGTCCCCCACGCGAGCCACGGCTCGCCGCCGCGAAGCGCGAGGCCGGGCGACAGCGTCGTCCTCGGCCGCAGGCCGGGCCGGAGCGACGACGGCAGGCCCTCCTCGAGCCACGTCATCTGCAAGCGCGTCCCGAGCGGCCAGCCGAGCGCGCCGATCGTCGGCGAGCTCTGCAGCCAGCCGCCGCTCGGCGTCGCCGAGATCAAGTTGCCGAAGCGGTCGGCCACGTCGAGATGAACGGTGTCCCCCCGGGTCGGTTCGCCGGCGCCAAGTAACAGACTGTTACTTGCGTCCTGGTCGTCGAGCCTCGGCAGCCGGCCGAGCCCGGGACGCAGCTCGCCGCTCGCCTCGCCGCCGATCAGCGCGCGGCGCTCGTCCGCGTACGCGGAGGAGAGCAGCGTGTCCAGCGGCACCTCGGCGTCGCCGTAGCAGCCGTCGCGATCGGCGAAGGCGAGCTTCGCCGCCTCGACGACGACGTGGACGAGATCGACCTCATCGAGACCGGCGACGTCGAAGCCCTCGAGCAGCCGCAGCTGCTGCAGCGCGGCCGGCCCCTGTCCCCACGGCCCCGTCTTGCAGACCGTGATGCCGCGGTAGTCGACGCTCACGGGCGGCTCGAACGTCGCCCGCCAGCCCGCGAGGTCGTCGCGCGTCAGCAGTCCGTCCTCGGCGCGCACGAGGCGGTCGATCTCCTCGGCGACGAAGCCCTCGTAGAAGACCCGCCGCGCGCGTTCGAGCTCCTCCTCGCGCGAGCCGCCGCGCGCCTCGTCGAGGAGCTGCCGCCAGGTTGCCGCAAGCGCCGGGTTCCGGAAGAGCGCGCCCGGCCGAGGCGCAGGCAGGTAGAGCGCAGCCGACCCGGGCCAGCCGCGCAACAGCGCCTCGGCGTGCCCCACGGTGGCCGCGAAGCCCGGGACGACCGGATGCCCCGTCTCGGCGTAGCCGATCGCGAACGCGAGCACGTCCTCGAGCCGCCAGGTGCCGAACCGTTCGAGGAGCGACGTCCAGCCCCCGAATGCGCCGGGCACGCAGGCAGCCAGCACCCCGGTGCCTGGCACCTGGACATGGCCGCGCAAGCGGAAGGCGTCGATCGTCGCCGCGGCTGGCGCCGTGCCCTGCCCGCAGAGGACGAGCGCCTCGCGATCGGCTGCCGACCACAGGATCGCCGGCACCTCGCCGCCGGGGCCGTTCAGGTGGGGCTCGACGACCTGCAGCACGAAACCCGCCGCGCACGCGGCGTCGAAGGCGTTGCCGCCGCGCTCGAGGACCGCCATCCCGGCGGACGAGGCGAGCCAGTGCGTCGAGGCGACCGCCCCGAACGTCCCGCGCAGCTCCGGCCGGGTGGTGAAGCCGCCGCGGCTCACGGGAGCCGGTCGTAGGCGGTGGTCGTGAGGAAGTCCTCGAGCGGAACGGTCAGCGCGACGTCTGCGAACACCGCCTTCGCCGCCGCGGAGGCCTCGACTGCGTCGATCTCGTGCCGGACGCGCGCCTCGTCGAACCGGCCGGCCTGCACCCACGACCAGACCTGGGCACGGGAGATCTCGGCGGTCGCGGCGTCCTCCATCAGGTTGTCGATCGCGGCGGCGCCGACGCCGTTCAGCCAGGCATCGACGTAGCGGACGCCGACGCTGACGTTCACGCGCAGCCCGTCGTCGGTGATCTCGCCGCCGGGAACGGTGAAGTCGACGAGCTCATCCTCGGTCACCTCCACGTCGTCGCGCAGCCGCTCGAGCTGGTTCGGCCGCGAGCCGAGGACGGCGTCGAACTCCGCCTGCGCGGTCGGAACAAGGTCGGGGTGCGCGACCCACGTGCCGTCGAAGCCGTCGCCCGCCTCGCGCCGCTTGTCCTCCGACACCTTCTCGAGCGCAACCCGGTTCACGTCGGGATCGCGGCGTGAAGGGATGAACGCCGCCATCCCGCCGATCGCGTGCGCACCGCGCGCGTGGCACGTGCGCACGAGCAGCTCCGTGTAGGCGCGCATGAACGGCACGGTCATCGTCACCTGGGCGCGGTCGGGCAGCAGCGCGCCGCGTTTCTTGATGCAGCTGAAGATGTAGTCCCAGCGGCCCGCGTTGAGCGCGCACGAATGCTCACGCAGCTCGTACAGGATGGCGTCCATCTCGAACGCCGCGAGGATCGTCTCGATCAGCACCGTGCACTTGATCGACCCGCGCGGGAGGCCCAGCTCGTCTTCGGCGATCCGGAACGCGCGCGCCCACAGCCGCGCCTCCTCGTGCGACTCGAGCTTCGGCAGGTAGAAGTACGGACCGGTGCCGCGCTCGAGCTGCTCGCGCGCGTTCGCAAACACCGTCAGCCCGAAGTCGAACAGCGACGCCGAAGCCGGCTCGCCGTCGACGAGATGGTGGCGCTCGACCAGGTGCCAGCCGCGGTTCCTGATCACCAGCGTCGCCACCTCGTCGTTCAGCCGGTACTGCTTCTCGGGCGTCTGCAGCTCGATCGTCCCACGGACCGCGTCATGCACGTTCTGCTGCCCCGCGTACACGTTTTCCCACGTCGGCGAGTTCGCATCCTCGAAATCGGCCATGAACACGCGCGCACCCGAGTTGAGCGCATTGATCATCATCTTCCGGTCGACCGGGCCCGTGATCTCGACCCGCCTGTCGCGCAGGTCGGCCGGCGCAGGCGCGACCACGAACTCCTCCGGCGCCGCGACGAAGCGCAGCTCCTCGCCCCGCCGCTCTTCCCGGACCGCGAGCAGCCGCAGCCGCTCCGGATTCAGTTCACGATGCAGGCGGTCGACGAACGCAAGCGCCTGGGGCGACAGGACCTCTCCCATCGCGCCGTCAGTCGTAGCTGCGGAAGACGACCTCGGCGACGCAGACGGGCTTCTCGCCGCCGTCGCGCTCGATCGTCGCGAGGTGCGTCGCCTGGCGGCCGCCCGGGAACTCGTCGAGCTCCTTCACCTCGAAGGTCGCACGAAGCCTCGAGCCGACCGGGACCGGGGCCGGGAAGCGCACGCGGTTGACCCCGTAGTTGATCCCCATGCTCCCTTCCTTCGGAATCACCTCGTCGGAAGCGACAGGCAGCAGCGACAGCGTGAGGTAGCCGTGCGCGATCGTCGAGCCGAACGGACCGGCCTTCGCGCGCTCCGGATCGACGTGGATCCACTGGTGGTCGCCGGTCGCCTCGGCGAACTGGTCGATCTTGTCCTGGGTGATCTCGATCCAGCTCGACGGCCCGAAGACGTCGCCGACCTGCACGATCGCTAGGCCGACTCTTCGGCGAGCTCGGGCTCGTCGAGGCCCGCACCGGCGCTGGTCACCAGCGTCGGCTTCAGGCCGCGCTCGATCGTCTCCTTGGT
Organism: Gaiellaceae bacterium; assembly: GCA_035518115.1. Classification (GTDB taxonomy): domain Bacteria; phylum Actinomycetota; class Thermoleophilia; order Gaiellales; family Gaiellaceae; genus PALSA-600. Next base: position 54,016 of record DATIXY010000076.1, on the reverse strand, counting down.
GATCACGCACTTGGAGACGTCCTTGCGCGAGGGCAGCTCGAACATCACGTCGAGCAGCGCGTTCTCGATGATCGAGCGGAGCCCCCGCGCGCCGGTCTCGCGGTCGAGCGCCTTGTCGGCGATCGACCAGAGCGCGTCGTCGGTGAAGACGAGATCGATGTGGTCGTAGTTGAAGAAGCGCTGGTACTGCTTGACGAGCGCGTTCTTCGGCTCGGTCAGGATCTGAACGAGGTCCTCGCGCTTGAGCTGGTGCACCGCCGACACCACCGGCAGCCGGCCGATGAACTCGGGGATCAACCCGAAGTTGAGGAGGTCCTCCGGCATCACGCCGCCGAGCAGCTCGGCGCTCTCGCTGTCGCGCTTCGACGAGATCTGGCGGCCGAATCCGACCGCGTTCTTGCCGATGCGCTTGGCGATGATCTTGTCGAGGCCCGCAAAGGCGCCGCCGCAGATGAAGAGGATGTTCGTGGTGTCGATCGAGAGGAACTCCTGGTGCGGATGCTTGCGCCCGCCCTGGGGCGGCACCGAGGCGACGGTCCCCTCGAGGATCTTCAGCAAGGCCTGCTGCACGCCCTCGCCCGACACGTCGCGCGTGATCGACGGGTTGTCGGCCTTGCGCGCAATCTTGTCGACCTCGTCGATGTAGATGATCCCGGTCTCCGCCTTCTTGATGTCGAAGTCGGCGGCCTGGATCAGCTTCAGGAGGATGTTCTCGACGTCCTCGCCGACGTAGCCGGCCTCGGTCAGCGCGGTCGCGTCCGCGATCGCGAACGGCACGTTGAGGATCCGCGCGAGCGTCTGCGCCAGGTGCGTCTTGCCGCAGCCGGTCGGGCCGAGCAGCAGGATGTTCGACTTCTGCAGCTCGACGTCGCCGTCCTCCGCGCCCATCTGGACGCGCTTGTAGTGGTTGTAGACGGCGACCGAGAGCGTACGCTTCGCCTCCTCCTGCGAGACGACGTAGTCGTTCAGCGAGCCGTAGATCTCCTTGGGGCGAGGCAGGTTGTCGAGGTCGAGCGAGCTCGGTGCAGTCAACTCCTCGTCGATGATCTCGTTGCAGAGATCGATGCACTCGTCGCAGATGTAGACGCCCGGGCCGGCGATCAGCTTCTTGACCTGGCGCTGCGACTTCCCGCAGAAGCTGCAGAGAAGCTGTTCGTTTCCTTCGCTCGCCCGCGCCATCCCAGTCTCCTTTTACCCCAGTTTTGCCTCGACGGCTAGGCAGCCGCCGCAGCAGGCCCTGTTTCGCGGTGGGTGATGACCGAGTCGATCAGGCCGTATTCCATGGCTTCCGCCGGGCTGAGGAAGAAATCCCTTTCCATATCGCGTGAGATCTCCTCCTGGGTCTTCCCGGTGTGGTGCGTGTAGATCTCCTCCAGGCGGCGCTTGAGGCCGATCACCTCGCGGGCCTGGATCTCGATGTCGGTGCCCTGGCCCTGGAACCCGCCGGAAACCTGGTGGATCAGGATCCGTGAGTTCGGCAGCGACATGCGCTTCCCTTTCGCGCCGCCTGCCAGCAGCAGCGAGCCCATGCTCATCGCGATGCCGACGCAGATCGTCTGCACGTCCGGCTTGATGAACTGCATCGTGTCGTAGATCGCGAGGCCGGCGTACACCGAGCCGCCGGGCGAGTTGATGTACAGGTTGATGTCCTTGTCCGGGTCCTCCGACTCGAGGTGGAGGAGCTGGGCGATGATCAGGTTCGCGATCTGATCGTCGACCGGCGTGCCGAGGAAGACGATGCGCTCGGCGAGAAGGCGCGAGTAGATGTCGAACGCGCGCTCGCCGCGCGACGTCTGTTCTACGACCATCGGGATCAGTGGCATGGCTCAGTCACTCCTTGCTGCCTGGGGTCCATAGCTTCGGGGCGTCCGCCTGCTGCTCCTCCTGCCCAGGCGTCCAGATGCTCTCACGTGCGGCATGCAGGTCGGGCTCGATCGGCTTCACCTCGTCGGCGATGCGGTCGAGCGCCTTCTTCAGACGGAGGTCTTCCCGGACGCGGTCGGCGCCGCCGCCGGCGACGAACTCCTCGACGTCCTCCTCCGACTCTCCCGCCTCGAGCAGCTCCGCGCGGATCTCCTCGTCGCTCACCTCGAGCCCGAGCGAGTCGGCGACGGCTTCGAGCACGAGCTCGCGTGCGACCGACTGCTTCGCCTCGGCGCGCAGGCGCTGCTCCAGCTCTTCCGGTGTCTGGCCTGTCAGCTGGAGGTAGGAGTCGGCGTCGATGCCGCGCGCCTGCAAGCTGCGCGCGAGCCCGGTGAGCAGCTCGCGCGTCCGCAGCTCGACGAGCGGCCCGGACGCGTCAACCTTCGACGCCTTGACGAGCTCGTCGATCGCGGCGGCCCGGAAGACGCCTTCCAGCTCGTCGGCAACCTGCCCACGCAGCCGGTCCTCGATCTCGGTGCGCAGCTCGGCGAAGGTGTCGAACTCCGATGCCGAGCGCGCCAGCTCGTCGTCGAGAGCCGGCAGGACGCGCTCGAAGACGGACTTGACCGTCACGGTCGCGCGGCGGGTCGATCCGTCGACGAGCTCGTACGCGACGTCCCGGCTCTCGCCCGGCTGCAGGCCGCGGATGCCGTTGTCGATCTCCTCGACGAGCCGATCCGACCCGAGCTCGACGACGTAGTCCCGCTGCGCGGAGCCGTCCTCGGCGCCGAGATCGACGACGACCGTGTCGCCCTGCTGCGCCGCACGGCCCTCGACCACCTCGAGCGCTCCGACCGTGCGTTGCAGCGCCTCGAGCTCGGCCTCGACCGCCTGTTCGGGGACGGTCGCCTCGCGCTTCGGCACCTCGAGCTGCGTCCAGTCCGCGGGCTCCGGCTTCGGATGAACCGCGACCGTCGCGGAGAAGTGCCACGCTTCCGAGTCGGACTTCGGCAGGTTGTACTCGTACTCAGGCTGCGCCGACGGATTGAGGCGCGCGCGCGTCGCCGCGTTCCAGAACCAGCCGCTGATGTGGCTCTCCACCGCTTCCGTGTAGATGCGGTCGCGGCCGATGCGCTGGACGAGAATCGGCATCGGCACCTTGCCGCGCCGGAAGCCGGGGACCCGGACGCTCGCGGCGAGATCGGCGGCCGCATGCTCGACGGCATGGTGAACGTCGCCGGCCGGTACGTCGACCGTCAGCTTGACCTTGTCCTCCGCGAGCTGCTCGATCTGCGTGGCCATCGGGTCCGGCCATTGAATCATGCGGGTAGCGTCTGGCCGATGGACGTCGACGACGCGATTCGCGCGCGCAGGACGCACAAGCAGTACGGAGACGAGGCACTCGACGACGGCGCGCTCGGCTCCCTGCTCGAGCTCGCACGCTGGGCGCCGAACCACCACCTCACGCAGCCGACGCGCCTCCGCGTCCTCGGGCCGGAGACGCGCGTTCGGCTCGAGCAGGCCTGCGGCGAGAAGGAGGCGGCCAAGCTTCGCCGCGCCCCGACGCTCGTCCTGGCGACGGCCGCGCTGACCGGCGATCCCCAGACCGACGAGGAAGACCTGCTGTCGACCGGCTGCGCCGTGTACGCGATCCTGCTCGGCGCGACCGCGCGCGGGCTCGCGTCCTACTGGCGAACGCCCGCCGCGCTGGACGAGCCGGACGCGCGAGCCGTGCTCGGACTCGCCGGGAACGAACGGATCGTCGGGCTCGTCCACCTCGGCCCGCGGGTGAGCGACCCGCCCGTGAAGGAGCGCCCGCCGCTCGGCGCGCTCGTCGAGACGCTGCCCTGAGAGGGTCTAAGGGCCCGGCCAGCGGCCGTCGGACTTCGCGGTCTCGACCGCCAGGAGACCGGCCGGGTGCACCCGCCCCTCCCGGGTGAGGCACAGCGGCGTCCGCGACGATCAGCTCGGCGGCTTGGTCGGCCATCCGCAGGTGCGGGCGAGAGGAGTCGAACCTCCAAGGGCCAAAGGCCCACCGGGACCTAAACCCGGCGCGTCTTCCAGTTCCGCCACGCCCGCGCGGCCACGGCGAAGGGTAACCGCGCTCTCGGCCGAACCTATCGTCGAGCTTTATGGTCGCTAAGATAATGCCTGCTTGGATAAGGAACCGACGAACCCCTTCCGATTCGGCGCGCTCGCCCTCGGCCCGGCGTTCACCGACCGCCAGCCGGAGCTGCGCGAGCTGGCCGCCGAGCTGCGAAACGGCCAGGACGTGCTGGTCTACGCACCGCGCCGCTACGGGAAGTCGTCGCTCGTGCTCCGGGCCGCCCGGCGCGCCGAGCGCGAGGGTGCGCTCGTCGGCTACGTCGACCTGCTCAAGGTGACGAGCAAGGAGCGCTTCGCAGCGGCACTCGCCCGAACCATCCACCGCGACCTCGACACGGCGCCCGGCCGTGCCTACGAGCGCGCGGCCGAGCTGTTCCGCGGGCTCCGGATCGTGCCGTCGATGGAGGTCGATCCACAGGACGGCTCCCTCGGCTTCAGCTTCCGAGCGACCCGCCGCCGCACCGATATCGACGACACGATCGAGTCCCTGCTCGAGCTGCTCGGCCGCATCGCGGCGGAGCGGCGCCGTCGCGTGGTGATGATCTTCGACGAGTTCCAGGAGATCGTCGAGCTCGACCGCCGCTATCCGAATCTGCTGCGTGCCGTCTTCCAGACCCAGCCCGAGGTCGCGCACGTCTACCTCGGTAGCAAGCGCCACGTGCTCGACCAGATCTTCGGCGACCGCAACGAGCCTTTCTGGCGCAGTGCCAAGAAGATGGAGATCGGCCTGATCCCGGGCGATCTGTTCGCGCGCTTCGTGCGCGCGCGCTTCGAGCGCACGGACAAGGGGATCACCGAAGCTGCCGCCGCGCGCCTCCTCGAGCTGACCGCCGGCCATCCTTATGCGACGCAGGAGCTCGCGCACGAGGTCTGGGAGCGAACCCCATCCGGGGCGTTCGCGTACGAGTCGGACGTCGATGCAGGGCTGGAGAGCGTGCTGCGCGGCGAGCACAACCATCTCGAGCAGCTCTGGACCGACGCACCGCGCACCCAGCGGCGGCTCCTGATCGCGCTTGCGGCGGAGCCCACGACATCGCCCTACGCAGAGGAGTATCGGGCGGCGTACGACCTGCCTGCCGCGCCGACATTGCAGTCCGCGTTGAACGCACTCGTGCGCAAGGAGCTCGTCGGGCGGCTCGACGACGGGTCGGTGGCGATCGTCGAGCCGTTCCTCGCCGCCTGGGTCAGGCGCGAGGCGGCCTGATCAGCGCCTCGCCGCGGTGATGAGCAGCGCGGCGAGCTCGAGCTCGTACGGCGTGTCGCCGCCGAGCGCGCCGGTGATGCGGTCGGCGACATCTGCCGGATCGGCGCCGCGCTCGGCCAGCTCGTGCGAGAGCGGCGACCCCGACGCGAACCCGAGGGCGAGCTCGCGGGCCGATGCGCTCCGGCCGGTGAAGCGGAGGCTCTCGATCGACAGCGTCTCCCACCCCGCGGCTTCGTAGTCCGCGCGGATCCGCTCGCCGTCGTGGTAGCCGTGCGGGGAGTCGAGGAACCGCGGCGGATCGTCGGGGAAGAGCTCGACCATGACCGCCTCGATCGACCGTGCGTGTGGATGCTCCGCGATCGACTCCCAGACCGTCGCGATGAAGACGCCGCCCGGAGCGAGCACGCGCCGCGCCTCGCGGAGCCCCTGCACCTTGTCGGGCAGGAACATCAGGCCGAACTGACAGACGACGACGTCGAACGACGCATCCTCGAAGGGGAGCGCCTGCGCGTCCGCCTGCCGCCAAGTGATCCCGCCGTCGGGGACCGCGGCGCGCGCGTGGACGAGCATCGGCTCGTTCAGGTCGGTCGCGACCAGCGTCGCCGAGCCGGGGAGCGCGGCTCGCAGGTGGCGCGTCACGCGACCCGTTCCGCAGGCGAGCTCGAGCACGCGCCTGCCGCCGGACGGGAGCCGGGCCACGAGGTCGAGGGCGTAGGGCTCGAACAGGGCCGGCCCGAGGTAGCGGTCGTAGTTCTCCGGCACGGAGCCGGAGAACGAGGCGTGGGAGCTCACCGGCCCGCGCCGTTGCTCAAGCGGCCCCAGGCGGATGCCGATATCCGGGCTGTGGACCTGCCGCTGGACCTGAATACCCATGCGCACCTGATCCGCGACGTGATCGTGCTGGTGGGGATCTTCGTCGTGGTCATCTGGTTGCTCTTCCGTTTCGCGAGTCGCTAGCCGCGCCCGACCGGAACGTCGCGCCGGTGCGTAGTGGCCCCGGCAGGAATCGAACCTGCGCACGGAGCTTCGAAGGCTCCCGCTCTGTCCTCTGAGCTACGGGGCCGGGCCGCCATCACACTAGCGCCGCACGACCCGGCCTCGAGGGTGGCAGAGGGGACTCGAACCCCCGACCACCGGGACCACAACCCGGGGCTCTACCAACTGAGCTACTGCCACCGTGCGCGGGCATCGTATCCGCGGTCCGCCGATCTACCATGGCCGCCCATGCGCCGCCTCGTCCTGGTCGCACTCCTTTCGGCGCTCGCCGCGGCGCTGACCGGCGGCAGCGCGCGGGCGCAGCGGACGGCCGCCTTCTGCAGCGGCACCCAGCTCACGGGGCGCTTCACCGTCGTGCCGGGCAGCGCCGGGGCGGGCAACATCGTGTACGCGCTGACGCTGCGGAACCGTTCGCAGCGCGCGTGCGCGGTCACCGGACTGCCGCGCGTCAGGCTCGTCGGCCTGCACGGCAGGCTGCTGCCGACACGGGTCGTCGCCGCTGCGCCGAACCAGCTCACGGCCGCGCTGATCACACTTGCGCACGGCGCCTCTGCACGAGCGACCGCGCGCTTCTCGCCGGACGTTCCCGGCCCCGGCGAGGACAAGCCCGGGGCGTGTGAGCCGAAGGCCTACCGCCTCTCGGTCCGGCCACCCGGCGGCGGCGCCACCGTGATGTCGGTCGCGCCGCCCACGTCCGTCTGCGAGCACGGCCAGCTGCAGTTCAGCGCCTACGCCGCCGCCCGGTGAGCGTCAGCCGGCGGGCGGCGTGAAGATGCCTTGCAGCCGCTCGACGGCGTCGGGAGCGAGCCGGTAGAAGGCCCACGTGCCCCGGCGATCGGCCTCGACGAGGCCGGCGTCGCGCAGGACGCGGAGGTGGTGCGAGACCGTCGGCTGCGACAGGTCGAAGGCCGCCGTGAGGTCGCACACGCAGCACTCGGCCGCGGCGAGCCGGTTGACGATCGCGACCCGGGTCGGATCGGCGAGCGCCTTGAACGTGTCGGCGAGATCCGTGGCCGCGCCGGCGGACATCACCGGGGTGGCAGGCCCGCAGCAGAGCGGCTGGAGGACGGGCAGGGTCTTCATTGACGGTTGTCAATATAGTCGCTACGGTCGCTGCATCGAAGATCGTCGATGAAGGAGGTGACCAGATGCGCCTCGCCGAGGGCTGCAATTGCGGCTGCGGGCCAGGGTGTGGCTGCGGCTGCTGCTAGACGCCCGTCGGGCCGGCGCCGAAAACCGGCGCCGGCCCGACGAGAAGGGTGGCGCGGCTCGAGAGCTTTTAGAGCCGCTTCAGACCGCTCTGCTTCTCTGACGGAGTGAGGCGCGTCTGGGCCGTGCTCGTGCCGCTGATCGTGCTGGCCCCGGGCTGCGGGGCGTCGACCGGCCCGAGTGTGGCGAGGATGGGAGCGACGACGACGACAACGGCCATGACGACGACGAACGCCTCAGCCGCGACCGGCTCCGACCCCGCGCTCGCCTATGCGAGGTGCATGCGGTCGCACGGCGTGCCGGCCTTCCCCGACCCGGCGTCGGGCGGCGGCTTCTTCTTCAAGACGGGCAGCGGCGTCGATCCGTCGTCACCTGGGTTCAAGTCGGCTCAGGCGAGCTGCAAGGGGCTCATCCCCGGCGGGGGCCCACCGGCGGCCGGCACGTCCACCCATCCGGACTCCGGCGCGCTCGCACACTTCGATGCGGTCGCGAAATGCATGCGCAGGCACGGCATCTCCGACTTCCCCGACCCGACGACGACGGTCCCGGCCGCGCCCGCGGGCGGCGGAGTGATCTCGATCATCAACGGCGTCGTCCTCACGTTCCCGCACACGATCGACACTCGGTCGCCTGCGTTCGTCAAGTCGGCGGGCGCGTGCGGTTTCCCGTTGCACAACCACTGAGTGAGTGCGCCCGGGAGGATTCGAACCCCCGACCAACGGCTTAGAAGGCCGCCGCTCTTCCACTGAGCTACGGGCGCGCTTCACCCGAAGCGTAGCCCTGTCCGCGGCGCGCTACGTTCTCGCGCCGAAGTCCGTGGTGATGATCGTGACCGGGCGGTCGCGATAGACGCCGCCCGCACGGTCGACGTGGACCGCGGCGATCCCGATCTCGCGCCAAGAGGAGTCGAGGATGTTGGCGCGATGCTCGGGCGAGCCCATCCAGGCGGTGACCGCACGCGACGCGTCGATCCCCGGCGACGACCAGAGCAGGTTCTCCCCGACCGTCCAGGAACCGGTGCGCGGCTGGGCATACCACCGCTCGATCCGCTTCCAGAAGGCCGTGCCGTCGGCGGACTCGTGCGAGAAGTAGCCACCAGAGGCAAGCTCGCGTGAATGGAATGCGGCAGCCGCCGACAGGCTCGCATTCAGGCGCAGCGGCCCGAGGCCGTTGGCGGCGCGGATCGCGTTCAGGCGCTCGAGGATGCCGGCGTCCAGGGCGGCGACCGACTGCTGCCGCTGCGCCGGCGCCGGCAGGGCGACAGGCGCGACCGCCCCGCCGAGCAGCGAGACGACGAGGACGAGTCGAAGCACCCGCGCAATCACCTCACTCACGATCCCCGCACGGCCAGGGCCGGCATCACCCGATCGAGGGAACTGGCCCGAGTTGTTACGGTCTCGGCCGTGAGCCTGCGCGCCTCACCCGTGATCGAGCACGTCGCCCTGCCGGGCGGCGGCACCGTCACCGTCTGGGTCGGCGTCCCCGACGACCCCTACATCGACGACAAGACGCAACTGACCACGGTCGACGTCCAGCTGCGCGAGGGGCGATCGGTGCTGGCGAGCGTGTCCACGGTGCTCGAGCCCGAGGACGTGTCGCAGGGCGTGGCGCTCGCGCACGAGGTGCGCGCCGCGCTGGAGGCCGGCGAGATCGGCCTGCACGCGCACGATCTCGAGCCGTTCGCCGACCGCCGGCGCTGAGCAGCCGCCGGGACGATCCCGGCCCGAGCGGTCGTTGACGCTCTCATGGACGACGGCCGCAGCCTCGGCGTCGTGCACGGCAGCGCGCTCTACCTGGGCGCCCTGATCGGCCCCGGCCTGCTCCTCGTGCCGGCGCTCGCCGTGCAGCGCGCGGGCGCGGCCTCGATCGTCGCCTGGGTCGCCCTGCTCGCGCTCTCGGCGCCGCTCGCGATCACATTCGCGGCGCTGGGGGTGCGCCATCCGGTTGCCGGCGGCGTGTCGACGTATGTGCGGGAAGGGCTCGGGGACGACGCGGCCGCCGTCACGGGCGGCTGGTTCCTCGCGGCGGTCCTGATCGGCGCTCCCGCGGTGTCGCTGATCGGCGGCTACTACGTCGCCGCGCTCACCGGCTCCGGGACGGTCGTTGCGACGCTCGTCGGGCTCGCCATGTTCGTGGCAGTTCTCGCGGCCAACCTCCTCGGGCTCCGCGTCTCGGCCGGCTTCCAGCTCGCGCTCTCGTCCGTGCTGATCGTCGTCGTTGCGCTGGCCGTCGCCGTCGCGCTCCCGTCCCACGGCGGCGACCACTGGTCGCCGTTCGCCCCGCACGGCTGGTGGGCGATCGGCACGGCGGCGAACATCCTGGTCTGGCTGTTCATCGGCTGGGAGGCCGTCGCCCAGCTCGCAGGCGACTTCGGGCGGCCCGAGGTCGAGCTGCCGCGGGCGATGGCGATCGCATTCGTGACGATCGCGGTGCTCTACCTCGGTCTCGCCGTCGCGACGATCGGCGTCACCTACGGGACGGGCTCGCGCGTCCCGCTCGCCGACCTCGTCGGCGTGGGCTTCGGACGCGCCGGCCGGGACGCGACGGCTGTACTGGCGGTCGCGCTGACCATGGGGACGATGAACGTCTACCTCGGGGCATCGGCCAAGCTCGGCGCGTCGCTGGGCGCTGAGGGAGCACTGCCGCGCTGGTTCGCGGGAGACGCCGGCCGCAGCGTGCCGCGCCGGCCGCTTGCGGCGATCGCCCCGGTCGTGATCATCGTCCTGGTCGGACTCGCAGCCGGGATCGGCAGCACCGACGATCTGGTGCGCGCCACGTCGTCGCTCTTCATCGCCGTCTACGTACTTGCACTCGTCTCGGCAGTGCGCATTCTCGAAGGCGGTGTGCGTGCGGCAGCGGTCGTGTCGCTGCTCTCGACGTGTGCGCTCGGGATCTTCTCGGCCTGGTTCCTCCTCGTCCCGCTCGTGGTCGCCGGTCTCGCGCTCGCGCTGCGCCGCCGGCTGAGATCGCGATCAGCGAGCCGTCTGGGCGAGCCCGATCGCCACCAGGACGACGGCTGCGCCCAGCAACTGGATGCCGTCCAGTGACTCGGACAGCCACGCCCAGCCGACGAGCGCACCGACGACCGGCTCGAGCATCGCCACGATGCCGGCCCGCGTCGCCGAGATGTGCCGCAGCGCGTTCACGAGTAGGAAGAACGGGATCATCGTCCCGAGGACGATCATCCAGAGTGCGAGCGCCCACACCGGGAGGTGGACGGTGTGCAGGTGGCCGCCCAGCGACGTCGTCTTCGTCAGGGCGCCGCCCGGGAACGTCCACCACGGCGCCAGGATCGCCCAGAACACCGAGGCGAAGGCGAACCCGTAGGCGAGGAGGGAGACGGCGTCACGGCCCCCGACCACGTGCTCGGCCAGGAGCACGTAGAGCGCGTAGGCGACCGCTCCGGCGAGCGCGAAGCCGACACCTGCGGTCGACACGCTCTCACCGCCGCCGAACACGTCGACGATCAGCGCCAGCCCTGCGAGCGCCAGCCCGAGCGCAACCCAGAGCCGCCGCCGTACATGGTCGTGGTAGACGAAGCGCGCCCACAGCGCGACGAGGAGCGGCGCGAGGTACTCGATCAGGAGCGCGATCCCGATCGCGAGCCGGTCGATCGCCTGGAAGTAGAACCACTGGACGAAGGCGAGCCCGGCGATCCCGAAGACCAGGAGGTACGGCAGCTCGCGGCGCGTCAGCCGGAGCCTACGGGGCGCGATCACCGCGACCACGGCCGCAAGGCCGACGGCGGCGCCGAGCGAGCGGAGCTGCGCCAGCCGCTCGGACGACAGGCCCGTCGAGAGGATCGTCTTCGAGACGGCACCGTTGATGCCCCAGAGGACGGCGGCCGACGCAGCCATCCCGTACGCGAGACCCGCACGACGGTGCCGCGCAGGCGGAACGGGGAAGGGCGCCTCGGTCACCGGCCGCCGAAGCTACCCATCGGGATCGGGACGGTCGGATTCGAACCGACGGCTTCCGCCTCCCAAAGGCGGCGCTCTACCAGGCTGAGCTACGTCCCGTTCAGTGCCTGAGTGTAGGCGCGGCCGCCGTCGGCGGCGGCCGTCAGAGCTGCCAGTCGCCGCCGCGGAGGATCGGCACGGCCTCGCCCTGGGCGCCGACGCCGTCGACCTCGAGCTCCGGCGACCCGATCATGAAGTCTGTGTGGACCGACGAGTGGTTGACTCCGCGCGCGTGACGCTCCTCGGGCGAGAGCTCCGCGGCCCACGGCACGGCGTTGACGATCGAGGAGCCGAGAGCGATGTGCGACGACGCGTTCTCGTCGAACAGCGTGTCGTAGAACACGAGCCCCGTTTTGCCGACGCGGGACTGCGCATCGACGAGTGCGACCTCGCCGAGCCGGGCGGCGCCGTCGTCCGTCGCGACGTGCGCCTGCATCACGGCCTCGCCGGATGACGCCTTCACGTCGACCGCCCGCCCGCCGGCGAAGCGAACGGTCAGGTCGCGGACGATCGTCCCCTGGATCTGCAGCGGCAGCGTCGAGCGGACGACACCTTCGACCCGGCGCGCGTCGGGCGCGGTGAAGACCTCCTCGGTCGGCATGTTCGCGACGTGCTCGATGCCGCGTGACACGTCGAGCGCCGCCTTCCACTCCGAATCGGCGTGCAGCCCGATCGTCAGGTCGGTGCCCGGCCCGCGGTAGCGCAGGTGATCGAAGCGCCGCTCGTTCAGGCCGTCGGCCCGCCGCTGCAGCGTCGCGATGTGCTCGCGCCAGGCGGCGACCGGGTCCGGCTCGTCCAGCCTGATCGCCGTCTCGACCGCCGCCCAGAGCCGCTCGAGGTCGGGCTCGCCGAACACGGTCCTCGCCCAGCCCTCGTTCGGGAAGGGGACGATCGCCCAGTTGCAGAGGCCGTCGGTCAGCTTCAGCGCCTCCTCGCTCAGCTCGCGAGGCCGCGACCGGGCGACCCGGCCCCCGTCGAGGTCGGCGTAGATCTCCGGCTCGGGGTTGCCGGAGATCGTGACGACCGCCGCACCGGTCTCACCCAGGCGGCGCGTGCGCGCAACGAGCCACGGGGGCGAGAGCCCGAGCGCGTCGTCGGACGCATGCTCGATGTGGGCCCGCCGGACGTGCTGGTCGCCGTAGAGGACGTCGACGGAGCGCGCTCCCGCGGCGTACCCGGCCTCCGCCAGGGCGCGCACGAGCGGAGCGTGCTCGACGAGGGCGTTGATCGCGAGGGTCTGACCGGGCTGGAGGTTGCACCCGATCTCGATCGTGAGACGGGCGAGCGCTTCGATTCTGGCTCTGCGGTCCGGCACGGCCGGACAGCGTAGAGGAGGAGCCGAGCCTCCGAGCGCCGACGCCCTAGACTGACGCGCCGTGAGACGGTTCGCGCTCGGAGCGCTGCTCGCCGCCGGACTGCTCGCCGGCTGCGGCAAGGACACGCCGAGCTACACGCTCGCGAAGTCGTCGGCGTGCCTGCGCCAGGAGGCCGGCGTGAGGCTCGGCGGGCAGCTCGACTTCGTCGCGACCACCGCGACGGGCGGCGCCGTCCGCGTGCGGCTGCCCGACAACGCGGTCACGCTCGTCTTCGGGCAGAACCAGAGCGACGCCGACAACATCGACGCCGCCTACCGGCGCTTCCACGCGACCAACGTCGGCATCAACGACGTCCTGCGCCGCCAGGGCAATGCGGTGATGCTGTGGCAGCAGCATCCGAGCGACGCCGACCTGGCGACCGTCACCGGCTGCCTCAAATAGCGCCTTCCTCCCAGAAGAAGCGCCTGAACCAGTAGGCGAAGACGAGGAACAGGACGAGCGCCTGCTCGGCCGCCATCGTCATCCCGGCGATCTCCTGGTCGGCGAGCGGGCTGAGCCCGAAGACCCGGGGGCGTGCGGCGACGTAGAACGAGTACACCGGCTTCGGCAGGAGCGCGAACAGGAGCCCGAGCGGCGAGGCCAGCATGAACGCGGCGAACGCGTAGAGCGCGCGAAAGCCCGACGCGAACCGGCGCGGAACGTCCTGGAAGAGCGGCCACCAGAACAGGAGCCCGGTCGCGAAGTAGCAGGCATGCTCGATGTGGATCAGCCACGACTGATGGTGGAGGGCGGCCTGGTACACGACCGGGATGTGCCAGACGTAGTAGCTGCCGAGCCACACGGGCAGCGCGACGAACGGGTGCGTCAGCACTCCCCACCCGGGCACACGTGCGAGCCGCAGGGCCATCGGCGTCGAGATGCCGAGGACGGCGAAGAGCGGCGCCCACTCCGCGAGGATCACGTTCTGCAGCAGGTGCGCCGTCAGCAGGTAGTGGAGGCCGAGATGGTGGATCGGCGTCCAGAAGGCGACGGCGAGCAGCGCCATCGACACGGCGAAGCACACGATCCGCCACCGCGGAGCCCCGACCCGACCGAGGGCGAACAGGTACAGGAGCACCAGCACCGGGATGACGACCGTCGTGTCGACGTCCGCCTGCCACGCGTACGGCGAGTGCGTATGCGCGAGCAGCACGAGGGGCAGCCTAGAGCGAGGCGCCCGAGCCGCTAACGTGGCGTCGCTCGCGGGTGTAGCTCAATGGTAGAGCCCCAGCCTTCCAAGCTGGTCATGCGGGTTCGATTCCCGCCACCCGCTCCTCGACAGGCACGCTACGTACATGGCGGTTCGATGACGCGCTCGCCCGTCTCGGCAAGCACGGCGGGCCGGCCGAGCAGGTCGGCCGGAGCCCGGAGCGCCTGCGCCCTGATTGAGATCGCCTCCGGCGTGGAACTGTCGGAAGCATCGTGACGGAGACGACGAAGGTGGCGCTGGTAGCAGGCGCGACTCGCGGCGCCGGCCGTGCCATAGCGGTCGAGCTCGCGCGCGCAGGCTTCTTCGTCTACGCGACCGGCCGCAGCAGCAGGGCTGCGGGACCGTCGGAGATCGGCAGGCCCGAGACGATCGAGGAGACGGGCGAGCTGATGTCGGCCGCCGGAGGGAACTGCTCTGCGCGCGTCGTCGACCACGAGAATCCCGCGGCCGTTGCCGAGTTGGTCGCAGACATCGAGCGTGACCGCGGCCGGCTGGACGTCCTCGTCAACGACATCTTCGGAGGCGACAGGTACATGCAGTGGGACAAGCCGCTGTGGGAGCACGACTGGGCCGGTGGCTTGCGGATGCTGCAGATGGGGGTGCACACGCATCTCATCACCTGCCAGGCCGCGATCCCGCTGATGCTGCAGAGCGCCGACGACCACGAAACCCGGGGCCTGGTGGTCGAGATGACAGACGGCACGTCGGACGCGAATGCCGAGTTCCGGCGAAACGTCGGGTTCTACTACGACCTCGTCAAGGCGAACGTCGAGCGGATCGTGAAGGGCCTCGAGGCCGAGCTTCGCGGACTCCCCGTGACGGCCGTCGGCGTCACGCCGGGCTGGCTCCGTTCGGAGAAGATGCTGGAGAACTTCGGCGTCACGGAGGCGAACTGGCGCGACGCGGTGCAGAAGCGCCCCGGCTTTGGGATCTCCGAGTCGCCCACCTACGTGGCCAGAGGCGTGGCCGCGCTCGCTCGAGCCGACGACGCCAACCGCTGGGCCGGCACGGTCGTCAGCGTTCGTCGGCTCGCAGACGCGTACAACTTCACCGACACCGACGGCAGCCGGCCCGACTGCTGGGGCCACATCGCCGCCTACGGCTGGGAGCACGATGACGGCCGCGGCATCGACGAGTTCCGGTAAGTCGGCGGCGCCTCGGCCGGCGGCCCGCTAGCGCGACTCGCTTGCCACCGGGCTCTCGGCGAAGAGCTTCCAGTGCCCCTCGGAGATGACCTCAACTCCGTCGTCGACCACCTTGATCGCGGTGTCGTCGTCGATCGCGTACGCCGGGTTCGACAGGCCGGCCGCCCATCGTTCGGCGTCGGCCATCGTGTTCTCCGGCAGCATCGGGTGATCCAGGTGCGGGAAGATCGAGAAGCCGACGATCCCCAGCGCTCTGTCCCCACCGCCGGGCGGATCCCAGACCTTGAAATCCTCACCGATGCACGGGGTCATGACCATGCTCCCGGCGCTCAACCCGACCCAGACCGCGCTGAGCGAGGGCAGGAGGCCGGCCAGGCCCGACTCCAGCATGTGATGGGCCAGGTACAGGGCGTCTCCGCCGTTGACGAGCAGGACATCGGCCTCCTCGACGAGGGGAACCCAGAGCTCCCTGTCGAGGGTGGGCAGCGCAGTCAGCTCGAGCACTCCGAGGCTCTTCCACCCGAGCTCGACCATGGGCGTGGTGGCCTGTCCGGTGACGAACCTGTATGCCCCGCCGATGCCGCGCGGGGCGTGCCCGTACGAGGCGGTGGGGATGCAGAGCGCGTCGCACTCCGCGATCGGCTTGCCCAGCAGGTCGAGCATCGCGTCATTGATGCTCGGGTTCTTGATGCCGGCCGACGTGAGAAGAAGCTTCACACTGCCTCCTGGAGTCAGTACTGCAGTCGGGAACCTACGCGGTGAAGACCGGGAGGCCGCCCGAAACTCATCGCCGACGTTCAGGTCAGGATCAGCCCGTGCCGTTCACGCTCAGGAACATCAAGCAGGATCTCGAAGACGTCGGCCCGAAGTTCGAAGGCGCGCCCGACCTCGAGTTCCGCGCGGCGACCAGGGCGCTCGAACTCGGGAGCTCCGCCCTCAGCTACCAGTACGTCCCGCCCGGCTATCGCTTTCCCTACGGGCACACGCACGAGCGGCAGGAAGAGGTCTACGTGGTCGTGCGCGGAAGCGGACGGATGAAGGTCGACGACGAGATCGTCGACGTTCAGGAATGGGACGCGGTGCGCGTCCCGCCCGGCACGTGGCGAGGCTACGAAGCAGGGCCGGAAGGGCTCGAGCTCCTCGTCATCGGCGCGCCGAACCTGGGCGACGATCCGCGCGGCGACGTCGAGGGCAAGCGGGGCTGGTGGACCGACCTGCCCACGCGCTGAAGCCCCCTCAAGTCGCGAACGGCACGAACCGATATTCACGGCATGGAGCGCGGCATCCTGACGACCGTGCGGCCGCACGGCCGCCGCCGTCACCCGGGCCGGAGAAACGTTCTCTTCTTCGGGACCTACGACGCCCGTACGTACCCGCGCGTGCGCGTTCTTCAGGAGGGGTTCGCGGCACTCGGCGACGAGGTCCTCGAGTGCAACGTCCCGCTCGGCCTCGACACGTCGATGCGCGTGCGCATGCTTCGGCAGCCGTGGCTCGTGCCGCTGCTCGCCGTCCGGATCGCCGTCGCATGGGCGCGCCTTTGGCGCCGGTCGCGCAGGCTCCCGGAGATCGACCTCGTAGTGGTGGGCTACATGGGCCACTTCGACGTCCATCTCGCCCGCTTCCTCTGGCCCGACGTGCCCGTCGCGCTCGACCACCTGATCTCGGCGGGCGACACCGCGGTCGACCGGCGCGTGTCGTCCGGGGTGGTCGTGCGGCTGCTCCGGCGCCTCGACGACGCAGCCCTGCGCGCCGCCGACCTTCCGTGCGTCGACACGCCCGAGCATCTCGAGCTCGTCACAGACGCCGCGCACGGCCGCGCCGTGGTCGTCCCGGTCGGCGCACCCGCTGCGTGGTTTCGCGAGCCGGTACCGCACACGGGCTGCCTCCGTGTCGTCTTCTTCGGCTCGTTCACCCCGCTTCAGGGGGCGCCGATGATCGGCCACGCGATCGCGAGCCTGCGGGCACGCGACGGGATCCGGTTCACGATGATCGGCCGCGGCCAGGACTACGAGGCGACGAGGCTCGCCGCCGGCGACGGCAATGCGGAGTGGATCGAGTGGGTCGAGCCGGAGCTCCTGCCGGCGCTGATCGCCGAGCACGACGTGTGCCTGGGCATCTTCGGCACCGGCCCGAAGGCGCTGCGCGTCGTACCGAACAAGGTCTTCCAGGGAGCCGCCGCGGGCACCGCCGTCGTCACCTCCGACACCGAGCCGCAGCGCGGCGCCTTCGACGATGCGGCCGTCTTCGTCCGCCCCGGCGACGGGGACGAGCTCGCACGCGCGCTCGTCGCCCTTGCAAACGACCCGGCGCGCGTCGCGCACCTTCGCGCGGCCGCATACGCACGCGCGAACGAGCGGTTCCGGCCCGAGGCAGTGATCGCCCCCCTCTACCAACGCCTCGAGCCGATCGCCGCATGAGCGGAGGCTCGACGGAGCTCATCAGAGAGCGGAGGCGGCGGCTTTGCCGCCGCCGGGAGCGGGAATGAGCCCTTCTCCGCCGCTGACCATGAACGCGTGGCTGCGCTACGACCTCGTGCGCCGTCTCCTGCGCGAGCTCGGGCCCGAGGTCGCCTCGGTCGTCGAGATCGGTGCCGGCGAAGGCGGCGTCGGCGTGCGTCTCGCCCGCCGCTACGACTACGTCGGCGTCGAGCCGGATCCGCTCGCGTGCGCTCAGGCCGCCGAGCGGCTGCGCAGGGAAGGCCGCGGCCGGATGGTCTGCGGCGACGTCTCGGCGCTCGACCCGGATGCGACGTTCGACCTGCTCTGCAGCTTCGAAGTGCTCGAGCATGTGGAGGACGACGCAGGGGCGCTCGTCGACTGGCGCCGTCGGCTGCGCCGCGGCGGCTGGTTGCTCTTGAGCGTGCCGGCGCGGCCCGAGCGCTTCGGCGCAGCCGATCGCATGGTCGGCCACTATCGCCGCTACGACGCGTCGCGGATGACCGAGCTGCTCGGCCTGAGCGGGTTCGTCGACCCGGTCGTGCTCACCTGCGGCTTCCCGCTCGGCTACGCGCTCGAGGCGGCGCGTAACACGGTGGCGCGGGTCGCCTCCTCGCACGAGTCGCAATCGATGGAAGAGAAGACGGCCGCCAGCGGCCGCAAGCTGCAGCCGCCGGAACAGCTCGGCTGGCTGACCGCCGCGATCACCGCGCCCTTCCGGCTGGTCCAGCGGCCGTTCCTGGCGAGCGGCCTCGGCACCGACCTGGTCGCGCTCGCGCGCTGTCCCTAGGGACGCGCGAGCTGCGCGCGCAGCTCCGTCAGCTTCTCGCGGCGCAGGTCGTCGCGCTGCCCGTGCTCGACCCGTTCGAGCAGGTCGCGCACGAGCGGCGCGAGCTCGACCGGGTCGAACGGCTTGGTCACGTAGTCCACCCCTCCGAGGTCGATCCCGCGCGCCCGGTCGCGCAGCTCCGCGCGCGCGGTCAGGAACACGATCGGGATCTCGTCGGTCGCCGGATCGTCGAGCAGCGCCTCGGCGACGTGCCAGCCGTCGAGGCCGGGCATCATCACGTCGAGCAGGATCACGTCCGGCTCGCTCCTGCGCGCCTCCTCGATGCCCGCCACGCCGTCGCCGGCCTCGAGCACGCTCATTCCCGCCGCCTCGAGATTCACGCGGCAGAGCAGCCTGATCGGCGCCTCGTCGTCGATCACCAGCACGCGTGTCGTCCCCATCCTCCCGCGTCCCTATTCCCGCACGAGCGGCAGCTCGAACGCGAAGCGCGAACCGCTGCCCTCTTCCGAGTCGACGTGGATGCGGCCGCCCATCTCGCGCACGAGGCCCTGGGCGATGAAAAGCCCCACGCCGGTGCCGCGTCCGATGCCCGATCCGCCTTTCACGAACTTCTCGAAGATGCGCTCTCGCTCGGACGGAGCGATACCGGTTCCGTGGTCGCTGACGGCCAGCTCGACCGCGTCGCCCGTGCGCCGCGCCGAGACCGTCACCGTCCCCCCGTCCGGCGAGAACTTGACCGCGTTCGAGACGAGCTGTTCGAGAACGTCCCGAAGCTTCACCGGGTCGGCGCGCGCCGGCGGCATGTCGGCGGCGATGTCGGCGACGACGTGATGGCCGTTCTGCCCCGAGTCGGTCGCACTCGCAACGAGTTCGGTCACGACGGCGCCGACGTCGGTCGGCTCGAGGCTCACCGCCAGGTCGCCGGTCTCGATCCGCGCAACTTGCAGCAGCGCGTCGACGGTCGCGGTCAGCCGCTCCGCCTCACGGGCGATGAAGTGGAGGAAGGTGCGGCGATCGTCGTCGGAGAACACGACGTCGTCGCGGAGGAGCGTCTGCGCGAAGCCGTAGATCGTCGTCAGCGGCGCGCGCAGCTCGAGCGAGACGCTCGAGACGAAGCCGGACTTCATCTCCTCGACCGCATACTCGGCCGAGATGTCGCGGAACGCGAAGATGCGCCCGGCCACCGCGCCCGCGGGATCGCGCATCACCGCCTCTGAGAGCGCGAGCCACACCTCGTCGCCGCCGCGTGAGATCGACACGAGCCGGGCCGCGGATGTCTCGCGGTCGGACTGGAGCTCGCGGCGCAGGATCTCTCCGGGCGGCCGCCCGACCGCCTCCGACGCGGGCACGCCGGTGATCGCCTCGGCAGCATGGTTCCAGAGCACGGCGCGGCCATCGCGGTCGACGGCGACGATCCCGTCGGCGATGTTGGCCAGGATCGCCGCGCTCTGCTCCCGCTCGATCGCGACGTGGCGATAGAGCTCGGCGTTCACGTACGCGACCGCCGCGTTCGCCGCCAGCGTCGTCAGCGCTTCGACCTCCTCGTCCCGCCACGTCCGCGGCTCGCGCGCGTAGACCGAGAGCACGCCGCGTGGTTCCTCCCCGCTGCGGGCGACCGGCACGCCGAGGTAGGCGACGAAGCGCCCGCCGAGCAGCGGGTCGGCTGGAGCATGGCCCGCGGCCGAGGTGCCGTCGGCAAGTGCGATCGGGCCGCGCGCTGCCAGCACGTCACCGGCGACACCGTCGGTCGACGCCGACCGGACGCCCAGCACCGAGCCGACGGGACCGCCGACGGCCGCGGCAACGACCACCTCGTCGCCGTCGAGCATCGAGACGAGCGCAGCGTCGGCGCCGAGCAGCTCGGCCGCCTCCCGGGCGGCCGCCTGCAGGACCGCGCCGGGGTCGAGCTCGGTCGTCAGCGCGGCCGCCGCCCGTGCAAGCTGCTGCGACAGCGAGCGCGCGGCCCGCTCCGCCTCGAACAGCCTGCTCCGCTCGAGGGCGCCGTGGGCGGCCGCGGCGACCTGTTGCGCGAGCCCGAGATCGTCC
The DNA here is from genome assembly GCA_035518115.1 of Gaiellaceae bacterium. Taxonomy (GTDB): domain Bacteria; phylum Actinomycetota; class Thermoleophilia; order Gaiellales; family Gaiellaceae; genus PALSA-600. The sequence goes on along the minus strand of DATIXY010000076.1, from coordinate 33,698 downwards.
GCCGTGAACGCCCGCGGCTCGCGGAAGCAGACGAGGACGACGCCTCCGGCGCCCTCGGAGACCGGGATCGCGAGCAGTGACGCGACCGGGGAAGCCTGCCACGCTGTTCCGAACCGCTCGTCGCCGGCGACCTGCGACGCCGCCAGGACCTGCGCGGCGGCCCGCGCCTCGTCGAGCGCCGCGGGAACCTCGAGCGCGCGCACCTCCGCAGGCAGCCGGTACTCCCCGGCCACCGCGAGCCCCGCCGCCGTCGGCGCCAGAACCGCCGCGAAGTCGGCGCCGAGCGCATCGGCTGCCGCATGGGCGGCGGCGTCGTAGGACTCTGCGAGCGAGAGCGACTCGCCGAGCAGCGACGCGATCCGGGAGAAGCCGCGCTCGAGCCCGGCCCGGCGAACGCTCGCCTCGTAGCTCTCGGCGTTCCGCAGCGCGAGCGCGGCAAGCGAGGCGAACGCCCCGAGCAGCTCGACATCGTCGTCGTCGAAGCGGCGGTCGCCGTCGCGTACGCCGACGCCGAGCACGCCCAGCCATTCTCCGGCCCACACCATCGGCGCCTCGAGACCGAGCGCGAAGGTGTCGTAGGCGGCGTGCGGGAGGCGGCCGACGACCCGGGGCTCGTCCTCGGCGGTCCCGGAGAGCCCGCCGTCGGGGACGAACTCCACTCCCACCAGGCCGGCATCGAAGCCGTGCACGGCCGCGCAACGGAGAACCCCGCGCTCGCCGTCGACCAGGTAGCAGTCCGCGGCGTCGGCACGGAGCAGCGCGGTCACCTCCTCGACCAGGCGCAACAGCACGGCGTCGAGCGAGAGCTCGCCGGTCACGACCTCGGCGGCATGGAGCAGCGCCTGCTGCTGCTCGAGCCGGCGCGCGTTCTCGGCGAGCAGCCGCGCGGTCTGCAGGGCCGAGCCGAGCTCGCGCGCGACCGCCTGGACCAGCAGGACCTCACCGTCGCCCAGGTCCGGCGTTCGCTCGACGATGAGCGTCGCGACGCGGTCGCCGCGCGCCTCGACGGCCACGCCCGCCCGCGGCCCGCCGCCGAGCACGACCTCCGACCGGTCGAGCAGCAACACGCGGCGCAGCTCGTCGGCCGCGAGGGCCGCGACGCGCTCGGGCTCGAGCTCCGCACGGAGCCGCCGTGCGATCTCGGCCGCTGTCCGCTCGCGGTCGAGCGCCTCGGCGAGCGCCGCCGAGGACCGCAGCCGCTCGAACGCGAGGGCCGCCTCGGCCGCCACGGCCTGAAGGAGGCTCACCTCCTCCGCCGAAAACGCGCGGCGGTCGGTGATCGAGGCCGCCGTCAGCACGCCGAGAACGCTCGACTCGGCGATCATCGGCACGAACACGGCGCTCCGCGCGCCGACGCGCGCCGAGAGGCGGCGGCTCACGAGCGGCGAGCCGACGACGTCGAACACGACCACCGGCGCGGCGTCGGACACAGCGTTCGCGACGCCGGAGGGCTCGCGCTCGAGATCGACGTGCACCTCCTGCCACCAGTCGGCGGCGCGCCCCTCGCTCTCGGCGTACAGCCCCGACGCGGTGCCTCCGCCGGCGTCGACCATCGTGACCGCCGCGAAGCCGACCTCGAGCAGCGTCGCCACGTGGCGGACGAGGGGCCGTGCGACGTCGACCTCGTCCCGCGCCCGAACGATGTCCTCGGAGATCGAGGTGACGGCCTCGAGCTCGCGGTCGCGGACGGAGACGCGCTCCTCGGCCTCGAGCGTGCGGCCGACCCCGCCGGCGACGAGCCCGTGGTCGCGCCAGCGCACCAGCAGGAGCGCGGCCGGGACGATCGCGAGGAGGATCGCGATCAGCGACAGCCAGACGTGGCCGACGACGGCCCGCTGCTCGCGGAGGACGAGGACGCCGAAGATCGCCGCTGTCGCGGCAACCGCCGGGAACACGAGCACGACGCCCCAGTCCACGAGGTGGGCGCGCGAGCGCAGCCGCCAGAACTCGGGCAGCATCGCGACCGCCACCGCCGCGTACGAGGCAGCGAGCACGAACAGCGGGACGGCGTTGAAGAGGACGGCTTTGGTGGCGTCACTCACCGGGCTTCTGGGGGATCGTACGTCCCCGAAAACGATGGAGCCCGCTGCTCGGGGGGACGATACAGCGGGCTCCTCGTGATCGCTCACCGCAGCGCGCGGCCAATGGCCGCGCCGCGGTTCGCATCGCCCAGTGGAAAGGACGCTAACCAGGTCCGACGTTCAGTGGAATAGGCCGGGCGGCCCATCTTTGCAAGCAAGGATCCGGCGGCGGCAGGAGGCAGGCCGGAAGCGGCTCCGGGGCTACGATCCGGCCGTGGTCTCCAAGGTGCTCCTCGCCTCGCCCCGCGGCTACTGCGCCGGGGTCGAACGGGCCGTCGAGACGGTCGAGAAGGCGCTCGACCTCTACGGGCCGCCGATCTACGTGCGCAAGCAGATCGTCCACAACCTCCACGTCGTCCGGGATCTCGAGGCGCGGGGCGCGGTATTCGTGGACGACGAGCGGGACGTGCCGGAGGGCGAGACGGTCGTCTTCTCGGCGCACGGGGTCGCTCCCTCGGTGCACACGAACGCGGCGGCGCGCGGGCTCCAGACGCTCGATGCCACGTGCCCGCTCGTGACGAAGGTGCACGTGCAGGCCCGCCGGTATGCGGAGGCCGGGTACACGATCGTGCTGATCGGCCACGCGGGGCACGAGGAGGTCGTCGGCACGATGGGTGAGGCGCCGGGGTCGATCGCGCTCGTCGAGTCGGTCGCGGACGTCGACGCGCTCGAGTTCGAGGACGGTGCGCGGCTCGCCTACGTGACCCAGACGACGCTCTCGGTCGACGAGACGAGCGAGATCATCGCTGCACTGCGGGCAAGGTTCCCGGACATCTACGCGCCGAAGAAAGAAGACATCTGCTACGCGACCTCCAACCGGCAGTGGGCGGTCAAGGAGATGCTTCCCGAGATCGACCTGCTGCTGGTGCTCGGCTCGCGCAACTCGTCGAACTCCAACCGGCTCGTCGAGACGGCCCGCGCCGCCGGCGTGGATGCGTACCTGATCGACGATGCCGGAGAGATCGACGAGCGCTGGCTCCGCGGCGCGACGGTCGTCGGCGTCACGTCGGGGGCGTCGGCGCCCGAGAAGCTCGTGACGGAGGTGTGCGACTGGTTCCGCGCGCTCGGCGTCGTGGATGTCGAGCCCTACCGGCTGGTCGACGAGGACGTCGAGTTCCGGCTGCCCGTCGAGCTGCGCCGCGAGCTCGCGCTCGCCCGCGAGCAGGTCTCCCAGGCGCCGTAACTCGACACGGCCCCAAAGAGCCGAAGGGCAAGGCCTTGGGGTCAGACCCGGGTCTGACCCCAAGGCCTCCGCGAGCTCACCCCGGGTGCGTCGAGCACGGCGCGCACAAACCCGCTTCGGCCCAGGGCTGGCGCGACCGCCAGGCGACCGCCGGGGTCAGACCCGGGTCTGACCCCGGCGACCCCCCACGCCCCGGGCTACGCCCGCTCGAGCCGCAGCTCGCCGACCTCGACCGAAACGGCCAGCGTCTCGTCTGCGAGCCGCTCGCGGTAGGCGTCCACGATCTCCCCGTCGGGGACCCAGAGCCGGATGCGGTCGGTGACCGCGAGCCCGGACGACTTGCGCAGTCCGTTCACCTCGTGGATCCAGTCGAGCAGCCGCCCTTCGCGGCGCAGGTCGTCGTCGAGCGCAGTGTCGAGCGCGACGGTGACGCCGTCCTCGCTCGCGACCGCCCACCCTTCGAGGCCGACACGCTCGACGAGCACCTCGCCCGGCTCGAGCACATGCCCGTCGACGCGGAAGCGGCCCCCGTCGAGCTCTTCGAACTCGCCCTGCGCGAGACGCTCGCGCACGTCACGCAGCGCAGCGCCCAGCTTCGGGCCGAGCACCGGCAGGTTCGGCTTGACGCGCAGCTCGGACGACTCGACCTCGCCGAACGTCACCTCCTTGACGCGCAGCTCGTCGGCGATCTCCTCGGTGTGCCGCTCCGCGCCGCCGGCGGCGCCGGCGACGACGAGCCGGCGCAGCGGCTGCCGGAGCTTCAGCTCGCTCGTCGAGCGCGCCTGGCGCCCGAGCTCGACCACCCGCCGCACCTGCGCCATCTCGGCGAGCAATTCGCGGTCGGGCGCCTCCTGCTCGGGCCAGCCGGCGAGGTGCACCGACGCCGGCCCGTCCTGGACGAGGTTCCGCCACAGGTGGTCGGCGAGGAACGGCAGCATCGGCGCAATCACGCGCAGCGACTGGACGACGGCGTGCCAGAGCGTGCCGAAGGCCGCTTCGTCGAGGGAGTAGAAGCGCCTGCGCGAACGGCGGATGTACCAGTTCGAGAGGTCGTCGACGAACGACTCGAACGCACGGATCACGCTGCCCGTGAGCGTTGCCTCGTAGCCCTCGGTCGCCTCGGCGACGAGCTGCCTCGTGCGCGCGATCAGCCACCGGTCGAGCGGCTTCGGATCTTCGACGTGCCCGAAGTCGCTCCACGATGGCTCGTAGGCCTCGATGTTCGCGTAGTCGACGAGGAACTTGACCGAGTGCCAGAACGTGAGCAGCTTGCGCCGGATCTCGTGCGCCGGGCCGAAGCCGAAGAGGAGATTGCGATCCGGCGGCTGCGCACAGTACTGCCACCGCATGACGTCGGCGCCCATCTGGGAGAACGCATCCTCGGCCGCGATCGTGTTCCCCCACGAGGCGTGCATCTCGCGGCCGCGCTCGTCGAGCATCTTCTCGTACGCCAACACGCGCTTGTACGGCGACCGGCCGACGAGTGCGACCGACATGAAGAACTGCGAGTAGAACCAGAGGCGGATCTGCTCGCGCATCTCCGACACCCAGTCGGCCGGGAACCACCGCTCCCAGTACGCATGGTCGGGAAGATCCGCCTTCGTCAACCCGCGCGCCGCGCCGGTCGCATAGCCCTGCGGCACGCGCTGCGCGCTCTCCCAGCCGAGCGTCGCGAACGGGACGATGCCGGCGTCCAGCCAGACATCGCCCACCTCGGGAATGCGCGTGACGCTCTCTCCGCACTGCTCGCAGGCGATCGGCACACGGTCGATCCAGGGGCGGCGCAGCTCCTCGAGCTGGTCGAATCCTTCGAGCGCCCGCTCCTCGAGCTCGGCCTTCGAGCCGATCACGTTGAGGTGGCCGCAGCTGCACGGGTAGAACGGAAGCGGCAGACCGTAGTAGCGCCGACGCGAGATGTTCCAGTCGCCCATGTTGCGGAGCCAATCGTCCATACGCTTGCCCATGTACTCCGGGACCCACTCGACCTTCGCGTTCTCCGCGAGCAGCGTCGGCCGGAGCTCCTCGACCGAGATGAACCAGTCGTCGGAGAGGCGGTAGACGATCGGCGTGTCGCAACGCCAACAGTGGGCGTAGTTGTGGAGATACGTGCCCGCGTCGACCATGAGCCCCCGGTCGCCGAGGTCGCCGACGATCTGGTCGCCGGCCTCGAGCGTCGAGAGCCCGTGCAGCCAGCCGTAGTCGTCGTGGAAACGGCCCGCCTCGTCGATCGGCATCAAGACCGGCAGACCGAGCGCCTTGCCGAGCTCGAAGTCCTCCGGGCCACAGCCGGTCGCGATGTGCACGATGCCGGTGCCCTCCTCGAGCGACACCTCGTCCCACGGGACGACGCGGTGCTCGACCGACGCGCCGGGGGGCAGCGTGTCGAACGGCCCCTCGTAGCGGAGGCCGACGAGCTCGGCGCCGCGCACGCGCCGCTTGAAGGTCTCGTCCGGATAGCGCGCGACGAGCACCCACTCGCCGTTCTCGCGCAGGCCGTACTCGCCCTCCGGGTGCACCGCCGCGGCGACGTTCGCCGGGAGCGTCCAGGGTGTCGTCGTCCAGACGACGACCGACTCGCCCTGGTGCCCGTCGTCGAGCAGCGGGAAGCGAACGTAGAGCGAGGGGTCCGTGCGCTCCTGGTAGACGCCGGATTGCGTCAGCTCGTGCTGCGAGAGCGAGGTCCCGCACCGCGGGCACCACGCGGTCGCGCGGTGACCGAGGTACAGCCACCCGCGCCCGTGGACGATCTTGAGGAACTTCCAGATGTACTCGATGTTCGTGTCGCTGAACGTGAAGTAGTCGTTGCCCCAGTCCATCCACTGGCCGAGGCGGATCGAGCCGCGCGTGAGCGCGGCGGACGAGTTGACGACCACGTCGCGGCACCGGCGGGCAAACTCCTCGATCCCGAAGTCCTCGATCTCGCGCTTCGAGTTCAGCCCGAGGGCGCGCTCGACACCGACCTCGATCCACAGCCCCTGACAGTCGAACCCGTTCTGGTACCGCTGGTCGAAGCCGCGGAGCGCCTTGTAGCGCTGGAAGACGTCCTTCAGGGTGCGGCCCCACGCGGTGTGAACACCGAGCGACGAGCGGTTGGCGGTGACCGGACCGTCGACGAACGACCAGATCGGGCCGCCCGCGTTCCGGGCGCGCAGGGCGTCGAAGGTACCCTCCTCCTCCCAGAGCGCAAGCAGCTCGAGTTCGAGGGCGGGATGATCGGGTTTGTCCGGAAGGGCCGCGAACATGTGCCGATCGTACCGAGGGGAAGAAACGGCACCCGCCGCGCGTTTCAAAGAGTCGAACCCCACGAAAGGAACGGAACGAACCCGATGTCAACAGAAGCAACGAGTGCCACGTTCGACGACGAGGTCCTGAAGTCCGAGGGAAAGGTGATCGTCGACTTCTGGGCCGAGTGGTGTGGTCCGTGTCACGCGGTCGCGCCGGTGCTCGACCGGATCGCCGACGAGCACCAGGTGAAGATCGTCAAGGTCAACATCGACGAGCACCAGGATCTGGCGCAGCGCTACGGCGTGCAGTCGATCCCGTTCATGGTGCTGTTCGACGGCGGAGAGCCGCAGGCCTCGGCGATCGGAGCGATGCCCAAGGGCTCGCTCGAGAAGGCGCTCGGCCTCGCAGCGTAGGAGGGCGGAGGCACGAGCCTCCGCCCAGTCCTCGCCGCTTTCAGTCTTCGAGGAAGGTCTGGAACGCGAGGTGCTTCACGAGGTACTGCTCGATCGCCTGCACCCCGAGATTCGCCCAGTCGACCACCCAGTCTTCAGAGAGGTCGTCCTCGATCCGGTGGAACGTGCCGCACTCGTCCATGTGCCGATCATCGGCTCTGCGCATGACGGTCGCATGAGCCGTTCGGCCCATCTTGCCCAGCCGTGACACCCAGCAGGGGTCACTCGTTCGAGTGAAATCGGCGCGGATCAGGCGCTCGCCCACTCGCGCAGCACCTTCTCCTGCCCCGGGAACGCCATCTCCGCGGGCAGGTCCGCGGGCTCGAACCAGCGCAGCTCGACGACGTCGTCGGCGGGGGCGGGATCACCCGATGCAGTGACGCGGTACGTCACGGAGAACACGAACCGGTCGCCGTACGGCTCGATGTCGATGCGCACGAGATCGGCCGTCTCGAGCTCGAGGCCGGTCTCCTCTTGCAGCTCGCGACGCACCGCATGCTCGGGCGACTCCGTTTCCTCGACGAAGCCGCCCGGCAGGTCCCAGTGGCCGAGGCGCGGTTCGATACCCCGTCGCGCGAGCAGCACGCGGCCGTCGCGCTCGAGCAGCGCCTGGACGGCGGGCAGCGGGTTTGCCCAGTAGCGCTCACCGCACGACGCGCAGCGCAGATGGTCCTCCTCGGCCCGGAGCTCACGGCCGCAGCGCGCACAGAACCGCCAGCCGTCGAGCGCTCCCACGGACGTGCATGCTACGGCGGTGAGCAGGCGGGTCGTGCTCCTGCACTCGGCGGTCGGAGACTCGAGGCAGTGGAGCCGCCAGGCGGCGGCGCTCGGGGACCGGTTCGACGTCGTCGCCCCGGATCTACCCGGCTTCGGCACGGAGCCGATGCCGGCCGAGCCGTTCTCGTTCGTCGACCGCGTGGTGGGGCTCCTGCCGGCGTCGCTCGTCGGCAACTCCTTCGGCGGCGCGATCGCGCTCCGGACGGCGCTCGCGAGCCCGGAGCTCGTCGACCGGCTCGTGCTCGTCGGATCGGGCCTCCCCGACTGGGAGTGGTCGGAGGAGATGCGCGATTACGTCGCGCGCGAGGAGGAGGCCGTGAGACGCGGCGACCTCGACGCCGCCGCCGAGATCAACCTCGAGTTCTGGCTCGAGCCCGAGCATCGCGACGAGCTGCGCCCTCAGCAGCGCCGCTCGCTCGAACTGCAGACGGCCCACGCCGAGCCGGAGGTCCTCTGGCCTGAGCTGCCGCCGCTCGAGTCGCTGGCGGTGCCGACCCTCGTCGTGGTCGGCGACCGCGACAAGGAGGACTTCCAGCAGATCGCACGACACATCGCTGCGACGGTGCCGGGCGCGCGGCTCGAGGTCGTCCCGGGAGCAGGCCACCTCGTCGGGGTCGACCGGCCGGACGAGCTCAACCGGCTGCTATTCGAGTTCCTCCAGCACTGAGTCCGAGAGGCGCGGCCACGCGTCGGCCGCCCACGGGCCGAAGGGGAGGTCGGTCAGGCAGGCGAGCGCGAGGCGGGCCTCGGGGTCGACCCACAGGAACGTGCCGCTTCGCCCGAAGTGGCCAAACGTCCGCGGCGAGTTGCGCGAGCCGGTCCAGTGCGGCGACTTCGCGTCGCGCAGCTCGAGGCCGAGCCCCCAGTCGTTCGGCTCCTGCCGGCCGAAACCGGGCAGCACGCCGACGAGCCCCGGGAACTGGACGGTCGCAGCCTCGTCGAGCGTCTCCTGCGCGATGCGCTCCGGCGCGATCAGCTCGCGCGCCACGGCGAGCAGTCCGTCGAGGCTGCCCGCGGCGCCCGAGCCGGGATCGCCCTCGAGCACGACGCCGGTCTCCGCCCAGACGGCGTCGAAGTACTCGGCGAAGGGCATCTCGGCGCGCGCGGCAACGAGGTCGGCCGCGACCCGGAAGCCGAAGTTGGAGTAGATGCGCCGGGCGCCGGGCGCCGAGATCGGCGGCCCGGCGTCGAACGGCAGACCGGAGGCGTGCGCGAGGAGGTGGCGCAGCGTCGAGCCCGGCGGGCCGGCCGGCTCGTCGAGGTCGACGAGGCCCTCCTCCGCCGCGACGAGAATCGCGACCGCGGTCGCCGGCTTCGTCACCGAGGCGAACGCGAACACCCGCCCTCGATCCCCGTGCACGGCCTCGACACGACCGGTCACGGCAGCCGCCGCGTGCTCGCACGGCCACTCGTCGACTTGCCTCAGGGCGTGCATCGGCGGCAGGCTATCGACGTGGAGCGGCAGTGGATCTCGTCGGGCTCGGCGCTGGAGGCGCGCTTCGGATACTCCCGTGCGGTGCGGATCGGCAACCGCGTCGTCGTGGCGGGAACCGCTCCGATCATGCCGGACGACGCCGATCCGCCCGCCGGCGCCTACGACCAGGCACGGGTCTGCATCTCGATCATCGAGCGCGCGCTGGCCGAGGCCGGAGCGACGGTCGACGATGTCGTGCGGTCGCGCGTCTACGTGACCGACGCGGCCCACATCGTCGACGTCGGGCGCGCGCATGCAGAGGCGTTCTCGCGCGCGCGGCCCGCATTGACCGGAGTCGTCACCGCGCTCCTCGACCCGCGCTGGCTGGTTGAGATCGAGGTCGAAGCGGTGATACTGGAGCCGTGAAGCAGATCTTCCCGTCGTCGATCACCGGCAAGGGGGCGGTCGTCCCGGGGACGAGCGCGAGCGTGCTCGACCATGCCTTCGGCAAGGGCGACCCCTACACGCTCGGCGTCGAGGAGGAGTACATGCTCCTCGACCCCGAGACCTGGGACCTCGTGCAGCACATCGACTCGGTGCTGTCCGCCGTCGCGCACTCGGAGCACGAGGCGCGCATCCACGCCGAGCTGATGCAGTCGGTGCTCGAGGTGACGACGCCGGTCTGCCGCACCGCTGCCGACGTCCACACGGCGCTGTCGCAGCTGCGCGGCTACGTCGCCGAGATCGCGCGCTCCGAGGGTTGCCGGTTCGGCTCGGCGGGGACGCATCCGTTCAGCCTGTTCGAGCGGCAGCGGATCACCGCCCGCGACCGCTACCGCCAGCTCGTCGACCAGCTGCAGTACGTCGCGCGCCGGGAGCTGATCTTCGGGATGCACATGCACGTCGCGGTCGACGATGCCGAGAAGGTGATCCAGGTCATGAACGGCCTGCTCGTGCACCTCCCGCAGATGCTCGCCCTCTCGGCGTCCTCGCCGTTCTGGCGAGGCGAGCCGACCGGCCTCTCGTCGAGCCGCCAGATGGTGTTCGCGGCCTTCCCGCGCTCGGGACCGCCGCCGCGATTCCGCGACTACGAGGACTACGCGGCGCTCGTAGGCCAGCTCGAGCGCACCGGCTGCATCGCCGACTACACGCACATCTGGTGGGACATCCGCCCGCATCCGCGGCTCGGGACGATCGAGATGCGCGTCTGCGACGCGGTCACCCGGCTCGAGGACGTGATCGCGATCACCGCGTTCTACCAGGCGATCGTGAAGATGTACTGCGAGCAGTACGAGTCCGGCAAGGAGATCCCGAGCTGGCACCGGATGCTCACCACCGAGAACAAGTGGCTCGCCGCGCGCTACGGGCTCGAGGCGCCCGTGATGGACCTCGCGACCGGACGGCGGAACCGGGTCCCAGTCGCGCAGCTCATCCGCCGCACGCTCCGCGACGTCGAGCCGCACGCGCGCGAGCTCGGCTCGGAGCGAGAGCTCGAAGGCGTCCGCGAGATCCTCGCACGGGGCAACGGCGCCGATCGCCAGCTGCGCGTGTGGAACGCGAACCGCGACATCGTCGAAGTCGTCCGCGAGATCGCGGCCGCGACCGAGGCGGCTGCCGACAGAGCCGCCGCCTAGAACCTCTGGGACCCGGCGCGGAGCGCCGAGCGTAAGGACCTCGTGGACGACGGCCGTCGTAGAGTCGGCGGGTGGGCGAGCGCGCCTGGATCCGGGGTGCCAGACGCGGGTCGGTCGATGACCTGGAGCAGCTCTTCCGCGCCCACTGGCCGCGCGCGCACCGGGCCGCCTTCCTCGTCACCGGCGATGCCGCTGCGGCCGAGGACATCGCCCAGGAGGCGTTCCTCGCCGCGATCCGCACCCTCGACCGTTTCGACCGGCGCCGGCCGTTCGGGCCCTGGCTGCACCGCATCGTGGTGAACCGGGCGATCGACTTCACGCGTGCGCGCCGCATCCGGGCGGAGGTCGAGCTCGGCGACGTCCACGCGGCACCGCCCGCGCCGGAGCCGGACGACGGGACGTTCGATCGCATAGCCGCGCTGTCGCCGGAGCACCGCGCCGTGGTCGTGCTCCGCTACGTGCTCGAGTACACGCCGGGCGAGATCGCCGAGCTGCTCGACCTGCCGCGCGGGACGGTCAACTCGCGCCTGCGGCGCGGGCTCGACCGGATGAAGGAGAGCGGCGAGTGACCCCGGAGGACCGGGCCTGGGAGGTCGTCCGTCGTGCGTTCGAGGAGCGTGCATCGACGCCGTCGCAACGGTCTTCGAAGCACGCAAGTAACAGACTGTTACTTGCGCTGGTCGCGGCCGGCGCTGCAGCTGCGGTCGCCATCGCGGTGATCACGCCGCCGGGCCACGCCGTGCTCGAGCGCGTGCGGCGCGCGGTCGGGATCGAGCATGCGGCGCCTCGGCTCGTCGCGTTGCCGGCGCCCGGCCGGCTGCTCGTCGTGTCGCCGGGACGCTCCGGCGTGTGGGTGGTCGACGCCGACGGCCTCCGCCGGCGGCTCGGGAACTACGACGACGCGATGTGGTCGCCGCACGGGCTGTACGTCGTTGCGACCACGCCGACCGAGCTGCTCACGCTCGAGATCGGCCGCAGCGTCCGCTGGTCTCTGCCTCGGCGCGGAGCGCGCTCGCCGCGCTGGGAGGGCTCGCTGACCGACACCCGCATCGCCTACTTCACGCCCCGCGGTGACCTGAGGGTGGTCGCCGGCGACGGGACCGGCGACCACCTCCTCGCGCGCGACGCGGGAGCTGCGCCGCCGGCGTGGGACCCGTCGCGCCTGCACACCGTTGCGTACGCGACCGGAAGCGCGGTCGTCCTCCGCAACGCCGACACGCGCTCGATCGTGTGGCGCGCGCCGATCGCGTTCGGGCCGACGTCACTGGCGTGGTCGTCCGACGGCCGCCTGCTCGCCGTCGTCTCGCCCACGCGTGTACTCGTGCTCGCGGGCGACGGCAGCGTGGAGCGCACGATCACGACGCCGACCGGCACGTTTCGCGGCGCCGCATTCCGCCCGCGCACGCACGAGCTGGCGCTCTCGGTGCGGCAGAGGTCGAGCAGCGAGATCAAGCTGTTGAGCGCCGGCCGGAGCGAGGCGTCGCGTGTGCTCTTCGCCGGGCCCGGGACGTTCGGCGACATCGTCTGGGCGCCGGACGGCAGCTGGCTGCTCGTCGACTGGCCGACGGCCGACCAGTGGGTGTTCCTGCGCGGTGGGCGTGTACGGGCGGTGTCGAACATCGAGCAGCAGTTCCCGCCCACCGACCGGCGCGGCGCGACGCTGCAGATCGCGGAGCGCTGGTGCTGCGCTCGCTAGGCTCGGCACATGCTCGAGGTCGGCGACCGCGTTCCGAACGTCACCGTTCATCTCGGCCCCGGCGAGGCCGTGACGATGGAGGAGCTCGTCGAGGACGGGCCGAAGCTCGTCCTCTTCTACCTCTTCGACTGGTCGTCGACCTGAACGAACGAGCTCGAGCTCCTGCGTGACAGGAGAGCGGAGTTCGACGAAGCGGGCGTGCAGCCCGTGGGGATCTCCCGCGACTCTCCGTACACGCACATCGCGTGGACGCAGGCGCTCGATCTGAACCTCGGGCTGCTGTCGGACTTCAACGGCGAGGCGGTGCGCGCCTTCGGCATCGCCCAGGAGTTCCGCGGCTTCAGGGACGTGGCGCGCCGCTCGGCCTTCCTCGTGGACACGGACGGCGTGGTGCGCGGGGCGTGGAGCTACGAGAACACAGAGCTGCCGGACATCGACGAGCTGCTCGACGCTTGCCGGGCCTTGCCGCCGTCCGGTCGATCTGAGTAGATAGCCGCCGTGGCCGCACCCGCGGACAGCGCACCGGCTCCCTCGCGGCCCGGGGGCGCCCTCACCGTGGCGCTCCTCGGCGTCGTGGTCGTCGTCGCGATCGTGTTCGCGTTCTCGTCGTCGCTGTTCCTCCCGAACAACTGGTACTCGCTGTTCAAGGCGATCCACGTGACGCTCGCGCTCGTCTGGGTCGGGGGCGGCGTCCTGCTCGTGATCCTCGCGCTCCGCGCGGAACGGACGAACGACGCCGGTCAGCTCGCCGGGATCGCGCGACACGCGATCTTGGACATGGTCACGAAGCCCTTCTCGTAGCGAGAACGCGCGCGCAGCGGTCCGCAGTGGTCTGACCGCGGTCAGACGAACGTCTGACACACGGGAGCGTTACGAACGCTCCACAGGGCCAGCCGCTCGGCCACGTCGTCGAAGACGGACCTGCCCGCCAGGGAGTACTCCTCTGTGAAGTCGACCGCGCCGTTGACCTCGAGGACGACCCACTCGCCCGCTGCACCCCGCATCAGGTCGACGCCGGCGAAATCGAGCCCGAGCGCCTCGACGGAGCGGAGCGCCAGCTCGGAGGGCTGAACGCCCGGCGTGGCACGGACACGCCGACCGCCCGCGGCGACGTTCGTGCGCCACTCGCCGGGGCGGGCGACACGGCTGACCGCCCCGACCACGGCGCCGCCGGCGACGACGACGCGGAGATCGTCGCGCGCGGGCCCGATCAGCTCCTGGACGAGCGCGCCGTGCCGGGCGAACCAGGAGCGCCGCGAGAGTTCCGTCAGCACCTCGGCCAGCTCCTCGTCGCCGCCGCACAGGAAGACATCCCTGCCCCAGCTCCCGAACCGCGGCTTGACGACGTACGGCGGGCCGAAGGAGGGCGGACGCTCGACTCCCTCGACGAGCACCGTGCGCGGATGCGGCAATCCGGCCTGCCCGAGCACGGTCGCCGTCGCCAGCTTGTCGTGCGCGAGGTACAGCGAGCGCGGATGGTTGAGCAGCGTCGCCCCGGCCCGCTCCACGGACACGGTCTCCCAGAGCCCGTCGCACGGGCCGTCGAGCGTGGGCAGGACGTCGACCCGGTTCAGGACGAGATCGCCGTGCCGCGCCGCGCCGTCCAGCCGGTCGGGGGCAACCACGCGCGCGGGCATCCCCGCCGCCCCGAGCGCCGCGGCGAGCGCCGCGTTCGTCGTACTCGACGTCGCACCGACGACGAGAGCCTGGCGGACGATCCGGAGCCGCGGCTCCGGCAACTCGCGGGACGGCACCGGCAGCACGCGAACGGCCATGACTCGACTCTGAGCCGACGCTCTTAGCGATCCCTCGGTCCATCCTAAGGAGGACCGAAGAATCCGCTCGACCGCCCGTTCAGGAGCTCTACATGCCCATCGCGTGATAGCCGGAGTCGACGTAGAGCGTCGTTCCGGTCACGTTGCGCGCTGCGTCCGAGAGGAGATACGCGGCTGCTGCACCGACGTCGTCGGCGTCGATGTGGCGGTGGAGCGGCGCGCGCTCCTCGACGATCGACTCCATGGTCGGGAAACCGGCGATCGACCGCGCGGCAAGGGTGCGAACGGGCCCGGCCGACACGGCGTTGACTCGGATGTTCTTCCGACCGAGGTCCCAGGCGAGGTACCGCACCGACGCGTCGAGGGTCGCCTTCGCGACGCCCATCACGTTGTAGTGCGGCACGGCGCGCTCGCCACCGAGGTAGGTCATGGTCACGATCGACCCGCCGCCGGCCGCCTCCATCAGCGGCTCCGCCGCGCGCGCCGTCGCGACGAGGGAATACGCGCTGACGTCGACCGCCATCCAGAACCGCTCGCGCGGCGTATCGGTGAAACGACCTTCGAGATCCTCGGCCGCTGCGAACGCAACCGAGTGGACGAGGATGTCGAGCTGCCCGCCGAAGGCGGCGCCGACCTCGTCGAACACGCGCGCAACCGCGCCGTCGTCCCGCACGTCGAGCTCCGTGACGAGCGGGCTCGAGACCGTCTCGGCGAGCTCGCGCACGCTCTTCTCGATCCGCTCGCCCTGGAAGGTGAACGCGCACTGCGCCCCGCCCTCGGCGAGCCGCCGGGCGATCGCCCACGCGATCGACCGCTTGTTGGCCACACCGAGAATGAGCGCCCGCTTCCCCTCGAACACGGCGGGACTCTAAACGAACGGCGCTTCGGCTACCCTGGCGGCTCCTTGGGCCGCCTCCTCGTCGCCATGGCCGTCGTCGCGCTCGCGACGGCGACCTCAGCAGCAGCGGCCCTCGAGCCCCTGCGTCCCGATCTCAGAGAGGCGAGCCAGCCCCGCGTTCGCGCCGGGACGATCCACATCCCGGCCGAGCAGGTGCGCGGCATGACCCGCGTCATCGTCCGGCTCAAGGCGCCTCCGCTCGCGGCGTGGGCCTCAGAGCGCTCGCTGAGCGCCGCCACCGTCAGCCACCATCTGGACGTCCGGAGCGCGAGCTCGCGCGCGTATCTCGCGCGGCTCGCCCGCCTCCAGACCGCCGCGGTCGCGCAGGTCGAGACCGCGATCCCGGCCGCGACGGTCCAGGAGCACTACAGCGTCATCCTCGACGGCTTCGCCGTCTCCCTCCCGGAGCGCAAGCTGCCCACGCTGCTCCGGCTCTCCGACGTGAACAAGGTCTATCCGAGCGTCGGCTACTTCGCGACGGACGACAGCGGTCCCACGGTGATCAATGCCGCGGCGCTCGAGGCGGCGAGCGGAGACGCAGGCGAGGGCATCAAGATCGGCGTCGTCGACACGGGCGTCGACCCGACGAACCCGTTCCTCTCGTCCAAGGGCTTCTCCTACCCCGCCGGGTTCCCGAAGGGCGACACCAAGCTGACCACCCCAAAGGTGATCGTGGCCCGCGTCTTCCCCGGCCCGATCCGGAACGCGCTCAGCAACAAGGCCTTCGACAACACGGAGCCACACGGGACGCACGTCGCCGGGATCGCGGCGGGCGATGCCGGCACGACCGCCCCCGCCGGGCCCGATCACCCGGAGACGCCCGGCCTGTCCGGCGTCGCCCCGAAGGCGTGGATCGGCAACTACCGCGTGTTCACGATCCCCACTCCACTCGGTGACGAGGCCGACACGCCCGAGATCGTCGAGGCATTCGAGTCGGCGGTCGTCGACGGGATGAACGTGATCAACTTCTCGGGCGGCGGCCCGCAGACCGATCCGGCGAACGACGCGATGTACGAGGCGGTGCAGAACACCGTGCTGGCCGGCGTCGTGCCCGTGATCGCGGCCGGGAACGACCGCGAGGACTTCGGCTACGGGACGGCAGGCTCGCCGGGAAGCGCGCCCGACGCGATCACCGTTGCCGCCGTGTCGAACTCGCACGTCTTCGCGCCGGCGCTCAGCGTGGTCGGCGGCCCGCCGAACCTCGGCGCCGTGCCGATCCAGGGCTCGGGCGTGAAGTTCCCGGCGGCCTGGTCGACGCTCAACCAGAGCGTTGTCGACGTGGGCTCGATCATGGGGACGAACGACAAGCCGGTCGACCCCTACCTCTGCGGCTCGGCCAGCGACCCGAACTCGGGCGTCGGGACGCTCCCGGCGGGCTCGCTGAAGGGGAAGATCGTCCTGCTCCTGCGGGGCAACTGCAGCTTCGCCTCGAAGGCGCTCCGCGCCGAGCGCGCCGGGGCGCTCGGGATGATCTTCGTCGACAACCGGCCCGGCGAGGCGAACCCGATCCCGATCATCCTGCCGCTCCCGGCCGGGATGATCTCTGACCTCGACGGCAAGACCCTGCGCGCCTACATGGCGCAGAACGGCGGACAGGCTCAGATCCGGGTTTCCAGCGGCATCGAGGAGATCCAGACCGGCCGCTCCGGGATCATCACGAGCTTCTCGTCGGCCGGCCCCACCGACTTCGGGTACCTGCTGAAGCCCGACATCGCAGCGCCGGGGCTCGACGTCCTCTCCTCGACTCCGCCGCGCACGACGGGATCCACCTTCGCGGTGTTCGCCGGCACCTCGATGGCGACGCCGCACGTCGCGGGAGCCGCGGCGATCCTCGTCGAGCGCCATCCCGACTGGTCGCCGTGGCAGGTGAAGTCCGCGCTGATGTCGACCGCCGGCCCGGCCTGGGCCGATACCGCGCGGACGCAGGAGGCCTCGGTTCTGCTCGAGGGCGCCGGGCTCGCGAACGTCGGCGCAGCCGACGACCCGAAGATCTTCACGGCGCCGCAGTCGCTGTCGTTCCAGCGCATCGACGTCACGCATGGCGCGCAGGTGAAGTCGATGCTCGTGCTCGCGAGCGACGCAGGCGACGGCTCGGGCACGTGGTCGGTGACGGTCGCGCCGCAGACCCAGACCAATGGCGTGGAGATCGACGTCACGCCGCAGATCACGATCACCCCCGGCGGCGACGCCGCGGTCCCGGTGATCGTCCACGTCGCCGCAAACGCAGGCCTTGGCGAGAACACGGGCTTCATCGTCCTCAGCGGGAACGGTGTGTCGCGGCGTGTCCCGTACTCGTTCCTGGTCGAGCGCCCTGCGCTGGCGTCGGTTCCGTCGGTTCCGCTACAGAAGCTGCAGACAGGGAACACGGCGGTCGGGGTGAGCCACGTCTCGCAGTACTGCTGCCCCTCGGCACCGTTCGGCCAGCCGCCGAACTACGTCGGCGCGCCGATGAACGAGGACGGTTCGGAGCACCTCTACTCCGTCTCGATCAACGAACCGGTCGTGAACTTCGGGGTCTCGATCCTCGCCGCGACCACCGGCTCGCTGATCGACCCGTTCGTGCTCGGCTCCAAGGACGAGAACGACGTTCAGGGCTACGCCGGGATCCCGACCGACGTGAACAGCCTCACCTACGACTCCCAGATCGACATCGGCGCAGCCGGGGCGCAGTTCCCGCGGCAGGGGACGTACTACGTCTCCGTCGACTCGCGCGCCGACCCGTTCAACAACAAGCCGCTCAAGGGCAAGTACCTGCTCAACGCCTGGATCGACGATGTGACCCCGCCGAGCCTCAAGCTGCTGACGACGCGTGTCAACGCCGGGAGGCCCCTGATCGTGGCGCGGGTCCTCGACGGCGGGTCGGGAGTCGACCCGCTGTCCCTGGTGTTCAGCTACGGCGGCGTCCTGATCGGCGCCTCCGCATACGACCCCCTGAGCGGGCTTGCGGTATTCGGCCTGCCCGAGCAGGCACCGAGGCTCAAGGCCGGCACCGCGACGACGATCATGGAGGCATCCGACTACCAGGAGTCCAAGAACATCGACACGGTGGGCGCGGACCTGCTGCCGAACACCTCGTTCAAGGAGAACAAGGTCACCGTCGTCGACGGCCCCGCGGCCACCTGGCTGGAGCCCGAGGCGAACGACTGCGCTCTCAAGCACGACCAGCTCGTCGTCGCCGCCGGCTCGACCACCAAGGTCCAGAAGGTGCAGTTCTTCGACGGCACCCGCCTGATCGGGAACGCCAAGCTGAGCCCCGGCGGCGTGTACAGCGTGCCGTGGTCGACCGCCGGACTTCCCAAGGGGAAGCATCACCTGACGGTGTCGGTCGTCGACCGGTCGGGACGCACGGCGATCGTGCCGCGCGTGCTCAGAGTGTGCGGGTAGCCGTCGTCTCGGGCGCGTCGTCCGGCATCGGCGCCGAGCTCGTCCGACAACTTCGCGACAGGGGCTACACGACCGTCGGCCTGTCCCGGCGCGACTCCGACGCGGACGAGCACGAGACGTGCGACGTCGCCGACCGGGCGGAGGTCGAAGCCGTCGCCGCGCGCGTGCTCGAGCGGCACGCAGCGATCGACCTGCTCGTGTGCAACGCCGGGATCAGCGCGCGCGGCGGGTACTTGACGGCGACGGCCGAGCGGATCGAGGGCACGATGAGGACGAACTACCTCGGCTCGGTCTGGCTCGTGCTCGCCTTCCTTCCCGGGCTCGGGCCAGGCTCGCACATCGCGAACGTCGTGTCCGTCGCCGGTTCGTTCGCCGCAGGCCCGTACTCGGCGTCGAAGCACGCCCAGCTCGCGTTCTCGCGCTCGCTGGCGGTCGAACTCGCGCCGCGCGGCATCTCCGTTCACACCGTCAGCCCGGGATACATCGAGACGCCCGGGTTCCCGCAACGGTCGCGGTTCGGCCCGCTCGGCCGGCGGCTCGTCGTCGACCCGCCGCTCGTTGCGGAGCGGCTGATCGCCGCGGTCGAGCGGGGGCGGACCGAGATCGTCGTGCCGCGCTGGTACCGCCCTGCCGGCTGGGCTCAGGCGCTCCTGCCCGGCACGACGGCCTGGGCTCAGCGCGCTCTGCGCCGCCGCTGACCATCACCGTGTCAAGACGTACCAGCCGACGACCGCCTGGTACCCGCGCGGCGCCATCGCGCGCACCGCCTCCCGGGTCTCGCCTTCGCACGCGGCGAGATCGAGGTAGGCATCGATGTCGCGCGCCTCCGTCATCTCGTCGTCGTGACGGAGCACGAGCCCGTTCGCGTCGAAGAGCCCGCGGAGGTCCTGATCGGAGAGCACCCGGCTCGTCGAGGGATCGCGCGCCTGCTCGAAGGCGTTCAGCTCGAGCGCGGCGAGCGGGTCGACGGGCGCAAGCTGATCGACGACGAGCAGCGTGCCGCCGGGCCGCGTCACGCGCACGAGCTCGGAGAGGAGGAGCTCGGGCCGGGGCGTGTGGTGCAGCGTCCGCAAGGTGCCCGTCACATCGAAGCTGTACGACGGAAACTCGAGATGCTCCCCGTCGCCGACAACCGCCTCGACGTTCGGCGGCGCGTTCTCGCGGATGCGCTCGACGTACACCGGATCGCGCTCGAGGGCGACGACCTCACGGACGCGAGGTGCCAGCGCGAACGCAAACGCTCCGAGCCCCGAACCGACGTCGAGCACACGCTCGTCGCCGCGAAGCGACGGCAGGAGCTCCTGCAGCCGAGCCGTGAGATCGGCGGCGCGGTCGGCCTGCAACTTGGCCCGGCGGTCGATGCTGCTCATGGACCCACCACCGTACGCGGACTGCGCCCGGCCGACACGCCGATGCCGCAGGCGAGCTCGTAGCCGATCGTCCCGGCAACGCGTGCGTGCGCATCGAGCGACACGCCGCCGCCGACGAGGATCACCGGCGTCCCGGGTGCCACCTCGCCCGCGAGCTCGACCGCCAGCGCGTTCATCGAGACGACTCCGACGACCCTTGCACGAGACTCTCCGACGACGACTTCGGTACCGGTGAGGTCGCGCCGAAAACCGTCTCCGTACCCCACCGGCACGATGCCGATCCAGGTGTCCCGCGCGGCGACGAAGCGCCGCCCGTAGCCGGTCGATTCGCCGGAGTGCAGGAGCTTCGCCTGGGCGACCTCGCTCCGCCAGGAGAGCACCGGCTCGAGGTCGTCCTCCGCTGCTTCGGTGCCGAACGGCGAGAGCCCGTAGACCGCGATTCCGCAGCGCGCGGCGTCGAACTTCGACTCGGGCAGCCGGAGCACCGCGGCGCTGTTCGCGACGTGCCGGACGATCGAGCGGGGCAGCATCTCGGTCGCGGCGCGGAAGCGCTCGACCTGCAGGCGGGCGAACGCGGGGTCGCTGTCGGCGGTGGCGAGGTGCGTCATCACGCCGGCGACGCGCCGCGTCGCAGCGGGGAGCTCCGTCAGCCCCCACCGGCCCATGCCGGTGTCGAGCTTCACGTGCACCTCGACGTCGTCCGGGATCCGGCCGTCGGCGATGGTCAGGGCGAGGCCGGCATCACGTGCGCGCGCGACGTCTGCGTCCGGCGCCGGGCCGAGCACCAGGATCCTCGGCTCAGGGAACGCAGCGCGCAGCTCGAGGCCCTCGCCGACCGTGGCGACGCACAGACCGGTGGCGCCGGCCCTCAGGGCTGCGCCGGCACAGTCCGCCGCCCCGTGCCCGTACCCGTCCGTCTTGACGACCGCCCACAGCTCGGCCCCGTCGAGGGCGTCCAGGAGGCGCCGCACGTTGTGCCGGAGCGCCCGCAGGTCGATCGTGATCTCGCTGCGCACGACCGCCCTGCCTAGTGGCCGGCGAGCGGCGCCCGCTGCAGCCCGTGCCCGGCCAGAGCGAGCCGCAGGCCGGGCAGCAGGTCGGACGCGACCGCGCCGCGCGACGGGTCGACCAGCTCCGAGGCGACACCGTGCGCGACCGCGGCGGCCGCGGCCGCGAGCTGCGGCTCGATGCCCTTGGCGATGAACGCCGCAACGATCCCGGTCAGCACGTCGCCCGACCCCGCGGTCGCGAGCGTCGGCGAGCCATAGCTCGCGACGAGAACACCTTCGCGCGGTGCCGCCACGAGCGTGTCCGCCCCCTTGAGCAGCACGACGGACCCGAACCGCGAGGCAGCCCGCCGCACCGCGTCGAGGCGATGTGCGTCGATGCCGGCGCTCGTCGTGTCGAGCAGCCGGGCGAGCTCGCCGGTGTGCGGCGTGATCACGGTCGGCGCGCTGCGTGCGAACGGCTCGAGCTCCCAGAGGGCGTCGGCATCGAGGACGACCGGGAGCTCGAGGCGCTCGAGCAGGATCCGCACGAGCTCGACCGTCCCGTCGCTGCGCCCGAGCCCCGGCCCGATCGCCACGACGTCCGCCTTCTGGGCGGCGGCGATGATCCCGTCGGCCGAACGCGGCAAAAGTCGTCCCGCGGTGTCCTCCGGCAGTGGATGCTTGACGACCTCGAGCAGCGCCGACTCGAGCACCGGGAGCGCCGACTCCGGCGATCCCACGGCGACGTAACCGGCATCCGCCCGATACGCGGCGAGCGACGCGAGCATCACCGCCCCGGTGAGCCCGCGCGAGCCGCCGACGACCAGAACCGAACCGGCCGTGTACTTCGTCGAGTCGACCCGCTTCGCCGGCACCTCGAGGAGCACGGACGCCGGCACCAGCGAGTGCTCGTGCTCGCGCGGCCGGAGGCCGAGCGGGGCGACGGTCACGGCACCGGCATGAACGCGGCCCGGCGCGACGGCGAGCCCCACCTTCGCCGCACCGAACGTCACCGTCACCGAGGCGCGGACGGCCGCGCCCGAGACCTCGCCCGTCGATGCGTTGACGCCCGAGGGAACGTCGATCGAGACGACCGGGCGCCCCGACGCGTTGATCAGGTCGATCATCCGCGCCGCGTCCTCCCGCGGCGCGCCCTCGAGCCCGATGCCGAGCAGCCCGTCGACGATGACGTCGGGCGCCTCCAGATCGCCGGAGCCTTCGACGAGGGTCACGTCGCGGCCGGCGTCTCCGAGCACGCGCGCGCAGATCTTCGCATCGCCCCCGTTCTTTCCCTTGCCCGCGACGACCGTCACCCGCCCCGGGAACGACCGGAGAACGAGCTCGGCGACCGCCGTGCCCGCACGCTCCATCAGCTCGTCGAGCGACCCGGAGTGCGCCGCTTCGGCGCGGCGCGTCTCCTCGGCGGTCAACAGCGGCAGCAGCCTCATTCGTCCACCACAACCGCGACCGCCGCCGCCAGCTCACGCGAATGCGTCATCGAGAGCTCGATGCGGC
Source organism: Gaiellaceae bacterium (assembly GCA_035518115.1). Lineage (GTDB taxonomy): Bacteria > Actinomycetota > Thermoleophilia > Gaiellales > Gaiellaceae > PALSA-600. The sequence continues at coordinate 11,305 of DATIXY010000076.1, read as the reverse complement.
CGGCGCCGACCTTGCCCGCCCAGGCGGCGGTCCGTCCCTCGAGGTAGACGCCGGGCTTCGGCCGGCCGCGGATCTCGATCTCCTTCCAGGTGAAGTACACCCCGGAGCCGAGCGCCTTGCCGACGGCCTCCTTGGCCGCGAACCGGCCTGCGTAGTGCTGCGGCGGGTTCGGCTTCGAGTCGCAGTACTCGCGTTCGACCTCCGTGAAGCAGCGCTCCTTGAACTCGTCGCCGTAGCGCGCGAGGGCGCGACGGATCCGCTCGATCTCGATCAGGTCGACGCCTACGCGCACTAGAGATTTTGCTCGAGCCAGTCGGGGAGCTGCGCGATCGAGGAGACGATCCCGTCGGGCTGCACGCGCGAGCGTTCGACATCGTCGGGCCTGAACTTCCCCGTGCGCACGAGCACGGTGCGCAGCCCGTGGTTGTGGGCGCCGACGATGTCGCCCTCGATGTCGTCTCCGACCATCCACGTCAGCGACGGGTCGGCGTCGAGCGCCTCGAGCGCCGCGGCGAAGTACGCGGTGCTCGGCTTGCCGAGGACGGTCGCCTCGGTGTCGGCCGCGTATTCGAGCCCCGCCACGAACGCTCCCGCGTCGAGGCGTGCGCCGTCGGAGGTCTGCCACCACCGGTTCTTGTGCAGGCAGTAGAGGCCGGCACCGGCCTCGAGCTCGTGGAACGCCCGGTTCAGGTTGAGGTAGGAGAAGATCCGCCCCGTCTCCTCTCCCTCGTCCGCTCCGCCGAGCAGGACGGCGTCGACGTTCATCCCCACGAGCTGCAGCCCGTCGAGATCGTCGAGCAGGCCCGGCATCGTGAGCGCGAGCACGCGCTTGCCGGCGAGGACGCTTGCAGCGACCCCGCCCGTCGTCTGGAGCTCGTCGTCTTCGAGAGCGATCCCCATCGACCGCAGCTGCTCGACGAGGTCCTGCCGCGACTTCGTCGTCGAGTTCGTGACGAACCGGAGCCGGTGCCCGTCGCGGCGGAGCCGGTTGACGGCGGCAGCGCCTCCCGCGATAGGCTCGCCCGAGACGTGCAGGACGCCGTCCACGTCCAGGAGAATCGCGGCCATGGACGCCGAGTCTATTCGGTCGGAGATCGCGTTCCGCTTCTCGCGCTCCAGCGGGCCCGGAGGGCAGCACGCGCAGAAGAGCTCGACCCGAGTCGAGGCGCTGTTCGACGTCGAGGGCTCGACGGCGCTGACGGCACGCGAGCGCCGGCTCGTGCTCGAGCGGATCGGACCGGTCGTCCGCGCGACCGCCCAGGACGAGCGCTCGCAGCTGCGCAACCGCGAGCTCGCGACCGACCGGATCGTCGAGCAGCTGCGCGAGGCGGTGCGCGTGAGGCGGCCACGGCACGCCACGAAACCAACGGCCGCGTCCCGCGAGCGCAGGCTCGAGGACAAGAAGCGGCGCGGTCAGACGAAGCGGCTTCGCCGCGACGTGGACGATTAGCGAGACCTGATCAGGCGCTCGACGGCCTCGGTCACCTCGGCCGCCCTCTCGGCGCCGCCCTCGCGGACGCAGTGGAGCACGTGGTCCCTCAGCACCTCGAGGGCGACGCCGTCGAGAGCTGCCCGCGTCGCCGAGATCTGGGTGAGGATGTCGATGCAGTACCGCTCCTCCTCGATCATCCGCTGCAGCCCGCGCACCTGCCCCTCGGCGCGCCGAAGGCGTGCGAGCAGTGCCTGCTTGTGGTCTTCCCGAACGTAGCCGTGGGTCACGTGTATGCCTCCGGATTCGCGTCGAACGTCGATTTGCAGTCCGTGCTGCAGAAGAAGAACGTCTGCTTGCCCTGGGTCGAGGTCAGGGCGCCGCCCCGGTCGATCGTCATCCCGCACACCGGGTCTCGCGCCCCTCGCCGCAGCGTCAGGCCGAGCAGCGCGCAGAACACGCCGACGAAGATCAGGTTGAGGACGGCGGTGTAGTTCCACGTGATCGCCCGCTCGGAGATCGAGTCGACCGACGGTCTCGTCGTCGGCACGAGCCCCAGGAGCGAAAAGACGCCGTCGACCGCGAGCGCGGCGAGCACCATCGCGCCGAACATGATCGCCACGAGGCGCACGGCGAACCGGCCGCCGTAGTACTTCCGGTACGCAAGCGCGATCGGGATGATGATCAGGTCGGCGTAGATGAACGCGAGCACGCCGGCGAACGAGATGCCGCCGCCCCAGAGGACGGCAGCGAGCGGGATGTTCCCGATCGAGCAGACGAATGCGAGCGCCGCGACGATCGGCCCGACGACGACGTTCTCCACGACCCGCAGCGGCGTCCACGCGTCTGTGAGGAACAGACGGTTGAAGAACGTCGCGGGCAGCGTCGAGACGTAGCCGGCGATCAGGAAGCCGGCGAGGATCTCCTTCCAGAGCATCGTCCAGTCGCCGCGGAAGTTGTGCGCGACGTCCGACCATGCCTGCACCGAGGCCAGTTTTCGTCGGAGCGACGGAGCGTCGCTCTGCGCGGTGTGGTGCACGTGGCCCGCCTCGGCCGCGACCGCATGAGCGCGCGCGGCCTCCTCCTGCCGGCGCGACACGAATCGCGCGAGCGCGATCCAGGTGAGCACGATCAGGACGATCCCGCCGACGAACTCGGCGAGCGTGAACTGCCAGCCGAGGAAGAGCCAGATCACGAGACCGAGCTCGAAGACCAGATTCGTCGACGCGAACTGGAACGTGACCGCCGAGGCCAGGCTTGCGCCCTTCGCGAACATCGACTTCGCGATCGCGATCGCGGCGTACGAGCACGACGACGACGCGGCCCCGAGGGCGGTCGCAAGCGAGACCGGCCGGAGGCCCCGGCCTCCGAGCGCGTGCTCGAGGCGCGCCCGCGGGACCCAGGCCTGGACGACCCCGGAGAGGGCGAAGCCGAGCACGAGCGCCCACCACACCTCCCAGAACATCCGGAAGGCGTTCTCGAGCCCGTCGACGATCCACATACCCCGTGAGGGTATATGGAGCGGCCGCTACAGGTTCGGGCGGTGGTGGCCGCGCTCGACGGGGCGCGAGTCGACGCCGTAGCGGGCGGCGAGCGCGCAGATGCCGATCACGACGATCAGGAAGAGGAGAGCTGCCATGTCCTGATCGTGCCGGAGCAGGGACTATCAGCGCAAATTGAGATTGTACTATGAATGATCATGGAATCTGATAGTTGGTCGGGCGTCGAGCTCCGCCACTTCGCCGCCCTGCGGGCGGTCGCCGAGGAGGGCTCGTTCGGCCGGGCCGCCGAGCGGCTCGGCTATACCCAGTCGGCGATCAGCCAGCAGATCGCGACGCTCGAGCGGATCGTCGGCGAGCGGCTCGTGGAGCGGCCCGGAGGGCCGCGGCCGGTCTCGCTGACCGAGGCGGGCACGCTGATGCTCCGCCATGCGGACTCGATCATCAGCCGCCTGCACGCGGCACAGGCCGATCTCCACGCGCTCCGCGCCGGGGAGGCCGGGACGCTCCGGGTCGGCTCCTTCCAGTCCGTCGGTGCACGCCTCCTGCCCGAGGTGATGCGGCGGTTCGCGGAGCAGCGGCCGAACGTCGACGTGATGCTCAACGAGCTCGAGGACGACGGGATCGTCCGCGCGATCGAGACGGGGGAGATCGACGTCGGCTTCGTCCAGCTTCCCGTCGGCGACGCGCCGCTCGAGACGATCGAGCTGCTGCACGACCCCTACGTCGTGATCGTCGCCGTAGGCTCACCGCTCGCCGACGACCGCCCGACCCTGCGCGAGGTCGCCGCACAGCCCCTGATCGGCTTCCGCGACGAGCACGGCGTGGCGCCGATCGCCGCCGCGTTCAGGTCGAGGGGCATCGAGCCGGAGTGGGCGTTTCGGTCGAACGACAATCCGACCATCCAGGGGCTCGTCGCGGCCGGGATGGGCGTCGCGGTGATGCCGCGGCTGACCGTCGACGCAGCCGATCGGGGGATCGCCATCGTCGAGCTCGGCGAGCCGATGCCGCCACGCATCATCGCGGTGGCCCAGCACCGCGACCGCTACAGCTCGCCGGCGGCCCGCGCGTTCGTCCAGACGGCGCGCGAGACGGTCGCTACTCGACGGTGACCGTCTTCGCGAGGTTGCGCGGCTGGTCGACGTTCAGTCCGCGCAGCCGTGCGATCCGGTAGGCGAGGAGCTGCAACGGCAGGATCGCCAGCGCGGCCTGCAGGAACGCCGGCGACTGGGGCACGTAGATGACGTCGTCGGCGTGATGCTGGATGTCCTCGTTGCCGTCGGTCGCGATCGCGATCACGTGCGCGCCGCGCGCTCTCGTCTCCTGGATGTTCGAGACGATCTTGTCGTAGACGTGGATGCGCGTCGCCACGACGACAACCGGGGTCCCCTCCTCGAGCAGCGCGATTGGCCCGTGCTTCATCTCGCCGGCCGAGTACGCCTCGGTCGGGATGTACGAGATCTCCTTCAACTTCAGCGCGCCCTCGAGCGCGACGGGCAGCCCGACGTGCCGGCCGAGATACAGGAAGAACGGCCGGTCGTGCAGGCGCTGGGCGATCTCCTCGATCGGATGGTCGCCGTCCAGGAACCGCTGCATCTTCCGCGGCAGGTCGTAGACCTCGTCGAGGATGAACTCGATCTCCGCCGGCGGCAGCGTCTCGCGCTCCTGAGCGAGCTTGAGCCCGATCAGGAACAGCAGCGCCACCTGCGCCGTGAACGTCTTCGAGGCGGCAACCCCGACCTCGAGCCCGGTGCGAGTGAACAGCACCGAGTCGACCTCGCGCGTGATCTGCGATCCCATCATGTTCGTGATCGCGACGGTCCGCGCGCCCTTCTCCCGCGCGAGCTTCATCGCCTGGATCGTGTCGCGCGTCTCGCCCGACTGCGAGATGCCGATGACGAGCGTCCCCGGGTCGATCACCGGGTTGCGGTAGATCCATTCGCTCGCGACATCGGGCTCGACGGGCACGCGCGCCCATTCCTCGATCGCGTAACGCCCCACGACGCCGGCGTGGTACGCCGTGCCGCAGGCGACGATGACGATGCGGCGCAGGTTCCGCAGCTCGTCCTCGTTCATCCCGAGCCCTTCGAGCACTAGGTGCCCGTGGCGGACGCGGTCGCCGATCGTCTCGGCGACACCTTCGGGCTGTTCGTAGATCTCCTTGAGCATGAACGTCTCGTAGCCCGATCGCTCGGCAGCCGCATCGTCCCAGTCGACCTCGACCGTGTCGTGGCCGACGCGATCGCCGGTCGCCGCGTCGACGTACGTCACGCCCTCGGTGGTGATGCGTGCGATGTGGCCGTCGTCGGGGAACTCGACGCGCCGCGTCTCGGCGAGGAAGGCCGCGAGGTTCGACGCGAGGAAGTTCTCGCCCTCGCCCAGGCCGACGACGAGCGGCGTCTGGTTGCGAACGCCGACGAGCTCGCCCGGATGGTCGCGATGGATGACCACAAATGTGAAATGGCCCTCGAGCCGAACGTACGCCGCGCGAACCGCCTCGACGAGGTCGCCCGCGTAGGCGTCCTCGATCAGGTGAGCCACGACCTCGGCGTCGGTCTCCGAGCTGAAGGTGTGGCCGGCCTCGAGCAGTTCCTCGCGGCGCTCGCGGTAGTTCTCGATGATGCCGTTCAGCACGATCGCGAGGCGGCTGTCGTCGCAGGCGGTCAGCGGATGCGCGTTCTGCTCGGTCACGGCGCCGTGCGTGGCCCAGCGCGTGTGGCCGAGGCCCGTCGTCGCGAGCGAGCCGCGCCCCTCGGCGGCGTCCTTGAGGTTCTGGAGGTTGCCCACGGCGCGCAGGTACTCGAGCCCGTCCTCCTCGAGCAGGGCGAGCCCGGCCGAGTCGTACCCCCGGTACTCGAGGCGCTCGAGGCCGCGCACCAGGAGCGGCTGTGCGGCCCGAGGGCCGATGTAACCGATGATCCCGCACATGTTCGTCGCCTCCTCTACCCGGACGCGAAGTGCCGAAAACGGCTCTAGGAAACGGAAAAGCCCGGCCGGGGGCCCGCTCCCACGTCGGAACGGTCAGCCGAGCTCTCGTCGGACGAGAGCCGCGATCCTAGCACAGGCCTCTTCGGCGGCCTCCGCGTCGCGGGCCTCGGCGAGCACGCGAATCACCGGCTCCGTCCCGGACGGGCGAACGAGGACGCGCCCCTCCCCGCCCCACTCCTCGTTGGCACGCTCGACCTCGGCGAGGAGGCCGGGAGTCAACTCGCGCGCCTCGACGCGCACGTTCTCCTTCACCTGAGGGAAGACCTGCATCACGGCCGCCGTCTCGCTGAGCGTTCGCCCGCGCAGCGCGCCGCAGAGCAGCAGTCCGGCGGCGAGCCCGTCGCCGGTGACGTGATCGCGCAGGTAGATGATGTGGCCCGACTGCTCCCCGCCGAGCAAGCCGCCCTCGCGCTCGAGCGCCTCGAGCACGTAGCGGTCGCCGACGTCGGTCGTCACGACACGGATCCCGTGCTCGCTCATCAGCTCGTGCAGACCGAGATTCGCCATAACGGTCACGGCGACCATGTCGACGCCGAGGTCGAGCGCGAGCACGGCGACGATCTGGTCGCCGTCGACGAGCGACCCGTTCTCGTCCACCGCGAGCATGCGGTCGCCGTCGCCGTCGAACGCGATCCCGAGGTCGAACCCGCGCTCGACGACCGTGCGCTGCAACAGGGCGGTGTCGGTCGCGCCGCAACCGACGTTGATGTTGGTGCCGTCGGGCTCGACGCCGATCGCCACCACCTCGGCGCCGCACTGCTCGAAGGCGGCCGGCGCAAGGCCCGAGTAGGCGCCGTTCGCGCAGTCGACGACGACCCGCAGCCCGGCGAGGTCGGTGCCGAACCGCTCGAGCACGTGCTCGAGGTACGAGTCGGTGGCGATCTCCACGTGCTCGGCCCGCCCCTGGTCGACGGCCGGCGCGGCGGCGAGCATCGCCTCGATCTGCTCCTCCGAGCGGTCTGAGAGCTTGCGGCCTCGACGGTCGAAGAACTTGACGCCGTTGTACTCGGGCGGGTTGTGCGACGCGGAGATGACGACGCCGAGATCGAGCGCGAGCAGTGCCACCGCCGGAGTCGGCAGGACCCCCCCGAGGATGCAGTCGCCGCCCGCCGAGATGACGCCGCGCGCGAACGCCTGCTCGAGCTCCACCCCCGAGGCGCGCGTGTCGCGGCCGACGAACACCTTCGCCGCACCGGTCCAGAGCGATGCCGCCCGCCCGAGCCGCTCGACGAGCTCCGGCGTGATCGACTCGCCCACGACGCCGCGGACACCATCGGTGCCGAAGTACCTGCGCGCCAAGAGAGGCGCGGCTACCGCTTGCTGAACTGGGGCGCCTTGCGGGCCTTGTGGAGCCCGGCCTTCTTGCGCTCGACGATGCGCGCATCGCGCGTCAGGAAGCCCGCTCGCTTGAGCGGGACGCGCAGGTCCGGGTTGACCTCGACGAGGGCGCGGGCGACACCGTGGCGGATCGCACCGGCCTGCCCGGAGGGACCGCCGCCGTGCACGCGCACGCGCAGGTCGTATTGCCCCTCGACCTCCGCCGTCTTCAGCGGGGCAGTGGCGACGACGCGGTGCCAGAGCCGCGGGAAGTACTCCTCGAGCTTCTTGCCGTTCACCCAGGTGGCGCCGTCGCCGGGCCGGAGGATCACCCGCGCCACGGACGTCTTGCGCTTGCCGGTGCCGCGGTATTGAGCCGGAGTCGACATCTACACCTCGATCTTGGTCGGGGCCTGCGCCTCGTGCGGATGCTCGGCGCCGGCATAGATCTTGAGCTTGGTCAGCTGCGCACGGCCCAGGCGGTTGCGCGGGAGCATGCCCTTGACCGCCTTGCGCAGCACCTCGGTCGGCTGCCGGTCGAGCTGCTCGCGAAGCGTGCGCTCCCGGAGCCCGCCGGGATAGCCGGAGTGGCTGTAGTACATCTTCTCGTCGAGCTTCTTCCCGGTGACCGTGATCTTCTCGGCGTTCACGACGACCACGAAGTCGCCCGTGTCGACGTGCGGCGTGTACTGCGGCTTGCCCTTGCCGCGCAGCCGCTCGGCGATCTGGGTCGCGAGCCTGCCGAGGGTCTTTCCCTCGGCGTCCACGAGATACCAGTCGCGCTGAATCTCGCCCGGTTTGGCGTTGTACGTCTTCATGCGAAGAAGTGGCGGACCAGGCGTCCGCCGGGCGCCAACTGTAGCAGCCCGCTTCGGAAAGCCGCCACCCCGCCCCGGCTCGGATGGCGGATGTACGGGGCGTCGAGCGCCTCGGCTGCGAGCCGCCCGACGCCGAGAACGCGCCGGCCCCGGGCCAGCTCGCGAGCGAACTCCCGCCCCTCCCGGACCTCGGCCGCGGTCGGGCGCCGATTCGAGGACGGAGTCCCCGGGTGGGTCGGCACGACGTTCCAGAGCAGCACCCGGTCGGCCAGCCCGAGCTCGGCCAGCGCGGCCTGCACGACCGTCGCCGTCGCCTCGGCCGGCCCCCGCCCGGTCAGCTGCCGCTCCGACGTGAACGGGATGCCTGACATGCAGGCTCCGAGGTAACCGGGCGCCTCGCCGACGAGCAGGATCGGCGCGTCCGCGCGGGCCTCGAGGTAGCCGGCGAGCCGGCGCGCACGCACGTCGGCCCCTTCCCCGTCCCGGTAGAAGTTCCACGTCTGCCCGATCCGGGCCGCGATCAACCGGTCGATGAACGAGCACATCCAGATCAGGACTCTGACCGACGGCGGCCAGCAGCCGCCGGAGATCGCGCAGATGGTCTCCGAGTTCATCGGCGGTGCGAAATCGACGCTCGACTTCGCGCAGTACGACTTCAACCTCGGCGACGCGACCAAGACGATCGTCGCGGAGGCGATCGAGAGCGCGCACCGGCGCGGCGTGCGGATGCGCTTCACCTACAACGTCGACCATCCGGCGCCGATGCCGGTGCCGCCGCCGTCGGAGCCCGACGTCGAGCTGATCGCGAGCCTGCCCGTCGAGGGTAAGGCGATCGCGGGCATCCCCGATCTGATGCACCACAAGTACGTCGTGCGCGACGGCGTGGACGTGTGGACCGGCTCGATGAACTGGACCGACGACTCGTGGTCGCGCCAGGAGAACGTCATCGTCGTCGTTCCGGGCGACCCTCGGATCGCGAAGGCCTACGAGCTCGACTTCGAGCAGCTGTGGGCAACGGCCGACGTGATGAAGAGCGGCTTCGTCGACCCGCGCGACGCGAACGGCCTCCGAGCCTGGTTCACACCGGGCCACGGCGAGGATCTGTCGGCGCGCATCTCGAAACTGATCCGCCGCGCGCGAAGGCGCGTGCGGATCTGCTCGCCCGTGATCACGACCGGTCCGGTGCTCGGCACGCTCGCTCAGGTGATCGCCGACAGAACGGTCGACGTCGCCGGCTGCGTCGATGCGACGCAGATCCGCGAGGTCGTCCAGCAGTGGAGCGTGAACAGGAACATCTACTGGAAGCTTCCGCTGCTGGAGCACGTGATGGCGGGCCCGTTCACGGGGAAGAACTCGACACCTTACGGCGCCGGGACGGTGCACGACTTCATGCACGCGAAGATCTGCGTGTGCGACGACACGACATTCGTCGGCTCCTTCAACCTTTCGCGGAGCGGCGAGAAGAACGCCGAGAACGTCCTCGAGATCGCGGACGCCGGGATCGCCGACACGCTGGCCGCGTTCGTCGACGAGGTACGCGCGAAGTACGGGCCCGTCGAGCTCGAGCCGCCGAGGCGATAGCTACCAGCGGTCCCGGTGGACGAGGTCGTCGAGTCGCCGGCGCCGCGAGGCGAGGCGCGACCCCGCGGGCGGGTCGTCGCCCGGCTGCCCGATGACTGCAAGCCCGATCGGGACGACGTCCTCGGGGAGCCCTAGCAGCTCGTCGAAGATCCGCTTCTGATCGGGGTGGCCGACGAACGCGCTCGCGAGGCCCTCGTCGATCGCCGCGAGCAGCACGAGCATCATCAGCGCGCCCGCGTCGACGAACCAGTACGGAACGGGCCAGGTCACTTCGACGCCGCCGGTTGCCGCGAGCTTGTCCGCCTCGTTGTACCGCGCGTGGTAGAGGGACTCGTTCGCACAGATCACGAGATGCACCGGCGCATCGGCGAGGTAGTTCCGGCCGTTTCGCGAGTAGTGCTCGTCGCCGAAGGCACGAGCGATCGCGGCGCGCTGCTCGTCGTCGGTCACGACCACGATGCTCGACCCCTGGGAGAAGCCGCCGGAAGGCGCGCGCCGGATCACGCCGGCGACGCGCTCGATCACGTCGTCCGGGACCGGCGCCGGGTCGAACGCGCGGTGCATGCGCCGCCTGGCGAGGATCTCGCGGAGCTCCACGTCGTCACCGTATAAGGTCGCACGGTGAGATTCGACGGCAAGACCGCCCTCGTCACCGGCGGAGCGAAGGGGATCGGCGCAGCCACGGCCGCCAGGTTCGCGGCCGAGGGAGCCCGCGTCGTCGTCGCCGACTACGACGAGGAGTCGGCCGCCGAGACCGCGGCCGCGATCGGTGGACGGGCGGTGCGCTGCGACGTGACCTCACGCGCGGACGTCGAGTCGGCGGTGGCCGCCGCGGTCGAGCTGGGCGGAACGCTCGACTTTCTCGTCACCTGCGCAGGGATCACCCGCGACAACCTGCTCTTCAAGATGAGCGACGACGACTTCGGCGCGGTGATCGACACGCATCTCCGCGGCTCGTTCCTCTCGGCACAGATCGCGCAGCGGCACATGGTCGAGCAGAAGAGCGGCAAGATCGTGTTCATCTCCTCGGTGTCCGCACTCGGGAACCGCGGGCAGACGAACTACTCCACCGCGAAGGCGGGCCTGCAGGGGATGACGAAGACGCTCGCGATCGAGCTCGGCCCGTTCAACGTCAACGTGAACTGCGTCGCGCCGGGATTCATCGTCACCGCGATGACCGAGCAGACCGCGGAGCGGATCGGCGTGCCGTTCGAGCAGTTCAAGGAAGCGGCGGCGGGCCAGACGCCCCTGCGGCGCGTCGGCCTCCCCGAGGACGTCGCGGGCACGATCGCCTTCCTCTGCTCGGACGATGCGAGCTACGTCTCCGGCCAGGTGATCTACATCGCCGGCGGGCCCCGCTGATGGGGGAAACCATGTTTCCCCCATTGACCCCCTTCTTCATCGCGCGACACCGCGGAACGTGTGCCGGGCCTCCCGCCGGGCCAAGCCCGGCTCCGGCCGCGACCGGCTGCGAACCCTGAACGACGATGTGCCCGGCACCTGGGTGACCGTAGGTTCTCTTCCCGACTAGATGTCCTGCCTACAGAGGTTGTGAACGGTTGAGCTGATATCCGGCCCTCCTTCGAGGCTGTGGGTCTTCCGGGACTCACGCTCAAAGGAGGGCCAGGTGTTTCACCGTAACGCGAAGCTCGGACTTGCTGGTCGGCGCGAGC
>DATIXY010000075.1:0-6472 GCA_035518115.1 Gaiellaceae bacterium | reverse complement strand
CGACCGTCCTACCCACCCGAGCCCACCACACCGGCGACCACTCACCGCTGGTAACCGACCTCGGAGCTCCGATGCCGCCGCGACGAACGCGGGGCGCCGTGCGACGAACCGCCCGTAGCCGCAGCGACCGATCGCTGGCTGTGACGGTCCGAGGCGTTTGGAGCCGCCACGCCCACCTATCCCCCGGAGCCCCTTACCGTGCCGTAACGGCCGTCTGCCACACTTCCCGCACGTTGCGCGCGCCGAAAATCCTCGCCGTCGCCTCGGCCGTCGACCTCGATTTCCGCTACGGCTGTACGCCCGCGTGGTGGCAGCTCTGGAAAGGCCTGTACGAGGCGGGAGCGGAGCTGATCGTCACGCCGTACCGCGGCCGGCCGGTCGAGTCGCCGTGGTGGCGGACCGCTCCGAACCCGACCTTCGTCGAGGGCGAGTCATTCGCACGCCTGCGTGACACCGTCGCGCGCGTCAAGGGCGACCGTTACCTGCGCCGTGCGGAGGAGAACCCCGAGGACGGGCTCGGCGATCGCATGACGCGCGAGCTGATCTGGCGCTGGGTGACACCACGATGGCGCAGGCACCTCGAGACGCTCGTCGAGCGCGAGCGGCCGGACGCGGTGATCGTCTTCACGGTGCCGATGTCGCACCTGCGCGGCATCCCGTCGGCGCTGCGCGCGCGCTTCGACGTCCCGGTCGTCTTCTACGACGGCGACGCGCCGATGAGCCTTCCGGAGTTCGGAGGCATGGACACCGGCTTCAACTGGTACCACGACGCAGACCCCGGCGAGTACGACCTCGTCATCTCGAACTCCGAGGGAGCCGGCGCACGGTTGCTCGACCTGGGCGCGCGGCGCGTCGAGACGGTCTTCTGGGGGGCCGATCCCGACTTCTTCTCGCCGCAGCAGGTGGACAAGGAGTACGACGTCTTCTTCTACGGCTACGGGGACAAGTTCCGGCGCGAGTGGGTGGAGGCGATGATCGGTCAGCCGTCGCGCGCCCTGCCGGACGCCGACTTCGCGCTCGGCGGCCGCGACTTCCAGGGCGACGTCGGCTACGCGCGCACGATCGGCGACGTTCCCTTCAACGCATTCTCGCGCGCCATCTCGGCGGCGAACGTCAACCTCTGCATCACGCGGCGGTCGCACGCCACCGTCTACGCCTCCTCGTCCTGCCGCCCGTTCGAGCTCGCCGCCTCGGGGGCGGCGATCGTGTCGAACCCGTACGACGGGATCGACCGCTGGTTCGAGCCCGGCTCCGAGCTTCTCGTCGTCGAGAGCGCCGACGAGGCGATCGCCGCGTACCGCGAGCTGCTCGCCGACCCGGCGCAGGCGGAGGAGATGGGTCGGCGCGCCCGCGCCCGCATCCTCGACGAGCACACGTACCGGCACCGCGCGCGCCAGGTGATCGACCTGATCGGCATCGGAGTGGCGGCGTGAAGAAGCTCGCGATCGTCCCTGCGCTCAACGAGGAGCGCGCGATCGGCGGGGTGATCGACGAGATCAAGGCGTTCGACCCGACCTTCGACGTGCTCGTGATCGACGACGGATCGCACGACAACACCGCCGAGAACGCTGCGGCGCATGGCGCCCGCGTCGTCCGGCTTCCCTACAACCTGGGGATCGGCGGCTCGGTGCAGACCGGGTTCCGGTACGCCTTCACCCGGGGCTACGACCTCGTCGCGCGCGTCGACGGCGACGGGCAGCACGATCCGAGCCAGCTGTCCGCACTGATGCCCGTGGTGCTCGCCGGCCAGGCCGACATCTGCGTCGGCTCGCGCTTCGCCGGGCCGGGCGGGTACCGCTCGTCGGGCGTTCGGCGGATCGGCATCCGCATCCTCGCCGGCACCGTCTCGCTGCTGACGGGCCAGCGGGTCACCGACACCACGAGTGGGTTCCAGGTCCTCAACCGGCGCGCGATTGCGTTGTTCGCCCAGGACTACCCGCACGACTACCCGGAGGTCGAAGCGGCAGTGATGCTGCACAAGCACCGGCTGCGGCTCGCCGAGGTCCCCGTCACCATGCGCGAGCGCGCGCACGGCAACTCCTCGATCACGGCGCTGCGCTCCGTCTACTACATGACGAAGGTGCTGCTCGCGGTCGCCGTCGCGATGTTCCGCCGGCGTGCAACTCCACTCGAGGACGCATGATCCTCGCCGGACAGACACCGTTGAAGGTCTCGATCGCCGCGACGCTCGCGTCGCTGCTCTTGCTCGGCGTCGTTTTCGAGCTGATCCGGTCGCGGCGCCTGCGCGAGCGTTACGCGCTGCTCTGGGTGCTCACGGGTGTCGTGCTCGTGGTCCTCTCCGCGTGGCGGGGCGGCCTCAACACGATCGCCGGCTGGGTCGGCGTCGAGACCTATCCGCCCGCGGTGCTCTTCGCCGTCGCGCTGCTCTTCATCCTCGCCGTTCTCCTCCACTACTCGACGGTGCTCTCGAAGGTCACCGACGACAACGTGATCCTCGCCCAGCGCGTGGCGCTGCTCGAGCTGGAGATCAGCGAGCTTCGTGCGGCGGGCCCACCGGAGGAGCAGGCGCCTTCGCCGAGCCGAGCCGCGGCACCAGCAGCGCCAACGAGGTGAGCAGGATCGCGGCGGCCGGCGTCGCCGCGGCGAGCGAGAGCCAGAACGCCCCGGTCGCGTAGGGCCGCTGCACGCCGTGCAGGATGAAGAACCCGATCCAGCCGCCGAGCGAGGCAGCAAACCAGGGCTTGCGCAGGGCAACCGCCAGCACGCAGGCGAACGGTAAGAGCGACAGCAGCGTCGGGCTCCAGACCGTCTCGTGGAAGTTGTCGTACAGGGTCGTCCAGTCGGTGTCGGCCCACGCGACGAGCCCGACGATCAGCGCCGCCAGTCCGAGCGCACCCGCGATCCGCTCCGGCGCGAGTGCCACGACCAGCGCGATCCCGATGCCGAGCGCGAACCAGGCCGGCGCGCGCAGGCCGACCAGTGCGGGGGCGACGACGCGGGTGTAGACGGCGACGAACGAGCCGTAGAAGAAGAGCCGGGCGGCGAAGGGAAGGAGCACGTAGACGACGCCCGCCCCGACCGCGAACGACGTTCCGGCGATCCGCTCGGAGATCGCGACCACCGTCCAGACCGCGACGGGCGCGAGGACGAGGGCAATCACCACCGCGCTCGTGCCGGCGTTCGGACGCGCTGCGGCCAGCACGGCGACCGCCACGACCTCGGCGCCCGCAAGCGGCCCGAGCAGCGTGCCCGGTGTGCGGAGCCCGAGGCGCGTCAGGTGCTTCATCGTCAGACGGCCGTCGCGGCGGCGTTTGCCCGGTACCAGGCGATCGTCCGTTCGAGCCCGTCGCGCAGGGAGGTCGTAGCCTCGAAGCCGAAGAGCTGGCGCGCACGGGACACGTCGAGCTGCCGGCGCGGCTGGCCGTTCGGCTTGGTCGTGTCCCACTCGATCTCGCCGTCGAAGCCCGTCAGATCCGCGATCAGCTCCGCCAGGTCGCGGATCGAGATCTCGGCCCCCGAGCCGAGATTGACCGGCTCGCGGCCCTCGTACCTCTCGCCGGCGACTGCGATCCCGCGGGCTGCGTCCTCGACGAAGAGGAACTCGCGGGTCGGCGAGCCGTCGCCCCAAAGCGTCACGCGCTTCTCACCGGCCGTCATCTTGCGGATCAGCGCCGGGATCACGTGCGAGGTCTCGAGGTCGAAGTTGTCGCGCGGCCCGTACAGGTTCACCGGCAGGAGGTGGACGACGTCGAGGCCGTACTGGTCGCGGTAGGCCTGGCCTCCGACGAGGTGCGCCTTCTTGGCGATGCCGTACGCCGCGTTCGTCTCCTCCGGGAAGCCGTTCCAGAGGTCGTCCTCGTGAAACGGCACCGGTGCGAATTTCGGGTACTCGCAGATCGTCCCCAGCATCACCAGCTTCTCGACGCCGTGCACGCGGCTCTGCTCGAGCACGAACGCGCCCATCAGCAGGTTCGCGTACCAGAACCTTCCGGGCGCCACACGGTTCGCGTTGATGCCGCCGGCCAGCGCGGCCACGTGGAACACGAGGTCGGGTTGCGCGTCGTCGAACAGCCGCTCGGCGTCGTCGGCGCGTGTCAGGTCATAGTCCGCGCTGCGCGGCACCGTCACGTCGTGGCCGCGCGCCTCGAGGAGCTCCACGAGGTGGGAGCCGAGAAACCCGGACCCGCCGGTGACGAGCGTCCTCATACCGCGATCGCTCCGGGGCTGTACGCGCTGTAGGACACTGCGAGTAGGTCTTCGAGCCGGGCCGGTGTGCCGAGCGCGTCGTTGACGCGGCGGGCGAACGGGACGGAGACCGGCCCGATCGTCTTCGGAAGCACCGCGTAGCGCGTGGGCTCGAGGCGGTAGCCGCCCGCGCGTGACGCGAGGCCGCTGTCGGAAAGCAGGCGCTCGACCTCGCGTCGGCTCCAGTACTTGAGGGCGTTCGGGTTGCGCAGGCGGGGCGGCTTCAAGCGCGGCGGCCAGTTCGACGGGTTGTGCCCGTTGGGGAACGCGCCGTCGAAGACGAAGGCCCCGCCCGGTCGCAGCACGCGCGCGATCTCGCGCACCGCCCGGCGGACGAACGACTTGCCCATGTGCAGGAAGACGGCGCTCGAGATCGCGAGATCGATCGACTCATCCGCGATCGGAAGCTCGTCGGCCGAGGCGCAGATCGCCTGCACCTCCGCGCCCGGGAACACGTCGAAGCGCTCGCGGTAGGAGATCAGGTGCTCGAGCATCGTCGCTGAGATGTCGACGGCGCACAGCGAGTCGCACGTCAGCTGCCGTTCGCGAGCCAGGTAGAGGTCGATCCTCCCGTAGCCGGCGCCGACGTCGAGGACGGACGGCACATGCAGCCCCTCGGGGAAGCGGCCCCAGAGCGGTGCCACCTTCGCGGTCAGTGCCTCGTCACTCGGCGCCTCGCTCGGGCCGTTGGCGATCGCCGAGCGGACGTGGTTCTCGGCGGCTTCGTCGTCCCACCGCGCCCGGTACGCGGAGTCGGCGACCGTCGTCGCGAAGGCGATCCCGTCACGCCGCCGCACCTGGTCTTCGATGACGACGCTCACGTCGCCGGGACGGAGGCGTTCGCGAGCCAGTCGACCCGGCCGATCCAGCTGGCGCGGTGGTCGGCGTACCAGCGGATCGTCCGCAGCACACCCTCCTCCCAGGAGACGCGCGGCTCCCAGCCGGTCTCGCGGTTGAGCTTCTCGTAGCCGACGCGCAGCGCCATCACGTCGGTGGCCCCCGGCCGCAGCCGGCGCTCGTCGACCACCACTTCGCGGTCGTCGCCCCAGAACCCGTTCTCGCGGCCGATTCGGAGGATCAGGTCGCACCAGTCGCGCATCGCGATGTTCTCGCCCTGGCCGTACACGTACACGTCGCCGGGCAGGCCGCGTGCAGCGACCGTCAGGTGCCCGCGCACGCCGTCGGTGCAGAAGCAGAAGTCGCGAAGCGGCTCCAGCGCGCCGAGCTCGATCTCGGGACGCGTGAGCGCCTGGGTGATGATCGTTCCCGTGACGTAGCGCGGGTTCTGTCTCGGGCCGTAGTTGTTGAACATCCGCGTGACGACGCCGGGAATGCCGTAGGCGTCGTGATAGTTCATCGTCAGAAAGTCGGCGGCGACCTTCGCGGTCGCGTACACCGACTTCGGGTTGATCGGCGAGCGCTCGTGCAGGATCAGGCTGCCGAGCTCGTCGAAGTCGTGGTGGTGGGCGACCGCCTCGCGCACGTTGCCGTACTCCTCCGAGGTGCCGGCCGTGTCGAACTTCTCGAGCGCGACACCGTGGTCGACCATCGACTGGAGGAGGTTCAGCGTGCCCACGGTGTTCGCCATCACCGTCTCGTAAGGCCGGTGCCACGACTCGCCGACGTGCGCCTGCGCGCCCAGGTGGAAGACGTACGGCCGGTCGGGCGCCGAGACGAGATGGTCGCGGACGCAGTAGTCGACCGATGTCCGGTCGGTCAGGTCTGCGAACACGACGGTGAGGTCGCGGCGAAGGTGGCCGATGTTGTTCAGCGCGCCGGAGGAGGTCGCGCGGACGAAGGCGATCACGCGGGCGCCGATGTGGACCAGCGCCTCGGTCAGGTGGCTCCCCATGAACCCGTCGGCGCCGGTGACGAGGCACGTCCGCCCCGCGAACGCATCGCCGAACTCGGTTCGCGCCGCCTGCAGTGCGCTCTCGCTCCACGCGTACTCGTCCGAGGCCATCGTGAGGATTAGCGTACCGAGGCCCCATGAAGGATTCGTCAGCTGGGCGGAAGCCCGACGATTACTACGGCCAGCGGCGGCCCGAGCTCGTCGCACTGCTCCCCGCTTCGCTCGGGCGAGTGCTCGACGTCGGCTGTGGGGCGGGCGGCGTCGGCCGCGCGATCAGAGACCGGGCGACGAGCCTCGTCGGGATCGAGCTCGACGAGCAGGCGGCCGCCCTCGCGCGCGAGGCTTACGACGAGGTGCTGGTCGGGGACGTCGACCGGCGGCTGGGCGAGCTTCGGCCGCCGTTCGACACGATTC